>JBBRPP010000012.1:0-125254 GCA_038227995.1 Acidimicrobiales bacterium
CCCGCACGCGGCGTTGCTGCGTCAGGCTTTCGCCCATTGCGCAAGATTCCCCACTGCTGCCTCCCGTAGGAGTCTGGGCCGTGTCTCAGTCCCAGTGTGGCTGATCATCCTCTCAGACCAGCTACCCGTCGATGCCTTGGTGGGCCGTTACCCCACCAACTAGCTGATAGGCCGCGAGGCCCTCCCGAACCGAGATTCTTTCGTCAGTGCACCATGTGATGCTCCGACGGCATCAGGTATTAGCAGATGTTTCCGTCTGTTATCCCTGAGTCCGGGGTAGGTTCCTCACGTGTTACTCACCCGTTCGCCACTAGATCTTCCACGTTATTGCTAACGCTTGGATCTCGTTCGACTTGCATGTGTTAAGCACGCCGCCAGCGTTCGTCCTGAGCCAGGATCAAACTCTCCGACAAGAACTTGCTCGATTGCTCGAGCGTCGTTCATTTTTTGAGAGCCATGAAGATGGTCTGGAGCATCTGAGGGAATAGCTCAGTGCCAGCTCCAGGTCTTCGTGTTCCTGCTCTTCTTTGTAATCATGTTGGTCGGGACACGCAGATGCGAACATCCTTGCGTTCCGACCGGAATTGACAAGCAGCTCCATCGCCAAAGGCGACGTGCTGCCCGCACTATCGTTCAGTCTTCTCTTCCGTTTTCAAGGAGCCGTAGCTCGTGCGACACTCACCCTTGCGGGAGTTGGTGTCGCTTTCCGGGGCTTTTCAGCCGCCCGGAGCGGGAGTAAACATTATCCACCGTTGGCTGCTTCCGCAACCTCTCGCTCAAGAAATCTCGACGAGGTGGTGGTTCGTCTTTCCCTTGCGCAGAAGAAGATAGCGGCCATGGAGGCACTTGAGGCTCGCGAGCTGCGAAGTTTCGGTGAGAACTTCACCGTTCGCTCGGTAGCCGCGCTGTTGCAGGGTGCGTCGCGCATCACCGTTGGAGGTCGCAAGACCGGCCTTCACCAGCACCGCGACCAGATCGTGGAGCTCCGACGCAGCCATGACAGACGAGGGCACTTCGCGCGCGACGACGGCGAGCGCGGCGGCTGACGCCTCTGTGGGATCTCCACCGAACAACACCACGGCCGCCTGTTCCGCCGCCCCGGACGCCTCTGCTCCGTGAACTATGACGGTCAACTCCCCTGCCAGTTCGCGCTGGGCAACGCGACGTTCCGGCGCTTCGGCGTGAGCTTCCATCGTGGCCCTGATCTCGTCGAGTGGCCGGAGCGAGAACATCTCCAGGTAGCGGCCCACCATGGCATCGTCGGTCTGCACCCAGAACTGACGGAACTGATAGGGCGATGTCTTGTCGGGATCGAGCCACACTGCGCCGTCGACGGACTTGCCGAACTTCGTGCCGTCCGCCTTGGTGACCAGCGGATGGGTCATGGCATGGGCGGCTGCGCCGAGTCCACGCCTGATCAAGTCGACTCCGGCGACGATGTTGCCCCATTGATCTGAACCACCGGCCTGCAGCTCGACACCCTCGTGCTCGTACAGGTGGCGGAAGTCGTTGGCTTGCAGCAGCGAGTAGCTGAACTCGGTGAACGACAGGCCGTTGTCCGAGTCGAGTCGACTACGGACCGAGTCCTTGGCGAGCATCTGGTTGATCGTCACGAACTTGCCGACATCGCGCAGGAAGTCGAGCAGGCGAACGGGTTCCGTCCAGTCGGCGTTGTTGACGAGCTGGGCCTGGGCCACTCCCGGCGAGAAATCGAGCAGTCGCTGGAGCTGGATCTCGATCCGCGAAACGTTGTGGCGCAGCGTGTCGAGGTCGAGCAGGTTGCGTTCGTCGCTCCGACCCGAGGGGTCGCCGACCATGCCGGTGGCACCGCCGGCCAATGGGAACGGTTTGTGTCCGGCCAACTGGAAGCGGCGGAGGAAGAGCTGGCCGACAAGGTGACCGACGTGCAGCGAATCCGCCGTCGGATCGAAGCCGACGTAGAGCGAGATGGGACCTGACGCGAGCCGGCCGGCGAGTGCGGACCGATCGGTGGAGTCGTGGACGAGGCCACGGGCTTCGAGGTCGGCGAGAAGATCCATCACCGCACCATGCTGCCATCTCAGGCCGTTGATTGCGCCCTCGGTTTCGGCTGTCGACGGGTCGCCGAACCGGTCCTCGGGGCCCCCGTGCCGTGTCGCGGCTAGCTTGACGAAATGCGTCACGCACTGTCATTGCCACCTTTCGGCGACCTGTCCGATCCGCACGCGCTCGTCGATGTCGCGGTCGCGGCAGAGGAGAACGGATGGGATGGGGTCTTCGTGTGGGACCACCTGCTTCGTCCGCTCGAACAGGCGACACGTATCGCCGATCCGTGGATCATGATGACGGCGATCGCCGGAGCCACCAAAAGAGTCAAGATCGGCCCGATGGTCACGCCCATCGCCCGCCGCCGGCCTCTGAAGTTGGCCCGCGAGGTCGCCACCCTCGATCTGTTCTCGCGGGGGCGGATCGTCCTCGGCCTCGGCCTCGGTGTCGACTCTGGTGGCGAGCTGACCAAGACGGCCGAGGAGCTGGACCCGAAGGTGCGCGGCTCGATGCTCGACGAAGGCGTCCAGCTGCTCGACAAGATGTTGCGTGGCGAGCACGTGGTGCACACCGGTCAGCACTACATGATCGACGGGATCACAGTCGCACCGACCGGCGCGCAGAGCCCGCGAGTCCCGTTCTGGTTGGCGACGCGAGGCGACGCGATGAAACCGGTCCGACGCGCCGCGAAGTACGAGGGACTCTGTCCCACCGTGATCACACCCGACCGCCTCGCCGAGTTGCTCGAGGTCGTCGCCGCTGAACGCGGCAACCTCGACGGCTTCGACGTCGCCGTGATGACGACGCCCGACCACACGATCGAGGAGTTCGAGTCCCGCGGCGCCAACTGGGCCGTTCACGAGATGAAGCCACATCATTCCATCGCAGAGATCATGCAGGTGATCTCCACCGAGATCGCTTGATGGCCGGCCCGCCGACCACTGTCGAGGAGGCGCTCGCCTTTCAGGCCGCAGCGTCGGTCACGAACGGCTCGCCGCTCTACGCAGCGCTGTTGACCGGGCTGCTGGCGGACTATCGGGCAGGCGGAATCACCGCTCGGCACCTCGACGGGGTCAGCGCCAAGCCCTGGAGCGACGCTGTCGCTCTGCGGTACGTCGCCACGGGGCATCGCCTCGCGCTTGCCGGCGCAGCGCCCCGGCTGGCACGTCACTATCCGTCGTGCCTCGGGTCGTGGGACGGAGGCGACGACGTCATCGACGATTTCCTCGCGATCGTCGCGGCGAACCCCGACGAATTCTCCGCCGGGATGCGCCGCAATGTGCAGACCAATGAGGTCGGGCGGGCAGCGGTTCTCGCGTCCGGCTTTGCCACAATCGCTGGCAGGCACGGCCCGGTGCTGGACATGATCGAGATCGGTAGCTCGGCCGGGCTGCTGTCGCGATGGGACCACTTCCACTACGACACGGGGCATGGCGACTTCGGTGACACCTCCAGTCATCTACGATTCGAGCCCGGGTGGTGGGTCGAGGGCCACCCGACGATCACCGTCGTACCGCAGGTGCGCACCCGCGCCGCGGTCGACATCGCCCCAGTCGACATCGGTACCCACGATGGTCGGTTGACCATGATGTCATTCGTGTGGCCCGACCAGTTGTTGCGGATCGAGCGGCTCCGCGCCGCGCTGGAGATCGCTGCGCTGTACCCGATGACGGTCGAGTCGGCCGACGCGGGCGCGTGGCTGACGGGTCGGCTCGCCGACGGTCCGCACCTCGGTGCGGCAACGGTCGTGTACCACTCGATCGTGTGGCAGTACCTGCCCCACGAAACGAAGGCTGCCGTCCGCGCGGCATTGGCTCATGGCGGTTCTCTGGCGACGGACACCGCTCCGCTGCTGTGGTTGCGGATGGAGCCGGCCGGCACCGACCACGCCGATCTGCGCCTCACGACGTGGCCCGGCGGCGGCGAGGAAGAGTTGGCGCACGTCGGATATCACGGTGCAGGAATCCGCTGGCTCGCGGGCGGCTGAGCGAGTACCCAGCGCCACAACGTGTCGACTCCGACGGTGATGCCGATGCGCGGCGTGACCAACGGGTCGATCGGAGGTGGCGTGCCATCATCGAAGATCGCCGGCCCGTCGCCGTCACAGAGGTCGATGCCATTCAACTCCATGTCGATCGCGAATGCCTGACACAGCTTGCCCGGCCCGTTGGTGAGGTCGCGATCGCGCCCGCGACGGATCTGCATCACATCGACGCCATCGACCGGAATGACCGCTCGCAGCAGGACCGCCTCGGCGTCGTCGACATCGCCGGTGACGACGTTCGCACAACGATGGATGCCGTACGAGATGTACACGTACAGGTGTCCAGCGGGCCCGAACATCACGCCGTTGCGTGGTGTCCTGCCCCGGAACGAGTGACTCGCCGGGTCGTCGCGGCGGTAGGCCTCCACCTCGCTGATCCGACCGACACACTCGCCGACGACGAGCAGCTTGTTCAACAACAGCGGCGCGACCGTGGGCGATTCGGCCGCAAAGAACACGCGGTCGAGGCGACGCAACGCTGTCGACTCAGCCAAGCCGCTCCCGAACGACGTCGGGGATTCGAGCGGGACGGTTGACGCCCGGCGTCACGCTGACGTAGGTGATCGCCGCGCTGAACCGCGGCGCGCCACCCACCCTGCCGACGATGCCGACGTCGAAGCTCGCATTGCCCCACCGGTCGACGGCGCATGACAGGTCCGCGCATTCGCCGAAGGTGAGGGGTGCATCCCATGTGATGGACGCTGTCTTGAGCATGAAGTCGAATCCGAGGGACTCGAAACCTTCGCCATTCGGCGTGAGCACGGTTCGAAACCATGTGTCGACGGCGTCGTCGCAGTACGCCATGTAGTGGGCATTGAACACGACTCGCTGCATGTCGCACTCGCCGTAGCGAACACGGACCGTGTGGACGTAGGCCATCGGAGGCAGCGTAGTGAGCGTCGGTCACTCGCCGACAGCCGCAGCGGCCTCCCAGGCTTCGAGTGCGGCGCGGAATCGGAGGAGCTGGACCGCAACCGGCTGGGGACCGGCGCCGCCTGCTGTGGTGCGCCGTGTGACGGCGATGCCGGGCGCGACCAGCGCGGCGGCTTCGTCGCCGAGTCGTGGATGCTGAGCGACGAGGTGGCGGAGTGACGACTCACCCGCCAGCGCCTGACGGACGAGTGCGCCAACGATCGCGTGCGCCTCGCGGAACGGGACGTCGCGTTCGACGAGCCACTCGGCGAGATCCGTGGCCGACCCGGTTTGGCTGTCGGCAGCCTCCTGCATTCGGCGCGTGTTGAAGGTCGCGGTGGCGATCATCCCGGTCAGCGCCCCCAGCCCGAGGCGGACCTGATCCATCGCATCGAACAACGGCTCCTTGTCCTCCTGGTAGTCGCGGTTGTAAGAGAGCGGTAGGCCCTTCATCGTGGCGAGCAGACCCGTGAGGTCACCGATCACCCGACCGGCCTTGCCGCGAGCGAGCTCGGCGATGTCGGGGTTCTTCTTCTGCGGCAACATCGACGAACCGGTCGCGTAGCCGTCGTCGAGCGTCGCGAACCCGAACTCCTCCGTCGTCCACAACACCCATTCCTCTCCGATGCGGGAGAGGTTGATCGCGATCATCGTCAGGTCGAAGAGCGCCTCGGCGATGTGGTCGCGAGAGCCAACCGCGTCGAGCGAGTTCTCGAATGGTCGAGCAAAGCCCAACAGCTCGGCCGTGTATCCCGGGTCGAGCGGCAACGAAGATCCGGCAAGTGCGCCGGCGCCCAGGGGCGAAATGTCGACACGGGTCAGCGTCGACGAGATCCGGTCGAGATCGCGACCCAGTGCCCAGGCGTGAGCGAGCAGGTGATGAGCAAGCAGGACCGGCTGAGCCCGTTGCATGTGTGTGTAGCCGGGAAGGTAGGTGTCCCCGGCTTCGACGGCGCGATCGAGCAAGACCCTCTGCAGCGCGAGGACGCGCTGCACGATGACGTGCAACTCGCGTTTGAGCCACAACCTCACGCCCGTCGCGGACTGATCATTGCGACTGCGGCCCGTGTGCAGCTTGCCGCCCGCTGGTCCAGCCAGTTCGGTGACGCGCCGCTCGATTGCGGTGTGGATGTCCTCGTCGCTCGGTTGGAAGACGAATGTCGATGCGGCCATCTCCGCCGCCACGTGATCGAGGGCCACGAGAATCGCATCGCGCTCGCCCTCGGTGATCAAACTGGCACGAGCCAGCCCGCGCACGTGGGCGCGGGAGCCCTCGATGTCGTCGGGCCAAAGGCGCCGGTCGAACGACAAGCTCTCGGTGAACGCCATCAGTTCCGCGGCAGGGCCACCGTCGAACCGCCCGTGCCACAGCGTCTTGCCCTCGGGAGCACCCCCGGGGGCGTCTGTCGTCGTCATGACCGGACCGCATCGACGCCGGCGAGATCGCGCAGCTTGGCAGCGAGCTTCGCACCGGTGGTCGTCTCATCGGCGATGACGAGCAGAGTGTCGTCACCCGCGACCGTCCCGAGCACACCCGTGATACCGGAGCGGTCGAGTGCAGACGCGACGACGTGGGCGCAGCCCGGTGGCGTCCGGATGACGACGTTGTGGTGTGCGTGGCGGACCTCCGCGACCCACTCCCCCATGACTCGCCGCAGCTGGTCCTCCGGGGCTATCCGGTTCGGCTCGTACTCGGGTATCGCGTACACGGTGTCGCCGCCGGGCACGCGGACCTTGACGGCGCCGAGATCTTCGAGATCGCGTGACACAGTTGCCTGCGTCGCCGATATCCCTTCGCCGGCAAGGAGATCGAGGAGCTGGGGTTGGCTCGTCACCGGGTGCTTTCCGATCAGTCGCGAGATGGTCTGTTGGCGTTGCACCTTGGTGGTCATGGCCGTCCTCCCAGCAGGAACGCGAGCAGTCCGCGCGCCGCGTGCATTCGGTTGTGGCCCTGACGGATGACCCGCGAACTGGGACCGTCGATGACATCGGCCGTCACCTCGAAGCCGCGGTACGCGGGCATGCAATGCATGAAGATCGCGCCCGGCCCTGCACCCGCCATCACGCTCGAGTTGACCTGATAGCGCCCGAAGATCTCACGGCGCTCGGCCTTCTCGTGCTCCTGTCCCATCGACGTCCACGTGTCGGTGTGCACCGCGTCAGCTCCGGCGACGGCTTCGAGTGGATCGGCGAACTGCACGACGATGCCGCGGCCGAGGCGGTTCAGCCGGAACAGTTCCTCGTCCGTTGCGTCGTAGCCGCGTGGACAGCCGAGCCGAACGATCGCGCCGAGCATCACACACGCCTCGGTCAACGACCGCGCGACGTTGTTGTAGTCGCCGACGTAGCTGATCGTTCGCTGCTGCAGCCCGCCGAACTCCTGCGCCATCGTCAACACATCAGCGAGAGCCTGCAGCGGATGGCTGCGATCGCTGAGCATGTTGACCACCGGAACATCGCTGACGGCCGCCATGCGCGCCACGACGCGATGGTCGAAAACCCGCGCCGCGAGCACGCCGTGATATCCAGCCATGATGCGTGTGATGTCCTCGACGGTCTCACGCGTGTCGAAGCCCACTTCGTCGCCGCGTGTGTACACGGGATGGCCACCCAGCTGCACGACGGCCATCTCCATGCTCTGGCGAGTGCGGTTGGAAGGCTTCTCGAAGACGAGCGCAACACCCAAACCGCGCAACGGTGCTCCGAGAGCCTCGATCGGACGGTCGCTCAGCGCGACCACGGACTCCAACTCGTCAGCGGAGAGGTCGGCAACTTCCAGGAAATGCCGCGCCGTCATTCGAGCGCGCCCGTGAGGATCTCGATTGCCTCGTCGATCTCGGCCAGGCTGACGGTCAGCGGCGGCGCAAACCGCAGCGACGTCGGGGTGACCGCGTTGGAGACGAGGCCTCGATCGAGGAGTTCGTTGAACACCGCCTTGGCGTCGACGCCGGGAGTGAGCTCGGCAGCGAGCAGCAGGCCCTGACCGCGGACGGCGACAACACCAGGAATCTGGCGCAGCTGGGCACTGAAGTACTCGCCCTTGTCGCGCGCCATCGACGGCGCGTCGAGC
This sequence comes from Acidimicrobiales bacterium, assembly GCA_038227995.1. GTDB lineage: Bacteria > Actinomycetota > Acidimicrobiia > Acidimicrobiales > Ilumatobacteraceae > WLMZ01. The sequence goes on from JBBRPP010000012.1 coordinate 8,052, forward strand.
CGACGCATCTCGCGGATGACTGCGGACACGACCGCTGTGGCGAGCGCAGTGCCGCTGTAGGTGCTGCCGTGGTCGCCCGGCTGGAAAGCGTTGGCGATGTCGGTCTTGGCCCAAACCGCCCCGACTGGGAAGCCGTTACCCATTGCCTTCGCCATTGTCACGACGTCTGGCACGATGCCCTCGTGCTCGAAGCCGAACCAGCGCCCGGTACGGCCAAAGCCTGTCTGGACCTCGTCGACGATCATCAGCATGCCGCGCTCGTCGCACAGCTCGCGGATCGCGGCGAGGTAGCCGGCCGGCGCCGGGATCACACCACCCTCGCCCTGCACGGTCTCGATCAGCACGGCGCTGACCGACGGATCGATCGCCGCGGTCAACGCATCGATGTCGCCGAAAGCGACGTGACGGAAGCCGTCCGGCATCGGAAAGAACGGTTCGTGTTTCGCCGGCTGACCGGTTGCCGCCAGCGCAGCCAATGTTCGACCGTGGAAGCTGCCATATGCCGAGGCGACGACGTGGCGACCGCGTCCACCGAACTTCCGCGCCAGCTTCAACGCTGCCTCGTTGGCCTCGGCACCGGAATTGCAGAAGAACGTGAGGCCATCGACGCCCGTGGCCTCGCGCAGCAACTCGTTGACGAGTTGCGCAGCCTCGATCGCCGGCGGGTTCGCGAAGAAGTTGGACACGTGCAGCAGGGTGTTGGCCTGATCGCACATCGCCTTCGCGATCACGGGGTTCGAGTGGCCCAACCCGATGACGGCGAGGCCGCCGAGGAAGTCGAGATAGCGCTTTCCCTCGGTGTCCCACAATTCGGTCCCGCTGCCGCGCACGAACGTGCGATTGGGCGCTGCGAACACCGGGATGAACGGACTCGGGTTTGATTCGGTGAACACGCTGGCACTCATCTGCCATCTCCTTCGGAGCCGGGAAGAACATCGATCGGGTCGTTGTGGGCGGTCACCGACAGCGTCTGGACCATCGTCCCGATGCCGGCGTCGGTGAACACTTCGAGGAGCAGGACGTGGGGGATCCGGCCGTCGAGGATGTGGGCCCGGCCGACGCCGTTGCGGACGGCGTGCACGCAGCTCTCGACCTTGGGGATCATCCCTCCGGCGATCGTGCCGTCGGCCATCAACGCATCGAGCTCGTCGGGGGTGGTCTGCCTGATGAGGCTGGTCGGGTCGGCGACGACGCGGCGCAGACCCTCGATGTCGGTGAGGTAGACCAACTTCTCTGCGCCGAGTGCCTCGGCAATGGCGCCGGCGACCGTGTCGGCATTGATGTTGTACGCCTGACCGGACAGATCGCTGCCGATCGTCGCGATGACCGGGATCAGCTCCTCGTTGAGCAGTCGGTTGACGATGGCGGGGTTGACGTCGGTGACGTCACCGACGAAGCCGAGTTCGGGATCACGGGCCTCGGCCACGATCAGACCTGCATCGGCGCCGGACACGCCGACGGCAAGCGGACCGTGCACGTTGATCGCTGCGACCAGCTGTGGGTTGACCTGGCCGACGAGCACCATCCGCGCGATGTCGACCGTCTCGGCGTCGGTGACGCGGAGACCGTTGCGGAACTCGGTCACCTTCCCCAGTCGTGCCATCAGCGCGCTGATCTGCGGACCGCCGCCGTGGACGACAACGGGGCGCATCCCGACGGCGTGCATCAGGACGATGTCCTGCGCGAACAGCTTCAGCGCGTCGCCCTCGGACGATCCGGCCAGTGCATTGCCGCCATACTTGACGACAACGGTCTTGCCCGCAAAACGCCGGATGTACGGCAGCGCCTCGACGAGAACGTCGGCCTTCAATGCGGGCGTCGAGCCGTCCGTCCGTTGCGATGAAGTGCTCACGGGTAGAGACCAACGGAGGTGAGTCCGGCTGTCTCGTCGAGCCCGAGCGCGACGTTGGCGGCCTGCACCGCACCGCCGGATGCACCCTTGGCAAGGTTGTCGATGGCACACAGGACGATCACGTAACCAGTTCGCTCGTCATAGCGAGCGGTGAGGTGCACCGCGTTCGTCCCGAGCGTGGCTTTGGTTGCAGGAGACTCGTGACGCACCACGACGAACGGCTCGTCGCGATAGGCGTGCTGCAGCGCGTCGAGGAGCGATGCAGTCGACACGTTGGTGCCCGCCACCGGCCGGGCGTAGCACGTCGACAGGATGCCGCGGTTCATCGGTGCCAGGTGCGGGGTGAAGAGCACCTGGGCGCCGACGACTTGTTCGATCTCGGGCGTGTGCCGATGATCGAGCAGGCCGTAGGCCTCGTAGTTCTCGTCGACGGTGCAGAACATGCTGGATTGCTTCAACGCACGTCCAGCGCCGGTGATACCTGTTGCGTTGTTGACGATGATTCCGCTGGTCTCGATCACACCCTGGTCGACGAGCGGCTGGAGCGCGAGACTTGCAGCCGTGACATGGCAGCCGGGGGTCGCGATGAGCCGAGCACCTTTCAACTCCGAGCGGAACAGCTCGGGAAGCCCGTAGACGGCTTCCGCAAGGAGTTCGGGTTGATCGTGGGTGAACCCATACCACTGCGGGTAGAGCGACGCATCCTTGAGGCGATATGCGGCAGACAGATCGACGACACATCCGACGTTGCCCACGAGCTGCGGTGCCAGCTGCATCGACGCTTCGTGCGGAAGACCGAGGAACACGACATCGAGACCCAAGGCAGCAGCCGGATCGAATGCAGAGAACACGAGATCCGGGTATCGGACTGCCAGCGACGGATAGAGCGCCGCGGCCGGCGTCCCGGCCTGCGAGTCACCCGTCGCGAGCACAACCTCGAATTCCGGGTGTTGCGCCGAGATACGGAGCAGTTCAGCGCCGGTGTAACCACTCGCGCCCAGGATGCCAACACGAACCATAGACGCATGATCATACATCTTGATGCATGATCATGCAACGATATTCGAAGCACCCCTGATCGCGTCTCGTGCTCCAACGAGTTGGCCAGGCGGTTCCGATGCGTCAGAATGGGAGCGTGGAACACGGGGGGTTCTCCGGGCGGTCGACCAAGGGTTCGGTGCTCGTCGCCGTCCCCATCCTCGACGAGCCGACCTTTCATCGCACGGTGATCTACATGCTCCAGCACAACGATGAAGGCGCGTTGGGCGTCGTCCTCAACCGACCCACGGACGAAGACCGGCTGCCGGGGCTCGACTCGTGGATGTACGAGTTGTCGCACCCGCAGGTCGTGTTCGATGGTGGGCCGGTGCAGGGCAACGCTCTGATCGCAGTCGCTGCGTTGTCCGACGATGCCGAGTCCGACGCGTTTGCATCGCTCGACGACGGACTCGGAACGGTTGACCTCGAACGGCTCCCGAGTGAAGTGGCAGAAGGCCTGCAGAACCTTCGGGTGTTCCGCGGCTATTCGGGTTGGGGTCCCGGACAGCTGGACGACGAACTCGACGAAGGATCATGGCTGGTCCTGACCTGCGATCCGGCCGATGTGTTCTCTCCCAACCCACTCGGGTTGTGGCGCAACCTCCTCCGCCGCAGCGGCGGACGCAAGGCACTCCTGGCGGACGCACCGGACGACCTGCGCTGGAACTAGGTTCGTGGTCGACGGACCAATTCACTTTGTCAGGGAGTTCATCATGTCCAAGGCCTCGACCCGTACTCGTCGGTTGGCAATCGCGACGTCGATCTTGATCGCGATGTCGCTGGGAGCGTGCAGCAGCAGCTCCGACGGCGGCAAGAAGCTGCCACTCGGCACCGAGGCCGTCGTGCCGTACACGGTGCCCGCGAGCGGCACCGTGGCAGCCGTCGACACGACGATCGGCGTCACCGTTCTCGCTGTTCGGCCGGGAACGCAGGCCGAGCTGACTGCCGGAGGTATCCAGGTCGACGACAACGCCAAAGACGCAACGCCGTATTACGTCGATGTGAAGTACGCAGACAAGGGAACCGGCTCGCTGAAGCGCAATCTCAGCGTGAGCATGGAGGACACCAAGGGCGACTCCGTTCCCACCACACTGATCGTGTCCCTCGGCGGAACGTTCACCCTGTGCGCCGACGGTGATTCGAGTGATTTCAAGCCGGGTGAGAGCTACGAAGGCTGCACGTTGTTCCTGGTACCCAAAGGGCGCAAGATCGCTCGGGTGCGGTTCGTCAGCCAGGCACCCGACGCGAAGATCACGTTCACGGACTGGGCGACCAGCTGAGGCTTGTGGGTCTGGCGACCACCAGATCTCAGGCGCGGAGCGATGCGCCGAGCTTGGTGGTGAGGGCGATGATCTTGGCCCGGACATCGTTGACTTCGGCGTCGGTCAGCGTGCGATCGAGCGCCTGCAGCCGGAGCCGGTACGCAAGGCTGCGCGATCCCTCAGCCACGCCCGTGCCACGGTAGATGTCGAACAACCTCAGGTCGACGAGCAAGCTGCCAGACGCCTGACGGATCGCCTTGTCGATCTTTTCGGCGGTGAGTGTGTCGGGAGCAGCGAACGCGAGATCGAAGTCAGTCGACGGGTAGCGACTCGTCGCCTTCCACTGCGCGATCTTGGGTTCGCCGGCAAGGAGACGGCTCAGGTCCAGCTCGAGCCATGCGACTCGCTCGCTGACGCCAAACGACTCGAGCACCGCCGGATGGATCTCGCCGACCGAGCCAACGACATCGCGGCCGACCGACAACGTGGCCGACCGCGTCGGGTGGAGCCCAGCCGGCACGTTGCCCTGGTCGACGCGAGCGCCGAACGACATCGCGGCGGCGATCTCACGCCACAGTGACATCGCCGCAGGTGCTTCTTCGCCGGCGAGCACGATGCCGAGACTTTCGTACTCCGGCGGCAATTCGGTGGACCGATCTCCGGGCGGGTACACGTGCCCGATCTCGAACAGCGATGCGCCAGTGGTCCGATGGGACTCGTTGAACGCAACCGCCCGCAACAGCCCGGGACGAAGTGACGGGCGGAGCAGGTCCTCGCCGACGATGAGCGGATTCGTGACGCGGATCGCGTCGCCCTCGAAGCCCGCACGGGTCAGGTCGGCGCGATCGAAGAATGAGTCGGTGATCGCCTCGTCCAGCCCCCGTCCGAGCAGGATCTCGCGCAATGCACGACGGCGCTGCTGATGCGGGCTGAGCCGACCGTGCATGGTCGAGTTCGGCACCACCTTGCCGAGCTTGTCGTAGCCGTAGTGACGAGCGACTTCCTCGACGACGTCGATCTCCGCAGTGCTGTCCGGGCGCCACGAAGGCAGCTCGACGGTCAACCGGTCGCCATCCGCATCCGTGACGCGGTAACCGATCGGCTCGATCAACGAGGTGATCTCATCGGCTGTGAGAGACGTGCCGAGCAGGCGGTTGGCCTGACTCACGCGGGCAACGACCGGGCGGACCTCGGCCGGCAGCGCGGCGTGGCGCGCATCGACGGCGCCGTCGTGGACGACGAGGTCGGGGCACGTGAGACGGAGGAGCTCGATGAACCGTGCCTGCGCTGCAGGCATCCCGTACGGGTCCACTCCGCGCTCGAAACGGCCCGATGCCTCCGATCGCAGGGCGAGTCGGTTCATCGTGCGCGTCATCGCCGTCGGCTCGAAGTAGGCGATCTCGACTGCGATCGTGCTGGTCGCTTCGGTGATTTCGCTGTCCAACCCGCCCATCACGCCTCCGATCCCGATCGGGACGTTGTTGGCGTCACAGATCAGCAGATCGTCGGACGTCACTGTCCGGACAACACCGTCGAGCGTGGTGATGGTCTCACCATCAGCAGCGAGGCGGACGCGGAAGCCCCCGCCGCCCAGCGTGTCGAGGTCGTAGGCGTGGTTCGGCTGATTCAACTCGAGCAGGACATAGTTGCTGACGTCGACGACGTTGTTGATCGGCCGCATGCCTGCCGCGGTCAGGCGTCGAGCGATCCAATCGGGCGACGACTGGATCCGGACGCCCGACAGGACGATCGTAGTGAATCGCGAGCACCGGTCGCCGTCGACGAGCTCGACGGAGGCACGACGCGCTGGACCGGTGCCGACAACCTCGGTGGGGAATGCCCTCACCGCAACCCCCAGATGCGCGCCGAGATCGCGAGCCACACCGAGATGGCCCCAGCAGTCCGGACGATTGCGGGTCAGATCGACGTCGAACACCACTTCGCCCTGCAGGCCGAGTGCCTCGCCATAAGGAATGCCCACCGCAGTATCCGGGGGCAGGATGAGGATGCCCGTGTGATCATCGCCGAGCCCGAGTTCGCGCGCGGAGCACAGCATGCCCTGCGAGTCGATACCGAGGATCGGGCGCGGCTCGATGAGTCGTCCGTCAGGCATCGTCGTTCCAGGAGTCGCCAGCGGGATCACATCGCCCGCCGCCATGTTGAACGCTCCGCACCAGACATGGCGCTCGACACCATCGCCGGTGTCGACCCACACGCGGTGGACCTTGGCCGCGTCGGGATGGCGCTCGGTTCGCAGGACGCGTGCGGTGACGACGCCGTCGACGGTCGCGCCGGCGTGAATTGTTTCCTCGACCTGCATGCCGAGCTGTGTCATCGCCGCGGCGAGTGCAGGGGCGTCGTCGCCGACGGGAGCGAGTTCGTTGAGCCAGGAGAGCACGATCTTCATGTCACGATCCTCAGAACTGCTCGATGAAGCGGACGTCGTTGCTGTACATGTCACGGATGTCGTCGACCCCGTGGCGCTCACGTGCCATGCGATCGATGCCGAATCCGAACGCGAACCCGCTCCACACCTCAGGGTCGAGGCCCCCCGCTCGTAACACGTTGGGGTGCACCATCCCGCAGCCACCGAGCTCGATCCACGTCCCGTCCGGGCGCTGGATGTCGAACTCGGCCGACGGTTCGGTGAACGGGAAGTAGTTCGGGCGGAGGCGGCTGGTGAAGTCACCACCGAAGAAGGCCTTCGTGAAGGCGTCGATGGTGCCTGCGAGGTGGGCCATGGTGATGTTGCGATCGATGACGAGGCCCTCGAGCTGGTGGAACACAGGCATGTGCGTGGAATCAGGTGTGTCGCGTCGGAACACCTTGCCCGGCATCACCATGTAGATCGGCGGCTCGATGGTCTGCATCACCCGGATCTGCACCGGCGATGTATGGGTGCGCAGCAACACTGTGCCATCGGGCGCGTAGTCGGTGAACATCGTGTCGAACCCGCTGCGAGCCGGATGGCTGGCCGGCATGTTGAGAGCCTCGAAGTTGTAGAAGTCCGTCTCGACCTCGGGACCTTCCGCGATCTGGAAACCGAGGCCGATGAAGACATCTTCGAGTCGCTCCCAGGCCTGCGTGGCCAGGTGCGCATGACCGCGGGTCGGGCGGGTCGTGACCTCGGTGAGGTCGAGCCGCTCTGCGGCGAGTTGCGCAGCGAGCGCGTCGGCCGCCAGGGCCTCACGCCGCTGTGCGAGCGCCTCGGAGGCGGCTGTCACGGCTTGGTTGATCGCCTGGCCCATCGTCTTGCGATCGTCGACCGGCAGTCCCCCCAGCGCCGCCTTCAGCATGGCGAGTGGTCCACGCTTCCCGAGGACTTCTGCGTCGACGGCGCGGAGGTCGTCCAACGTCTGCACCGCGGCGATGCGACCGAGCGCAGCGGACTGCGCCTGATGTACTTCTTCGATCATCGAACGAACCTTTCAGCGAACCAGCAGGGACAAGGGCCCCCGGGACGACAGGATCGAGCGCGCGTCAGCGAGCGAACGGCACTCCCCCGAGCCATACCCGGGGGCGACGAAATCGCTGCGACATCACGGCCGTCATGCTATACCGCCGCGCTGACGCACGGCCTCGAATACGACGAGCGTGGCGGCCATCGCCACGTTCAAGCTCTCGGCGCGACCCCTGTGCGGGATCGAGATCCACGAGTCGATCGGCAGCTGATCGTCGACCCCGTGCGCTTCGCTGCCGAGCACCAAGGCAAACGGCGAGACGAGATCGGCCGATGCATACGACTGACCGACATGCGACGAGGTGCCGACGAGTGGAAGTTCGAGCGCTCGCAACTCCGGCAGGCTCACGTCACCGATCACGGGGACGTGGAACAGGGCACCAGCCGAGGCGCGCACGACCTTGGGGTTGAATGGATCGACCGAACCGGCAAGGAGCACGACGCCATCGACGCCGGCCGCCTCACATGAGCGGAGGATGGTGCCGAGGTTGCCAGGGTCGGCAATCCGGTCGCAGACAACCACCAGCGATGCGCCCGCGAGGTCGGCGACGACGTGATCGCGCATCCGCACAACGGCCATCACGGGCTGAGGGGATTCTGTCGATGCGACTCGCTCCATCACGTGCGGGGCGAGCTCGTTGACGACGGCGCGGGCACCGTGCACGGGATCGGCACCCGGCTCGACGAACTGGGCTTCGATCTGCCAACCACCGGCGATCGCCTCCTCGATCAGGACACGCCCTTCGACCACGAAGGCGCGTTCGTCCCAACGAGCACTGCGGCGCCCCAGGAGGCGCCGCAGTCTCTGAACGATCGGGTCCTTGTAACCCAGCTGCCACGTCATGTCGAGACCCTCACGTCGACAGGCTGACGCCGAGCTGCCGCCGAACGGCGGGGCATTGCGGGCGAGCTCAGGCCAGCGCTGCCTTGGCGGCTGCGACCAGCTTGCCGAACGCGTCGATGTCGTGCACGGCGATGTCGGCCAGGATCTTGCGGTCGACTTCGATCTCGGCAGCATTGAGGCCGGCGATGAAGCGGCTGTAGCTCATGTCGTAGATGCGGCAGCCAGCGTTGATGCGCTGGATCCACAGACGACGGAACTCGCCCTTCTTGGCCCGGCGGTCGCGGAACGCGTACTGCCCGGAGCGCATGTTCTGCTCGTTCGCGAAGCGAGCAGAACGGCTGCGCATGCCGTAGTAGCCCTTTGCCTTCTTCAGCGTTGACTTGCGGTGCTTCCTGGAAGCGACGGCGCGTTTGACTCTTGCCATGGCGGTCTATTCTCCTCGATCTCTCTTGTTCAGTACCTGTACGGGCGAGCTCAGCGCTCGGCGAGCAGACGCTTGATCTTGCGGGCATCGCCCGGGTGGACGTCGACTTCGCCGGCGAGGCGCCGGGTGCGGGTCGATGACTTCTTCTCGAACAGGTGCTGGCGGTTGGCCTGCAACCGGCGCAGTTTGCCGGTGCCCGTCTTCTTGAACCGCTTCGCGGCCGTCTTGCTGGTCTTCATCTTTGGCATTGGAATGTCCTCATTGGTCGGAGGTGTCGGGCGGGTTGCCCGGGTTGAATCGGCCCGGGTTGAATCAGCCCGGGTTGAATGAGATGGTCAGGAGTCGGCCACGACATCGGCGGCCGGGGCGGCTACCGCTGGTTCTGTAGTGATCGTGCTCTCGGCGGGCGTGCTGTCCGCAGGAGTGGTGTCGTCGGGAGTGCTGGGTTCGGGTGCCGTGTGCTCAGCGGCTGCCAATGGGCTGGACTCGTCGATGGCGTCCGTTGATCCGTCACCGTCGGCATCGTGAGTCTTTGCCTCGCCGCTCGTCCGCTCCTTCTTGACCGGCGCTCGCTTCTCCGGGGCCAACACCATGGTCATGTTGCGGCCTTCGAGTCGGGCTTGGGTCTCGACCTTGCCGAGTCCGTCGACCTGGGCGATGACGGAATCGAGCAAACGTGAGCCGAGTTCCGGGTGGGCCATCTCGCGGCCTCGGAACTGCAGCGTCACCTTGACCTTGTGACCCTCGGAGAGGAACTCCTGCATGTGCCGGACTTTGGTGTCGAGGTCACCCTTGCCGATCTTCGGACGCAACTTCACTTCCTTGATCGACACATGGATGGTCTTCTTCCGAGACTCCTTGGCCTTCTGCGACTCTTCGTAACGGAACTTGCCGTAGTCCATGATCCGGCAAACGGGTGGGTTCGCCAACGGTGCGACTTCGACGAGGTCGAGATCGAGTTGGCGGGCCATCGAGAGAGCTTCCGGCAAGGTCTTGATTCCGACCTGACTGCCATCGGCTCCGATAAGGCGTACCTCACGCGCACGAATGCGCTCGTTGTACCTGGGCTCGTTCTGCTGCGGCGTTGCTATGGCTGATCACTCCTGTGCAATGGGCTGTTCTCCCTGTTGTGGTCGTCGTGTCACACGACGCAAAGCCACAGGTACGAACGGCCACACCCTCGCACGGGAGCAGATGATTCGGTGCCGATGACCCGGACGCACGTTCGTCGCCGAGCGAAGTCGCTCGACGAACTGTGGTGGCCGGGTGGGGGATGTCGCACGGAGTGCACCCCACTTTGCCTCAGTTGTCGGGCGGTAGGCTAGCGCACGTGGAAGAAGAAACCTCGAACACGCAGGTCGATGATGCCCTCGAGGCAATGGAAACGGTCAAGCGCCAACTCGCCGAGGTACCGGCCGAAGTGGTTGTGGCCAACCATGTGATGGGCCTGTACGAACTTGCTGCGATTCATCTCAGCGCGTCTCCGCCCGATCTCGTTCAGGCCGCCCTGGCCATCGACGCCGTCGCGTGCCTGGTGGAGGGCCTCGACGAACGGCTCGGACCGGATTCACAGACGCTGCGCGAGGCGTTGTTCAACATTCGTGCCGCCTTCGTCCAGATCAAGCAGATGACGTCGGCCGGCTGAACCGGCCGTAGCGCGCCGAGCGCACCCGGCCGTCGGCACACCGCACGCCCTCACCCTTCAACAGCTGTACCTGCTCACGCTCATGACCGGGCACGAGGCGTCCTGATGCGTTGACCACACGCCACCAGGGCAGGTCGTCATCGACGAGCGCGAGCAGTCGCCCCACGAGCCGCGACAGCTTCGGAAATCCTGCGTCCTCGGCAATGTCTCCGTACGTGACGACTTCGCCCTCGCGCAGCGAACGGATGACCGACAGGATGCGAGCGTCGCGGTCGTCGCGCGCCGCTTCCTTGCTCGCCAGGTCACGGGGAGTGGGCTGCGCCGGCACGCAAGCCGCTCAGACGGGGCGGATGTCGGCCGCCTCGCGCCGGCCGAGCTTCAAGAGAGGCAGGAACGACACGGCCGCGCCGGTTGCGATGTTGCGTGTTCCGTCAGCGATGGACACGCAGTGGAACGGGAACACGGCAGGTGCGTCGTCGAGTGTGATCTCGCCGAGCCCCTTCGGTTCATCGAAGTTGGTGACCACACCGGTCAGTCGTTCGGAATTCGGGTCCTGGGCCATCAGGCGATGATCTTCGAGATCGGCAGCTCGAGGATGCCGGTTGCGCCGGCGTCCTTCAGCGCTGGGATCAACGTGTTGATCTGGTTCTTGTCCACGACCGACTCGATCGCGAACCCGCCGTCGTGGGCGAGCTCGCTGACAGTGGGAGTCTTCAGCGATGGCACGAGCGCCACCACTCTGTCGAAGTTCTCTCGGGCAACGTTGAGTTTCACAAGCACCTTTCCACGCGCGTCGAGCGTGCCCATCAGGAGGGTCATCAGCTGGTCCATCGCATGGCGTTTGACGGGATCGTCATGGGCCGTCTTGTTGACGACCACTTCGGTGTAGCTGACGAGGATCGTATCGATGACGCGCAGCCCAGCGGCGCGAAGTGCACGACCTGTCTCGGTGATGTCGACGATGCAGTCCGCGATGTCGGGGATCTTGGCCTCACTCGCGCCGTACGACAGGCGAATGTCGGCGGCGATCCGATGATCGGCAAAGTACCGGCGGGTCAGCTCCGGGTATTCGGTGCTCACGCGGACGCCCTGGGGAAGATCGGCGACCGACTGCACCGGAGAGTCACCGGCAACGGCGACGACGACCTGGATCGGTAGCGATGTCGCCTTCGAGTACTTCAGCTCGCCGAGGCTGACGACATCACTGGCGGTCTCCTCGACCCAGTCCCGACCGGTGATGCCGAAATCGAACAAACCCTCGGCGACATAGGTCGGGATCTCTTGCGGGCGCAAGATCCGGACCTCACTGATCCGAGGGTCGTCGATCGTCGCCTTGTAGTCCACCGACGAATTGCGTCGGACCGGGAGATCAGCGGCCTCGAACAGTTCGAGCGTCGCCTTCTCCAGAGATCCCTTGGGAAGCACGAGGCGGAGCACGCTGGTCAGGATAGGCGCGGCCGTCTCCCGATCCCCGGGTCGATTTGGCGAACGGTCAGTCCAGCGCGAATGCTTCGGGCGCAGCACCTTTGACACTGGTGCGAAACATCTCTCGCCGCGCGCCCGCGTAGTCGTTGATCGCAAAGTGTTGCGTGCAGCGGTTGTCCCAGATGGCCAACATGTTCGGCCGCCAGCGGATGCGGCACGTGAAGTTCTCGTTGACGCTGTGGCGAAACAGCCGAGCGAGGAACGGCGCGGCGTCTTCGTTGCTCCAGCCCTCGATGCCGATGGTGTACACGGGATTCGCGTACAGGGCGGCGCGGCCGGTGTCCGGGTGGCGGATCACGAGCGGATGGATCTGGGTCGCGTGTGCACTGGCATCTGGTTCGATCGCCATCGATGACTTGCCCTGCACGGCTTCGAGGTAGCCGCCCGTTCCGTAGGCGATCCCAGCGCTGTGCACACCCCGAAGAGCGAGCAACTGCTCGCGCAGGTCCGCTGCGAGCGTCTCGTAGGCGAGGTATTGATTGGCCCAGATCGTGTCGCCACCGAACGATGGCACCTCGTGGGCGTGCAGCACGGTGAACGACGGGGTTTCGGCCAGATACGAGAGATCCGTGTGCCACGCGTTCGCGAAGTTCAACTCGTCGTGCGGTTCCTTGATCACGCGAATGACATACGGCCGGCCGTCGACGGCCTTCACATACGGCGTGATGTCGCGACCTCCGATCTCATCGGTGAATCGTTCGAGCTGATCGAGATCGACGGCCTGGTCGGGCAGGAAAACGACGAGGTGGTCGACCACAGCCTGACGCAGGAACGCTGCGTCGTCTGCGCCAAGTGGCCGGCTCACGTCGATGCCGTCGACCACCGCACCCAACGAACCCGCGACTCGTTCGACGGTGCGGCTCGACGAGGTGCTGTCGTTCATCGCGACAGTCTGCTTCGCCACCGCCGCGGGATCAATGCTGGGTGGGTGCGTCGGCCAGGAGACGGACGGCATGTGGAACGATGTCGAGGATCGCCGCGAGCTGTTCGACGCATCCCTTCGGCGAACCCGGCGTGTTGCAGACGACGACTTGGCCGCGAATTCCGGCGATGCCCCGGCTCAAGCGACCCAGCGGGTTGACGAGCCGCATCGCCTCCGCCAGGCCCGGTGCTTCGCGATCCACGACGGCGCGGGTTCCTTCTGGCGTCTGGTCGCGCGGGGCGAAACCCGTCCCACCCGTGGACACCAGCAGACCGGCGAACGATTCGCACATCTCGCGCAACGCGGCGGCGACGTTGTCGGCACCATCCGCCGTGACGCGGTGCTCGACGACATCAAAGCCAGCCTGGACCAGTTGGGCGACGAGTGCTCGCCCACTGGCGTCATCCCGTGTCCCGTTCATGACGCCGTCACTGACGGTCAACACCTTGGCGAGAAGGGCAGCGGGCTGATCGCTCATACCGTTGAACGGTAGCGAATGACCACCATGCCGTCGGTGTCCGCGTTCTGGGGCAGCAAACGGAACCCGGTGCCGAACGGTTCCCACGGATCATCCGGTGGTGTCGAATCGATGACACATCCGGCAGGGGCTCGGTGGTCGATCGACTCGGCGGCGGTGATGGTGCACACGCTGTAGACGATGCTCCCGCCGGGTTTCACGAGCGGCGCTGCTGCGTCGATGAGGCGTTGTTGGAGGACGGCGAGCTCGTCGATGTCGGACGATTGGATCCGCCACCGCGCATCGGGTCGACGCCGAAGCGAACCGAGGCCACTGCACGGCGCATCGATCAGGATTCGATCGAACGAATGCGGCGCGAAGGGCGGCGCCGTTCCGTCGGCCACCACGACCGGGACCCTGTAGCGGAGTCGGTGGGCGTTGTCCGCGACCAAGCCGGCCCGGTGCGGCTGTAGATCAGCGGCGATCACGAGTGCTCCGGACGATGCCATCTCGGTCGCCTTGCCACCCGGAGCCGAACAGACATCGAGCACAACCTCGCCGGGACGGGCCTCGACCAGCTGTGCGACCCACTGCGATGCGCGGTCCTGGATGTATCCGTCGTCACGTTCGTTCACCTGCGGCGGTTCGTTCATGCACTCGAGGGCGGCGAGACCTTCGAACTCGCCGAGTTCGGCGACGAAGCGTTCGACGATCCAGTCCGGATAGCTGAGGCGCGTCGCGTCATCGGGCCACACCATCGTCGACGTCGAATCGGCGACGCGTCGTAGCACAGCGTTCACGAAGCCACGGACCTTCGGGTGGGCGAGCTCGACCGTCTCGCCGACGGCTGCATGACGAGCGGTACCGGCGAACGCGAGTTGATAGGCGCCGAGGCGCAGCAACGTGCGCACCTCCGGGTCCGGCTCGGTCATCACGAACCGTTCGACGAGCGCTTCACACGCTCGACGCATTCGTGTCGTGCCGTAGACGAGCTCCGTCACGAACCGGCGATCCTGAACGCTGAGGTTGCTTCGACCGAGCATCGTCGGCAGCAAGAGGTTCGCGTACGCGCCCTCGTGATCGATCCGCAACAGCGCGTCGTACGCCACCTGTCGGGCGGTCTGCTTCGGGCGTTGCGCTGGACGCGTCGAGGCCGCGTCTGGCCGGCCGCGTCGTTGATCGTCGCGCTGGTTCACGCGTGCGCCGGTTCGGCATTGTCGGCAGTGTCGGCACCGAATGCTTCGCCGAGTCGGGGCTGCGCGCCATTGGCCCACGCCCCGACATCCATCGCCGACTTGCCCTCGGGCTGGACGCGCTCGATCACGTACGTGCCGCTGCCGGCGGCGATCTCGAACGGCCTGAGGTACGTCCCGACCGGTCCGCTGCCGTCCGAAGGTCGCCCCACATTGACCTTCAGACGCTTCCCCCGAAACGTCGTCCACGCGACACCGAGGCGGACGACTCGATCGATCTCGACGTTGCTGCGCGACCAGTCGATGCGGAACTCGGCGGGGTCGAGCTTGTGTGCATACGTCGGCTCGCCGACCTGCGGTCGGGCCGGACCGAGGCCTGCCGACAAGCACGCGACGAGCCGTTCGCAGCCAACGGAAACGAGTGACCGGCGGAGTTCGTCGGCAGTTTCACGTGGGCCGATCGGAACCTCCGTGACGTCGAGCAGTGGTCCGGTGTCGAGACCTTCTTCCAATCGCATCAGGCACACACCGGTGGTCGTGTCACCGGCGAGCAGCGCCCGCTCGACGGGAGCAGCGCCCCGCCACCGTGGCAGCAGCGAGAAGTGCAGGTTCACCAACGGCGCCGCCGTCAGCACGGGTGCTTTGATCAACTGGCCGAACGCGACGACGACCCCAAGATCGGTGCCCGCGTCGATCACGTCATCGACGCGATGGCTGACTGCAATTCCGAGGCGCTGTGCCGCGACCTTGACCGGGCTCGGAGCGGTGTCGCTCCCCCGCCCGCGCCGCTTGTCGATGCGCGTCACGACCAGGGTCACCTCGAAGCCGGCATCGACCAACGCGTCCAGCGGTGGTACGGCCATCGCCGGCGTACCGAGGTAGACCAATCGCCGCGGCCGCCCCTGCGGCAAGGGGGCGAGATCGATCACTTGAGACGCAAACGGCGCGGCTTCGCCTTGGTCTGCTCGTCGAGGATCTTGCGGTACTCGGCCAGGGCCGCCTTGCGCTGATCGGATTCCATCCGGTCGAACATGAGTACACCGTGGAGGTGATCGAGTTCATGCTGGAACAGCCGGCCCATCAACTCGTTGGCCTCGATCTCGATCTCGTTGCCGTCGAGCGTGCGACCACGCATCAAGACTTCATTCGGACGCATCATCTCGACGTACAGACCGGGAATGCTGAGGCATCCCTCGTCGTACAACCACTCGCCGCTGCTCTCGACGATCTCGGGGTTGATGATGACCATCGGTTCTTCGTCGATCTCCCACACGAAGATCTGCTTCTGCACACCGATTTGCGGTGCGGCGAGACCGATGCCGCTGTCGCTCGTGTAGAGCGTGTCGAACATGTCATCGACCAGTCGAGCGATCTTGCCGTCGATATCCGTCACCGCTGCGGCCGGGGTTTTCAGGACAGGATCGCCGTAGGTTCGGATCTCGTACGCCACACTGCAAGGCTACCGAGTCGCCGGAGCAAGATCGCCAATGTCCAACGAGCAGTACTTCACCCAGAAGCCATCGACGCCGAGTCAGCCGCAGACCATCGAGGTCGCCCTTCCTGACGGACGGATGAAACTGATCACGGACCGCGGTGTCTTCAGCTACGGCGCGCTCGATCTCGGCACGCGGATGTTGTTGCTGAAAGCCCCCGCTCCGCCGACGGCAGGAAACCTGCTCGACCTCGGCTGTGGGGTGGGCCCGATTGCGATCACGCTCGCCAAGCGATCACCGGATGCGACCGTCTGGGGGATCGACGTGAACGACCGGGCGATCACGTTGGCCCGCCAGAACGCCCGCGTCAACGGCACACCAGACGTCCGATTCTGCCGGCCGGAGGAAGTCGATGCCGACGTTCGCTTCGACTCGATCTGGAGCAATCCGCCGATACACATCGGCAAGCCGGCGATGCACGAATTGCTGTTGCACTGGTTCGCCCGGCTCACGCCGACCGGCCATGCACTGCTCGTCGTCCAGAAACACCTCGGGTCCGACTCGTTGCAGACTTGGCTCACCGAGCGCGGCTACGCCACCGAGCGAATCGGGTCGGCCAAGGGTTACCGACTGCTGCGCAGCGTCGTCAGCTGAACGGACGCGTTGGTCAGAGGCGAGGCGGATCGACTTCGATCCGCAGCCTGCTTCCTTTTGGTCGGGGCGTCGTTTCGATCGCACCTCCGAGCACGTCCCACGTTCTGGCGCGCAGCATGACTCTGTTGTCGGACATCGTTGCTGACTGCACACCCAGCGACCCGAGTTGCGCTGCGTAGTCGGCTGCGCCCGAGCCGGAGACGACACCAAGAGCCGCAGCGGGAGGGAACCCGAGCATTTCTCGACGGGCCAACTCCTTGCTCAGCAACCGGCCCGGGTCGGCATGCAGGACTGCGTCGAGCACCTCGTGCTTCGGCACGAACGTCTGCACCAGGATTCGGCCCCCGGCCGATCGACCGCCGACGAGCCGCGCGGCGCGGGCGAGCAGCGACATGGCCTGCTCGGTTGCGCGGTACCGCGGTGCAAGCAGTTCACTGTCGAAGTCGAGAAACGCGACCGTGTCCGCGTGCCGAACACGATGCAACGCCGCTTCGGTCCCGACGTAGACGCCCGCGTCGGGAACGGGAACCGATTCGTCGTCGGCACTCGTGATCGAGATCACCGGGCGCCCGGCGGCGGCCTGCAGCTCTTCGCGCAACCGAGTGACGCCGATCCGCAGCGCCGCAAACGCACCGGCACCGCATGCCTGGCACACCGCCGGCCGAACCGTCGAACACCGCGCGCACTCGAACATGCCGTCATCGCGCTGATGGACCGCTGCTTCGCATCGTTCGCAGCGCTGGATCGTGCGACACGTGCGGCACGCGAGCAGGCGCGCCCTCCCGGTCACGTTCAAGACACACACCACCTGTCGTTCCGGATCGCGAAGTTGCCGGATGAGCGCCGATGTCGCAAGGCTCTTCTGCCACGGATCGTCCTTCGTCCGATCGATGATCTCGACGATCGGCCATCCGGCGCGCTCGTCGTTGACCGACGGACGGCCCAGATGTCGGGGCAACCCAGTCGCATTCAACCCACCGACCGCGACCGCGCTTGGACAGGGCGAGACGAGCAGGACCGGCACTCCAGCGCGAGAGGCTCGCTCGATCGCGACGTCACGCGCGTGCCACGTCGGTTGGCGCTCTTCCTGCAGCGACTCGTCGTGCTCGTCGAGCACCACGATCGATGCGAGCCCAGCGCACGGTGCCCATACCGCGGCGCGCGCCCCGATGACCACATCGACGCCCCCGGCCGCCGCCGCCCAATCGGTGGGTAGGAGTGCAACCGTGCGCCCGGCGCGACGGAGTCGAGCTGCAACGAGGCGAGCGTCGACGACGGACGGCACCACAGCCAACATCGGCCCGAGTTGGCACGCCGCGAGGAGGACCGGTAAGACGTCGGCGGCGGGCGGGTGTCGCAGTACTCCTCCGCCCGATCGCAACAGCGCCGACACGCCTGCGTGCATGGGTTCGGGAGGTGGTCCCCCGTGTACCGGCTCCGGCAGCCGGGTGACCGCCGTCGCCGGCGACGCGCTGACGAGAAATGGACGAAGCCGGCCGGCCCACCGTCGGCTCGCCCAGCGTGCGAGCTCGATGATGTCGGCCGACGGTCCGTGTCCCGTGACCTTGGCAAGCGGCAGCAATCGGTCGAACGGCACAGTCGCGTCGGGCGGACCGATGGCGACGACCCACCCGCCGACACGACGACCTGCCAGCGAGATCCGCACGCGAGTCCCGACCATGACGCGATCGAGCCAGGCCGTCGGGACGATGTAGTCGAATTGTCGATCGAGACCGGTGACATCGGGTACCACGCGGGCAACGACGATGTTCGTCCCGACCGGCTGCTCGGCCACCACTGGCGGCGGGGCCGCCTCGATCACGGAATCAGGCGCCGATCGCAGCCTTGAAGTCGCTCAGGCGGCTGACCTGCTCCCACGTGAACTCGGGCAGGTCGCGGCCGAAGTGACCGTAGGCAGCGGTCTTGCGGAAGATCGGCCGCTTGAGGTCGAGGTCGCGCACGATGGCTGCCGGGCGGAGATCGAACACGCTGCGCACGGCAGCCTCGATCACGGACGGATCGACGGTGTTCGTGCCGAACGTCTCGACCAGGATGCTGACCGGGTGCGCCATGCCGATGGCGTAGGCCACCTGGACTTCGCAGCGGGAGGCGGCGCCGGACGCGACGACGTGCTTGGCGACCCATCGGGCCGCGTACGCAGCGGATCGATCGACCTTGCTCGGGTCCTTGCCACTGAACGCGCCGCCACCATGGCGGCCCATGCCGCCGTAGGTGTCGACGATGATCTTGCGGCCGGTCAGGCCCGTGTCACCGTGCGGTCCACCGACGACGAAGTTGCCGGTCGGGTTGACGTAGACGTTGTATGCCTGGTCGGCGAACTCGGCGGGAATCGTCGGGCGGATGACCTGCTCGATGAGGTCGGGCCGGATCAACGTGTCGCGATCGATGCCGTCCTGGTGTTGAGTGCTGACGAGCACGGCCTTGAGCGCGACAGGCTTGCCGTGCTCGTAGTCGAACGTGACCTGGGTCTTGCCGTCGGGGCGCAGGTACGGAATCGCACCGGACTTGCGGACCTCGCTGAGGCGCTCGGCCAGACGGTGCGCGAGCCAGATCGGCAGGGGCATCAGGTCGGGGGTCTCATCGCAGGCGTAGCCGAACATCATGCCTTGATCGCCGGCACCCTGGCTGTTGATCATGTCCTCGCCGGCCTTGCCGCCGCGAAGCTCTTCGCTCTTGTCGACGCCCTGCGCGATGTCGGCGCTCTGCTCGTCAATGCTGACGATCACGCCGCACGTGTTTCCGTCGAAGCCGTACAGCGCGTTGTCGTAGCCGATGCTCTTGATGACCTCGCGGGCGATCTTGGGGATGTCGACGTAAGCGTTGGTGGTGATCTCACCGGCGACGACGCACAAGCCGGTGGTGAGCAGCGTCTCGCACGCAACACGGCCGTTTGGATCCTCGGTGAGAATGGCGTCGAGCACGGCATCGCTGACCTGATCGGCCATCTTGTCCGGGTGACCCTCGGTCACGCTCTCGCTGGTAAATGTCCACTGGCTCACTGAAATGCTCCGAATCTCGTATTGAGGGTGACGATGTGTCTGGCGATGGTTTGGGCTTCGATGCTCACGGCGTCGGGCGAAGTGCTGTGTGTCGGCCGCGGATGTCGACAACGGCGTCGAGCACTGCGGCAGCGATGCTGCGCTTGTCGGTCAGGCTCACGCTCACCGTCGGCGCGTCAGGCCGCAGCAAGCATACGGCGTTGGTGTCGTGTTGGAAGCCGACCCCGGCGGCGCTGACGTCGTTGGCCACGACGAGGTCCAGCTGTTTGCGATGCAACTTCGACTCGGCGTTGGCGAGGAGATCGTCGGTTTCCGCCGCGAAGCCAACCAGCACTTGCCCCGTGCGCTTGATCGCGCCGAGTCCGGCGAGGATGTCGGGCGTCGCCTCGAGCACGATGTCGGGAGCGCCCCGGTCCTTCTTGAGCTTGCTGCTGACGACGGTCGCTGGGCGGAAATCGGCGACGGCGGCGGCCATCACCACCACGTCGGCGGTCGCTGCCGAGTGCTCGACCGCGGCCTGCATCTGTCCGGCCGTCTCGACCTTGACGACGACAGCACCCGGCGGGACGGGTAGCTCGACAGTGGAGATCAACGTGACCGTCGCGCCGCGTGACAGGGCTTCGGCGGCGATTGCGTACCCTTGCTTGCCGCTGCTGCGATTGGCGATCACGCGCACGGCATCGATCGGTTCGCGTGTACCGCCCGCCGTGACGACCAGTGTGACGCCTTGGAGATCGCGAGGGCCGAGCACGAGTTCGACTGCGGCGATGATTCGTTCCGGGGCGGCGAGTCGGCCCTTGCCGTCATCGCCACCGGCGAGTCGGCCCTCGTCGGGCTCGACCACCACCACGCCACGCCGGCGCAGCACGGCCAAGTTGTCCTGCACCGCAGGGTGCTCCCACATCTCGGTGTGCATCGCAGGGCACACGATCACCGGCGCACGCGTCGCCAGCAACGTGTTCGTGAGCAGGTCGGTGCTCAAACCGGCGGCATATGCCCCAACCAGCCGGGCTGTCGCCGGTACCACCAGCACCACATCAGCACGCTGGCCCAGCCGAGTGTGCGGAATCGGTGACGCTTCGTCCCACAGACTTGTCTGCACCGGTTCACTGCACAGCGCAGAGAGGGTCGTCCGGCCGATGAAATGCTCGGCGGCCTCGGTCATCACCGGTACGACGTGCGCCCCGGCATCGACCAGGCGGCGACAGACCTCGACGGCCTTGTACGCGGCGATGCCGCCGGTGACACCGACGACGATCACCTTTCCGGCGAAATGAGAACCGCGCGCCTCTGCCATGGCGAGCCTCGGTTCAGACCGCGGCGTCCGCCTCGGGGGCGTCTTCCGCCTCGGCCGGCAGAGCGACAGGGATCGACATGATCTTGTCGGCGGCGATCTCTTCGAACCCGATGCTCAGCGGCTTGCGGGCGACTGATGACACCTGTGGCGGCACCATGTGGCCGAGGCCTTCACCGAGCTGATTGAAGTACGAATTGATCTGCCGAGCGCGACGTGCGGCGAGCGTGACCAGGCTGAACTTGGAATCCACCCGCCCGAGGAGCTCCTCGATCGGTGGGTTCATCATCGTGTCGTTGGTACGCGCCATTGTCGCGGTCCTCCCGGTTGAGTAGCCCGGAAAGCCTACCGCACGACCCGTCGATGCGGGCGGACCACCCAGTGGACGCAGTGTCGGTCAGGCCGGAGAGGCCTGGGCAGCCCGACAGGCGTTGATGATCGCCAACATTTCGTCGATGGTGGCCTCGAGATCGTCGTTGACCACGACGAAGTCGGCGAGTTCCATGCCGACCGGTTCTTCGTCCTCGGCCTTGCGCAGCCGTTCCTCCACCTTCTGTTCGGGGTCGCCGCGGCCGCGCAGACGTCGCTCTTGTTCGGCCCGAGAGGGCGGCAGAACGAAGATCAGAACGGCGCGTGGCTCAATAGCTTTGACCTGCTGCGCGCCGTCGACTTCGATCTCGAGGACGACGTCGCGCCCATCGGTGGACTCCGGGTTCGGAGTTCCGTACAGGTTGCCCAGGAACTCGGTGGATTCGAGGAAGCCGCCGGATGCGAGGCGTTGCTCGAACTGGTCACGGGTGGCGAACACGTACGCGTCATCGTGTTCGCCATCGCGCTGTGACCGCGTCGTCCAACTCCTGCTCAGCCACAACTGAGGGTCGCGTTCCACCAATGCCTTGACGATGGTGCCTTTGCCGACCCCACCGGGGCCCGACACGACGACGATCAGCGGCTCACGGTGGAGCGAGCGCCGCTCGGGCATTACTTGGAGAGCTGATCCAGCAATGATGCCTTCTGCTGCGCGCCGAGACCCTGGACACGGCGATTGTCGGCGATGCCGATCTCTTCCATGACCTTGCGGGCCTTCACCTTGCCGACGCCGGGAAGCGATTCGAGCAAGGAGACGACCTTCAACTTACCGACGGTGCTGTCGGTGGACTTGAGGGCCTCGGCCAGCGAGACGGAGCCCATCTTGAGCTGTGCCTTGAGTTCGGCGCGGGCGGCGCGGGCGACTGCGGCTTTGGCCAATGCGTCAGCACGCTGTTCGGGAGTCAGTGCGGGAGGTGTTGCCATGGCAATCATTGTAGAGCGCTTACGCTGCCCCTTTGGGGATCACCACCCGTTCACGGGTGGCGACAGAGGTCACCGCACCGCACCGGTGA
Organism: Acidimicrobiales bacterium; assembly: GCA_038227995.1. GTDB lineage: Bacteria > Actinomycetota > Acidimicrobiia > Acidimicrobiales > Ilumatobacteraceae > WLMZ01. The sequence continues at coordinate 30,417 of JBBRPP010000012.1, forward strand.
GGTCGGCGAGGCAGCTGATACCCTCGCCCGCCGCCCAATCGACGAGGTCGTTGGCGACCTTCCACGGGGCGCGCGGGTCGGCGAACGTCGCCGTGCCGACCTGAACGGCGCACGCGCCCGCCAACATCAGCTCTGCGGCGTCCCAGCCATTGGTGACACCACCGACCCCGATCAACGCGAGTTCGGGAAGCGCATCGTGCACGTCGTACACCGCGCGAACTGCGATCGGATGAATGCCGCGGCCGGACAGACCGCCGCCGCCGTTGCCGAGTGCAGGCTTTCGTGTGGCCGGGTCGATGACCATTCCGAGCAAGGTGTTGATGAGCGTGATCGCTTCTGCGCCCGCCTCGCTGACCGAGCGAGCGACCTCCACGACCCGGTCCGTGTTCGGGCTCAGCTTGGCCCATCGCGGACGTCCGACAACATCACAGGCCGCGACGACCGCCGCGCTCAGGTCAGGGTCGTGAGCAAAGATGCCGCTGCGACCTTCGAGGTTCGGACACGACAGGTTGATCTCGACCGCGATCACCGACGGTCCGGCTGCCGCGACCTGCTCGGCGGCCGAGCGATAGTCGGCGAGCGTGCGGCCCCAGATGCTCACCACGACGCGAGCACCCGTGGCTTCCAGATGTGGCAAGTCGTCGCGCAACCATGCGGTGACGCCTGGCCCTTGCAAGCCGACGGCGTTGATCATGCCCTGGGGCGTCGGATGGACTCGCGGGCTGGGATTGCCCCGCCACTCGTACGCCGCGAGCGATTTGACGACGACTGCGCCGAGCTTCGACAGGTCGCCATAGGCGCCGAGTTCGGCTCCGTGACCAGCCGTCCCGGATGCCGTCATCACCGCGTGCGGCAGGCGGATCGAGCCGACGTTCACGGCAGCGTCGACCGCCGCGCGACCCGTCATCGGCGGTGGTATTCCTGGAGCGAACACACCTCGAGCGGTTGATCGGTACGGTCGAACTCGACCTGTTCGTACATGCCCTGCACCGCCGCCAGCGCTGCCTCGACCGTGGTGACCGAGCTGACTCGATGGAGGTTGGCGGCCTTGCGAATCTGTTCGCCGTCCGTCCGACCGCCGCGCCCTTGGGGTGTGTTGATCACGAAGCTGACCTTGCGGTCGGCGATCAGATCGATCGCGGTGATGTCCGCGCCTTCGCTGACCTTGCCGACCTTCTGGTCGATGATGATGCCGAACCGCTCGAGGTGGGTCGCGGTTCCGGCGGTGGCCGCGATCCCGAAGCCCATCGCCCGAAGCCGCTGCGCGACCACGATGCCGGCCGGTTTGTCGCCGTCGGCCAACGACAGGAAGACCATGCCCGTGGTGGGAAGCAGCGTGCCCGCTGCGAGCTGAGCCTTGAAGAACGCTCGCCCGAACGTCGCACCGATGCCCATCACCTCACCGGTCGACCGCATCTCCGGTCCGAGCGCAGGGTCGACCTCGGGGAAGCGACTGAACGGGAGGACGGCCTCCTTGACGCTCACGTGGCCGTCGCCGACCGGCTCTGTGAGCAAGCCTTCTTCACGGAGCTCGGCCAGCGTCGCGCCGAGCATCACGCGTGTCGCCACCTTGGCCAGCGGGACACCAGTCGCCTTGGCGACGAACGGAACGGTTCGGCTTGCCCGGGGGTTGGCCTCGATCACGTAGACCGTCGTTCCGAGCGCCGCGTACTGCACGTTGATCAAGCCGCGAACGTCGAGGGCCGCGGCGATCGACTTCGTGTAGGCCTCGATCACCTCGACGACCCAGCCGGGCAGCGTTTGCGGGGGGATCGCGCACGCCGAGTCGCCGCTGTGGATGCCGGCTTCCTCGACGTGTTCCATCACCCCACCGATCAACACCTCGCCAGTGCGGTCACGCACGGCATCGACGTCGATCTCCGTCGCGTCTTCGAGGAAGCGGTCGACGAGCACAGGACGTTCGGCTGACAGCCCGCCCTCGCGACCGAGCGTTCCGAAACCGGTGAGCTCGGCCATCGCCCGAGCGAGGTGGTTGCGATCGTGGACGATCTGCATCCCGCGTCCACCGAGGACGTAGCTGGGACGGACGAGGACCGGGAAGCCGACGCGATCGACGATCTGCAGCGCCTGCTCCAGATCGATCGCTGTACCACCCGCCGGTTGCGGGATCTGCAGGCTCTGGCAGAGCACCGCCCATTTCTCGCGGTCCTCGGCGAGATCGATCGAGCGTGGCGAGGTGCCGGCGATCAGCCCGACGGGCAGCTCACCCGACAGCTTGAGCGGGGTCTGGCCACCGAGCGACACGATCACCTTGGGCGCCACACCACCGCTGGCCACGGTCTCGGCGGCGATGACGTTGAGCACGTCTTCCTTCGTCAGCGGCTCGAAGTACAGGCGGTCGCTGGTGTCGTAGTCGGTGCTCACGGTCTCCGGGTTGCAGTTGACCATGACGGTTTCGAACCCCGCGTCGCGCAGCGCGAACGACGCGTGGACACAGCAGTAGTCGAACTCGATGCCCTGACCGATGCGGTTCGGGCCCGACCCGAGGATGATGACCTTCGGCTTGGTCGATGGCCGCACTTCGTTCTCGTCCTCGTAGGTGCTGTAGTGGTACGGCGTCTGGGCCGCGAACTCGGCGGCGCACGTGTCGACCGTTTTGTATGTCGGGATGACCCCGGCAGCCTCGCGAGCCTTGCGCACGTCAGCTTCTTCGAGTCCCCACAGGTAGGCCAACTGCCCGTCGCTGAACCCGAGCCGCTTGGCCCGACGCCACTGCCGCTTCGAGACGGCGCCGAGGTCGTGGTTCGACCACAGCGCAGACCGCTCTTCGATGATGATGCTCATCTGGTCGAGGAACCACGGATCCACCCGGCACGCCTCGTGGATCTCCTCGATCGAACGGGTACGCCGGTTGAGCAGCTCGCCGATCTGGAAGATGCGATCAGGCGTGGGCACCCGAATCGAAGCCATCAGGAAGTCGTCGGACATGTCGTCGAACTGTCGCTCGGCCGGGTCACAGTTGAGGCCGAGTCGCCCTTGTTCCAGCGACCGGAGCGCCTTCTGCAGGCTCTCCGGGAACGTGCGCCCGATGGCCATCACCTCACCGACGCTCTGCATCTGAGTGCCCAACACGCCGCTGGTGCCGGGCAGTTTCTCGAACGCCCACCGCGGGATCTTGGTCACGACGTAGTCGATGCTCGGCTCGAAGCTGGCCGGCGTCATCTTGGTGATGTCGTTGGGTATCTCGTCGAGCGTGTAGCCGACCGCGAGCTTGGCCGCGATCTTGGCGATCGGGAAGCCGGTCGCCTTCGACGCGAGCGCCGATGACCGCGAGACGCGGGGGTTCATCTCGATGACGACCTGCTCGCCAGTGGCCGGGTTCACGGCGAACTGCACGTTCGAGCCGCCGGTCTCGACGCCCACGCGGCGGATGCACGCGATCGCTGCGTCGCGCATCCGTTGGTACTCGACGTCGCTCAACGTCTGGGCAGGGGCCACGGTGATCGAGTCACCCGTGTGCACTCCCATTGCGTCGAAGTTCTCGATCGAGCAGATGATCACGCAGTTGTCGTTGCGGTCGCGCATGATCTCCAGCTCGAACTCCTTCCAGCCGGCGATGCTCGTCTCGATCAGGATCTCCGCGATCGGGCTGGCGGCGATGCCGTTGCTCGCGAGATCGAGGAACTCGGCCATCGTCGAGGCGATCCCGGTGCCCCGACCGCCAAGGATGTAGGCAGGCCTGATGATGCACGGCAAGCCGATGGTCTTGATGACCTCGACGGCCTCGTCCATCGAGTGCGCAACGCCGCTGGCGGGAACGCCGAGTCCGATCTCGATCATCGCCTGCTTGAACTTGTCGCGGTCTTCGGCGGTGGCGATCGCTTCGGCGTTGGCGCCGATGAGCTCCGGGGTACCGGGCACGCCCACCAAGCCCCGAGCGAACAGTTCCATCGCGATGTTGAGCGCCGTCTGGCCACCCATCGTCGGCAGGACTGCGTCGGGCTTCTCACACTCGATGATCCGCGCGACCACATCTGCGGTGAGCGGCTCGATGTAGGTCGCGTCGGCGAAGTCGGGATCGGTCATGATCGTCGCCGGATTCGAGTTGACGAGGATGACGCGGTATCCCTCTTCGCGCAGGACTCGGCATGCCTGCGTGCCGCTGTAGTCGAACTCGCAGGCTTGGCCGATCACGATCGGTCCGCTGCCGATGATCAGGATGCTGTGGATGTCGGTGCGCTTGGGCATGACTCAGGCGACTCCCCGCTCGGCCGCCGGCAGGCCGGCAACGCGCGCCGGCGGTGATCGACGCACCATGGGTTTCGTGCGCCATTCGTTCGGATCGTTCATCATCGCGTCGAACACGCCGAACAGGTAGCTGGCATCGTGTGGGCCGGGCCCGGCCTCTGGGTGGTATTGCACGCTGAACGCCGGCTGACCGACGACCCACATGCCCTCGTTGGTGTGGTCGTTGAGGTTGACGTGGGTGACCTCGACCTGCGATCCGAGGCTGTCGGGGTCGACGCAGAAGTTGTGGTTCTGGCTTGTGATCTCGACCTTGCCGCTGGCGACGTGCTGAACGGGATGGTTACCGCCGTGGTGGCCGAAGGGAAGCTTGAAGGTGCTGCCGCCGAGGGCACGACTGAGGATCTGGTGACCAAGGCAGATGCCGAAGACCGGCACGCGCCCGACGAGTTGACCAACCGCCTCCACCGCATAGCCGACCTCGGCCGGATCGCCCGGGCCGTTCGACAGGAAGACGCCAGAGGGCTCGAGCGAGAGCACTTCGTCGGCAGTCGTCGACGCCGGAACAACCGTGACCGTGCCGAGGGTGGCGAGGTGATCGATGATCGAGAACTTGATGCCGTAGTCGTAGGCGACGATGCGACGCTCGCCGCTTCCGACGGTGAACGACGTCGGGGTGGTGACCTGGGCGACGAGATCGATGCCATCAGTGCCCGGCTCGGCGACCGCCGCGGCCAGGAGTGCGGATTCGCCTGCCGTACCGAACGCCCCTGTCATCGCGCCGGTGTCACGCAGCAGGCGCGTGAGGCGTCGGGTGTCGATGCCGGCGATGCCACTCACTCCGTAGCGGCGCAGCATCGCGTCGAGGTGAGCTTCGGACCGGTAGTTCGACTCTCGACGGGCCAGGTCGCGGACGATCACGCCGCGACAGAACGGGCGCCGCGACTCGAAGTCGGCCAACGTCGCGCCGTAGTTGCCGATGTGCGGATAGGTGAACGTGATGATCTGTCCGGCGTAGCTCGGATCGGTCATCACTTCCTGATATCCGCTGAGCACCGTGTTGAACACGACCTCGCCGCTGGCGATGCCCGAGGGCGGGATCGAGCCGATCAGCTCGCCCTCGAAGACGCTGCCGTCGGCGAGCACCAGCGCCGCTTCGGTGATGGTTTCGGGTGGCGTACTCATGTCCTACATCCTTGCATGTTCATCCAATACTCTGCATGATAATTCATCGTTGCGCTGACCCGTCGATGACAACCGGCACACCGGACAGCACTGTGTGACGCACCTTGCCGCGTACCGATCGTCCCGCGTACGGCGTGTTTCGGCTCTTGCTCGCCATCCCCGACGGCAGGACTCGCCACGTCAGATCCGGATCGAACACGGTGAGGTTGGCCGGGCTGCCGGCTTCGATCGTCCGTCCGTGACGGTCGGAGACACCGGCGATCGCCGCCGGTTGCCATGACAGCAACGCCACCACCTGCTGCAGTTCCAACCCGAGTTCGCTGATCGACAGGGCAAGCGATGTCTCCAGTCCGAGCATCCCCGGGGGCGCCTGATCGAGCGGCATCTCCTTCAGCTCCGACGAGTGCGGAGCGTGATCGGTCGCGATCGCGTCAATGGTTCCATCGGCGAGACCGCGCTTGACGGCATCGATGTCCGCTCGCTCGCGCAGCGGCGGATTGACCTTGAAGATCGGATCGAAGCCGTTCAGCGATTCGTCGGTGAGAGTGAAGTGGTGAGGTGCGGCCTCGGCTGTCACACGGAGACCGTCTGCTTTCGCGCTGCGGACGAGGTCAACACTTCTCGCGGTCGACAGATGCAGGAAGTGCACCGGCGCGCCGGTGAGGCGCGACAGTTCGATGTCGCGGAAGACCATCAACTCTTCGGCGACCGAGGGCCAACCTGGCACCCCGAGTCGCGAACAGCACGACCCCTCGTGCATCACTGCGCCTTCCGTCAGCCGGCTGACCTCGCAGTGCTGAGCAAGCGTGATCCCCAGGCTCTTGCCGTACTCGAGGGCCCGTCGCATCAGCAGCGGGTCCTGCACCCCGGCACCGTCGTCGGTGAAGAGGCGTACGCCCGCCGCGGCGAGCTCGGCCAGCGGTGCCAGCGTCTCCCCCGCCCGCCCCATCGTGATGCATCCGCTCGGCAGCACTTCGCACAGACCCGCCTGCTGGCCGAGGCGACGCACCAACTCGATCACCGCGACGCTGTCGTGCGGCGGTTCCGTGTTCGGCATAGCCACGATGGCAGTGAAACCGCCACACGCGGCCGAACGCGAACCCGTCTCGATCGTCTCGGCTTCCTCACGCCCCGGCTCGCGCAGGTGCACGTGCAGATCGACGAAACCGGGACTCACCATGCATCCGCTGGCGTCCAGCATGATGTCGCCACGCAACGATGGCCCGACCTCGGCCACGGTCGAGCCTTCGATCCGGACATCGGCCGAACGCTCGCCGGTCTGATCCAGGACGGTGCCACCCTTGAGGACGATGGAGGAACTCATGATGCGTCTCCTGCGAGGCCGGAGCCACTGCCGAGTAGATGGAAAAGGACCGCCATCCGGACGTTGACACCGTTGGTGACCTGCTGGGCGATGACAGACCCGGGGAGTTCGGACGGATCGACCGCCATCTCCACGCCGCGATTCATCGGTCCGGGGTGCATGACCAGCGCGTGCTGTTGCAGCCGGGCGGCCCGGGGTGGCGTGAGGCCGAAGCATGCCGTGTATTCCCTCAGGCTCGGTACCAGCGCCTCGTGCATGCGTTCGCGCTGCATCCGCAGCATGTACAGCACGTCGACGTCGGCGACGACGTCGTCGATGTGATGGGCGACATCGACCGGCCAACCGTCGAGCGAGGGTGGTAACAGGGTCTCGGGCGCAACCAGCGTCACTCGCGCACCGAGGGCGGCGAACGCCCACACGTCACTGCGCGCGACCCGACTGTGTTTGATGTCGCCGACGATCGCGATGTGCAGTCCGTCGAAGCCGTCAGGCCTGTTGAGAGCCGTGCGGATCGTGTAGCAGTCGAGCAACGCCTGCGTCGGGTGTTCGTGCCAACCGTCGCCGGCGTTGATCACGCTCGCGTCCGTCCAGCGGCTGATCTGCCACGGCACGCCGCTGCTCTTGTGGCGCACCACGAACGCGTCGACACCCATGGCCGCAATGGTCTCGATCGTGTCGCGCAGGCTCTCGCCCTTGTTGACGCTGCTCGTGCTCACGCTGAACGTCATCGTGTCGGCGCTGAGACGTTTGGCGGCGGTCTCGAAACTGAGCCGGGTGCGCGTGCTGTCCTCGAAGAAGAGGCTCACCACGGTCTTGCCCCGCAGTGCAGGCACCTTGGGAATCGGCCGGCGGTTGATCTCGGCCATGTGGTCGCTCAGATCGAGCAGATGACGAAGGCCATCCACCCCGAGTTCGTCGATCGACCGGAGGTGCTTCATCAGTTCCCCGCCCCATCGGTCGCCCCGCGCCCGGCTCGGTGTCCGATCACGACTCCGCCCTGGCTGACTCGAACATCTTCGTCGCGGCTGCTCGGCAGGTTCTTGCCGACGAAATCGGGCCGGATCGGCAACTCGCGATGACCTCGATCGACCAGGACCGCGAGCTGCACCATCCGAGGTCGTCCGTACTCGTTCATTGCGTCGAGCGCGGCCCGTACCGTTCGGCCCGTGAACAACACGTCGTCGACCAGCACCACGACGGCGCCGTCGAGGTTCACGGGGATGTCGGTCACTGATCCGGGGACGACCGGGCGCAGACCGATGTCATCGCGGTACATCGACGCGTCGACCGCACCGACCGGCACCGCGACGCCCGGTTCGATCCTCGCGATCGAGGCCGCCAATTCGTGTGCGATCCAGACACCGCCGCGCTGCAGGCCGATCAGCACCACGTCGTCGAGTCCACGGTTGCGTTCGATGATCTCGTGCGCGATCCGGGTCACGGCGCGGCGCACATCGTCGGCCGAGAGCACCTCGGCCTTGATCGTGAAGTCGCCGCGGGTGGACACGGTTGCGGCGGTCGAGGAATCGGGCGAGCCGTTCTTGGGCGTAGCACTGCGACTCAACTCGGACATCTCGACATCATCTCCTCCGTTCGGGCCTCTCTGGACCCGTTTGACGGCTTCATGGAAGATAGCAGAGTTCGACCGCTATCCGTCGCAACCGCTTCCGGGCGGCGGATCGCCGCGAGTGAGGTCGGTGAGCTGGACGCCCCCGTTGCGGACTTCCAACGAGACCCGGGTCTGATCAGTGAGCCGAACCGCGGCCCGGATCATGCCGTCGATCACCAGGGCAGCCGAACGGGCGCCGACCACGAGCGCGAACGTGTGCGGCGAGTCGTCGCGCAGCGGTGCTGCAGCGACGGGGTTCGGGTCGATGCTCGGATCGGTCGCCGCACCGGGATCGGTCGCAGCCGGACCGACATTCGTGTCGTCGGTGGCCGCCGGGGCGAGGTTGACCGAATCGAAGACGGCACCGTCGTTGCCGGAGAAGATCTCCGTGTCGGCGATGTTGAGCCGAGCATTCGGCGTGCCACTGTGCAGGCTCTGGAACCGGAACGACAGGAACGATCCCGAACCCCCCGGTGCTGCGGCGTAGGTGCCTGCGATTCGCGTGCACAAGCCCTCGCTGAGTCGCAGGACGTCGTCGGCCGAGGGAGCAGTCGTCGCCGGGAGCGACGCCGAACCTTGTCGCACCGTCCATTTGGATCCCGAACCGAACGGCAGCGTTGGCGCGAACGGGGTTCCGCCGGAGCCGTCGATCACAGCCTTCGCCTCGTCGGTGCGGTAGTAGACGTTGTTGTCGCTGCCTTCGTAGACCTTGGTGAAGTTCTTGTTCACATATGCGGCGAACGGATTGCCCTGTGCGACAGGCAGCGCTGTTTCTTCGAGGAACACGGCCGGATGAGATTCACGCATGTCATCGGCGAACCACTCCCACGTCTTCGGCAAGACGTATTGCGGACCGGACCGACCGAGATAGATCTGCCCGAGCATGAAGCTCTTCCAGATCCATCGGGTGGCCGCGACCCGGTGATAGTTGAGGTACGGCCAGGGGTATTCGGTCCACAGCAACAATGGATCGTTCTGGTTCGAGACGAGATCGAGCATCGCCCGGACACTGCGCTGCTTGCCCGGCTCCGTCGCAACGCGCGCCTTGGCGACATCGTTCACGCTCGTGAAGCTGCTCGCTGCTTCCAGACCGAGCGTGAGGTGTCCACCGCCCATCGCCGCGATCGACAGGAGACACGCCACGAGCGGCCATGCAACGACGGATCGGAACTCGCCTCGCTCACGAGCGACGAACCGGTACACGTGACCGATGATCGCGGTGGCCATCAGCGCCGTTGGCATCGCCAGGATCGAGAAGTAGTGGGTCGAGTAACGCTGACTCATCACCAGCTCGGTCCAAGCCCCGGCGAACCACACCATCAGCGCGAAGTGGATCGTCCGAACTCGACGGTCGAAGGTCTTCCACAGCGCACCGGTCAGTGCGAGGAACGCGACGACGACCACGAGCGACACGGGCCAGGCTCGGTAGTAGCGGAGGATCACGTCTCGGCCGTAGACGAGTTGGTTGGCGAAGGTTCGACCCGTCCCGGCGTTCTGATAGCTGTTGTACGTCCAGTAGTCGGCGACGAACTCCACCAAGCGTCCGCGGATCGCGTAGTAGATCGGCGGAAGCAGGAACACGATGATCGGACCACCGACGAGGATCCGGCGGCACCGTCGATACTCCTGGTCGTCGTCGATCGCCTCGACGCTGGACCACGCCAGCAGTCCGACCGCAAACGCCGCGATGGTGCAGACGAACAACGTCTGGATCGCGGTGCCGAGGACGATCGCGACAGCGATCGCCGACCACGTGGCTCGCTTCGGCAACCAGAACCGTGGCGTGAGCCCGATCAACCAGGCGAGGGCCAGCATCGCGACGACCATGTTGCGCGCGTACAGGACACCTGCGTAGTCGGCCTTGCCGAGCGTGAAGTGGTAGAAGACGCCAATGCCGGCTGCGACACCGAGCAGTCGATGGCCACCGACCGCCCGAGTCGTCGCACTGGCCGCCCATGCGACGATGCCGCTGGCGATCAGGATGAAGAACGAGATCGCGTACCAGAAGCCGTTCCATGACGTGATCGCCGTTGCGACGCGATACACCTCCAACTCGAACGAGCCCTTGTTCACGAGGCCGTTCTCGTAGTACGTTCCACCGAAGTGAAGTGCGCGTTCGACGTTGACGCGCGTCTGCATCGGGTCCCAGTTCTGGGCGCGATACTCGTTGTGGAAGAACGCAGCGATCACCATCGCTGCGACGAGAAACACCGTGGCAACCGTGAACCATCGCTGCCAGCGAATACGAGCGGTCATTTCACCGCTTCCAGGGTGTCGCCATTCGCGGCACCGTCACCCGCGAGATCGGTGGCGTTGTCGCCGCCACGATCGCCGCCCAGATCACGTTCGTCATCACAACGGTCGTCAACAGGGTCACCGGCCGCAATGCCCGTCGCCACGCGACGGTTCCGGATCATCGTCTCGATGAGCGTCTCCAACCCGACAGCGACGCACACCACCATCACCAGCGACATCCGCGACAGCGGGCCCACCATGTGCCGCTGGACCTCGACCGAGTCACCGACATAGGCCATGTACAGGTCGACGAACGTGGACACGAGCAACAGCCCGAGCACCACCGCTTGGACGCGTCGTCGCCGCAGGAACGTCGCGATCAGCGAGAGCACCGACAACAACGTCCACAGTGCAAGGCCCGTCATGGTGGTCGGACCCGCCAGTTGGGCCGGCGGCGGGTCGGGCAGACGATTGCCGACCTTGAACGCGTCGTACGCACCCTGGTTCGTCTGCAGCAACGCGGGCAGGTCGTGCGAGAGCGCATTGATCCAGTGCGGAGCGAACCGAACGTACGACTCGATCATGATCCGTTGTCCCGGACCATCGGCCCACTTCCGGAAACCCTCGAGATCCGGGCTCGTCAGGAGATCCCAGTTGTTGTCGAAACTGCTGAAGCCGGACCGCTTGATCAACGCGGCGTCGACGGGCATCCCCTGATCGGCGAACCACTGCGTCAGCTCCTTGTCGGGGAGCACCCGTAACCCGACGTTGTTGTAGGTGGCGTACCGATCGCGGCCGTTCGCCGATTGCGCCAGGGCGACACCGATGCACACCACCAGCGTGGCAATACCCCATCGGCGCAAACCACGGCGCAGACGCGGGTCGGCCGACTTCCAGAGCCATGATGCGATCAGCAGCGCGGGCACACCGACGGCCGCCCATGGTGGAACGTTCGAGTCACGGACGAGGATCCACGCGACCGTCGCGACGCCAGCCCAGTTCAGTCTGCGGCGCGTCGGGTCGGCGGAGAACGCCCACCACGCGATGACCGACAGCACGGCCAACGTCATGCCGAGCGACTCGCTGAGGATGTGCGTGTTCCACAGTGCGAATCGCGGTTCGATCGCGATCGTGACGATCAAGAACGCACACACGACCCGCGCTTCGTTCTGGCGCAGAATTCGCAATGCGACGCGTGCGGCGAGCAGATATGCGACGCTGTACAAGAAGGTCTGCACGACGACCGTGATCACCGTGCCCCTGCCCAGCAGGAACAGGAGCAGCGGAAAGGCGATCGGGCGCTCCGCGGCGTAGAACGCAGGGCGGAACGGCGTGAGGCGCGCCGCGTGCTTGAACGAGAACGAGTCGGGGAAGAAGATCTTGAACCGGCCCGGCCACGACGCGCCGAGCACTCGGATCATGAAGACCGCGAGGCCGACCGCGGCCAACACAGAGCAGGCACGACGTCGCCATTCAGTGTCGAGGAAACGCGGCGCGACGGCCCGGTGGAAGTACCGCCTGAGCCCGCCCGTCATCCGCGTTGCGAGAGCGCCCATCGAGCAGACGCTAGCAATTGGCGTGCATCAAGTTCCGGCACGCACCTTGGCCGAGATCGCGGCGAGAACACCGTTCACGAAACGGCCGGAATCGTCGGTGGAGAACCGCTTGGCGAGCTCGACTGCCTCGTCGATCACGACGGCGACAGGAACGTCGGGCCGGTGGAGCAACTCGTATGTGCCGATGCGGAGAATGTTGCGATCGAGGGTTGGCATTCGTTGCAGGGTCCAACCCTTGGCATGTGTCGCGATCAGGTCGTCGATCTCACGGCCGCCCGTCTCGACGCCGCGCACGAGCTGCTGCGTCAACTCGTCCGGCGTCAGCACCTGGCCGTCGACGACGTCGGATGGAGCGATCGACTTGGACTCGGCCTCGTAGAGCAGGATCAGCGCGCGTTCGCGTGCATCGGAGCGTTCGTCCTCGACGCCCTGTGGGCGGGCGCGGCGGGCCATCGCGATCAGACCCGCGTCATGTATTCACCGGTGCGCGTGTCGACCTTGACACGGTCGCCGGTGTTGATGAACAACGGCACCTGCACGACCTTGCCGGTCTCGAGCGTGGCCGGCTTGCGACCGCCGGTCGACCGATCGCCCTGCAACCCGGGCTCGGTCTCGGCGATGGTGAGCTCGACCGATGCGGCGATGTCGACGGCAACGATTTCGCCCTGGTAGACGGCGATCTGGGCCATCATGTTCTCGATCATGTAGTCGGCTGCCTCGCCCAGGGCCACCGGCCGAACCGTCATCTGGTCATAGGTCGCGGTGTCCATGAACACATAGTCGTCGCCGTCGCGGTACAGGAACTGCATGTCGCTGCGCTCGAGGATCGCCTGCTCGACGCGGATGCCGGCGTTGAATGTGCGCTCGAGCATGTTGCCGGTCTTGAGGTTGCGCAGTTTGGTGCGAACGAACGCGCCGCCCTTACCGGGCTTGACGTGTTGGAACTCCACCACCTGGAACAGCCCGTTGTCGAGCTCGAGCGTGATCCCGTTCTTCAGATCGTTGGTGGTGATGGCAGGCATGATGAATCCTTGGGCGTCTTGGTGAGCGGCTGGCATCCGGCGGTGGTCACAACCACCATGTCTTCGATTCGGACGCCACCGAAATCTCTACGATAGACGCCGGGTTCGACAGTCACCACGTCCGCGGCCCGAAGTGTGTCGTCGTAGCTCTGCGTCAACCACGGCGATTCATGGATCTGGAGGCCGACTCCGTGGCCGGTGCCATGGGTGAAGCAGGCTGCCCATCCGGCTGCGGCGATGCTCGAACGACACACGTCATCGAGGTCGCGGCCGCGGGCGCCGGCCACGATGGCGTCGACCCCGGCGACCTGAGCGGCGAGCACCACATCGTAGATCTCGGCCTGGAGATCGGTTGGATCGCCGATCACGAATGTGCGCGTCATGTCGCTGTGGTAGCCGTCGTACAGCGCGCCGAAGTCGACGACGACGGTCATCCCATCAACGATCCGAGTCTGGTCGGGGTGATGATGCGGCAACGCGGCGTTTGCACCGGCGGCGATGATCGTCTCGAAGCTGGGTCCGTCGGCACCTCGTTCACGCATCGCTGATTCGAGCGCATCGCGGAACTGGGACTCGGTGAGCCCGTCGCCCAGCCGATGCGCGACCGAGGCGAGCGCATCGTCGGCGATCGTGGCAGCGCGCTGCATGCGATCCAATTCCCCCGCGTCCTTCGTTCGCCGCTGCTCCTCGATCACGCCTGCCGTCGCGATCCAGTTGCCGCCGACCGCCGCAGTGAGATCTCTGTGTTGCGCATAACTGATGTTGCTCGCTTCGAAACCGAGACCGGTTCGCCGATTGACGGTGGTCGTGAGATGGTCGGTCATCGCCGATCGGGTGGTGCCGACCAGGACACGACCGTCGACGCCGGCGGAGCGCATCTGCTCCTCGGCCTGCTCGCCGTAGCGGCCGTCGGTGATCAGAGCGAGGTCGTCGTCAGCCACGACCACCCATCCGTTCGAGCCGGTGAAGCCCGTGAGCCAGCGAATGTTGGTGAGGTCGGTGACGAGCAACGCATCGACCTCTTCGGCAGTGCCACCCTGCGTGGCGCGATCACGGATCGACGCTCTCACCCGAGCGAGGCGCCCGGGATGATCCATCGCTGCGAGGGCCATCACGCCTCCCGGGAGCGCAGCAGCCGGTCGACCGCCTGTACCGCCAGCTCGTATCCATGCATCCCCAGCCCGACGATCGTTCCGGACGCGACCGGAGACACGACGCTCGTGTGGCGCCACGGCTCGCGTGCGTTCGGGTTGGAGATGTGGACCTCGATCACCGGGCCGTTGAACGCGGCCAGGGCGTCGTGCAGGCTCCATGCGTAGTGGGTGAACGCGCCGGGATTGATGATGATCGCCGACGACGTGGTGCGCGCCGCGTGGATCGCCTCGACGAGCTCGCCCTCGTGATTGGTCTGCAGCGCATCGACGGACAATCCGAGCGGATCCGCGGCGGAACGCACTGCCGCCTCGTAGTCGGCGAGCGTGGCGGTGCCGTAGATGTGGGGCTCGCGTTGCCCCAACAAGTTCAGGTTCGGGCCGTGGAACAGTGAGATGACGTGCGTCGCCATGGAATCAGTCCGTCCCTGGCCGGCGGTCGACCCGAACACGCGGATCGCCGGTGAAGCCCGACGGCAGCGTCGCCAACAGTTCCTCGTCGGTGGGCTCGTACGGTTCCCGGGCTTCGGGCGGCAGCAGCGCGGCGATGGTCTTCATCAGCTTCTTGGTGTCGGCGTCGGCGCTGCGGTACTTGAGCTCGACCGGCGGGCCCACCGTGATCGTGACGGTCGGCGGGCTGGTGAGGTTGAAGACGTTGGGGAGTTTGGCGTTGCGGGGCCAGACCTTTTCGGTGCCCCAGAGCCCGATCGGGATGACGGGGGCCTTCGTCATCGCGGCGAGCCGAGCGGCGCCCCATCGCCCCTTGAGGACCGGATCGAAGAACTCGATCCCGCGCGGAATCGTGCCCTGAGGCATGATCGCAACCAGGTCGCCGGCCTCGAGGGCCTCGGCCGCAGCCTGCAGCGGACCGTCGCTGCCGGTACCGCGCTCGACGCGGATGCCGCCCATCGCCGAGGCCAGCTGTCCGACGACAGGCGCATCGAACACTTCCTTCTTGCCGAGGAATCGGACCGTCCGCCCGCTCTTGGCAATCGCCATGCCCAGCGCCATCGGGTCGAAGTAGCTGCGATGGTTGCCGCACAGGATGGCTGGGCCCGTCTTGGGAATGTTCTCGATGCCACTGATCTGGAACCGGGCGTACGGAATCAGTTCAGGTCGCGAAAACGCGAGCACGAGCTTCTGCAGGTCGACCCCGATCGGTGATCGGCTTCCCGGGCCCGGGGTGCCGAGGCTGATGATCGGCCACCGCCTGGCTCGCGCCATCACCGCCATCCGAGGGTCGGGGTTGACGACGAACGGATGCCCGACAGCAGCAAGCAAGGGCGTGTCGTAGTAGCTGTCGCTGTAAGCGAAACTGTGCGCGAGGTCGATGTCGTGCTGTTCGGCCCACTCGCGCACCGCCGCCAGCTTGCCGGCGCTCCACACGAAGGGGCCGGCCAGTGTGCCGTCGTAGGTGCCATCGGCGTTGAGCCCATACTGGGTCGCGACGATGCCGTCGAGCCCGAGCAGATCGGCGAACGGCTTGACCAAGTCGTACGGCGTGGTGGTGGCCAGCACGATCGGACGACCGGACTCACGGTGCTCATCGAACAGCGGCCCGGCAAGGGGTTGGACCATTGCCACCAGTTGTCCGGCGACGGACTCGGCAGCTTGCTGCACGGCTGCCCGCGAGCGACCCTTGGCCATCGACACCGCCTGCCGAGCCAGTGCCATGCTGGGCAGCGTCTCACCGATGGTGTTGAACAGGCCGAACAGCAGCTTCTCGCCCGGGATGGTTCGACCGACGAGTCCGGCAGTACGCATCGCCGAGCTGAACACTTCGCCCGAGGCTCCGGCCAGCAACGTGCGATCGAGATCGAAGAACGCGGCTCCCGCCGGCGTCGGCGCAGCTTTCGGCCTCGACTCCGCCGTCGGCTTCGGCTTCGGATTCGGGCGAGATGTCGGCTTCGTTGATCGCTGTTGTGGCGTTGCTGCCATGTCCTGACCTCCAGATGTCGACATGCGGCCGAACTCGGCCATCGTAGGCGAAAACGGGAAAGGTCCCGCTGGGGGAAGCGGGACCTCTCAACCGTTGGAACCCAGATGCTTGGGGGAGCATCTTGGTGGGTTCTTGTCGAGCAAGTTCGTGGGGGACGAACTCGCTTCGATCTACATGTGAAAGTATGCACGAGGAATATTGATCTGACAAGCAGAACTTGAAGATACTTGCTATCTTTTTTGGAGATGGATCTTCGCCAGCTCTCCGCCCTCGTGGCCATCGCCGATCACGGATCGTTCTCGTCCGCCGCTCGTGCGCTCTACACGGTGCAGTCCAACGTCTCCGGGCACATCTCGCGGTTGGAGAAGGAGCTGGGTGTGACGCTGGTCGATCGGCAACGAGGTGGCCTCACCGACGACGGTGGCCAGGTCGTCGAACGAGCTCGCCGGATCCTGCGCGAGATGGATGACATCTCGGCCGACATGGCCAGCCGCGGCGATTCCGTCAGCGGCGACTCCCGCCTCGGCGTGATCGGCACCACCGCCCGCTGGTTGATGCCGCAACTGCTCCCGGCGCTCAGCGTCGACCACCCTCTGGTGCACGTCACCATCTTCGAGGGCAGCACCACGAACCTGCTCCCCCGGCTGGTCGCGGGCCATCTCGACGCCGCGATCGTCCATCTGCCGGTGGACGACCCCGAGCTGATCATCGAGCCGTTGTTCGCCGAGGACATGATCGTGGTGGTGCACAGCCGCCATCCGTGGGCGCAAGAAGAGGAACTGTCGCTGGCGCGTGTGGCCAGCGAGCCGTTGCTGATCCCACCGAAGGGCACGGTGATGCGCCGCATCCTCGACAAGGCGGCCGTCGCGGCCGGCGCGACGCTTCGCCCGCAAGCCGAGATCGACGGCGTGCGGCTGCTGACCTCGCTGGCGATGGAGGGCTACGGCCCGGCGATCGTCCCATCGACCGCCGTGCCACGCTGGCTCAAAGGTGACTTCACCCGAATCGCGGTGCCCGAGCTCCCCCGCCGAGTCGTCGGCTGGGTCCAGCGGCGGCGGCCGGCCCCCGGCGCGCCGACCCGGGCGATGCTGAAGACGATGCGCGAGATCCTCGAGACCCGCGGCGCATTGCAACACGGAGTCCACGTCGGAGCCGACGCATTCCCGCTGGGCAAGAGCGTCTGAATCCAGCAGCCGAGTCGCGACGCGAACCGTCGACAGTGGCCCCCGAACTCAGGACATCGCCACGGATGGGTGATGGGGGCCTACAGTCTCACCAATGTCATCGCTCGGCCTGACGTCGCCCCTACCGATTCGATCGAGGGTGCCGGGCGCTGCCCGCGCCGACGTCCGCGATCTGGGCGGGCGCACGGTGGTGTGGCTCGACATCGATGCCGCTGTCCGCAAGGGAGCGCTGTCGTCTGCCGCATCGTCGATGATCGAGGCTGCGGCGGTGACTGCCAAGGGGCAGGGTTTCCCACTGATCGCCGTGATGGGATCGTCCGGTGCCGACATCGCCGAAGGCTTCAGCGCGCTGCATGGTTGGGGTTTGGCAGCCAAGGCACTCACGGACTGCAGCGGCATCGTGCCGACGATCATGATCGTCAACGGCCCGGCTGTATCCGGCCCTGCGTTGTTGATCGGCATCGCCGACTTCGTCGTGATGACCGAGACCGCGTACGCGTTCGTGAGCGGTCCGACGATGGTCGCCGAATTCACCGGCGTCGTGATGGACGCCGACGAGCTCGGCGGTGCCATCAGCCACGCGCGCTACAGCGGCGCCGCCAGCCTGGTCGCCACCGATGAGGCCAGCGCGATCGCCATCGTCGAACAACTCCTGGCCTACCTGCCGGACAACAACGACCAGGAGCCGCCGCTTTGGCCGACTGACGACGACCCCGACCGGCTCACACCGGAAGCCGGTGAGCTGATCCCGCCCTCGTCGACCGGCTCGTACGATGTCCGCAACGTCATCCGCGCTCTCGCCGACGACGGTGACCTGTTCGAGGTCCGCGCCCGCTGGGCCGCGAACGTCGTCACGTGCTTCGCCACCTTCGGCGGACGGCCCGTGGGCATCGTTGCCAACCAACCGATCTCGCTGGCCGGAACGCTCGACATCCCCGCGTCGCAGAAGGCAGCCCGCTTCGTCACGTTCTGCGACGCGTTCAACATTCCTCTGCTGACGCTCGTCGACACGCCTGGCTTCTACCCGGGCAAGGACCTCGAATGGCGCGGCATGATCCGCCACGGCGCCCAACTCGTGTTCGCCTACGGCCGGGCGACCGTGCCCCGCATCTGTGTCGTCCTGCGCAAGAGCTACGGCGGCGCGTACATCGTGATGGACAGCAAACGAATGGGCAACGACCTGTGCCTTGCCTGGCCGTGGGCCGAGCTCGCTGTCATGGGCGCGGGGCAGGCCGCGGCGATCCTGCAGCGCCGAGCCACCCCCGAGCAGAAGGCCGAGTTCGAGCGCGACTACGCGGAGCGGCTCCTCAATCCCTATGTCGCCGCCGAGCGCGGCTACATCGATGGCGTGATCGAGCCCTCGCACACGCGGCTCGAGATCTGCCGGGCGCTGACCGCACTGATGGACAAACGCGAGACCCTTCAATCGCGCAAGCACGGCAACGGCCCGCTCTGATCCCGAATAGGCGAGGCGAAGTTGCTGGCAACTAGTGTCGGCGCCGGGGAGAAAGCCCCGCTCATATCCGTGTAACCCAGGGAGCAACGTGCCCGACACCATCACGATTACTGACGACCGCACCGGCAAGACGGTGACGGTGCCGATCACCGACGGCGTGTTCCCGGCGTCTGCCGTGCGCGAGCTCGACCCGTCGCTTTTCATCTACGACCCGGCGTACATGCAGACTGCGGCCTGCAAGAGCGCCATCACCTATCTCGATGGCGACGCCGGAATCCTTCGCTACCGCGGATATCCGATCGAGCAGCTGGCCGAGAAGAGCACCTACCTCGAAGTCGCGTATCTGCTGCTGAACGGCGAGTTGCCGACGCCGGCACAGCTGGCGACCTGGAACCACGACGTCACCCATCACACGTTCATCCACGAGAACATGCGCAAGCGTTTCGTCGACGGCTTTCACTACGACGCCCACCCGATGGGGATGTTCATCAGCGCGGTCGCCGCGCTGGGCACCTTCTACAACGACGCAAAGGACATCGAAGACAAGGCCAGTCGCGACAAGCAGATCCTGCGCCTGGTCGCCAAGATGCCGACGCTTGCGTCGATGTGTTACCGGTTCTCGGCCGGTCTTCCGTTCGTCTACCCCGACAACGACATCAGCTTTCCCGCCAACTTCCTGCAGATGATGTGGAAGATCGGCGACTACGAACTCGACCCCCGCCTCGAGCGGGCGATGGACGTGCTCTTCATCCTCCACGCAGATCACGAACAGAACTGCGGGACGACCGCGATGCGCGTCGTCGGCTCGAGCCACGTCGATCCGTACTCGGCCTGTTCAGCAGCTGCCGCGGCCCTGTTCGGGCCGCTGCACGGCGGCGCCAACGAAGCCGTGATCCGGATGTTGACCGAGATCGGCCACGTCAAGAACGTGCCGGCCTTCATCGAAGAGGTCAAGAGTGGCAAGGGCAGCCGGTTGATGGGCTTCGGCCACCGGGTGTACAAGAACTTCGACCCGCGGGCGACGATCATCAAGAAGACCGCCTACGATGTGTTCGAAGTGACCGGCACCAACCCGTTGCTCGACATCGCGCTGAAGCTGGAAGAGGTCGCACTCGCCGACGAATACTTCATCAGCCGCAAGCTCTACCCGAACGTCGACTTCTATTCCGGCCTGATCTACCAGGCGATGGGCTTCCCGGTCGCGATGTTCACCGTGCTGTTCGCGATCCCGCGTACGGTCGGCTGGCTGTCGCACTGGCAGGAACTGCTGTCCGACAAGGACCAGAAGATCAGCCGTCCCCGCCAGTGGTACGCCGGCGTCGACGCCCGCGACTACGTGGACCTCAGCGCCCGCTGAGCAAGCCGGCCGCTTCAGCTCAGCTGACGTCGATCACGATCTTGCCGGTGTTGGCGTTCGAGGCCATCAGCCGGTGTGCGTCTGCGATCTGATCCAGCGGGAAGCGTGAGTCGATGATCGGCTTCATCGCTCCCGTGTCGAACAGGGGCAACATCTCACGGATGAAGCGCTGGGTCAGGCCCGCCTTCTGCTCGATCGGGCGGACACGCAACATGGTGCCGGTCAACGTGGCCCGCTTGCTCATCAGCAGCCCCATGTTGATCGACGTCGGCCCACCGCCCATCAGCCCGACCTGGATGATCGACCCCTGGGTGGCAACGGCCTGCAGGTTGCGGTCGACGTAGTCCCCGCCGATGACGTCGAGGATGACGTCGACACCCGCACCGTGCGTCGCCGCCTTGGTCTCGGCGACGAAGTCCTGGGTGCCGTAGTCGACGACGAGATCGGCGCCGAGGTCACGGCACGCCTGCATCTTTCCGGCGCTGCACGTGACCGCGACCCGCGCACCGATCGCTTTGGCGATCTGGATGCCTGCGGTGCCGACGCCCGAGGCACCCGCGTGCACCAGAGCCCAGCGTCCGCTCGTCAGCCCACCCTGCACGACCAGCGCGTCCCACGCGGTGAGGAACACCTCGGGGATCGCGGCGGCATCAGCGACGCCGACCGCTGCCGGCACGCGCATCAGTTGTCTTTCGTGCACGGCGATCCGTTCCGCGTACGCCCCGCCCGCATCGATCGCCATGACCTCGTCCCCGATCGCCCAGAGCTTGACCCGGTCACCGATGGCCGCGACGACACCCGAGAACTCCATGCCCGGGATCTCCAGGCTCGACGGATACGGGTTCGGATAGAGCCCCATCACCTGCAACAGGTCGGCCCGGTTGAGCGCCGTCGCGCGGATGTCGACGAGGACATCGTCGGCGCCGACGTTCGGGTCGGGTACGTTTTCGATGACGAGGCATTCGGGACCACCGTGAGAATGAAGAACGACAGCGCGCATGGGCCCAGTCTCACACGACTGGACGCCTATCCTCGGGGCATGAGCCTGCCCACCGAGCACGTCATCACCACCGTCGATGAGCTGCGCGAGTTGTACCGCCGACCGAGTCAGCTCGTTCTCGACAAGGAGCAAGCCGTCATCGACGACGCGACCCGTGAGTTCATCACCCGCTCCCCCTTCGTGATCGTCGCGACAGTGGGCGCTGACGGATCGGCTGATGTCTCACCTCGTGGTGGCCCGAGCGGGTTCGTGCAGGTGCTCGACGACACACACATCGCGATCGCCGACCTGTCCGGCAACAACCGCCTCGACACACTGGAGAACGTCGTCGCCAGCGGCCAGGTCGGGCTGCTCTTCGTGATGCCTGGACAGGGCGAGACCGTCCGTCTCAACGGCAGAGCCGTGATCACGACCGATCCTGCGATCCTCGCTGGGTTCAGTGCGACGCTGAAGCCGCCGAAGGCCGCGATCCTGGTCGAGGTCGTGACGACCTTCATCCACTGTGCGAAGGCGATGCAACGCAGCTCGATCTGGGACCCGGCAGCGTGGGCGCAATTCGCCGACGTGCCCGACGGTGCTGCGATTCTCAGCTGCCAGCGTGTCGTCGATGTCGATGCTGCCACGGTGCGCGCCGCGCTCGACCATGGTTACGCGCATGACCTCGAGGCCGAACGGGCGGGATCAGCCCTCGGCTGAGGCCGACGACACGAAGCCGCTCGACGTCGCACGTGCGGTGATCGCGTTCCGGCTCGGCGATGTACAGCGCCGCGGAAATGGGCGTCAGGCCTCGACGAGATCGAGGACGGCCCACAAGCCGCGCGGCTGACCGCTCGGCGCGTGTGGCAGCAACAACGTGCGAATGCCCGCGTCGATCGCGGCGCCGTCGTTGATGTGGTTGTCACCGACCATCAGCGCATGTTGAGGCTCGACCCCGACTGCTTCGAGGGCGATGCCGAACAGGCGCAGCTCGGGTTTGATCGTGCCGTGCTCGCCCGACAGGACGAATGTGTGGATCAGGTGCTCGATGCCGTAGTGGGCGAAGATCGGGCGCAGGTCGAACGGCACATCGCTGACGATGACGGCCGGAACGCCCTTGGCGGCAAGTGCTTCCAGAACCTCGCGCGTGTCGACATACGGGGACCACCCGGCCGCCGATGTCTCGAACTCGTACAACGCCTCGCCGACGCCCGGGCACATGTCGTCGAGCTCGGATTGCAGCGCGGTCCACCGCGCGCGATGGGTCGCGATGTCCTTGTCGCGTCCGTACGCAATCTCTTCCGCGCTCCGCGATCGCCGACGGGCGCGATCCCACGTCAGGTGAACCTCGTCGGGGTCGAGCGTGACCCCACGCTCGGCCGACCAGGCAACGACGAACTCGACGCTCCCCGCCGTGTCGAACAGCGTGTGTCCCCAATCGAAGAGGACGACGCCGACCGTCACGCCAGGCCCGCTCTCATGACATCTTCGCCTGGAGGCGGCGGTCGATCGCATCGAGGAAGTCCTCGGTGCTGAGCCACGGCGCATCCTTGGAGATCAGCAACGACAAGTCCTTGGTCATCTCGCCGGCCTCGACCGCTTCGATGCACACCGACTCGAGCGACTGGGCGAACGCGACGACGTCGGGGGTGCCGTCCATCTTGCCGCGGTACGTCAGACCCTGGGTCCAGGCGAAGATCGACGCGATCGGGTTGGTCGACGTCTTGTTGCCCTTCTGGTGTTCGCGGTAGTGACGGGTCACCGTGCCGTGCGCAGCCTCGGCCTCGACGGTCTTGCCGTCAGGTGTCATCAACACCGACGTCATCAGGCCCAGCGAGCCGAAGCCCTGGGCGACGGTGTCGGACTGGACGTCGCCGTCGTAGTTCTTGCAGGCCCACACGTAGCCGCCCTCCCACTTCATCGCACATGCCACCATGTCGTCGATCAGGCGGTGCTCGTAGGTGAGGCCGGCGGCGTCCATCTCTGCTTTGAACTCCGCCTGGTAGACCTCTTCGAAGATGTCCTTGAACGAGCCGTCGTAGGCCTTGAGAATCGTGTTCTTGGTGCTGAGGTAGACGGGATAGCCACGATCGAGGCCGTAGCGCAACGAGGCCCGTGCGAAGTCGCGGATGCTGTCGTTGTAGTTGTACATCCCCATCACGACACCGCCGTCGTCGCCGTAGTCGGCAACGACGAGCTCGGTCGGGGCGCTGCCATCGGCGGGTGTGTACGTCATCGTCACCTTGCCCGCACCGGGAACCTTCCAATCGGTGGCCTTGTACTGATCGCCGTGCGCGTGACGACCGATGATGATCGGCTTGGTCCAGCCGGGGACGAGACGCGGGATGTTCGAGATCACGATCGGCTCACGGAAGATGACGCCGCCGAGGATGTTGCGGATCGTGCCGTTCGGGCTCTTCCACATCTTCTTCAGGCCGAACTCCTCGACACGAGCTTCGTCGGGCGTGATCGTCGCGCACTTCACGGCGACGCCGTGCTTCTTCGTCGCGTTGGCAGAATCGATGGTCACCTGGTCGTTGGTCGCGTCGCGATGCTCGATGCCGAGGTCGTAGTAGTCGAGCTGGATGTCGAGATACGGAAGGATCAGCTTGTCCTTGATGAACTGCCAGATGATGCGAGTCATCTCGTCGCCGTCCATCTCGACGACGGGGTTCAATACCTTGATCTTGGCCATGCTCGC
Source organism: Acidimicrobiales bacterium (assembly GCA_038227995.1). Lineage (GTDB taxonomy): Bacteria > Actinomycetota > Acidimicrobiia > Acidimicrobiales > Ilumatobacteraceae > WLMZ01. Next base: position 54,318 of record JBBRPP010000012.1, read on the forward strand.
GTCACTCCTGAGTCGTGCGTTGGGTCGTCCGTACTTGTATTCGACTTGTACAGGTTAGCTGATCGTCTCCGCTGCGCGTGCAACACAGCTGCGAAGCCACCGGTGAGCTGGATCGCCGTCGAATCGGCCGTGCCAGATCTGATTGATCCGAACCGCAGGCACCTCGACCGGAAGGCGAAACGTACGCAGGCCTGCTCCCCGGCAGAGCGCGGCGGCGAAGTGCGACGGCGCGGCAGTCACCGCGTCGCTGGTCGCCACCATTGCGATCGCTGCGGCGTACGACGGCACGACTGCCACCACGGTTCGACCGAATCCGGCCGACTCCAGCTCGACATCGATCGGCCCTCTTGCCCGACCGCGCCTCGACACCACGATGTGGTCGAGTGCAGCGAAGGCCTTGATCGTCGGCGCTCGCCGAACCCCAGGATGGTCTTCCCGAATCACCCCCACGATCGACTCTGCACCCAGGTGCTCGATCGTCATCTCGGTCGGGATGTCGCTGTAGGAACCCACTGCGAGATCCGCGGCTCCGGCGGCCACTGCTTCGATGTCGTCGACCGTTTCGTTCTCGAAGCGAATGTGGACGTGCGGCGCCTCGGCGCGGACGAACTCGACGATGCCACCGCCCAGCGCCGCGATCACGGCTTCGTTGCCACGCACCACGAACGATCGTCGCAGTGATGCCGCGTCAAAATGGGGCTCGCGTGCGAGCAGAGCATCGAGCACGAGCATTGCATCCGCCAGCATCGGCAGCAGGGTGTCAGCGCGGGGCGTGCGGACGACACCACGACCGCGGCGCACGAGAAGCTCGTCCCCGAACAGGCGCCGCGCTCGGTCAAGCGCTCGACTTGTGGCTGGAACCGAGAGGTGAACCCGCTCGGCGGCGCGTGTGACGTTCTGCTCGGTCAGCAGAACGTGCAGGGTGGGCAGGAGATTGAGATCGATATCTTGCACAGAACGCAACAGTACCTTTCAACCATTCGCACTGGACACAACCATCGCGCTTCCGTACCGTCGTGGGTATGAACACCCTCATCGAACGCCCGCCGACCAAGCACACCTTCTTCATGCTCGTACGAGCAACGACCGAGTGGCTCCAGCTCTCGCCACCCGAGCGGTTCACGTTCGTCGACGCCACACTTCGACCCATCCTCGCCCGCATTCCCGCCGTATCGCTTCGCTACTTCGACAGCGAGGCCTTCAACAGCAGGATCAGCGATGTGATGATGTGGGAGACGACCGATGTCGACGCATACTCCGCGGTCGTCGAAGAGCTCCGCGAGACAAGGTTCTGGGATCACTACTTCGAGATCGTCGAGATCATCCCATCGGTCGAAGACGGCTACGCCACCCACTACGGGGTCGCACCGGTCAGCGGCACGCAAGCACAACCACACCAAAGTTGACCGGTCTGGTCGGGTTGTAGGCTGGGTGCGTGACGATCTCCGACATCGAGCGAGCGCTGTCCCTCGACCTGCCTGCCGGTTGGTCGATCGACCCGCTCACCGGAACGCTCGGCGCCGTCATCGCTGGCATCGACCTCCGGCAGCCGCTGTCCGACCACGAGGTCGCTGCCATTCGCTCGACCTTGCTCGGATTCCGGGTGATCTTCTTCCGCGATCAACACCTGAGCCCGACAGAACTCGTCGCGTTCTCGCGACGCTTCGGCAGCCTCACGCCGGCACATCCGCTGCTCGGCGGTCTCGACGACGATCATCCCGAGGTGCTCGTCCTCGACAGCAGCGACTACCCGCTCGGTGTCGGCAGCCGGTCGAGTGGCACCAGCTACAACAACCGCTGGCACACCGATGTGACGTTCTCCGAGCGTCCACCGACCGGCACCGTGCTGTCCGCGCAGACCATCCCACCGCGCGGTGGCGACACGCTGTGGGCCGACCTGATCGACGCCTACGAAACGCTGTCAGCACCGATCCAGACGCTCATCGACGATCTCGACGCTGTGCACGATGCGAGCGCGACCTTCAACCGATTCCGCGACGACGATCCGACCGGCGAGCAACAGGCACGGCTCAACAAGCTCGTGCCGGTGACACATCCCGTGGTGCGCGTGCACCCCGAGACCGGCGAGCGCGGCCTCTTCGTGAACGAGACCTTCACCCAACGGATCGAGGGCTTGTCCCGCACCGAAAGCGACGCGATTCTCGACCTGCTCTACGCACACACGATCGAGCCCGAGCGGGTCGTGCGGTGGAAGTGGCGCGATGGCGACGTGGCGTTCTGGGACAACCGGGCCACTGCGCACTACGCCGCAGCCGACTACGGCGACCACCGTCGAGTCATGCACCGTGTGACCATTGCCGGAGAGCGTCCAACGGGCGCAAAGAGGTCCTCAGCCTGACGAGGTTCTACGCTCTGGCCATGGAATTTGCCTGGACGCCGGAACAGATCGAGCTCCGTCAACGAGCGCGAGAATTCGCCGCAAAGGCCGTGGCACGACACGGACGCAGCAACGACAGCTGGATCAACGGCTTCAGCAAAGACGTCGCCAAGGACATGGCTGCGGCCGGCTTCATCGGTATGACGTGGCCGACCGAGTTCGGCGGAGGCGGCCGCCCGCCGATCGACCGGTTGATCGTGGGCGAGGAACTGATCAAGGCCGGCGCGCCGATCGCGGCGATGTGGTTCGCCGATCGACAGATGGGCCCGACGTTGATCGCCTACGGACGACCCGACCAGCAGGCTGAGTTCCTCCCCAGGATCCTCAGCGGCGAGACGACGTGGTGCATCGGGATGAGCGAACCGGATGCCGGCAGCGACCTGGCCGGCCTGAAGACCTCAGCCGTTCGCGACGGCGACGACTGGGTGATCAACGGCCAGAAGATCTGGACCAGCTTCGGCGAGGTCGCCGACTACTGCTACCTGATCTGTCGCACGTCCACCGAAGGGCCGCCACACGCCGGCATCAGCGAGATCGTCGTCCCGATGGACACACCGGGCATCGAGGTCCGCCCGATCAAGGACATGACCACCAACCGCCACTTTTGCGAGGTGTTCTTCACCAACGTGCGCGTGCCGATCATCAACCTGGTGGGCACCGAGGGCGCGGCATTCAAGCAGACGATGGCCCAACTCGAACACGAACGCGGTGGCGTCGACCGGCTCGTCAGCAACCACGCGCTGTACCTGCTTGCTCGTGAGCGTGCCGACACCTCCGATGCGCTCGTGCGGCAGGAGATCGCGGCACTGGAGATCGCATACCGGATCGGCCGAATCCTCGTCGTGCGCGAAGTCCTGAAGCAGGCGCCGAAGGGGTTCAGCGCGGCGACCAAGTGCTTCTGTACCGAGCACGAGATCCGTGTCGCCGACTTCGTCTCTCGTGTCCTGGGGCCTGAGGCGACCCTGTGGAACCAGGTGACGCAGGGCCTCTGTTATGCGCCGGGCTACACGATCATGGGCGGTACCTCGAACGTGATGCGCAACATCCTCGGCGAACGGGTGCTGGGTCTCCCCCGCTGACGATCCGACGATCCACACGCAAGTAGCGTCTGCCGCGTGGCAGACCTCCTCGACCTCTCGGCGCGCATCATCGATTCCGGACTCACCGACCAACCGGTGAACCGCGTCACCAACGAACTGAGCGAGCTCGCTGACGGCGTCGCGATCGTGGAGAGCTTCAGTCACTGCATCGCCTTGAGGGCCGGCGATGGCATCGTCGCGTTCGACTCGTCAGGGGTGCACACCGGTGAAGCGGTCGTCGCTGCGCTGCGAGCGTGGACCCCGCAACGCATCAGCCACCTCGTCTACACCCACGGTCACGCTGACCATGTCGGCGGCAGCCAACACTTTGCCGCAGCAGCAGATCGAGACGGCCACCCGGCGCCGACCGTCGTCGCACACGAGAACGTCGCCGTTCGATTGGACCGCTACGACGCCACCAACAATTGGAACCTGCTGATCAACGCCCGCCAGTTCGGCGGAATAGCCAGCGAGCTGAACCTTGGCATCGGCGACATGGGCAACGCGGTCAGCTCGGCCGGCGGAGCGCGCCGGTTCCTGCCGCCGGCAACGATGCGTCCCAATGAGACGTTCGCGACCGGGCATGCGCTGACCATCGGCGATGACGTCATCGAGCTGCATCACGCTCGTGGTGAGACAGACGATCACCTGTGGGGTTGGGTACCCGAGAAGCGGTGGTTGATGACAGGCGACTTCCTGATCTGGAACTTTCCCAACGCCGGCAACCCGCAAAAGGTGCAGCGCTATCCGATCGAGTGGGCCGCCGCGCTGCGGACGATGATCGAGCGCGAACCCGAACTGCTGTTGCCGGCGCACGGCCTGCCGATCGCCGGACGAGACCGAATCGCACTCGTGCTCGGTGATGTCGCGACAGCGCTGGAGGACCTCGTCGCAGCGGTACTGGCGATGATGAACGCCGGCGAGACACTCGACACGATCCTGCACACGGTGAAGGTCCCGGCCGACACACTGGCCAAGCCGTACTTACGCCCGTTCTACGACGAGCCCGAGTTCGTGATCCACAACGTGTGGCGGCAGTTCGGTGGATGGTGGGACGGTGCCGCGAGCCGGCTCAAGCCGTCGCCTGATGCTGTCGTCGCGGTCACGATCGCCGAACTCGCCGGAGGCGTCGAGGTCGTGATGCGTCGTGCCGGTGTGGCCGCCGCCGAAGGTGACCTGCGCCTTGCCTGTCACCTGGCCGACTTCGCCGGGTGGGCCGCTCCGGATGACGCCACGATTCACGCCGGACGCGCCGAGATCTACGAACAGCGCCGCCGCGCCGAGCCATCGCTGATGGCCAAAGGCATCTTCAAGGCAGCGGCGCGTGAATCGGAAGCCGTCGTCGAGGCCGCTACGCCGTAGTGCTGGCGATGCTCACCAGCACGAGTGCGCCGAGCGCCAACGCCATGCCCACCGCCTGCGACCGCGACACCCGCTCGCGGTCCAATCCGAATGCCAGCACGACCGTGCTGACCGGATACAGCGCCGCGACCACAACCACGATCGACAGCAGCCCGCGATGGATCGCGAGGAGGTAGAGGAAGTTGGCCGACATGTCGAGCGCGCCGGCCAACGCTGCGATCCGCCAGACGCTGCCGTGCCCCGTCACCTGACGCCTGGTCGCGAGCAGGAAGGCGCCGATCATCGTCACCGAGACAACACGTGACGCGATGAGCGGCCACACACCACTCGATCCGTGGGTCTTGCCGAGCGCGATGAAGATCAACGCGAACCCGAGTCCGGCGATGAAGGCGAATCCGATCGTTGCCCGCGGCGTCGCCGTGTGACGGGTACCGACCGCACCGCTGACGAGCGCGACCGCGGCCACCGCCAGCACCATGCCGATGTAGGCCAACCCACCCGGACGTTCGCCGGATGCGAGCCCGTACACAACGGGAAGAACAGCACTCGTGACCGCCGTGATCGGCGACACGACCGTCATCGAGCCGTGCGAGAGCGCGTGGTAGAACGACGAGAGTGCGACCGCGCTGGCGACGCCGGCGATCGCACCCCAGACGAGATCATGTGCACCGGGAAAGCCGGTCCGCATCGCGGCCACGACTGCGAACGCGAGCACGAGGCTGGTGGTCTGTCCGACGATCGTGACGACCAGTGTGGGTGCTCGACGGGTGGCCGCGCCGCCGCAGTAGTCGGCGACTCCGTAGACGACCGCGCAGGCGAAGGCGAGAACGATCGGCACCGCACAGTGATACCGGGATCATCACCAACCTCCACCGTTCGAGGTCGTGTGCAGTGACCGCTGGCGTGGCCGCTGCCGAGCGATTCACTCTCCGGCGGACGCGCCCAACATCTCGACCGGAGCGGTCAATGTCGTGGGATCGGACGAGGTGGCCATCTCGATCGTCGATTTGCCACGGATCGCGTACCAGCCGTAGGCGCCCGCAGCGAGCGCCGCCAGTCCACCAACGGCGACACCGGCGCGCGGGCTGACCCGCTGGCAGATGACACCGAGGATCGGGCCGCCGATCGGCGTGCTGCCGAGGAAGACGATTGCCTGCAGCGCGAGGGTCCGCCCGCGCATCGCCGGGTCGGCACGCAGCTGCATGATCGCAGTCGACGTCGTCATGAACGCGATGCTGGTCGCTCCGACGAGCACACCGAGCGGGAACGCGAACGCGAGATTGGGTGTGACGGCGAGCAGCATCATCGCCACGCCGAACGCCAATGCTGCGATCGAGATGTGGCGGACCGTGACGGTGGTTCGGCGGGCCGACAGCAGGGCTGCGATCAACGAGCCGACGCTGATCGCCGAGTAGACGAGTGTGAACGTTGTGTCCGAACCGTGCAGCGTGCGCTCGATCAGCAGCGGCATGACGACGCTGAAGTTGAAGGTGAGCGTGCCGATGATCGCCATCATCACGAGCGGCACCCACAGGTCAGGCACGGTGCGCACGTAGCGGAAGCCGGCACGAATCTGGCCTTTGCCCTTCGGCGAGATGACTCGCGGTCGTAGTTCGCTGGTGCGCATCATCGCCAGGCCGATCAGGACGGCGATGTACGAGAACGCGTCGATCAGGAAGCACCATCCGTATCCGGTGGTGATGATGAGCAGGCCGGCGAGCGCCGGACCGAAGATGCGCGAGCCGGTCATCAGAGCGCTGTTGAGGCTCACTGCGTTCTGCACGAGCGGGTCGGGAACCATCTCGACCGCAAATGCGCGTCGGGCCGGATTGTCGAACGCCGTGCACACGCCACCGAACAGGGCGATCGCGAACAAGATGATCAACGGCGCGTGGTCGGCGAACGCGAACGCCGCCAACGCGAACGACTGCAGCATCGCGAACGTCTGCACGACCATCAGCAGCTTGCGCTTGTCAGAGCGGTCCGCGACGAGGCCGGCCCATGCACCGATCAGCAACACCGGCGCGAACTGACACGCTGTGAGCAGACCGAGGTACACGCCGCTCTTGGTGAGCTTGAGGACCAGCAACGACTGCGCGATCAGCGTCAGCCAGTTGCCGATCTGGGAGATCGTCTGACCGGAGAAGAACAATCGGAAGTTGCGGATCTTCAGCGAGCCGAAGGTGGACTGCTTCGCGGGCGCGTCGGCGTTTCTTGCTCCGATGTTCATCCCGGCACTTCTTCGGGGGCCTCGGTCAGCTTGATGAGGACGTCTACGGCAGCGGCCAGTCGTCGCAGTTCGTCGTCGTCGAGTGAACGGATCTGGGTTTCCAGCCACTCCGTGCGTCGGCTACGAACGCTGTCGAGCTGCTCGGTGCCGGCTGCGGTGATGTGGATTCGCGTGACCCGACGGTCGGATGCGTCCGTCTCGCGGGTGACAAAACCCAGCGCTTCCATCTTGCCGACGACCGCCGTGATCGTCGGTGGCGACACCTGCTCGACGAGTGCGAGTTCGCCGTGGGTCGGCCCGCCGAGGTTCGACACCGATGCAAGCGCTGCGGTCATCGTCGGTCCGAGACCGGTCTTGTCCTGCTGGCGCAATCGACGCGCCAACCGAGTGATCGAGTGCCGCAATGAAACCGCCAACTCGACCGGACTGGGCTGCGAGTTCGCCGTGCCGGGTGACGCTTCGATCGTGTGCATGTCACCACCGTACCCGATTGATTCGTTCATCGAACTAATTGAATTCGCCAAGATCGTGAACCCGTCCTGTTTTTCGACCGCCCGGGTCGAAAAACAGGATCAGTTCGTGACGTTGGCAGGCGATGGCCGGAAAGACGAAGACGCTGTCAGCAGATGTCGCCGCTGAGGCAACCCCTGCTGACAGCGTCTCGATGTGCGATCACTGATGCGCGTGGTGGGCACGACGGGGCTCGAACCCGGGACCTCCACCGTGTCATGGTGGCGCTCTAACCAACTGAGCTACGCGCCCGCACTGTCGGAACCGGCACCTGGGGAGGAGTCGAAACCGGCCGTAACGGCTCCCAGATCGTAGCACGACGATCTCCGAAATCGTGCTCGATTCCCATCACGCCTCACCGAGGTGTTGGCATCGCCGCTGCCACGAGTTCGGGATCACGACTAACGTGACGTGGCGTGGCGGGCGGGCTCAGGACGACGAATTCGACGTTGGTACGCGACCGCCTCGAACGGATGACGCGCGGTCGACAGATCGTGGTGCTCGACGGGCCAGGCGGCTACGGCAAGACGACGTTCGGCGAACAGCTGCTCACGGCGGCCGAACTCGCAGCCGCTCGGGTCCGCCTCGCTCGTGCCACCGACGGGCCGGGGCTGCTCGATGCGATCGTCCGTGCCTGCCGCCGCGCCGGTTTGAGCGATCTCGCCAGCAGCACCGAGGGCGCGCCTGAGGGAGCGGTCGATCGCATGCTCGCGGCGCTCAGTCAGCGAGCAGACCCGGTGGTGCTCCTCGTCGACGAGGCTCAGCTGTTGACCGCCGACGGCATGGAGACGCTCGTCGATCTGGCTGTCGACCTACCGAATCGTTGCCGCCTCATCATCGCCGGGCGGCGGTTGCCGAATCGCACATACGGCCGCCCAGGAAGCACCGTCGTCATCGATGCGGCAGCATTGCGCTTCGACGCGTCCGACGTCGCGCTCCTGCTCGGCATCGACGTCGGCGATCCTTTGGTCGTCGATGTCATGCGCGTGACCGACGGCTGGCCGGCCGCAGTCGGGCTGGCCGCGGCCAATCGTGAGAGCGATCCGTCGTGGTCGCCGGCGTTGGCGTCCGGCGAGCGCAAGATCGTCGAATCGCTGCTCGATCAGTTGCTCGCTGCGCTCACGCCGTCGCAACGAGACGCACTCGCCGATCTGGCGCGGTTCCCGTTGATCGACAACGACATCGTCGAGCACATCGGCGGGCACGAGACGGCGACCACGTTGCTCGAGATCGGTCTGCCCATGCAGCAGGTAGGGCGATGGTCGATCATCCCCGACGCATTGCGAGAGGCCCTGCGGCTCGACCGTACCCCCCAGCCTTCCCTGACCCGTTGGATCGCGTTCCGCTACGCGGACGCCGGCGAGCTGGCGGTCGCGACGTCCGTGCTCGCCAGCGAGGGCCAACTGGACACTCTCGCCGAGCTGCTCGCGAGTCGGCACTGGAGCGATCTCGAGGCATTGGGACTCGGCACGGTTCGAGTCCTGATCGAGATGATCGGTGATCAGATCACCGGTCATCCGCAAGCGCTGCTCAATGCGGTCTGGGCCGCTGATCGGCGTGATCATGTCCTCAAGATGCAGTGGGTGAATCAGGGATTGACCATGATGGAGGTCGGACCGCATCGGCGAGCACTCATCGCGGAGAGCGCGATCGAGGCGGCGCGCGCTGGAGATTGGGAGGCCACCCAGGTGCTCGCCGCGCAAGCAGTCGATGGTGCTCTCGCCGACGAGCGAATCGTCCGTGGTCGAGCCGGCATCGCGTCCGGCATGGCTCACGCCTTTCGATCGACACCCACCGCGCTGCACAGCGCGCAGGTCGCACTGGACGAAGCAACAGCGAACCTTCGACTGGCCGGCGAGCCGCGATGGGAGGCGTACGCGCTCGAGCGTTCCGCGTATCTCGTCGAGTTCAAACGCGGGGCGTATGCCCGCTCCGCCGAGCAACTGGAAGCGGCCATCACGATGAATCGCACCGAGAGTCGCGACCGGCTCACGACGCTCACCTCGTATGCCGAGACCCTCGCTTGGTTGGGCCGCACCGAAGAGGCTCGCGCTGCAGCGACCGAGGCCCTGACGATCGGCCGCCGCTGGGGGGATCCGCTGGCGATCGGCTTCGCGGCCTGGACACTCGCCTGGCTCGCCGCCTTTCAAGAGGACGCCGCCGCCACCCACGCCAGCCTGAAGATCGTCGATGACAATCCGGGGCCGTGGTTGAACCAATTCGCCGGCCACGAGTTCCTCGTCGATGCGGCACTGATGATGACCCTCATCGACGACTCCGACGGCCAGCGCCGGTATCGCGATCGGGCCATCGCTCACGACAGTCCGAACGACGAGCTCCTCAACTACCTCGACGCCAGGCTCGCGGCGATCGAAGGCGACGCCGAACGCGCCGTGGTTCTGCTCGATGCGCTCGAGGGCACGGCCTACGCCGACCCGGGACTCGGATGGCAGCGAGCACTGGTGAAAGCCGTTGCCGAGTTGCGCTCCGGACACGATGATCGCGCCCGCCGATACGTCGACGAAGCGCTGCATGCCACCGAGCAGCTCGGCCTGCCGGATCTGCCAGAGCGGACCGAGGGCCGGTTGGTCAGGATGCTCGCCCCGGTGTGGCCACGCGACAGCGACCGGGCTGCGACCAGCTCGACCCAGCTGGTGATGCTCGGCGGCTTCGGTCTGCGCCGCGGGGCCGAAGACTGCACGCCGTCCAGCGGCAACGCGGCGACGCTCGTCAAACTGTTGGCGCTGCGTGGCCAGATGGCCGTCGAGCAGATGATCGATCTGATGTGGCCCGAAGCGGACGCTGCGACAGGTCGGTCACGGCTTCGAAACCTGCTCAACCGCGTACGCACCCAGAGCGGTGACGTGGTCGAGCGTGACGGGGAGTCGCTGTTGCTCCATCCGGACGTCGTCGTCGACATCCACGACTTCGAGAAGGCGGCAGCGGATGCGTTCCAGATGGACGGTCCACGTCGGGCGGGCGCCGCCCGGCTCGTGCTCGCCGCCCACTCGGGTGAACTGCTGCCGGCAGACGCGTACGAAGACTGGGCGGCCGGTCCCCGCGAACGACTGAAACGACGGTTTCTCAGCCTGGTCGACATCGTCATCGACGACAGCTTCGACAAGGGCGACCTCGACGACGCTGTGCGATGGCTCGATGTCGCCATCGCTGCCGAGCCGTTGGAGGAGGCCCGCTACATCAGGGCGTGCGAGGCTTTGCTCGTCCAGGGGCGACGGGCGACGGCTCGATCGGTCGGCGAGCGGGCCAGGTCGATGCTCCACGATCTCGGGCTGCCACCGAGTCCCCAGTTGCGGACGGTGATGCGCTCGATCGACGCCGACTGACATCGGATTCGGCGAGGTTCCGGACGAGATCTTCGAGATCCCCGCACGAACTGATCGGCACGACTTCACCGGTGCGCACCACTTCTGCATGACCGACGAGATGGCCGTGTCGGGCTTCGGCCGCCATCAAACGCACGACCAAGGTCACGGGTGGAGAAGCTTCCGCATCGTGCGGCGGGATCAACGTCATGTCACCAAGCCTGCGCTCTCCGCGTCCGACGAGCGTCCGACCACCCAGAACTGATCCTGTTGCGGCTCGTGTGCCGAGCCGGAACAAGATCAGTTCGCAGTCACTTCAGGCGGAGTGAGACTTCGTTGGCCATCAGGCGGCCGCGTTGGGTGAGCACCCAGCGGTCGTCGTGCAACTCGACCAGGCCAGGCAGGTCGTCACCGTCGAGCGCGTTGTGCGGGATGCCCTCACGCAGCCGTAGCTGCAATTGCAATCCTTCGATCCGCCGCGCTTCGGCATCGAGCTCCTCCCCCGCTGCCTCCACCGATGTGCCACCCGCAACGGATTCGATGTATCGATCGGGCGTGCGCAGGTTCCAGAACCGCCGCCCGTCGCGGTGCGAATGAGCCGCACAGCCGAATCCCTGGTAGTCGCCCTGGTGCCAGTAGACGAGGTTGTGACGGCACTCGTGGCCCGGCGCAGCCCAGTTGCTGACCTCGTAGTTCTCCATGCCCGCAGCCGCGAACATGTCGTCGACAAGTTCATACTTGTCGGCCAGATCGTCGTCGTCGGGATGGCGCTCGGGCTGCGCCGCCAGCGGTGTGCCGGCCTCGATCGTCAGCGCATATGCCGAGACGTGCGGCGGGGTCAACGCCAGCGCTCCGCGCACCGTTCGCTCCCAGTCGGCCAGCCGTTCGCCGGCGCCGCCATAGATCAGATCGAGGTTGAAGTTCGAGATGCCGGCGAGTCGGACGCTTTCGACGGCGCGCTCGACATTTGCCGGCACGTGGGACCTCCCCAGCGACAGCAGCACCTGTGGCACCATGGACTGCACCCCGATGCTGACCCGGTTCACGCCGGCGTCAGCGTAGATACGCATCATCTCGGGTGTCACGTCGTCGGGGTTCGACTCGACGGTCGTCTCGGCCGAACCGGTGACCGGGATCGCCCGGATCACTTCTGCCAGGCGCTGCGCCGACACGCGCGTCGGGGTGCCACCGCCGACGAACACCGTGTCGGCCACCGGCATCCCGGCCCGTACGTGCCGCTGAATGTCAGCGATCAGGGCATCGAGATAGGCATCGATCAGGTGATCGCGGTCGGTCCAGGTCGCGAACGCGCAGTAGTCGCAACGGTGCCGGCAGAACGGGATGTGGACGTAGACACCGAACTCGGACACTGCCTCGACGCTATCGACGACGCGCTCGCCGGGCGTGAGAAGCCGAGCGGCGGATCAGGCGCCGGCGGGGCGGAACAGCAGATCGAGTGCGTCGAGGCGTTGTGCGACCTGATCGACGGGAACGTCGAGCATCGCCGCGATGGCACGAGTGTCGTCGCCGCGAACGGTCAGCACCTTGCCGTTGAAGTCCTGGCGCTGGACCTGGATCATCCGCAGGAACCGCGCCAGCATCTCGAACGGGTTCCCGCTGAGCTGGGACAACTTGACGAGGTCGACAGCCATCTTGCGCCCGTTGGCGGCATCGGCTGCGGACTCGGTGGCAACCGTCTGCTCGTCGCGCGGCAACAACTGGTCGACGGGCACGTTGTAGAACGACGCGAGTCGTTCGAGACGTGGCACCGAGATCGCGCGCTCGCCACGCTCGTAGGCGCCGAGCACACTGGCCTTGAACTCGTCGCGCGAGGTCGCCTCGACGTCTTGCAAGCTGAGGCGCTTCTGACGTCGGATGACGCGCAGACGCTCACCGACCTTGCGACTGTAAGGCGACGACGAGACGTCGTCATCATCGAATTCACGCATCTTGACCTCCTGCGTCCGCCGCGACGCGTGTCGTGTTCAGACGCTGAATTCAACCACACTGCGCAGTACTTGGCAACGGTGAGTAGCAGAAAGGTGTCAAGATGGCGTCAAGATCCGCGAGGCGTGAAAAGGCCATCACGGAGAGCGACGAGCTGCGCGGCGGCCACGATTGCTGCCGTTTCGACGCGAAGGACCGTCGAAGCCAACCCACAGCGCGACGCTGAGCGTTCGAGCTCGGCCGGACTCCAACCGCCTTCGGGGCCGATCAGCACTGTGGGTGTCGACGGCCCCAGCGGTGCACCATCCGGCTCGGCGAATGCCACATCGTTGCCACGCATCGCCGACGGAGCGAACGGGCCGTCGAGGATCGGCACCGTCACCCGCCGGCTCTGCATCGCTGCTTCGCGGGCGACCTTGGCAAGCCGCACCATCTGGCGCTCGCCACGCGCGTCATCCCATCGCACGACGTTTCGATCGGCATGGAGAACGACGATGCGGTCGATCCCGATCTCGGTCAGCTTCTGCACGATCCACTCCGGCCGGTCGCCCTTGGGCAACGCGAAACCGATGCACAGGGGCGGCCCGGCGCGTGTGTCGTCGACGACGTCACCATCGACGTCGAGTGACTCCCCCTCGCCGAAACGCGTCAAGCGCCATCGGCCACAGCCATCGCTGGCCGATACCGACTCCCCTGCTCGTAGCCGCAACACGCGGCGCAGGTGATGTTCGTCATCACCAGCCAGGATCGGGGAATCGAGCGAGTCGACGAAGACGTGAGCTGCAGAACGACGCAGCGCAGGGTTCACGAAAACGCCGACTTGATGCGCGAGAAGAGGCCTTTCTCGTGCGGTTCGACCAACTCGCCACGGCTCTTGGCGAACAGCCGGAGCAGCTCGGCTTCGTCGTCGCTGAGCCGCGTCGGCACATCGACGCGGACGCGGACCCGGAGATCGCCGCGGCCACGGCCCTGGAGGCGAGGGACGCCGCGGCCGCGCAGCACGAACTCGCGCCCAGGCTGTGTGCCGGCCGGGACTTCGAGCTCTTCGTCACCGTCGAGCGTCTCGAGCGTGAAGCGGGTGCCGAGGGTTGCTTGCGCGATCGAGACCGGGAGTTCGGTGACGAGGTCGTTGTCTTCGCGCCGATAACGCTCGTGAGCCGCAGTGCGGATGTGCACATAGAGGTCGCCGGCAGGACCGCCACGCGGACCCACCGCACCTCGACCGGTGAGACGCAACGTCGATCCGGTATCGACACCCGCCGGAACATCGACCTGATACGTCTTCTCGGTGATGAACCGTCCGTCGCCGCCGCACGTGGTGCACGGCGTGGCGATGACCTGGCCTGTCCCACCGCATCGGGTGCACGGTGAGGTCGTCATCATCTGGCCGAGCAGACTCTGGCGAACGCGCTGCACCTGGCCACGACCATTGCACTCCGAGCATGTGACCGGTTGTGTGCCCGAACCCGCACCCGTGCCGTTGCAGTCGGCGCACGCCGCGGCCGTGCGCAACGTCACCGGCACCGTCGCGCCGAAGACGGCCTGTTCGAACGTCAGGTCCGCGACGACTTCGAGATCCTGGCCGCGCGGCGGGCCGGCGGGTCCACCGCGCCCACCCCCGCCGAACGGTGACCCGCCGCCGAAGAACGCATCGAACAGATCGCCGAGTCCGCCCCCGGCCCCGAAGTTCTGACCGTTGGCCGACCCCGAACCCTCTTCGCCGTAGCGGTCGTAGCGGGCACGCAGGTCAGGATCGCTGAGCGTCTCATAGGCTCGCGCGACTTCCTTGAACTGGGCCTCGGCGTTGGGGTCGTCTGGGTTCGCGTCTGGGTGCAGCTCGCGTGCCTTCTTGCGATAGGCGCGCTTGAGATCGTCCTGCGACACACCACGCGCGACACCCAACAGTTGATAGAAATCCGCCACGTTCAGCCCTCCGAGAGCCGTCTTCCCAGACGGTCGCTCACGACATCGACTGTCGCCAGGGCCTGGGGGTAGTTCATTCGTGTCGGCCCGAGAACGCCGACGGTGCCCAACGGCTCGCCTTCGACCATGACCGACTTCACCACGACCGAACATGACACCAGCGGTTCGAGGCCGTGTTCAGCGCCGATGGCGACGCTGAGACCACGATCGATGACATCTTTGACGAGGGACACGACGACGTATTGCTGCTCGAGCGTCGTGAGGACGGAACGCACGACATCGACAGCGTCGAAGGCGTTGGCCACCGACGCCGCGCCGCCGACGTAGACCGCTGACTCGGACTCGACCCGGACCAGCGCACGTCGCGCCTGTGCGCACACGGCGTCGACATCCGGGCTGCCGCTGGGCGCTGCCGCCGATGTCGACCCGAGGGTGCTGCCGATCATCGCCCCGCGCAGGTGGACCGAGGCGGCAGCGAGCGTGCCGTCGAGCACGTCGTCGTCGAACTCGATGGTCTGGTTCTGGACCTGGCCGTTGGAGAACACGGCAACGACCGCAGCGGTGCGCGGTGAGAGTCCGACGACCTCGACCGAGCGGACGACAGCGGCCTGTGCAGCAGGCCCGACGACGACCGCCGCGTAGTGGGTGAGGTGCGCGAGCAGATCAGTGGTGCGCGACAGCAGTTCTTCCAGCCGACCGTGAGCCCGGCCGAAGAACTCACCGACCTGCAGCGCTGCGTTGTCATCGAGTCTGCCGGCCGGGGTGAGATGGTCGACGAAGAATCGGTAACCCTTGTCGGTGGGAATTCGACCGGCCGACGTGTGCGGCTGTACGAGGAAGCCGTCCTGTTCGAGCAGCGCCATGTCGTTGCGAACGGTCGCCGACGAGACGTGAACGCCGGGCGCGCTGGAGACATGGGTTGATCCGACAGGCTGTGCAGTGCTGATGTATTCCTGCACGACAGCCCGGAGAATTGCGGTCTTTCGTTCGTCGAGCATTGCCCCAGTGAGGTTATCGGCCCATCGCCTCTTGGTAGCGCCTCATCGCCTCGTCGCGTTCGTCGGCGTGCACGACAATTGGTGTGAGTGACGCCGAGTCAGGAGCCCATCTCCGTACATAGTCACCGTCAGGGTCGAAACGCTCGCCCTGGCTGGTCGGGTTGAAGATGCGGAAGTAGGGAGACGCATCGGTCCCTGTACCAGCAGTCCACTGCCACCCGTGCTGGTTCGATGCCAGGTCACCATCGACCAGATGGCGCATGAAATGGCGAGCGCCCCATTGCCACGGCAGGTGCAGGTCCTTCACCAGGAAGCTGGCCGTGATCATCCTCACCCGGTTGTGCATCCAGCCCGTCGCCAGCAACTGGCGCATGCCCGCGTCGACGATCGGATAACCGGTCGTGCCCTCCGTCCACCGCTGGAACCGGTCGTGAGCGTCGACATCGGTGTCGACCCGCATCCGGTCCATCTTCGGCTGCAGGTTCTCGCGTGCGGTCCGTGGTTGGTGGAGGAGGACATCGGCGTAGAACTCGCGCCAGCACAACTCCTTTCCGAACGTGGTGTGTGACGCCGATGTGCCGAGGTCGGCGAGCAGCTGACGGGGGTGCACCTGGCCCCAGCGCAGATATGGGCTCATGCCGCTCGTTCCCCTCACCCCAGGCGTGTTCCGTCGGTCGGCGTACGCGTCGAGACCATCCGCGACGAAATCGCCCCACCGCGCGTGCGCTGCGACCTCGCTCGCAGCCGGAAGCTCGCAGCCGATCGACGGATCGTCGGGGATGCCGTCCGTCGGCAACGTGACGAGTCGACGATCCAGGTCGGCAGGATCGTCGAGGGGCTGCGGCCATCCGATGCGGTCCCACGCACGATGGAACGGCGTGAACACGGCGTACGGCGTCCCGTTGTCCTTCAGCACCCGTCCGGGCTCGACGGCATACGGCGTTCCCTTGCCGGTGAAGGCCACGCCTGATGCCGACAGCGTCGCCGCCACGGCCGCATCGCGCGAGCGTCCGTATGGCGCGTAGTCGCGGCTGACGACGACTTCGTCTGCGCCAGCTTCAGCCGCGATGGCGGCGACCACCGTGGCCGGATCACCGTGACGGATCACGAGCCTGCCGCCCAGCGACTCGTCGAGCGAGCGGAGCGACCGATACATGAACGCAAGACGGGGCGCACCGCTGACGTCGACCAGGGCCGGGTCGATCACGAACAACGCGACAGTCTCACGTCCATCTCGGGTGGCGTGCCGCAGCGCGGGGTGATCGCCGAGGCGAAGATCGCGGCGAAACCACATGATCGACCGCGCAGCCATGTTCGCAGTGTGCCCGGCGCACCGACGGCATGCCAGATCGAGCCCAGATCGAGCCCAGATCGAGTCCGGGGTATGCGGTCAGTCGTCGAGACGGAGAGCAGCGATGAACACGTCGCCCGGGATCTCGACTCGGCCGATCGACTTCATCTTCTTCTTGCCTTCCTTCTGCTTCTCGAGCAGCTTGCGCTTGCGCGTGATGTCACCGCCGTAACACTTCGCGAGCACGTCCTTGCGCTTGGCCTTGACCGTCTCGCGGGCGATGACCTTGCCGCCGATGGCCGCTTGGATCGGCACATCGAACATCTGCCGCGGGATCAGCTCCTTGAGCTTCTCCGTCATCCGCCGTCCGTACTCGAACGCCTTGTCGCGATGGACGATCGTGCTGAACGCGTCGGCCGGTTCGCCGTTCAGCCA
The DNA here is from genome assembly GCA_038227995.1 of Acidimicrobiales bacterium. Classification (GTDB taxonomy): domain Bacteria; phylum Actinomycetota; class Acidimicrobiia; order Acidimicrobiales; family Ilumatobacteraceae; genus WLMZ01. The sequence goes on from JBBRPP010000012.1 coordinate 71,814, forward strand.
CAGATCGACGAGGACGAGATCGCTGCGGTGATATCCCTCGAGCTCGTAGTCGAGGCTGGCATATCCCTGCGTACGGCTCTTCATCTGATCGAAGAAGTCGACGACGACCTCGGCCAGCGGCACCTTGTAGTGCAGCTCGACGCGCTCGGGAGACAGGTACTCGAGCTTGACCATGTCGCCGCGCCGTGTCTGGCACAGATCCATCAGGGTGCCGGTGTATTCCTTGGGCGTGATGATGCTGACGCGGAAGAACGGCTCTTCGATGAAGTCGATCTTCTGTGGCGGCGGCAGGTCGGCCGGGTTGTCGACGAACTCGACCGTGCCGTCGGTCTTGGTGACGCGGTACTGCACGCTCGGCGCGGTGGCGATGAGCGCGAGGTTGAACTCGCGCTCGAGACGTTCCATCACGATCTCCATGTGCAGCAAGCCGAGGAAGCCGCAGCGGAACCCGAACCCGAGCGCATCGGAGGTTTCCGGCTCGTAGGTCAACGAGGCGTCGTTCAGGCGCAGGCGCTCGATGCTCTCGCGCAGGTTCTCGAAGTCGTCGCCGTCGATGGGATACAACCCGCAGAACACCATCGGCTTCGGATCGCGGTAGCCCTCGAGGGCAGATTCTGCGGGGCCGAAGAAGGTGGTCACGGTCTCGCCGCTGCGGGCCTGGCCGATGTCCTTGATGCTCGCGATCAGATAACCGACCTCGCCCGGGCCAAGCGCGGGCATGGGGGTCATCACCGGTCGGCGGACGCCGATCTCGACGGCCTCCTGCTGGGTGCCGGCGTTCATGAACTTGAGCTTGCTGCCGCTCGTGAGTCGCCCATTCATCACGCGAACCGAACTGACCACGCCCCGGTACTGGTCGAACTGGCTGTCGAAGATGAGGGCTTGCAACGGAGCCTCGACATCGCCCTTCGGCGGCGGAATTCGGGCGACGACGGCATCGAGCAGTTCGGGCACGCCGACCCCTGTCTTGGCCGAGATGCGCAGGATGTCCTCGGCCGGGATACCGAGCACCGTCTCGATCTCCATCGCATATCGATCGGGGTCGGCGGCGGGAAGGTCGATCTTGTTCAGCACGGCGACGATCTCGAGATCGTGTTCGAGTGCGAGGTAGCAGTTGGCCAAGGTCTGGGCCTCGATCCCCTGCGCCGCATCGACCACCAGCACCACGCCTTCGCACGCTGCCAGGCTGCGGCTGACCTCGTACCCGAAGTCGACATGGCCCGGCGTGTCGATGAGGTGGAGGGTGTGTCCCTTCCAGTCGACGCGAACGTTCTGGGCCTTGATCGTGATGCCACGTTCACGCTCGAGATCCATCGTGTCGAGGTACTGCGAGCGCATGTCGCGCATCTCGACCGCGCCGGTGATCTCGAGAATGCGGTCGGAAAGAGTTGACTTGCCGTGGTCGATGTGGGCGATGATCGAGAAGTTACGGATGCGGTCGAGGTCCATGAGCAGTACGGGGATGCTATCTGGATCACCTGTTTGCGGGCCGCGGTGGGAGAAGCCAAATTGCACCGCTAGGCTCATCCAGCTTGTATCCGGCATGCGCTTCGGCTCGGTCGGACACACAGAGTTTCGGTTGAATTTCGTTCGGGCTCTCCTCGGAGCCAGCAGCAACAGCAAAGGGTTTCGCACGTGGCGAATATCAAGTCTCAGAAGAAGCGCATTCTCACCAACGCCAAAGCTGCCGAGCGCAACAAGGCAGTGAAGAGCGAACTGCGTACTCGCGTCAAGACCGCGGTCAAGAACATCGGCGCTGATGACAGCGACGAGTCCGTCCGCGTCGCTGTGAAGCGCCTCGACATGGCCGCTGCCAAGGGGATCATCCACCCCAATCAGGCCGCCCGTCGCAAGAGCCGCTTGATGAAGCGGGTCAACGCTTCCTGACGCTTCGCCCGGCCGCTCTTGGTCGGGACACAATCCAGATGTGCTGACACGGCCCGACGCCACGCGTCGGGCCGTTCGCTATCTGCGCCGCGCCGGTGCTGGGGCGAGCCGGCTCAGTCTGGCGACGAGCACCTCCATCACCAGCTCCTCGGGGAGATCGCGCTGGCCACGCAGGTCGAGATCGGCTTGGGCCAACAGCGCGACGGCGCGCGCGATGCCCCCACTTCCCAGACGACGCATCTGATCGAGCACCTTGCGCGCCGGGAAGCCCGGCTTGATGCCGAGCACGGCCGCGACGGCCTCTTCACTGTTGGCATCGGTGCCGTCGACCTTGAGCAGGCGCACATAGTGGTTGTGCAGCGTGGCCATCACCTGCAGCGGATGGCGGGACTGGATCATGCGCGCCAACAGCTCGAGCGCTGTCTTGGTGTCGCCGCGGTCGATCGCGTCGGTGAGGTCCCACGGAGGGACGGACCCGGCGTCACCGATGAACGGTTCGATGTCGGCGGCGGACAGCTTCCGGTCCGTGCCGTACATCGACTGGATCGTGTCCAACACCCCGGCCAACCGGCCGGCCTCTTCACCCATCCAGGAACCGAGCAGCGCCAGCGCAGATGAATCGAGGCGGATGCCGACTGCGCCGACCTGCTCCTCGATCCAGATCGAGCGATCACGCTTGGACGACGGGGGCGCTGTGTTGAGGGTCGTCGCGCCACCCTGCTTGGCGGCGTCGGTAAGTGCCTTCGCGATGCGCCCGCCTCCGGACACGAGGACGAGGTCGGTGCTCGGCAACTGGTCACCGATGTAGGCGACCAGCGGCACGACGTCCTCTGCCGTGAAGCGGCCCACGTTGCGCGCGACGACGACTCGGCGATCGGTGAGGAACGGCATGGTCTGCGCTGCATCGACTACAGCGCGGAGCTCGTAGTCATCGCTGGAGAAGTCGTCGACCATGAGCGTGCGGTCGCCATCGCCGACGAGACGGTGGACGAGATCGCTCACCGCCGCGTGGACGAGCGATTCGTCATCCCCGGTGATCACGTGCAACGCCATCGACCAACCTTGCCACAACTCCCTGCGGGCCTTCGAATGATCCGCTGATCGAAGGCCCGCCGAATCGGATCGACCGTCCGCCGAACATCGGATCGACCAAGTGTCCGGACTCCGGGTACCTCCAGCCACTAGACATGAACGATGTCAGCGGACGACACGGCGACCGACGGCACCGCCCAAGTCGTGTCGGGCGTCGCCTCGGCGGATTCCACCGCCGGCGCCGAGAGCATCGCCGGGATACGGCCGAAGACATGGCTCCGGCGCTTGATCCAACGGCCGCGCGACGCGACGACGCGCCTTCGGCGGTACAGCAAGCGAGCCGTGATCGTCATCGTGGTCCTGCTGATCCCGGTCACGTATTCGTACGTCGGTGCCCTGACCGGACCGGGCACCGACAGCTTGCAGACGCGAACCGTCGAGTGGGCCCGCGATCATCATCTGGGCAGCGTCGTCGATCGGGTCGAGAAGTACTGGTACGCGCGCCATCAGGCCAAGGTCGGCGGCACCCCGAGTACCAAGGCCGAACAACTCGGGATCGCCGGGCAGACGACGCAGACGTCGACGTCGGCCACGACCATGCCATCCGTATCCGTCACGACGTCCAGATCGACGCCCGTTTCTGCGCCAGCCGGCTCGGATGTGGGCGATGTGACGAGCACCCTGTCGACGACAACGCTGCCGACCGAGACGACGACCACGCTCGCAGCGACGGCGGTGCGCCCCGTCCCCGCGCCGCTGGTGAGTCCCGTCGCGACGCCGCTGCCGAACGAAGGGCAGTGGACCGGCTTCGGCCCGTTGGTCGACGGCCACTTCGGCGCCTACGGGACCCTCATCCGCCCCGACACCAAGCACACATCGGTGCTGGATGCAATCGTGTGGATCGACCCCGCACTGCTCAGCCTTCGCCAGTACCCGGGAGCCAAGGTCCCCGGCCGCCCATGGGACCGCCCGGACCACGTCGAGACCGATCGACAGTCCAGCTTGGTCGCCGCATTCTCCGGTGGGTTCCGGCTCTCCGAATCACACGGCGGGCTGTGGTTGGGCGGCAAGGAATTGGTCGGCCTTCGCGATGGAGCGGCGAGTCTGGTGATCGACACCGCCGGTCAACCGCAGATCGGCATCTGGGGCCGTGATTTCACGACCACCGATGGCCTCGATTCGGTACGTCAGAACCTGGCTCTCATCGTCGACAACGGCGTCGTGTCACCACAACTGGCCACCGATCAGAACCTGGTCTGGGGTTTCACCGGCCCGGACAACCGCGACGCTGTCTGGCGATCTGGTGCCGGCGTCACTGCCGATGGCGCCATCGTCTGGGTTGGCGGCGATGGGCTGTCGATCGTGACATTGGCCGAGACCTTGGTGAGGGCGGGCGCCGTGCGCGGCATGCAGCTGGAGATCAATCGCGAGTGGGTGCAGTTCAACACGTACGCGACAGATGGTTCTGGTGAGGTGCACGGGCGAAAGCTGCTGGCCGCGATGGAGCACTCGGATGATCGTTATCTGTCCGAGGACACGCGCGACTTCATCGCGGTGTTCGCTCGGCCGGCGGCGGTCGCAGCCAACGGTTGACCACCCGGGCGCCGACGAAGCCGACGACCACACACCAGCCGACTGCGGCCCACGGTGGCGGTGGTTCGAGCCGACTGCCCAGCGCGGCGACGACGGCGACCCAGCGCGTGCCGAGCGCGCAGGGCATCTGGATCACGTTGGCAACGGTGCCACCGACTCCGCCCGCCACCAAACCCGCCGGCAGTCCGTAGAGCATGACGAAGCCGGCAACCGGTACAGCGAGCAGATTGGCCGGCAACGACACGATCGGCAACGTGCCGAACACCAGCAGGCTGATCGGAGCGATGCCGGCCTGCGCAGCCAGTGACACGCCAGCCGGTTCGGCGAGCCATCGCGGCCCGGGCAGGGCCGCGGCGAGACGCGTCGCGAGCAGCACGACCCCGGCGGTCGCCCCGACCGACAGCCAGAAGCCCACCGACCACACGAGCAACGGGTCGATCAGGACGAGCATCCCGACAGCGAGCGCGAGCACGCGTTCGGGAGGCTTCTCCCGGCCGAACACGAAACCTGTCGCCGCGATCACGGCCATGAAGCTGGCCCGCAACACCGACGGCTCGAACCGTGTCAAGGCCGCGAACCATCCGATCAGACCCACGGTCGTCAGCCACCGCATCCACGGTCGGAGCCGACGCAGCAGCGGTGAGGCCGCACTGATCACGAAGGCCACGTTCTGGCCGCTCACTGCCGTGAGGTGGGATAGCCCGGATGCGCGGAATTGGTCGATCATGGTCGTCGGCTCGTTGCGGTCGTCACCGATCACGAGACCACCGAAGAGCGAATCGTCGGGTGGTCGGAGCACCGAGGCGCCCGTGGCGAACAGCCGACGAATCCGATTGGACGCGCGTCCGACGGCGCTGCCTTCGTCCCAGTCCCCGACCACTGTGACGTCGAACGCTCCGACGACGTGTCGGATCGCGGACCGGTGGGCTTCGCTCGGACTCAGCTGACGACGACGCCCGTTGACGTCTGCGCACTCGCCTGAAAGATGATCGCGGATGCGGCGCGCCGCAGAGCCGCGCGCCCAGGTCTGGAATCGCTGTCCCTCGATCTGGAACACGACGGCGATGGCGCCGTTCTGCGGTGCAGGGTCTGCGATCAGGCACGCCCGACCCGAGAACTGACCGAGGTGACGTGGATGCACGGCAGCCCACGACGCGTTGGAGACGAAGACGCCGAGGAAGCCGCCCGCGATGCAGATCAGCACCACGGCGCGTCCTCGGCACACGAGCCATGAGACCATCGCCAGACCGACGATGGGCATGGGGCGTCGGAGCCAGATGCCGACGACGACGTGGGCGACGATCAACGCCACCTGGCCGTCGGAGACGACCTGCCACCAGCGCGGACCCGCGGTTCTATACGATCGGTGCGTGTCGATGTCCGGTTACCGTCCGATTCCCGTGGTTCCCAACGGGCCGCGAGCGTTTCGGTACCGCATTCGCCGCCTCGGACCCTTCGCAGCGATGTTGCCGGCCACCGCTCTGGGCTGCACGTCCGTCGCCCTGTTGCGCGGCAACACCGCGGCCTCGAGAGGTGTTGCCGGATTCGGCGCAGCGGTGCTGGCCGCACCCGGCCTGCTGTCTGCCGGCATCCCACTGGCAACGGGATCGCAGCGGCTGATGCTCGGTATCGGCGGCAGTGTGGTGCTCTGGTTCCTCCTCGGCATCGTCGCTGCCAGGCGGGCCACCCGCTCGCCGGTCGCGACGTGGCGCAACTTCTGGAGTGAGTATCTGTGGTTGGCCGCCGGGGTGTGGTTGGGCGTCGCGATGTCGTTGTTGATCGTGCGTGTCGCGATCGGCAGCGGCGTTCTGTAGCCGGTCACACGGTCACCAGCGCCCGAATCGCGTCGAGTTTTGCCGGACCGATGCCCGGCACGTCCAACAAACCGTCGACGGACGAGAACGGTCCGTGCGTTCCACGGTAGGTGACGATGGCGGCTGCGATCGACGGCCCGACACCGGGAAGCGCGTCGAGTTGTTCAGCGGTGGCCCGGTTGAGGTCGACCGGACCGGCGGCGATCGTGACGCCTGCCGCCGGCGACGCGCCGGTCGGACCGAGGACCGTCGGCACCGCCTGGCCCCTGTGCGGAACGAACACCCGATCACCGTCTCGGATCGGAGCCGCCAGGTTGAGAGCCTCGATGTCGGCATCAGGCGCGGGCCCGCCCGCGGCATCGAGTGCTTGATGCACCCGCGCCGTCGGCGGAAGTTCGTAGACGCCTGGTGAGACCACTGCTCCGCTGACATCGACGATGATCACGGTCGGCGGAGCCGACGTCGACGTGACCCCGACCGTCGCTCGACTCACGGTTGTCGTCGACGACGAGGCCCCGAGCGTTGTGGTGGTCGATCGACCGGCGTAGGGCAGCGTGTTCTCGACCGCTGTCGCGGGTGCACGCAGCAACCAGTACGCGCCTGCCCCGACCGCGAGCACAGCAGCGGCGCTGACGAGCAAGCGGGCCAGACCGAACCAGTGCACCCAGGCGCGCACGGCCTCGCTGATCGGACGGGGCGGACGCGGGCGATCCGGCAACGACTCCATGAAGCCTCCCGAGACGGCGGCGCGAACACGCCGAACGACATCTGGGGGAAGACGAGAGCAACCCTACCGAATCACGAGGTCGAAACATCCGGGCCGCGCAATGAGCGACCCTCCTGATCGTGTCGGATCAACCGGGGCGTGACGATGCGGCGAGGTGCGGTTCGGCAACAGCAGTGGCCAGCGATCGGCGGGCGACCCAGTCGGCCTCGATCTCCAACGGAATACGCAGGTACGCCCCCTGGTGGCCCTTCAGCCGGACCCGCCACACCGCGTAGGCGCCGACATACCGAAGGCCGAATCCCAGTGCCCCGTGCCGCCGCCATTGGCGGACGTGGACCTGTTCGTGGCGGAGCAGGTACGGCGAGTTCTCACTGCCGGCGCGAACGATCACCAATGACCCGAACGTGATCCCTGACGACCCCTTCGGCACGGGCCCGCCGATCCACAGGCGGTACCCGTCGCGGCGCTCGATCGGCATGGAGAAACTGTAGCCGTCTCGCACCCGGCGCGCGGGCGGAACGGGTCGTCAGAAGAGACGGGCGGTGAGCTGCTTGCGATAACCCGCTGTGCGGGGATCTTCGTTGCCCATCAACTCGAGGATGTCGACGAAGCGCTGGCGAGCTTCGTCGTCAGCCTTGACCTGATCGAGCAGCAGCGTCAACTGCGCGTCGTAGTCGTCGACCGGCTTGTCGATCAGCCGGGCCGCAGCGGCAACCTTGCGCGTCCGTTCGTTTTCGGGAATGCGAGCGAGGATCGCGAGTGCATCCTGGCCGCGGCCGGCCTCGACCCACAGCTCGGCCAGCCCGACGATGGCGTCTTCGTTGTCGGGATGGAGATCGAGGACCTGGAGCAGGCTGGACTCATCACCGACGGCGAGCAGCGCGGTGAGCAGACCGTCTTCTTCGGTGGGCAGCAGCGACTGCACGAACTGCTCGATCGCGTGCTCGGGCAATGCGCCGACGAAGCCGTCGACGACTTGGCCGTTCTTGAGCGCGTACACCGCCGGGATCGACTTCACTTCGAATGCCTGGGAGATGCCCGGGTTCTCGTCGACGTTGACCTTGACCAACAACACGTCACCGTTGGTCGCATCGGTGACCTTTTCCAGGATCGGGCCGAGCGTTCGACACGGACCGCACCATGGGGCCCACAGATCGACGATCACGGCCGTGGTCTGGGACCGCTCGATGACCTCGGTTTGAAACGTTGCGTCGGAGACGTCAAGAGACATGTCAGCCAGGATATCGGCTGGTCGCGTCGGAGATCGGTGCTCGCCACGAGGCCACGATCGCCCGCCGACGAGCAATCTCCACCGCAGCGGCCACGGCCGCTTCCTGGTCGGACCAACCGAGCAACGGAGCTGCAATCGAGGCGACCCGCGAGATCTCGTCATCGCTGACCGGCCCGAGCGTGCCGATCACGAGGCGGCGGTCGAGGATGTCGCCCAGCGTGCACGCGCCCTCGTCGGTGATCGCGAACACGACCTGCGCGCCGATGTCGAGGATGCCTTCGCGACTGGACACGCGCTCGCCCAACGCGGGTGTCACCTCGACGAGGTCGAGCAGACGTTCGTGTTCCGAGCCGTACAGGCGCGCGAGTTGCTCGCGCACCCCCGGATCGAGACCGAGTCGCGGTCTCGAGCGGACGGCCTCGCGCAGGTATGGCTCGGCGTCTTCGGCCCAAGCGAACGCGCCGCCCGCCGCGACCCGAGTGCTGTCGAACCGCCGAGTGCGCACGCCTGCAAGCGCAGTTGACGCCAGCAGTGCCTCGACGGTCTCCTCGCCGAGCGCCCGTCCGGTTGTCCATTTGCCGCCGCCGATCGACCACAGGTGTTGCACACCGGACGGCCCATGGTTGTAGAGCTCGTGGCGGCGGCTGGTGTGGTAGCTGTCCTTGCCTTCGTCGACGATCAACGGGCGGATGCCGACCGTGGTCGCTTCGATGTCGGCTTCGACCAGCTGTGGCACGCCGGCGCCGAAGGTGGAGTTGACGGTGTCGAGGATGAGTTCGACATCGGTGTGATCGACGTGGATGTCGTCGGGTTCGGCCGCCTCGGGTGTGTCGGTGGGCCCGATGAACGAACGATCCATCCACGGCGACACGATGACGTGCTTGCCGCTGCGCGCCCGTGCGAACACCGTGTCTCGGACAACACCCTTTCCGCCGATCGGCTTGGTCAGCAGATGGACGCCCTTCGAGCGGTTCACCTTGACGCCCAGCGAGACGCCGAGAGATCTCAGCACGATGTCCATCCACGGCCCAGCCGCGTTCACCACTGCCCGACCGCGAACGTCGAAGGTCTGTCCGGTGAGCGCGTCTTCGACGGTGATGCCTCCAACGGTGACGGCGGCACCACCGGGAAGTGTGTCGGTCGGCGACGTCACGAAGCCGACGGCCTTCATGTGGTTCAACGCTGTGGCACCGGCGGCGACGGCCGACTTCAAGAACGCGAGCAGCAGGCGTTCCGGGTGCAGGTTCAGTGTGTCGTGATACGCGAACGCGCCCTGCAGTTCGGTCGGATCGAGCCACGGCACTGCAGCGAGCAACTTCTTCCGGCTCAGCCAGTGCGGACGAGGAATACGCAACGAGTCGGGGGCATCGTGGTTGCGGTCGTAACCGAGCACCGAATACAGCCCGACGCCGGCGCCGATCAACGCGGTGGGTGGCTTGCTCCACTTCCACGCCGGCATCAGGAACCGCTTCTGCTCGACGAGATGCGGTGCGGCGAGAGCGAGCACGCGTCGCTCGCGAAGGCTCTCGCGCACGACTCGGAACTCGTATGTCTCGAGGTACCGAATTCCACCGTGGAGGTACTTGGATGTGGCGCTACTGGTGCCGCCGCCGAAGTCGCCTTTTTCGACGAGCAGTGTGCGGAGGCCGCGTCCGGCGGCCTCGCGGGCGACGCACACACCGGTGATGCCACCGCCGACCACGATCACGTCGTACGGGTCGTTCAAGCGGGAAAGGTCACGTTCGATACGCATGAGAGCAGTGAAGGATACGGCGGCTCGCCCAGATACTGTCTCTCTGCAATGAGCGACGTGCATGGCATCGATGTCACCGCTGTCACCGAGTGGCTGGAAGCCAACGTCGCCGGGGCGTGCGGCCCGTTCCACTTCGACCTCATCGCAGGTGGTCACTCCAACCTCACGTTCGGGGTGACGGGCAAGGACGGCACGCGCTTCGTCCTGCGCCGGCCACCGCTGGGGCACGTGCTCGCCAGCGCCCACGACATGGGCCGCGAGTTCCGCATCATCTCCGGTCTGCAAACGTCCGCCGTTCCTGTTGCGCCGGCGCTCGGCTATTGCGACGACGTCGCCGTCAACGGCGCACCGTTCTACGTGATGGGCTTCGTCGACGGATACGTCGTGCGCGACAATCCGACAGCACTGCGGGTGCTCACCGAACCAGCGCGACGCACGGCGAGCGAGTCGATCGTCGACACGATGGCCGCGATCCACGACGTCGACCTCGTCGCCAGTGGACTCGACGGATTGGGCAAGCACGACGGCTACATCTCGCGCCAACTGCGCCGGTGGTACGCCCAGTGGAACTCGCAGAAGACGCGCGATCTCACCGCCATCGACGAAGTACACGACGCCCTCTCGGCACGCATCCCCGAACAGGCGCGGGCCACGATCGTCCACGGCGATTACCGGCTCGACAACTGCATGGTCGACTCCACCGGTCGCGTCGTCGCGGTGCTCGACTGGGAGATCTGCACACTCGGCGATCCCCTCGCCGACCTCGGTTTGTTGATGGTGTACTGGACCGGTCCGAACGACGAATCGTCAGCGTGGTCCGGGGGGTCGACATCCTCACCGGGTTTCATGGATCGGGCCGATCTCGCGATCCGCTACGGCGAGATCACCGGGGCGGACTTGTCACAGCTCGACTTCTACGTCGCGTTCGCGTCGTGGAAGTTGGCGTGCATCCTCGAGGGCGTCTACGCCCGCTACCTCGGCGGAGCGCTGGGTCAGCGGGATCCCGAAGAACTGCGCCCGTTCGCACTGCAGGTCGAAGCTGCGGCGGCGCGCGCCGCGGCATACGTCGGGCGGCTGTCATGAGCGACGCCTACCGGTTCGTCGGCGGTGCCGCCCCCGAACTCGCCGAGCCGACATTGGTGGTGATGCTCACCGGCTGGATCGATGCCAGCGGTGCCGCAGCTGCCGCGATGTCGGCGTTGGAATCCGAGTGCAACGCGACCACGATCGCCACGTTCGACGGTGACACCTTCATCGACTATCGCGCTCGCCGACCGACGATGGAGCTGCGCGAAGGCGTCAACACGCGCATCGCGTGGCCCGACATCGAGGTCAAGCACGGACGCGATCTCGACGGTCACGACGTCCTGCTACTAACGGGCCCTGAACCCGACATGGCCTGGCAGCGCTTCAGCCGCGAAGTCGCCTCGCTCGCGGTCGAGCTCGGCGTCAAACGATCGGTCGGACTCGGCTCGTATCCGTTCGCCACGCCGCACACCCGGCCGTCACGGTTGTCGCTCACCGCGCCGTCTCCCGAAGTCGTCGCATCGATCTCGCTGCTGAAGAACTCCGTCGACGTCCCGGCCGGCGTCGCCGCCGTGCTCGAACACGCCATCCACGAGCGCGGCATCGCAGCGCTGGGCATCTGGGTGCAGGTCCCACACTACGTCGCATCGATGGCGTACCCCGCCGCGACGGTCGCGCTGCTCGCCGGCCTGCGCGATGTCGCCGGCATTCGTGTCGATGGGGCCGCGTCGCGTCAGGAGACGGTCATCCAGCGACACCGACTCGACGAACTGGTCGCAGGCAACGACGAGCACGGCGCGATGGTCGCCCAGCTCGAATCGCTGTACGACGCGGCGCTCGCGGCAGCCAATGACGAACACCCGCTGTCGGCGGAAGCACTGCCCAGCGCGGACGAGCTCGGCGCCGAGTTCGAGCAGTTCCTGCGCGACCAGAACGGCAGCTGACCGACGCACGTCAGCTGGTCGTCCGGGTGACCGACCGGTCGCCGATGAACGGTCGCGAAATGGGTCGGGCTACGTTCATGCTGCACGTTTCTCAGCACTGAACGGGGATCAGACATGAAGGTCGACGGAGGCATCGGAACCAACCTGCACAAAGCGGGTGCCCAGGCCAAGGAGGCCGAGGCGGCCGGATACAGCGGCATCTGGACCGCGGAGACGAGCCACGATCCGTTCTTCCCGCTGCTGCTGGCGGCCGAGCACACCGAGACGCTGGAACTCGGAACCTCGATCGCTGTCGCGTTCGCGCGGAATCCGATGACACTCGCCAACGTCGGCTGGGATCTGCAGTCGTTCTCGAAGGGTCGGTTCATCATGGGTCTGGGGAGCCAGATCAAGCCGCACATCACCAAGCGTTTCAGCATGGAATGGAGCCATCCGGCGCCGCGCATGCGCGAGATGGTCTTGGCGATGCGGGCGATCTGGGATTGTTGGCTGAACGGCTCGAAGCTCGAGTTCCGTGGCGAGTTCTACAAGCACACGTTGATGACCCCGTTCTTCACACCGGACGCCGCCGACATCAGCGACTACGGCGTCCCCAAGATCTTCCTGGCCGGTGTCGGCGAGCTGATGACCGAGGTCGCAGGCGAGGTGTGCGACGGCTTCATCTGCCATGGCTTCACCACCGAGCGATATCTGCGCGAGGTCACGATTCCGGCGCTTGAACGTGGGCGGGCCAAGGCCGGCAAGACGATGGATGGATTCGAGATCATCGGGCCGAGCTTCGTGGTCAGCGGCTCGGACGAGGCCGAGCTGGAAGCAGCGAAAGCCGGCACTCGCCAGCAGATCGCGTTCTACGGGTCGACGCCTGCATACCGTCCCGTGCTGGAGCTCCATGGGTGGGGCGGCATCCAGGACGAGCTGAACACACTCAGCAAGCAGGGCAAGTGGGTCGAGATGGGCAACGTCATCAACGACGAGGTCCTCAACACGTTCGCAGTGGTCGGCGAACCCGAACAGATCGCCCCCGAGCTGAAGCAGCGTTACGGCGACGTCATCCAGCGAATCAGCTTCTACGCCCCGTACAAGACCGATCCCGGTCGATGGAGCAAGGTCCTCGCCGACCTCAAGACCGGCTGATCACCCTCACGGTGGGCGCGTTCAGCGCGTCAAGACGCGCTGAACGCGCCCACGCCCAACGGACGAAAGGTGCTGGGCGCGTTGGGCGCGTCCGAGCGCGCTGAACGCGCCCACCCTGCTCGCAGGGTATGTCTGCTGACGCACAGGACCTCACCGGATGGGTGTGGGAGGCTGTCATGATGACACCTCCGAACATCGAAGACATCGTCGCCGACCTGGCCGCCGAGCTCGCTGCCGTACGTGCCGAACTGGCCGAGCTCAAGGCCTCACAGCGCCCGGCGGACGTGTCGCGCCCCTTGCGAATCAGTGAGGCCGAGCCGCTCCCCCGGCCCGACCACGAAGTCACCACGACCAGTCGCCGCCGCCTGCTCGCACTCGCCGGTGGGGCTGCCGCGGCAGCCGTTGCCGCGACTGCTGCGACATCAGCAACTCCGGCCGCTGCCGCTGACGGCAGCAATATGGTGCTCGCCTCGGGAGCGCCGGTCAACCCGAACGCCACGAGTACGGCCACCCCGCCTGCCACGATCGTTAACTACGCCAGCGCGACGAGCAACACCGTTGGATACTTCGTCGTCACCGACGGCGGCGCGCCCGGCGCGCCGGCCGATCCGAACCAGGTCGCTTCGATCGCCGGGTTGGCGGTGAAGAACGGCAAGACGGGCGTCTTCGGTCGGTCCGATGTGGTCGATGGCAACGGGGTGATGGGTGTGGCCACCACGACCGCCGGTGGCTCCGGGTATGGCGTGTGGGGTCAGACGGTGTCGGGCATCGGCGTCGTCGGTCAGAGCACGGCCGTCACCGGCTACGACTTCAAGGCGGCCGGGCAGGGGCGGATCCTCGTCAACAACCACACCCTGATCGGACCACCGACATCGGGCAACTACCTGCTCGGCGAACTGATCCGCGACACCGCGGGCGACTGGTACGTCTGTTACGCAACGGGCACCCCGGGTTCGTGGCGCAAGCTCGGCGGCGGCACCACCGCCGGCGCGCTGCACGTGATCAACCCGACCCGCGTCTACGACTCGCGACTCCCGGGCGCAGGCGGTTCGATCACCAGCGGCGCCAACCGCGTCGTCAATGTCAGCAACGGCATCGACCTCACCACGGGTGCGGTCACCGCGCCCAACGTCGTGCCCACCGGTGCCACAGCCATCGCTTACAACCTGACCATCGCCGGCGCGACCTCCGGAGGCTTTCTCGCGGTTGCGCCAGGGTCCGCCACCGTCCTCGGCGCCTCGACCATCAACTGGACCGCGGGCACGCCGTTCCTCGCCAACGGCACGCTCGTCAAGCTCGACAACCAGCGTCAGATCAAGGTGTTCGCGGGCGGCGGTGGCACCACCGACTTCATCGTCGACATCCTCGGCTACTACCTCTGACGTTCTTTGGAATCATTTGTCTGTGTCACGACAAAGGCCAGGGCCTCGCCTTTGTTGTGACGCAAACAAGCAGATCACGGCATATCTGACGGTCCGGAGCGGGTTGGGTTACGCACCCAGGCCGACGAGCCAGCGGCGCACGTTGTCGCCGAGCGCGGCGACGTCGTAACCGCCCTCTTGCAGCACCACGGTCGGTAGGCCGAGCTGGGCCACCGCGGCACCGCACCGCTCGAATCCGTCGGCTGTCAGAGCCAGGTCACTGATCGGATCGGTGAAGAACGTATCGAGGCCCAATGACACGATCAGCAACGAGGGTCGGAAGAACTGGATCGCGTCGAGCGCACGGTGCAGCGCATCGATGTACGTGTCGTCATCCGTGCGAGCCGCAAGCGGAAGGTTGAGGTTGTTGCCCGCTCCCCTGCCCGTGCCGGTCTCATCGGCGTACCCGACGTTCCACGGGTAGGCCCGCACCGGGTCACCATGCAACGAGACGTACTGCACGTCGTCGCGATCGTAGAAGATCTCCTGCGTGCCGTTGCCGTGGTGATAGTCGACGTCGAGCACCGTCACCCTGGTGCCCGTTGTCGAGGCAACGTGATGCGCGGCAATCGCGGCGTTGTTGAAGAAGCAGTATCCGCCGTACAGCCCTGACGTCGCGTGATGTCCAGGAGGGCGACAGAGGCCGTACGCGCTGCGGTCGCCGTCCAACACCATCTGCGTCGCGGTCAATGCGGTGTCGACCGCCGAGACCGCCGCGTCGTAGGTGCCCTTCGTCAAAGGTGTCGTGGTTTCAAAGCACCAGTAGCCGAGGCGAGCGAGGATCGACTCCGGCTCGCCGCGTTCGGGCATCCCCCGTCGCAATGCGGGTCGATAGAAAACGTCGGGCATCACGTCGGCCGTCGGCTCTGCGGCGCGCTGGTACTCCTGCCACGCCGTCGACAGGAAGCGGATCAAGCCCGCGTCGTGCACTGCCTCGATCGGACCGATGCCCCAATCGGTCGGCGCCCGGAACGTGAATCGAGGGTCGGACTGAAGCGTGGTGCGGATCGCCTCGGCCCGCCCGATGTGTTCGAACGTGGGTACCGAGCGCGACTGCTCGATCGCGACCTTCGGGTCGTGGCGAAGATGAGCGGGTGTGTACACGACCTTCATCTCGCCATCGTGCCAGACGCGCTCACCACAGCGAGGACACGACGCGATCGATCGCGTCGGCTCAGGGTTCGAACAGCTCGAGTTCTTCGTTGAGGTACGCCTCGCGGCACTTCGCTCGCTGCAGTTTGCCCGACGAGGTCTTCGGCAACGTGCCCGCTCGAACGAGCATCACATCGCGCGGCGGCAGACCGCACACCTCGATCGTGCGGTGATGAATCGCCTCGCGAACAGCAATGGGTTCGTCGGTTCGGACCTCGGCCACGACGACGACGGTTTCCTTGCCCTTGTACCCCTCGACGCCAAAGGCAATGACATTGCCGGCGCGAACGCCGTCGAGCCCGCCGACTGCACGCTCGATGTCTTCGGGGAAGACGTTCCGGCCGCCGACGATGATGACGTCCTTGATCCGGCCGCACAGCACCAGCTCGCCGTCGAGCATGTAACCCAGGTCGCCGGTGCACAGCCAGCCGTCGGAGAACAACGCCGCAGTCGCATCGGGACGCTTGTAGTAACCGGGCGTCACGGACGTGCCACGAATCAACAACTCCCCCACGTGCCGTTCGGGTAGTGGCTCGCGCGTGTCGGTGTGGACGATGCGCATCTCCAGATCGGGAACAGCGCGCCCCAACACGGGCAGGCGACGGATCGAATCCGCCTCCGTGTCGGCGGTGATGTCGACCGGCTTGGCGACGCGGTCGCGCTCGAGCACGATCCGATCCACGTCGTCGGTCAGCAGGCCCCGATGACGTGCGGGAAATGCTCCGCCGATCGCGACCTCGGCCATGCCGAAAGCAGGGAACACGCTGCCCGGCTTGAAACCGAACCGAGCTGCGGCGGCGACGAACGCTTCGACGGCATCAGGGTCGACGGGTTCGGCACCGCTGAGCGCCAACGTGAGGCGCGACAGGTCGAGGATTCCATGCGCTTCAACGCACGCGTCGCCAGCACCCACGAGAAGTTCGGCCCGGCCGTCGCGGTGCCACCGTGGTCGCTGATCCACTGCATCCAGTTGCCAGGATGGGCCATGAAGTCCTGCGGCGCGGCTTGAACGAGCTGGCAACCGTTCGTCATCGGGATGCTGAGGAACCCGACCAGACCCATGTCGTGGTAAAGCGGCAACCACGACACCATGACTTCGTCGGGGCCGAGCTCGGCCGCCGCGCACGAAGCGTCGATGTTCGCCGTCAGCACACGGTCGGGGATCATCACGCCCTTCGGCTCGCTGGTCGAGCCGCTGGTGTACTGCAGGATCACCAGCCGTTCCGGATCGTTGGCGGGAATCTCGATCCGTTCGCTACCAGGGTTGCCGGGTCCGGGAAGCACCGCCGCCATGGGCTCGATGGGTGGGTCGCCCGGTGCCGCAGCGTAGAAGTCGGCGAGCATGTCGTCGATCAGCACCAACTTCGCGTCGCCGTGCAGGATGCGGCCGCGTGTGCTCTCGACGAACGCGTCGAGCGACGCCATCCTCATCGGCAGCGGCAACACCATGCTGGCGATGCCACTGAGCCAGCAGCCCTGGATGATCGTCATCAGCGCGCGACTGGTCGGGCCGAGGATCGCGACATGATCGCCTGGCACCAAGCCGCGCGCCTGGAGCGCGGCGCCAACGGCGCGGGCTTCGTCGTGGATCTGTGCCCACGACACGAAGTCCTGCCCATCGGCCGGCGCCACCGAGGAGCCCACGAAACGAACCCCGGTCGGGCGATCGGCCGCTCGTTGCAATCGATCGGTGATGGATCCTGCGGTCGGTGCCATATCGTCTCGAACGTTAGCCCGGTGACTATGGTGAGCAAGGTCTGACCGGCCACGGTGGATTCGGCGGACGGCGGAGGTGGTTCATATGAACGGGAAACGTCGCGCCCGAGTCGCGGTGCTGGCGGTTTCGCTGTTCACGGGTGCCGCCGGGTGTTCGTCGAGTTCGCAGAGCGCATCCTCTGTTTCATCGCCATCGGGTTCGGGTCCTGTCGCAACTTCCCCGACAGCGACGACGATCGTGTCCCCGACCAGCGCCACGCCGACTTCTCCCGAGGTGACCGCCACCGGTGCGACCGACACGCCTCTCTCGACGAGCTCTCCATCGACTTCGACGAGTTCCACGGCGGCTGCTACGACTGTGCCCGTGGACTACCGCACCGCGCTCACCGACCGGCTCACGGCGGAGTTCGATGATCCAACGCTCGCGGCAAGCGAGGTTCGCGGCCTGGGTGACGATCAAATCGCCAAGCTCCAACAGCGCGTGCCGCTCGACGAGGTCGGCACCAGTCCGTTCCTCGCGTACCGCCCTCCGACTGCACCGGCCGACTCGATCACTGCGATCGTTGCGTTCTCGTTCGGCAACCGCGTCGGGGCCGACGGCACGACCACGGCAGGCCCGACGAACGAGGCACTTGCCGACACGATCGTCGCGTTCGTCGCCGCACATCCGGTGCCGGTCTATGCCCAATGGGAGATTGCTGACATCCTCACGACTCGCGGCGTTCCCGACGTCTCCTCCATCGGCCAAGTGATCGCTGCAGATGGTGCGACCACGTATCTGAGCACCGCCGGCGTCGCCGCCCAGATCGTTTCGATCGCGCAGACCAGCGGCAAGCCGCTCGGTACCGTCGGCATCGTTGCGTTTGCCGACCATGCCGTCCGCTGCATCCTCACCGCGCAGAAGGCAGGGATGCCGACGGCAGTTGTGCCGGCCGGAGTCGTTCTCCCCACCACCTACGACCCGCAGTCAGGTCAGTCGTGGACCCGCGATCGATCGAGCTACCTCGCAATCGACCTGATCGGTCGCCTCGCCACGCTCTGAACCGATCGCAGGTATCGACGCCTCACGTCGCGGCGAAACGAACCGCTCGTTCCAACAGGGTCGCTCGTAAAGTGGTGCCCCTATGGCTCGCGCCGATTCCGACATCCCTCCATTTCGCTACTCGGCCGCGCTTGCGCAGGACATCGAGCTGCGCTGGCAGGACTGGTGGGACACCCACAAGTCTTTCGAAGCACCGAACCCGGCGGGCCCGCTCGCTGATCCGGAAGGCGTCGCCGGGCGCGAGAAGCTGTTCGTTCTCGACATGTTCCCGTACCCGTCGGGCACCGGGCTGCACGTCGGCCACCCGCTGGGCTACATCGGCACCGACGTCTACAGCCGCTTCAAGCGGATGGCGGGTTACAACGTCTGCTACTCGATGGGCTTCGATGCCTTCGGGCTGCCCGCCGAGCAATATGCGGTGCAGACCGGGCAGCATCCGGCGATCACCACAGCCCAGAACGTCGCCAACATGCGCCGCCAGTTGCGCCGGCTGGGTCTGAGCCACGACCCGCGGCGCAGCATCGACACCACCGACCCCGGCTACTACCGCTGGACCCAGTGGATCTTCCTGCAGATCTTCAACTCGTGGTACGACACCGAATCGCCGTCGGCCGATGGCAGCCACGGTCGCGCTCGACCGATCACCGAGCTGGTGGCCGCGTTCGAATCCGGTTCGCGGCCAACGCCCGATGGACGCCCGTGGACGGAGCTGACCACCGCCGAGCAACGCACGATCATCGACGATCATCGGCTGGCGTACGTCTCGGAGGCGCCGGTGAACTGGTGCCCGGGTCTGGGCACCGTGGTGGCCAACGAGGAAGTCACCGCCGACGGTCGCAGCGACCGCGGCAACTTCCCCGTGTTCAAGCGCAACATGCGGCAGTGGATGATGCGCATCACCGCGTACGCCGATCGACTGATCGACGATCTCGACCTGCTCGACTGGTCCGACGCGATCAAGACCCAACAGCGCAACTGGATCGGGCGAAGCGAGGGCGCTCGCGTCCGTTTCGCCAGCGCGGCCGGCGACATCGAGGTCTTCACAACACGTCCCGACACGCTGTTCGGGGCGACGTTCATGGTGCTCGCCCCCGAGCACGCGTTGGTCGATGCGCTGACCACCAGCGAGCACTCGAGCGCCGTTGCAGAGTACCGGCGGTCGGCGGCAGCCAAGAAGGACATCGACCGCCAGGACGTGACCCGCGAGAAGACCGGCGTGTTCACCGGTTCATACGCGACCAACCCGGTCAACGGCGCCCAGATCCCGGTGTGGATCGCCGACTACGTCTTGATGGGCTATGGCACCGGAGCGATCATGGCCGTGCCGTGCGGCGACGAGCGCGACTTCGAGTTCGCGCGCACATTCGGGTTGGGCATCCCCGCGATCCAGCAGCCTTCGGATTCGTGGTTCGCCGACCACGGCATCGAGCCATCACTCGATGCGAGCACGTGGCCGCAGGCATTCGTCGGCGACGCACCGTACGTGCAGTCGGCGAACGACAGCGGTCTCGACCTGAACGGCTTGACATCGGTGGCCGACGGCAAGCGGATGGTCAACGAATGGTTGGTCGCCAACGACCGTGGCTACGGCACCGTGAACTTCAAGCTGCGCGACTGGTTGTTCAGCAGGCAGCGTTACTGGGGCGAGCCGTTCCCGATCGTCTACGACCAGTTCGGCCCCATCGGCCTGCCTGACGCCGAACTGCCAGTCGTGCTGCCCGAGACCGATTCGTTCTCGCCGCGCACCTTCGCGATCGACGACGAGTTTAGCAACCCCGAGTCACCGCTGGATCGTCTCGAGTGGTGGACCGAGGTCGAGTACGACTTCGGCGATGGGCCGAAGCTGTACCACCGCGACACCAACGTCATGCCGCAATGGGCCGGGTCGTGCTGGTACGAACTGCGCTACCTCGACCCCACCAACGAGAACGCGTTCGTCGATCCCGAAGTCGAGCAGTACTGGATGGGTCCGAAAGGCAACGGCCATCCGGGCGGCGTCGATCTGTACGTCGGCGGCGTCGAGCACGCGGTGCTGCACCTGCTGTACGCGCGTTTCTGGCACAAGGTCCTGTTCGATCTCGGCCACGTCAGCTCGAAAGAGCCGTACTACCGGCTGTTCAACCAGGGCATGATCCTGGCGGCCGCGTACAAGGACGCGCGCGAGATCTACGTCGAGTCCACCGCGGTGGTCGAGCGCGACGGCGGCTTCTGGTTCGGCGACGAGCCCGTCACACGCGAGTGGGGCAAGATGGGCAAGAGCCTGCGTAATGCGGTCTCACCCGACGACATGTACGACGCGTTCGGCGCCGACACCCTGCGCCTGTACGAGATGAGCACCGGCCCGATGGATGCGTCACGTCCGTGGGAGACCCGCGATGTCGTGGGCATGTACCGGTTCCTGCAGCGCGTCTGGCGCAACCTGGTCGATGAGGAGACCGGTGAACTCCGTCTCGGCCCGCCCGCCGACGACGACACCAAACGGCTGCTGCACCGCACCATCGATGGCGTGCGCAGCGACATGGACGGGCTGCGGATCAACACCGCGATCTCGAAGCTGATCGAGTTGAACAACGCGATCACCAAGCTGGGCTCGAGCCCGGCCGACGTCGCCGAGCCACTGGTGCTGATGCTCGCGCCGCTCTGCCCGCATGTCGCGGAAGAGCTGTGGCGCAAGCTCGGTCACACCGATTCGTTGATCCGCGAGTCCTTCCCGGTCGCCGATCCGGCGCTGCTGATCGCGGACACGATCGAGCTGCCCGTTCAGGTCAACGGCAAGTTTCGCAGTCGCATCATCGTCGCGGCCGACGCCGCCAACGACATCGTCGAAGCGGCAGCGTTGGCCGATGCCAAGGTGATCACGGCCTTGGCAGGTGCGACGCCGAAGAAGGTCATCGTCGTGCCGGGGCGAACCGTCAACATCGTCGCCTGACCCCGGCGCCGCCGCAAAGCGATCACGCGTCCGCGGATACGGCTGCCGCTCCGGCGGGCATCCAGGCCCGGGAACGGAACCGGCGCGTGTTGACGGCCGCGCGTGTGATCATCCACACCAGCTCTCCACCCCACAGTCCAGCGATGCCGAACGCGGGGTGAACAGCAGTGGCTATCAGGAACGGCGCGAACGAGATCAGGTTGAACACGGCGGCGCGACCGAGGAACCGAGCGTCGCGTCCGCCGATCAATGCGCCGTCGAGCGCGAACGCGACGGCGCCCGGGATCTGCATCACAGCGAGGAAGAGCAGACCCGCCGTCACACGACTGATCACCGCGCGATCTGCACTGAAGATGTGCGGGATGAGTGGGCTCGCGCCGCCGATCAGCACGAGCAGCCCGGCCCCGACCCACAGCGACAGCTTGGTGCTCGACCAGCCGACGGCCATCGCCTTCTCGCGATCGCCGGCGCCCATCGCTCCGGCCACCAGCGACTGGGCCGGGATCGCCAACGCGTCGAGGATCAGAGCAGTGAACGTGAACAACTGGAACAACACCTGATTCGCCGCCAACGTCGGCGTGTCGACGGCAGCAGCGACACGCGTCACCGCGATCCACACGACGAGCATTGCAACGCTGCGCAGACCGAGATGGGTTCCCTTCAACAACAGCGGTTTCATCCGCGCCCATGCGGGGCGGATGCGTGCGAGGTGCGGACGAAGGATGAAGCCGAACGCGGCGGCTGCACCGATCTGGACGATGACCGTGCTCCATGCCGATCCGGCGACGCCGAGATCGAGCCCGTAGACCGTGAGGAGTTCGAGCAACACATTGGCAACATTGGCAACGAGCACGACGATCAGCGGGCGCCGCAGGTTGTTGTGGCCGCGCATCACGCCGTGCCCGACGAGCGTGATGAAGATGAACGGCAAGCCGAGGGCAGCGATGCGCAGATAGGTCGTTCCTGCTGCGAGCACGGCGCCGTGTGCACCGAGGAGTCGCGCCAACGGCCTCGCCAACAGTACGAGCACGACAGTCGACGGCACGCCCAGCGCAGCTGCGAGCCACATCGAATCGGTCGCGACCTGACGGCTGCGGTCGGTATCCCCCGCTCCCACCGCATGGGCGACATCAGGAGTGACGCCGTACTGCATGAAACCCATGATCGACGTGATCGTCAACAACACGGTGCCGGCGATCGCGAGACCCGCCAGTGGATCGGTGCCCAGCCGCCCGACGATGCCGGTGTCGACGAGGATGTAGAGGGGCTCGATCGCCAGTGTCCCGAGTGCGGGGATCGCGAGCGCGATGATGCGCCGATCGAGTTGGCTGAGCTTCACTCGCCCACGTTCTCGCTGCTCGCTGTCGCCCGCGCGTCGCCCATCACGCCATCGTCGCACATCCGCTGCGATGCGCACCGTGACTTTGGAGCGAGCCACAATGGGCCCATGTTCGATCTGACCGGCAAGACAGCACTCGTCACCGGAGCCGGCCAGTCCGTCGGTGCCGGCATCGCCCGCGCCCTCGCCGGACAGGGCGCACGGGTCTTCGTCAACGACATCGTTTCCGACCGCGCCCAGCAGACGGTCGAGGACATCGAATCCGCAGGAGGCAGCGCGTCGACAGCGATCTTCGACGTCACCGACTCCGCGGCGGTCGCTACGGCTGTTGATTTGCTTGGTCCGATCGACATCCTCGTCAACAATGCCGGCAACGCCGGCGCACATACGTTCACACCGAAGCCGTTCGCAGAGATGGGTGCCGACGAGTACGCCCGCTTCCTCGACGTCAACCTCCACGGCGTGCTCCACTGCAGCCGCGCCGTCATCAGCGGCATGTACGACCGCGGCTGGGGCCGAGTCATCACGATCTCGTCAGGCGCCGGAACGACGGGCAACAAGATGGGCATCTCGATCTACGGCGCGGCGAAGGGCGGTGCCATCGCGTTCATGCGCCACCTCGCGATGGAATCCGCGTCGAAAGGCGTGACGGCCAACTCGGTTGCGCTGGGCCTGATGGCGAACACAGCCGGCGGTGCGGCCACTGCCCAACTGGCGCGGACGATTCCGGTCGGTCGCCTCGGCACGCCCGAAGACGTCGGCGCAGCGGTCGTGTGGCTCGCCAGCGACGAAGCATCGTGGGTCACGGGCAAGACGATTTCACTCGACGGCGGGTCGACCAGCGCGTGACCGACAAGGCCCTGCGCTACGACGAACGGCCCGACGACGCCACTCCGGTGCACACGGCCGACCTTCCTGACACCCCGACGCGAGACCGCAACATCGTGGCCCCCGCATGGATCGAGGCACCGCCCGAGTTGCTGCAACTCGGCTCGGTCTTGGACGGTGCTCCCGCCGCGACGTACAAACGCCGGATCGGCTCGTGGCTACTGTGGCGCGCCGGCCCGGCAACCGGCGATCACGCGCTGTACTGGGCCGCCGACGCCGGTGACCTTCACCGCCAATCCACGTTCCGGCTGTTCCCCGACGGCACCGGTGCCGGCACCGGACCGAGTGGCCGCGATCACGTGCGGTTCCGAACGTGGAAGGAAGATCTCCTCGGTCGGGAGACTCCTCTGACAGGACATCGCCCCGTCGACGACGAGTAGCTTCGGCCCGAATCGCAACGACGCACCGAGCGTCTCCCGGAGGCATCGTGAACACCGATCGAATCAACACGCTCTTCAGCCTCGAAGGCCGCATCGCCATCGTGACGGGTGGCAGCCGGGGCATCGGCAAGTCCATCGCCGAAGGCTTCGTCGACGCCGGGGCCACGGTCGTCGTAGTCAGTCGCAAGGCCGATTCGGTCGCCGAGACGGTGGCTGGGCTCCAGGCCCGGGGTGGCACCGCGCTCGGTATCGCCGCGCACCTCGGCGACCTCGACGACATCCATCGCATCGTCGACACGACGGTGGCCGCGTTCGGTGGCATCGACATCATCGTCAACAACGCCGCGACCGCGCTCACCCAGCCGCTCGGGACGTTCACCCCCGAGGTCTGGGCCAAGGTCAACGACGTCAACCTGCGCGGACCGGTGTTCCTGATCGATGCTGCGCTCCCCTATCTCAAGGCCAGCAGCCATGCATCGGTGATCAACGTGATCTCGGCCGGCGCCTATCTGCCGTCGACGTACACGTCGATCTACTCGTCGACCAAGGCCGGGCTGTTGTCGTTCACGCGGTCGATGGCGGCCGGCTTCGCCGAGTTCGGCATCCGCGTCAACGCCATCGCGCCCGGCACGGTGCGCACGGACATGGTCATGAACAATTCGCCGGAGACCCAGGACAGCATGGCTCTGGCCAGCTTCCAGAAGCGCATGGCCGACCCCGACGAGATGATCGGGCCGGCGCTGTTCCTCGCATCGGATGCGTCCAGCTTCATCACCGGTCAGGCGATCATCGCCGACGGCGGCCTCGTCGCCGCGAGATAGTCAGGTTTGAACTGGCCTCGTTCCGGGAAGGGACCGACCATGGGCAAAATCGTTGTTGGTGTTGATGGGTCCGCTCCGTCCAGCGCTGCGCTGGACTGGGCGATCAAGGAAGCGAAGCTGCGCGGCAGCTCGCTGGAGCTCGTCGTGACGTGGGACTTCCCGGTCATGGCGACCGCCGAGCCGGTCATCATCCCGATGCCCGATTCAGCAACTCTCGTCTCCAACGCGGAGAAGACAGCAGCCACGATTGCGACGCACGCCGGGCTCATCGAGTCCGGGGTCGAATACACGGTCGTGACGCCCGAGGGGCCAGCCGGGCACGAACTCGTCGGCCTGTCGGGCGACGCAGAACTGCTCGTGGTCGGATCACACGGCTCGGGTGTCTTGAAGGAGTTGATCCTCGGATCCGTGTCCAGCTATTGCGTTCACCACAGCACGTGCCCGGTGGTCCTCGTGCGACTTCCGGATTGACGCACCCGCGGTAGCGTTGTCGCCATGAATGCAGATGTCAACGTCGATGTCGTCGACTTCCGAGCTGCGGATGCACCCGAGAAGTTCACCCGCTCACTGCGCGAGACGGGTTTCGCGGTGCTCACCAATCACCCGCTCCCGGCCGAACTCGTTCAGCGGATCTATGACGAGTGGTTGGCTTTCTTCGACTCCGATGCCAAGTACGGGTACCGGTACAGCAACGAAGCCGGCGGCGGCTACTACGGCCCGGAAATCTCTGAGACAGCGAAGGGCAACACCATTCGCGACATCAAGGAGTTCTTCCACGTGTACGAGGGCGGACTGTTCCCGTCCGAGGTCAGCGATGCAGCGCTCGAGTACGCCCAACAGGCCAAAGCCATTGCGCTCACGTTGCTCGGATGGGTCCAGGACAACACCCCGTCCGCCGTCGCAGCCGGCTTCTCGGTGCCGCTCGACGAGATGATGATCGGCAGCAGCCGCACGTTGTTGCGGGTGCTTCGCTACCCGCCGCTGCGTGGCGACGAAGAGCCCGGTGCAGTTCGCGCCGCGGCGCACGAGGACATCAACCTCCTCACCGTCCTGCCGGCCTCGAACGAGCCCGGTTTGCAGGTGCTCGACGTCGCCGGGAACTGGCACGACGTGCCCTGTGATTTCGGCAGCCTCGTGGTCAACTGTGGCGACATGCTCGCCCTGGCCAGCGGTGGGTACTACCCATCGACCACGCATCGCGTCATGAATCCGACGGGCGAAGGCGCGACTCGCTCGCGTCTGTCATTGCCGCTGTTTCTCCACCCGTCCGGCGATGTCGTGCTGGCCAACGGGCGCACCGCAGCGTCGTTCCTCGACGAGCGCCTGGCCGAACTTCGCAGCCAGGACAGCAAACCGGCGGCTCACAGCACCAGCTGACATACTGGCCAGATGGTGGCCAAGACGATCGACGGAGCCTTTGTGAAACGCGCTCGCGCCGATGTCGTGGCCCGCGACGACCTCGTCGGCCGCAGCTTGGCGCGGCGGCTCTCCGATCAGATGGACGGTTGGTTCGACGCGCTCGGCGCCGGTCTACCCACCGGCTGGGCGATCGTCGCGACCGGCGGATACGCCGCAGGGCTGCTGTGCCCCGGCAGTGACATCGACGTCGTCCTGCTGCATCCGCAGAAGGCGAGCGCGGCGGATGTGCGCACGATCGCCGAACCGCTCTGGTATCCGATGTGGGACGCCGGGGTGAAGCTCAGTCCGGCAGCGCATTCGGTGAAGTCACTGCTGTCGCTGGCGTCCGGCGACCTCGTGACAGCCACGTCCATCCTGCGCATCCGCCGGCTCGCGGGCAGCGAGACCGACGTCGATGCTCTCCGCCTGCAGGCCCTCGACCAGTGGCGACGCAAGTCGTCGTACTGGCTCGCCAACCTGCGGACGGTGACCGAGGAGCGATGGGCCAAGAACGGCGAGGTCGCGTCGCTGCTCGAGCCGGACCTCAAAGACGGTCAGGGCGGCCTGCGCGACTACGACGGGATCCGTTGGGCGCTCGCCGTCGACCGGCCCGAGATCACTGCCTCGCTCGAAGCCCCGATCGAGGATCTCGCCGCACCAGCGGAGACGCTGCTCGCCGTCCGGTGCGAGATCCATCGGATCACCGGCAAATCGACCAACATCTTGCTGCTCCAGGATCAGGACGCCGTTGCCGACGTCATGGGTTTCGCTGATGCCGACGTGCTCATGGCTCGCGTCGCCGAAGCCGCGCGCACGGTCGACTGGGTCAGCGAGCGGTTCTGGTGGCGGGTCGAGCGAGCCACTCGCAAGGGCCGCGGCGCGACCACGACGGGGCGCGTCTCGGCGACGCTGCGCCCAGGCGTCACGGTGGTCGACGAAGAGGTCGAGGTCGACCTCACCCTGGCCGAGGTCGACCAGTCACTCGTCCTGCGCGTCGCCGCCAGCGCAGCGCACGCCGGGTACCCCATCAGCCGCAGAGCCCTCGTCGCTCTCGCCGCCACGCCGAACGACATCGACGAACCGTGGCACGACCGCACCCGCAACGCGATGGTGAGCCTGCTCGGTGCCGGGCCGCACCTCGTTGCTGCGGTCGAAGCACTCGAGCGCTACGACCTCTTCAGCGACATCCTCCCCGAGTGGCGCCACGTGCGCAGCCTGCCGCAGCGCAATGCGTTCCACACCTACACCGTCGATCGGCACCTGTTGCAGACGGTGGCAAACGCAGGTGAGTTCGTGCGCAACGTCACCCGCCCCGACCTCCTGCTGGTGGGTGCCCTGTTGCACGACATCGGCAAGGGCTACCCGGGTGACCACACCGAAGTCGGCATCGAACTCGTCGAACGGATCGCGCCGCGAATGGGCTTCGAGGCCGACGACGTGACGGTGATCCGATCGATGGTCGAGCACCATCTGCTGCTCGCCGAAACCGCGACCCGGCGAGACCTCAGCGACCCGCGTACCGCCGAGAACGTGGCCGAACTCGTCGGAGACCCACTGCGGCTGCAACTGCTTCGCGCCCTGACCGAAGCCGACAGCAAGGCGACCGGCCCATCGGCTTGGTCGCCCTGGAAGGCGACCCTGCTCGACGATCTGACTCGGTCGGTCAGCG
This sequence comes from Acidimicrobiales bacterium, assembly GCA_038227995.1. Taxonomy (GTDB): domain Bacteria; phylum Actinomycetota; class Acidimicrobiia; order Acidimicrobiales; family Ilumatobacteraceae; genus WLMZ01. The sequence goes on from JBBRPP010000012.1 coordinate 99,710, forward strand.
CGGTGCTCGCCGGGAAGTCGCGCGAGACGCACGCAGTGAGCCTCGACGAACGGTTCGGCGATCTGCTCGACGGTGTCCGGGCCACGGGCGAGTTGCACACCCGTCACGAGCAGGCCGGCGAGTTCGATCTCTGGGTCGTCGCCACGCCTGACCAGCGCGGCTTGTTCGCCAAGATCGCCGGCACGTTCGCCGTCCATGGCATCGATGTCGTGAGCGCCGAGGCGTGGACGAGCACCGACGGCATCGCGGTCGACCAGTTCCGCGTGCTCCGGGCCAGCGCGATCGACACCGACTGGGGTCGGCTCGAACACGACCTCCGCGGGACGGTGCGCGGCACGATCGACGTCGGCAGCCGGATCGCGCAGCGCGTCCGCACGTACAGCCGTGCACATCGCAGAGCGACGGCGGCGACCCCACCGCGACTCGAAGTGCTCGTCAGCAACGACGCATCTGCGTCGACCACGATGATCGATGTACGCGCACCTGATGCGATCGCGGTGCTGTATCGGCTGGCGTCATCGCTCGCCGCAGCGGGGCTCGACATCCGTTCGGCAACCGTCGCGACGCTGGGCCACGAGGTCGTCGACGTCTTCTATGTACAGCGTTCTGGTCGCACCGGATCGTCACGGCAGGTCCCCCAACGCGATCACGACGCGCTGCGTCACGAGCTGAAACTCGCGCTCACCCAGAGCTGACGTGAAGGGCCCCGGGAACACGGTCCCGGGGCCCTTTCAATTCGTGTTGTCACGGGTCGATCTGTGTCACCACATTGGCCAGACTCTGGCCTTTGTGGTGACGCAAACCCGTGAACGTGATGGTCGTCAGATGGCTTCGGTGCCCATCTCTCCCGTGCGAACACGGAGCAGCGAATCCACGCTGTACTTCCACACCTTGCCATCGCCGATCTTGCCGGTCTTGGCTGCCTCGGCAATCACACCGATCAGATGATCGGCGGTCTCGGACGTGACGATGATCTCGAGCTTCACCTTGGGGATGAAGTCGATCTTGTACTCAGAACCACGGAAGTTCTCTGTCTTGCCGCGCTGGCGGCCGAAGCCACGCACCTCGGTGACGGTCATGCCTTCGACGCCATTGGCGAGGAGTGCATCTTTGACGTCGTCGAGCTTGTGCGGCTTGATGATGGCGGTGATCATTTCGAGCATGGTCAGATTCCCTTACCCATGTAGGCGGCTTCAGGATGATAGGCCGGCGCACCGTGCTCGTGAATGTCGATGCCTTCCAGTTCGCCCTCTTCCGACACACGAAGCGTGCCCGTGAGTTTGACCAAGTGCATCAGCAAGAAGGCGATGCCGAAGGCGGAGATGCCGACAGCTGCGTTGCCCCAGACCTGGGCGAAGAAGAACTTCGCTCCGGTGGAACCTCCGCCCCACAGCAAGCCCTTCGGCGAGCCGTACTGGCCGGTGGAGAACAGACCCAAGCTCCACGTTCCCCAGATGCCTGCGATGCCGTGGACGGCGACTGCACCGATCGGATCGTCGATGCGCATGTGCTCGATGAAGTCGATGCCGAGCACGACCACCGGACCGGCGATGGCGCCGATGATGATCGCACCAGTGGTGTTGACCCAGTAGCACGGGCAGGTGATGGCCACGAGGCCACCGAGGAAGCCGTTGATCGTGATGCCGATGTCCCACTTCTTCGATCGTGGATAGACCCATGCCATCGCCGTCAAACCAGCCGCAGCTGCGGCAAGCGTCGTGTTGGTGGCAACGCGGCCGATACCGGCCGAGTCGATCGCCGACAGCGTGCTGCCGGGGTTGAAGCCGTACCAGCCGAACCACAGGATGACGCCACCGATTGCGGCGACCGTCATGTCGTGGCCGGGCGGAAGACCGCCGCCGTCACGCTTGAACTTGCGACCGAGGCGAGGCCCGAGGACGATGGCACCGGCGAGAGCGATGAAGCCACCCATGGTGTGGACAACCGTGCTGCCGGCGAAGTCGAGCAGGTGAACGCCATTGCGAGCCGTCTGCAACCAGCCGCCCGGACCCCATACCCAGTGTCCGAGGATCGGGTAGATGAAGCCACTGACGCCAACGCTGTACAAGAGATCGCCCTTGAACCCTGTACGACCGACCATTGCTCCCGACGTGATCGTCGAGCAGGTGTCGGCGAACGCGAACTGGAAGAGGAAGAACGCCATGAACGACACGCCCGTGGCGCCCGTCAATGTGTAGGTGGCCGGAGCGTTGTTCAAGAAGAAGAACGAGTGGCCGATGATGCCGTTGCCGACGCCGAACATGAACGCAAAGCCGAACGCCCAGAACAGCAGGGCGCAGAGGCACGTGTCGACGATGCACTCCTGGAGCACGTTGACGACTTCACGAGTACGGGCAAAACCGGCCTCGAGCATCATGAAGCCGGCCTGCATGAAGAACACGAGGAAGGCTGCGATCAAGGTCCACGCCGTGTTGCTGGCGCTGACCACGTCGTCGATCGTCGCTGCTTGCGGCTTGGCGCCGACAGCGTGTGCAGCGGTGCCGATCAACCACGGCCCGAATGCCGTGATCGCGACGAATGCTGCACCGATGCCGAGCATCTTGCCGCCGAGGAACGTCAGAAAGAATTTCTGTCGTTCCTTGTCCCGCACACGCGACTTGAGGGTCTTGACGTCCACAAATAGTCCTCCTCCTGCCACCCCAGGGGCCGGGGTGCTGCGAGGCAACCTAGGAGGTACGGATTTCGCAGTCGTCTCGTACTTGTTAACGCAATATGTACAACGCGTTCACGCGCTCAAGTTCCGCGATCAGCCGGCGACGACGAATTGATTTCCCATCGCGGCTTTGGCGATGTACATCGCGTGATCTGCTTGCGCCAGCAGCGAGTCGTCCGTCTGCGTGCTGTTGCGCTGCCAGTTGACCGTCCCGATCGACGCGGTCACCGTGACGGTCGGGTCACCACCGGCGGTCATCGACAGACGTCCGACGAGCCGGTCGGCCAGCGAGTGAGCAGCGGCGGAGTCTGCACCGGGGAGCAACACCGCGAACTCGTCGCCCGCCAGTCGGGCGACGACATCGGCGTCGCGCACCTCCATCCGAAGTTGATCAGCGACGCGGCGCAACACATCGTCGCCGGCGGGATGCCCGAATCTGTCGTTGACGCGTTTGAAGTTGTCGAGGTCGATGAACAGCAGCGCACCGTCGGTGCCCTGTTCGATGACGGACTCGACCTGGCGCGAGAACAGGCCACGATTGACGAGCCCGGTGAGCACATCGTGGGTTGCGTCGTAGGCCAACTCGGCGCGGGAATGTTCGAGTGCCTCGACGAGCGTCGCCATCCGGGCGATCACGAGCAAGAAGGAGATCGCCGTGCCGGTGACGATGAGAGGGATCGCGAGGTCGCCGTGCATCGTCCATTCGATCACCAGGATCGCCGGCGTCACCAGTGCCGAGATCGTGAGCAGGAGACGACGACGATTGCTCAGTGACGGGTCTGTGCGAGGGATCTCGCTGCCGATGTTGCGAACCGACCGGCTCATCCCGGTGCCGGCCAACGCAATGTACGGAACGATGTACAACCCGTCGTTGAATCCACCCGTCACGTAGGTGCCGTGCAGTTGCGTGACGACGAACCACACATCGGCCACAAGCATCGTCACCAGCCCGATTCCGATGATGGTCGTCGCCGGCTGGGCATGACGTCGGATCGATGTCGAGCCTGCGAACAGGCGGACCAACACCGCGAGGCAGAGCAGGTCACCAAGCGGATACGCACCCGACACCGCACGCTCGACGAAGGTGGAACCGCCATATGCCGCATACGGCGCGATGAGATAGATCCACGCCGCAACCGCCATCGGCACGAGCACGATGCTGGCGTCGATCAGCGCGATTCGATCCCCGGCGGGCCGGCTTCGACGCACCAGCGCCGCGAGACCGGCCGCGATGAACGGATAGCCGGCGAGGTAGAAGACGTCTGCAACCGAAGGAAACGGCGCGATGTCGAAGGCATGGTCGTACAGGCTGAACGTGAGATCACCGAGCGCGAACGACACCCAACCGATCGCGATGAACGTCCATGCCAGGTTGAAACGAGCGTGGCGGCGAATGCCGTAGACGAACGTCGCGATCGAACCCCATGCCACGACCTGGAAGAAGGTGTCGGCAAGGGCCGTTGGCAGGGCAACATACGTGACGACGCAGACCGCCGCGAACACGACCAACAACGTTCTGCCCCCGAGTTGACGGGCGCGGCCGAACCCGACGATCGGTCGCATGTGGAGAACGTTCTGGTTCACGTTCTGTCGATCGGCACAACGAGCGCGAAACTTGATCCAGTCTTCCAATATCGGCGGCCATTTCGCAGCCGATCGTGGCGATCGCCGCCGATCCTTCGGAGCTCGACGTCACCACTAGCATCGGCAGCCGGAGGACGTCGGTGCTGTCGAAGTTGATCATTCGGAGATGCGCCGTCATCGCAGCGCTGGTCGTGCCGATCGGGGTCGCCGCCATCGCCCTGTTGCCCACCGCTGATCCGGCCACTGCCGGGGCAGGTTCATCGCGCGGGCTGCTCGCAACCACTGGCGGAACGGACGTCACCACCACCGACGTGACCACCACCACCGATGCACCCAGTACGACGGACGCGACCACCACGACCGAATCCACGACCACGACCGAATCCACAACCACGACAGAAGCGGCAACCACCACCGGCGAAGCGACAACCACAACGCTCGGTGCGACCAGTACGACCACCAGCACCACCACAACGTCCACAGCGACCGCAACGACCACGACGACCACGACGACCACTGCGACGACGACCGCGAGCACGACGGCGCCGAGCACGACCTCGACAACCGCTCCATCCTCGCCGCGCTTCATCGCGTTTCCCGATCCGAGGCGGCTCGTCGATTCCCGTGCGGGCCAACTCGGGTTGATCGAGCTTCCCGGAGGATCCATCGGCTCTGATCTCCGATCGAAGTTGCAGCCGGGCACCCCCCGACGGTTCGTGATCGGCGGGCAAGCCGACATCCCGATCAACGCTCTCGCCATCGCGCTCGACGTCGTCGCGGTCAGCCCGGCCGCGCCGGGTTACATCTCGGTGTACCCGTGTCAGACGGCAGCGGCGACTCCCCCGTCGACATCGACGTTGAACTACGGCACAACTGACATCGCCAACGCGGCCCTCGTCACTGCGCTCAACGGCAGCATCTGCGTCATCTCCAGCCAACCGGTCGACCTCATCCTCGACGCGACCGGCTACTTCCCCAGCGATGCCGACCTCATCGCCTTTCCGGGCCCCGTCCGGTTGGTGGACACGCGGTCGGGTCAGCGCGGGGTGATCGAACAGAGTGGGGGTTCGCTCGGGTTCGACTTCTCCAGCAAGCTGCTCTCTCGAGTGCCGAAGCGGTTCGTGATCGGCGGTCAGGCCGCGATTCCAGCCATCGCAGCTGCTGTTGCCGTCGACATCGTGGCGGTCGGACCGACGTCGCCCGGCTACCTCTCGCTGTACCCCTGCGCATCAGCGGCCGATTCGCCACCGTCCACATCGACACTCAACTTCGCGACGAACGACATCGCCAACGCGGCCCTTGTCGCGATGCAGTCCGGTGGGGTCTGCATCGTCGCCAGCCAGACGATCGACGTCGTCCTCGACGCAACCGGCTACTTCCCATCAGGCTCGACGTTCACGACGTTCGCCCAGCCAACGCGATTGCTCGACACCCGGCCGGCGCAGGTCGGCGCGATCGAACGACCGGGTGGCAGCGTCGGACACGACATCGTGACGAAGGTCGGTGCCGCCACCGCTGTTCGCTTTGTGATCGGCGGACAAGCCGGGATACCGATTGACGCTGGAGCCGTTGCTGTCAACATCGTCGCCGTTGGCCCTCCCGGCGCTGGATTCATCTCGTTGTATCCGTGCTCCGCGGCCACCGATCGACCGCCTGCCACATCGAGCCTCAACTACCTTCGTTCCGACATCGCCAACTCGGCGCTCGTGCGCATGTCGTCGGGTGGTGTGTGCGTGATCTCGAACCAGTCCGTCGACGTCGTCATCGACGCGACCGGCTACGTGCGCTGACGTCCGTTCGAGCGGTCACGGGAAGTAGTTGGTGGCATCGGCGATGATGTCGGCGTCGATCGACGTGTACAGGCACACTCGTCCGTTCGCCCCGATCTTGGACACGACCATGTTGGCAACCGTGGCACCGGCAGCAACGTTCACGTTCGACGCGAGGGGCCGTGGTTGTCCGCAGGGGAACGCGGTGACGAAACCCGATCTGGTCGGGTTGGTGATGGTCATGTTGAGCACGGCGGCGCCCGCACCGGTCGGGATGCCGGCCCGACCTGTCACCTGCAGCTCGGTGACTGAACCCGCAATCCGTGTGCCGATGCCACCCTGCTGGCCGTCGATGGTCAGGGGGGCCGTCGCGCCGGCAGCCGCGGGTCGCGTGTCCATCAATCGCGACGGGGCCAGCGAGACGAATGACGAGCGCGCCGGGAAATAGCCGTTCACGTCGACGACGAGGTCGATGTCGGACAGCGTGTAGAGGCACACCGCACCGTCGGAACGCAACGGAGCGATCACCGCGTTGGTCACCGTCGATCCGATGCCGTAGTTCACGTTCGAGGCGACCGGCACCGCGTCGGTGCACGGGAAGACCGTCACGTAGCCGGGAGCCACCGTGTTGGTTGCAGTCACCGCGAGCACGACATCGGTGGCGCCCAGCGGTACGCCACCGCGTCCACTGATCTGCAATTGGGTGACCGAGCCGGCGCCACGGAAAGTCACGCCGTTGTACGCGCCGTCCACCGTGCTCAGCCCCGGCCTGGTCTCCAACATTCGAGCGGGAGCCAACGGGACGAAGGCGGCACCGTTGGGGAAGAAGCCATTGACGTCGACGACGAGATCTGCGGCAAACGAGTTGAACATGCAGACCTTGCCGTTCGAGCCCACCTTGGCCACGACGGCGGTCGACACATCGGTGCCGGCGATGTAGTTGACCTGCGCGGCCGTCGGCACCGTCGTGCCGCACGGATACACGGTGAGGTAGCCGTTGTTCGTGGCATCGGTGACCGCGACGTTGAGCGTCACCGATGTCGCCGTCGCGGAGACACCTGCTCGTCCAGCGACTAGCACTTCGGTGACGCTGCCGTCGGGACGCAGCCCGATGCCGGCGCTCTGACCATCGACCGTCGTCGAGCCGGGGCGGCTGTCGAGCAGACGAGCCGGACTCAAAGCGGTGTAGCTCGACGTTCCGGAACCCTCGAGGACTGCGGTCGCCCATGTCGTCGGCGCGCCGGTTGTGTCGACCAACGACGACGTCCCGTAGAACGTCGAGTCGTACACCCGCTCGCCGCCGAAGATCAGGAACTGGTCACAATCGGCATCGGCCAGTGAGGCCATGTCCGCTCGGATCTTGGTCGGCGTCGGGGCGAAGATCGAATAGGCGTAGACGTTCACTGCGCACATGACGGTTTTGACACGGCTGTCCACCGCCCGAGCGATCGACGCGCCGAGGTCGCCGGTGTATTGATCGAACGAGATCAGTTGATCGGAGCCGGGCAGCGTCGCCAGCGCCTTGTCGACGGCGATGGTCTGCGAGATCGGGAGGCCGTCGTAGCTCGGCAGGTTCGTGAACGGAAGGATGCCCGATCGCAGCGTGGCATCACCGAGGACGAGGTTCCAGCGGTGCACCAGGACATCCCATTCGGGTTGATTCGGCTGGAACTCGTCGCCCAGGTCCCACGCCTGGATCTGGTTGTACACGGGCTCCCAGAAGCGAATCGCCCGGTCGCGCACCTTGGCGTCATCGGACCAGATGCGAGCGTCGTACACGACCGTCTTCATGCCCGCCTGAGCGTTGATGTTGACCAACTGCATGTACGTGTCGGGATCGACGTAGCGATTGCCGGGGTTGACCGGGGTGTAATTGGTCGGCACGTTGCACGGCCCGAACGTGGCCGAGACCCCGGCGAAGGTCGCCATCGACTTGGCCGCAGCGAGAGCGCTCGGGTCGCTGGGCCGCACCCCGCAGAACGCCCAGGTCACGAACTTCTTGGAACCTGCCGCAGGCGCAGCGTGCACGGCCACAGGATGGGTGGGCAGCAGCGCCGTGACCGTCGCCATCATCATCACGATCACTGCCACGAACTTGCGTTTCAAACGTATCCACCAACCGTTTCGACATGCTCCGGGCGCCCGCGATTCAAACCCTACGGTACCCGGAGCCGGACCGACCTGGTGGCGACGACGTCAGCCCCCGGTTCCGTTCGACGGCCGACGCCGTGACCGCAACACCAAGATCACACCACCGCTCAGCATCAGCATCGCCGCGGCCCACAGCAGGCCCTCGCTGTCGGTGCCCGTGGCCGGTAGGCCGCCGGCGGACGGCATGGTCGGCAGTGTCGTCGGCTGCGTCGTACTCGCCGCCGACGGGTCGACGTTGACGACAACGCCCGAAACCGAGCCGCCGGTGATCGACGGATTGGCGAGGTCGGCAACGGAGATGGTGTGCGACCCCGGGGTGCTGAAGGTCGCGGTGAACATGCCGAACCCGCTGCTCAGCTTGGAGTCGGGCGGCAGGGACGCCGCGGGATCGTCGGACGTGAAGTGGACCGTTCCGGCGTACCCGGCGGCGATGTTGCCGAACTGGTCGACAGCGCTGACCGTGAAGCTGTACTGCTGGCCGAGGGCTTCGATCTGTCGGGTGTTCGGGTGGAATGACGTGACGGGGAGCAACACCGGAATCGAGATCACGAACTTGATCGCTGGACCGGCTGCGATCGACACGGCCGCGCTCGTCCCGGCGATGGATGCCGACACCGTGTCGGTCGCCGTCACGGTCGCATTCCCAGCATTGTTCAGCGTCACGTTGAAGACCCCCACACCGTTCGTCAATGTGGCATCGACCGGCAGCGTGCCACTCGACGACGACGAGAAGTGCACTGTCCCCACGTACGAGGGCACGGTGGCATTGGCCGCGTCGAGCGCCGTCACGGTGATGCTGAACGCAGTACCGGCCGATGCCGTGGACGGCGCACTGACGGCGAGATGAGTGGCGACCGGTGGCGGCACGTTGGTGACGATGGTCGAGCCGAAACCGGTGATCGACGGGGCCACCGTGTCGGTCGCAGTGACCGTCCTGCTGCCCAGTGTGTCGAGCGTGACCGAGAACGACCGAGTTCCGTTGCTCAGCGTGTTGTTCACAGGCAGCAGCGCCGCACCGTCGCTGGACGTGAGGTGCACCATACCGAGGTAGTTCGTGACCGTGTTGCCGTAGGCATCCTTGGCCGTGACGGCCGCATTGATGGGCGTGCCGATGATGGTCGATGCCGGGATGGTCACTGTCAGATGCGTCGTCGCCGCGGCACTCACGGCGACAGCACTCCTGGTCCCGTTGATCGTCGCGTCCAGCGTGTCCGTCGCGACGACGTTCTGCGAGCCGGCGGTCTTCAGCGTGACGTTGAAGACACCGACGCCGTTCACCAGCACGGCGTTCGCCGGAAGGACAGCCGCCCCATCCGTCGATGTGAAATGCACGGTCCCGGCGTAGCCGGTCGTCGCGGCGTTGCCGGCGTCGAGTGCAGTCACCGTCACACTCAGAGCCGTTCCGGCGGTCACGGAAGCGTTGCTGGTCACGGCGAAGTGAGTCGCCACGGGCGGTGGCACGTTGGACACCGAGATCGTGCCGGTCGTACCGGTGATCGTGCCGACGTTGACATCGGTCACCGTGACCGTCGATGAAGCAGCGGTGCCGAGAACCACCGTGGAGAACACGTGACTGCCAGCGTCGCCGGCAATGAACGTGTAGTTGGTCGGCAGCGTCGCAGTGACGTTGGTCGACGTGAAGTGGACGACGCCCGCATAGGCCGTTGCGGTGTTGCCGAACGGGTCCTTGGCGGTGACGACCACACTGATCGGCGAGCCGATCGTCGCGTTTGCCGGTGCTGTGACCGACAGGTTCTTGGCGGCCGCCGGGGCGACGTTGATCGTCGTGCTCGTGCCGTTGATCGATCCGTTCACGGTGTCGGTCGCCGTGATCGTCTGCCCGCCGGCGGTCTTGAACGTGACGTTGAACGTCCCGACCCCGTTGACAAGCGTTGCGTTCGGGGGCAGCACGGCAGAGGCGTCGGTCGACGTGAAATGGACCGTGCCGGCATACGACGTCGAGGTCGTGTTGTTCGATGCGAGCGCTGTGACCGTGACGACCTTCGCGGCGCCGGCAATGGCCGAGCCAACCGTGGTCACGTTGAAGTGCGTCGCCGCACCCGGTGGCGCCGTCGTGACGTTGATGTTGGCCAGAAAGCCCGTCACCGACGGGCTCGCAGCGTCTGTGGCCGTCACCTTCTGGATGCCGTTGGTCGCCAACGTCACCTGGAACGAACCCACACCGTTGACGAGTCCGGCGTTGACCGGCAGCGTCGCTGCGCCATCGGTCGATGTGATCGAGACGATCCCGGCGTAGCTCGTTGCGGTGTTGTTGAACTGGTCCTTTGCTGTCACGGAGACGTTGATCGGCGAACCGTTGATCGCCGCACCGGGACCCGTGACCACGAGGTGCGTTGCGGCGGCAGGAGCCACCGTGATGCTGCCGGTCGTGCCGGCGATGCTCGATGTCACGCTGTCCTTGGCGGTCACCGTCTGGCTGCCCGACTTCTGAAACGTCACACCCAGAGTTGCCGTGCCGTTCACGAGCATCGTGTTGACGGGCAGCGTCGCGGTGCCATCGGTCGACGTGAAGTGCACGATGCCGCTGTACGACGTGTCGATCGCGTTCGCCTTCGTCGAGTCGACGGCGGTCACGGTGACGTTCGACGATGCACCCGCAGTTGCCGTCGCGCCCATCGAGACCAGCAGCGTGTCAGCGATCGGTACGGCGCCACTGGTGACGTTGACGACTGCCGCTCCCGTGATGGTCCCGACGGCCGTGTCCGTGGCCGTCACCGTTGCCGCCGGATCAACCGTCGGCAACGTCGTCGTGAACTGGCCGACGCCGTTGGTCAGGACTGCGTCGGCGTGCAGCACCGCGGCGCCATCCGACGACGTGAAATGAATCGTTCCGACGTAGCTCGTCGCGGTCAGATCTGATGAGTCGAGTGCGGTCACCGTCACGGTGAACGGCGCACCGTTGGGCACCGACGCCGGGGCCGTCACCGACAGGTGCGTCGCCGCTCCAGCCACCGGCTTGACCCAATTGACCGAGTCCGACGAACCGGCGATGTTGGTGTGACCATCGGAGTCGGTCAACGATGCTGCTGCGACCGACGCCGTCACCGTGCCCGTGTTCGTCATGCCGGTCACGTCGACGCTGTAGTGCAGCGGGCCACCCGTGACCACCTTCGTGGTTGGATTGGCTGTGCCGCCGATCGTCACCTTGCTCGCGTCGAACACAGCGACCGGCTCGGACAGGACGACGTCGAAGAACACATGCGCCTGCGATGTGTTAGGCGTCTGTCCTGCGGCCTTGGTGACGGTCACCGTTGGCGGGATGCCGTCGTCGGCCGGCTGGTTCCAGGTGGTCGACACAGGCGTCGACGACGGGTTGCTCGCGTTTCCGGCGAGATCGGTCACTCCGCTGCCGGTGATGGCGGCTGTGACCGAACCAAGGTTGATCGACATACCGGTGACCGCAATCGTGTAGTGCTGAGCGTCGACCGGAGTGACGAACGCCGACAGCACGCCGGCAGTGCTCGCCGACAGATCGACGTCGCCCGGGCCGAAGCCGATGACGTCCTCGCCGAAGTCGACGTTGAACAGCACCGGCGAGGTGGACGTCGAGGCCGTTTGAGCGACGATCGCAGGCGTCGGCGGGGTGTGATCGAACGTGATCGAGTTGTCCGTCGACGTCGAGGCGTCGTTGTTGTCCTTCGGATCAGCCGTCGCATTCACCTTGCCGGCTGGGATCGCGAGCGTGACGACGCCGTCCGAGGTCGGTGTGAACGAGATGTCGTAGCTCGTCGACGGCATGCCGAGTGGCGAGATGTCGATCGCGCCCGGCACGGGTATACCGGCCGTGCTGCCGCTGAAGTCGAGATCCGATGCGTCGAGATGATCGACTTGTTCGCTGAACGTAGCGGTGAAGTCGACCGGCTGGTTGGTCGGATCACCGGATGGGCCGACATGGGTCTGCTCGACGGTGACGTCGGGATGGGTGTCGTGCACGTCGAACGTGATCGTGCCAGTGGCGCCTTTCGCGTCAGGAATCTCATATCCCGGCTGCGGCTGATCGATGCCACCGATCGGCGAGCCGACATAGCCGTGCAGCGCCGGCATGCCGCTGTTGCCGAGATCGCTGACGGCGATGTTGAGCGGGCAGACCTTGTCGTCCATCGGACCCTTGTAGGTGATCTGCGAGAGCGCGTAGCGCACGTCGTCCAGCGAGCCGACACCGGCGAAGTCCTGCATCGCATCGGTCGGGTTGCTCGGCTGTGACTGAAGGTCCACGGTCGAACCCTGCAGCCCGAGCGAGTTGAGGATCGGTGCGGCCTGCTCGCCGGCCAGACCGAGACCCTGGGGCTGATTGGTCAGCAGCTTCAGCACCGTGGTGTTGGTGACGTTGCCCGTCGGGTAGAACGCTCCGCCACGGAAATGGAACGTGCCGCAATCGGAATCGACCCAAGCGACGAGCAGCATGGCGTCGTCGCTCTCGCTCCCGCCGGGATTCGTGTACGGCAGCCCGCACACGTCGAGCGTGCACATCTCCGGGTCGATCACCGATGCGATCGGCGGTGTTGCCGGATCCGAAGGATCGGCGGGATACGACACCTCCTGGTTGGTCGGCGCGTTGATCGGTGCCATCGGCACCGTGCCCGTCGGCGCGTCGTTCGTGCCCAGCACCTCGATCTCCACCGTCTTCTGGGTGACCGACGACGTCAGACCGTCAACGGCCGTGATGTTCAAGTTCACCGGCGCGCCCGAGTGGTTCTCGTAGTTCGTCGTCGGCACGAACTGCAGCGTGTTCAGGGTGTCGTCGATCTGTGCTTCCGTTCCGTTGATGTGGAAGACCAGGCTCGGTCCGCCCATCGGATCGGTCGCTTGATCGATGATCGAGCCCGACGTGCCGATGATCACGGTCTGCTGGTTGAACGTCGTGGTCGTGTGCGGCAGCGCCAGCAGACCAGCGGGGTTGACGACGGAGGTGTTGAGTGACAGCTGCACCCGCGGGCATCCGGTGATGGAGTAGTTGTTCGACTGCGCCGTGTCGCAGCTGGGCGGGCCGTTGAGCACGTTGTCGATCGAGATCGTGTGGTTGTCGTCGGAGATCTTGTCCGTCACGTTGGCGAAGTCGATCGGTTGGTTGACCGACATGTACACCCGTTCCGGCGCCGTGAGCACCGGCACCGACGCTGCGGCGGGCAACGCGGTCACGACCGAGTACACCCCGACCGACAACGTGATCAGGCCCATCGTCGTCAGCAGCCCGCGTCGACGCGGACGGTCGGGGGCGTGACTGTGGAAGCGGACGGAACCGATGGACTGGCGGAGTTGATGACCCATGAGCGAAGAATGACAGTGAGGCAGATGTTCGACATGAGTAACCGGTACTCATTCCGGGAACGCCGCATCGCCGTCTCGCCCGACGATTGCTCACCTGTAGCGTGCCCTTCATGGACCTCCTCGACCTCCGCGTCTTCACCGAGCCACAATTGGGCGCCAGCTACGACACCCTGCTCGCAGTTGCCCAAAGGGCTGAGACGCTGGGCTTCGGTGCCTTCTTCCGCAGCGATCATTTCCTCACGATGGGAGGCGATGGCCTCCCCGGACCGACCGACGCGTGGATCACCCTCGGTGGCATCGCGCGAGAGACCAAGACGATTCGGCTCGGCACGCTCGTCAGCCCCGTGACGTTCCGCAGCCCTGGCCTCCTGGCGATCAGCGTCGCCCAGGTCGATCAGATGAGCGGCGGGCGGGTCGAGCTCGGACTCGGCGCCGGGTGGTTTCAACAGGAGCACGACGCCTATTCGTTCGCTTTCCCGCCGACGGCGGCACGCTTCGAGTCGCTGACCGATCAGCTGGCGATCGTCGACGGGCTGTGGTCGACGCCGATCGGCCAGACGTTCACCTACGACGGCCCCGCTCATTCGGTGAAGGACTCCCCCGGCTTGCCCAAGCCGATCCAGTCCCGCGTGCCCATCGTGATGGGCGGCGGCGGCACGACCAAAACGCCTCGTCTCGCGGCGAAGTACGCGGCCGAGTTCAACACGCCGTTCATGCCGCTGGAAGCATTCGCGGCACAGCGTCAGCGAGTTGCCGACGCTTGTGAAGCCATAGGTCGTGAGCGCCCGATGATCTACTCAGCCGCGCTTGTCGTGTGTGCAGGCGAGGATGAGGCCGAAGTGTCTCGCCGCGCCGCAGCGATCGGTCGCAAGCCGAAAGAACTTCGGGCCAACGGTGCCGCCGGCACGGCAGCAGAAGTCGCCGCAAAGATCCTCAGCTACGCGGATGCCGGCGCGAGCCGCATCTATCTGCAGGTGCTCGACCTCGGCGATCTCGATCACCTCGACTTCATCGCAACCGAGGTCGCGCCACTGCTGCGCTGAGCGCGCCGTGATGTGACGCCTCGGGTCGAGTCGACTCGTCAGCCGGCGACGGTCGAGCTCGCCGCCGCACCGATGCCTGATGCCGGCAGTGTGGTCGTGGTCGCCGCTCCCGCCAGCGCTGGCAGCGCCTTGCCCGCGTAGTCGATGCCGACGAGGACCAGAACGGTCGCCTTCCCGATCGACGCGCCCTTGACCGGGATGGGCGTGGGCATCGGCGCGGTGAACACCTTCGGGTCGTTGAACTGCGCCGCCACCGATGCGCCAACCGCTGCGGCGTTCGGGTCGGTGGTCGAGATGTAGATGAGCGTCACCGGTGATTTGACGCTGCCGTCGACGGGCGTCCCCATCGTGAACCCGACCTTGCCCAGCGCGGTCGACATCGCTTTTGCCGCACCGTTGATGCCCGACGCGTTGGCGACGGCGACCGTCGAGCCGGCGAGGACCAACGCGGATGTCGGCGGGGTCGTGGTCTCCTGCGGGATGGTCGTCGGTGCGACCACACCACCCGGATTGGTGGTGGTGACGGAGCTGGACGGGTTGTCCGTGCCGGCCGAGGTCTTCGTGCCATCGTTGTTGATGTTGCGCAGGATGAGGAATCCGACGATCACGGCGACGACGGCGACGATGATGCTGATCGTCGAGCCCATCGGAGCGCCACCACCACTCGACTTCGCCGGCGGACGGCGCGTTGGCTGATCGTTGCTCATGGATGCATTCCTCCGTAAACGTCACCGACGCTCTGCGCGTCGTTCAACTCGTCGAACGAGGATCGCCAGACCGACGCAGCAGCCAGTGGGCGCGCACGTTCAGTCGACTGTTTCTGATGTGCCACCTGCACAGCCTGCCCGCCCTCACTGCGCGTTACAAGTACCCTCACCCGACCACTGGGGCACAGCGGAGTCGAAGACATAGGGCTTCCCCTGATTCGGCGGAGTCGAGATCCATCCAAGATCGCCTCATGAACCGCGCAGAAGGTCCCCGCCGTTGCCATCTCGAGTCTCCCGCCTCCGGGACGCGCAAGCGTTTCGTACCCCGCCCGACCGACGGCGCGTGGCGGTCGCGCTACGCCGCGTTCGGTGCAGCCGTCGCCGTGTCGCTCAGTGGTGGCGCGATCGCGGTCACCTTGGCCGCGTCCGATCCGGCCCCGTCGACGTTCGTTCCGATCACGCCATGTCGCATCATGGACACCCGCACGAGCACGAACGTCGGCCCGCGGACCACGCCCGTTCTCGGTGGAACGCCGTACACGATTCAGATCCTCGGCACGAACGGCAACTGCTCGATTCCGGCCAACGCGACCGCGGTGAACATGAACGTGACCTCGGTGAATCCCTCAGCGGCTGGATTCCTGACGGTGTGGCCGAGCACCAGCGCGCGACCGCTGTCATCGTCGTTGAACTGGACGGCGGGACAGGCTCCGACACCGAATTCGGTCAACGCCGCCCTGGGCAGCACTGGCCAGGTGAGCTTCTATGCCAGCGCCGGCGTGGTCGACCTCGTCGCCGACGTGACGGGTTACTACCTCCCCGCCGGCGCGCCGACGACTCATCCCGCACGAGTGCTCTGGGTCGCGACGTCCGGCGGTGACTTCACGTCGCTCAAGGCCGCACTGGCGTCGATTTCCGACAACGACCCATTGCATCCGTACGTCATCAGGATCGCACCAGGAACGTACGACGAGCCGGGAGGAGTCGACCTCAAGAGCAATGTCGACGTCGAGGGGTCGGGGCGGGACACCACGACGATCACATGCACGTGCGGCAGCCCGAACAGCCCGTCCGTCGACGCATCGAGTGCCACTGTCCGGGTGGCACCACTCGTCATCGCGGGCGAGTTGCGCGACGTCAAAGTCGTCAACACCGGAGGAAGCACGTACTCGACGGCGATCAGGCTCGCCGGTTTGGTTTCCGGCTTTTCTCTGCTGCACGTCGCGGCGGGCGCCACCGGCGGCGTGTCCTCCCTCGGAGTGTGGGTGGATCACTCGAGCCCGTTCCTGAGCGATGTGAACGTCTTCGTCGACAGCACGAGCACCCCCCACAACACCGAGGCCTTCGGTGTCACCCTGGCGACTTCGTTCGCAACGCTCGATCACATCACGATCATCGCCTTCAGCAGCGCGCTCGGCGTCGGTGTCTTCAACTACTCGCAATCCGGCTCGTCGATGACGGACGTGAGCGCACTCGGCTCCGGAGCCAACGGATACGGCATCCTGAACGACACCTCGTCGGCCACCATCGAAGGCTCGCTGCTGCGAGGTGCCGGCGCCGCGAGCATCGATGTGTCGAACACGAACGGCGCCGTCGCGACCATTCGCAACTCCACGATGTCGGCATCGAAGAGCGTGAAGAACGACGCGACCAGTTCTGCCGACATCGTCTCCAGCGGGCTCGACACCGCGATCGGTCCGAACTTCGCCTGCGTCGCCGACTACAAGGTGTTGACGTTCGCCCCGCTCAACTCAGCGTGCAACTGATCGCGCCGCCACGATGCGCCGCGTTCGTCGAGGACAGCAGCGGCGGGGCACGAACGACCGAGCTCCGTTGATCTGTCAGGATGCGGGAGACCGCCAGGACGCGGGCGACGAGGGGACACGTGATGACCAAGCGGACGACATTCGGACGGCGCAGCGTGGTCGCGGCGGCGGCAGGGGCCTTGGTCGGCGCGCTCGTGCGTCCCGATGTTCCAGCCGCCTCGGCGTTGTCAGGGACGGGCGATCAGCAGCCGCTCATCCTCGGCTCCAACCCTGTCTCGACTGCCGCTGGCGCACCGAGCACACCGAACATCTCGTCGGTCGCCACCACCGTCCAGGCGTCTCCCAATTTCGGCAACTTCACCGGCACACGTCCGAACGCCGTGTTCCAGATCGATGCCCGCCCGGCAGGGACGGCGACGGTGATCGGCCTCGAGGTCTTCGGGACGGGCACTGCCGCGGCGATCGAAGCCACGGGCAGCCTGACCAACATCCAATCGCGAGGTGTCCTGGCAAGCGGCACGCTCACCGGCGTCACCGGTCTCGGCACCAACTTCGGCGTGTCGGGCCAGGCAATGGGCGACCCGTCCACGAACGTCTACGGGATCGTCGCCGGTGTCTTTGGTTCCAGCAACCAGTACGGCGGATTCTTCGGTGGCGATTCCGCTCCGTTGGCACTCAGCGCAGCGCTGACCGCCGGGGCGCCGACCGGTACTCACTATCGCGGTGAGCTCTACGTCGATGCGAACGGCAAGCTGTACTGCTGCACGGCTCCCGGCACCCCGGGTACGTGGATCGAGCTCACGCGTGCTGCCGGGCCGGTCCTCAACACGTTGCCGACTCCAGAACGTTTCGTGGACACCCGCTCGGGCCTGGGCGGTGTGCCGGGGCCGCTTCCAGGCGGCACCACGAAGACGTTCCAGATGTCCGGTCGCGCCGGCGAAACCGGCAACCCCGCGCTCGTCATCCCCGACAGCGCCACCGCGCTCGTCGGCAACCTCACCGTGATCGGCGGTGCAGCCATCAGCGTCGGCTCCTACGTCACGCTCTGGCCTACCGGCGCTCGCCCGGCCGTTTCGAACATCAACGTCGGCCCCGGCGGCGTGGTCGCCAACAGCTTTCTCGTTGGCACCGGCGTTGTCGGAGGGCACCGCACGGTCAACGTCTTCAACGCGCAGGAGTGCCACTACATCCTCGATGTCAGCGCCTACTACACCTGACCGACGGGCAACCGACCAAGGACGAGCATCAGAGCCATTTCCCAGCACCTGGTTCCGATGTCTTCCGTCGATCGAGTGGAGCTGAGGGGAATCGAACCCCTGACCCTCTCCATGCCATGCCCCCAAGAGGGCCTTTTGAAAGTCGCGAAATAGCCTCTGAGCAGGACTTCTTTGTTCGCCCCTGTTCGCCCTTGTACGCCCCTATTGCTCCCCAAGTTGCTCCCCGCGTGGGTAGCGTTTCGGTCGACAACCACGAGCGAGCGCGAGGGGGCCGAGCAATGGGACGTCGTCGATCTATCGGTGAAGGAAGCGTCTACTTCGATGCCCAGAAGGACCGCTGGGTTGGGGCGATGATCGCCGACGGCCGCCGATACAAGGTCGTCGCCCAAACCAAGACCGAGGCGCGAAAACGGCTCGACGCGATGCGCCACGCGAATGCCGAAGGGCGGCGACCGGCCGATGGAAACGTCACCGTCGCCGAGGTTCTCACGCGTTGGAAGGGACGATCGCTCGCCAGTCGCGACCTGTCCCCCAAGACGCTGGTCTCCTACGAGTGGTGCATCTCTCGACTGATCGACGAGCTCGGATCGAAGCGGGTCCGCACGCTGACTGTTGATGCCGTCGAGGCCGCCCTCGATCGGATGGTCGCCGGCACCGACAAACACCGTTCGGTCGGCAGGTCGTCATTGATCAAGATGCGGTCAGTGCTCGGTCAAGCCCTCAACTACGCGGTCAAACGCGGGTTGGCGACGAACAACGTCTGCCGCCTCGCCGACCTCACTCCGAGCGCGCGGCGTGCTCCGCCCAAGCGATCATTGACCGCAGGCCAAGCGAAGACGTTGCTCGTTGCCATACAAGGCGATCGGCTCGAGGCCATGTTCGTCGTCATGCTTGCGATCGGGCTGCGGCCCGGCGAGGCGGCCGGGCTCACCTGGGACGGCGTCGACATCGACACCGGCCGGATCGCGGTGCGCCACGGGGTGCGCGTGGAAGACAACCGGGCTGTGCTTGTCGACGAACTGAAGACTGCTCGATCGCGTCGCACCATCGACCTTCCACCGTTCGCGGCGGAGTCACTGCGCCGACATCGCGCCGCGCAGCTGAAGGAACGGCTCGCCGCGCGCAGCTGGGACGATGACAGCCTGGTGTTCACGACGACCGTCGGCACCGTGCTCGATCCTCGCAACGTTGCCCGGGTTCTCACCAAGTTGACCGAAGCGGCCGGACTGGGACACTGGTCGCCGAACGAATTGCGCCATTCGGCGGCCTCACTGCTGTCGGCCGCAGGCGTTCCCCTCGAACACATCGCGGACGTACTCGGCCACACCAGCACGAGGATGCTCGAGCAGACGTATCGACACTCCGTCCAGCCGTCGATCAGCGCAGCCGCCGCGCCAATGGAGGCGCTGCTGGGAACTGGATAGCACAAGTCCTCGCGTCCGTAAATCGAGGGCGTCAGAGGATGTGCGCACTGCGCCGGACGATGTCGATCGCGTCGTCGAATGCCGGCAGCTCCCCACACGAAATCAGCAAGACGTGCATAACCGTCTCGTAGTGCCTCAGCAACTGCGTCGTCGCCGCCGAACGCGACGCTGGTCGCGAAACCGCCTTCGGGCCGTGGTGTGAACGGCCAACCGGCGGCCGCGCTGCGCTCGTCGATATCGACCATGAGTTCGGCGATCCGATCATCGGCGAGGGTCTTTTTGACGCGGTCATTACGGAGAAGCATGGCCGTGTCGTACAGATGCCGAGCGCCGTTCTCAGCGCCGTGTGGTCCCCCGCCGACGCCCGATGATGGAGGAAGGCCAGCTTCTCGGCCAAGGCTCGTTCAGGCGCAAGCACCGTGACCTCGAACACGCCGAGGTCCTAGTAGTCGTCGACGGCGGCAGGGCGCGAGCTTCGTGGAGATGATCAGAGCCCGCGAACCGGTCATTGACGATCCGGGTCGTGGTTGAGGTCGGTGGCGCCGAGGGGGCGTAGGCAACCCAGATCGTGGACGACGAAACCACTCGCGCCAATGGTGAGCAGGTGGTAGTGGCCGTCGACGTCGTTCATTGCGAACGTGTAGTTCGTGCCGTAGGCGTCCGCCCCGACCAGCAGCGCGTTGGCTGGGAGTTGGTTGCCGACCTGCACAGGCAGGCCTTGGTTCGACGGCCCGACCAGCCACAGCTGGGAGATCGCCGGGTCGACGCCTTTCACGAGGTAGAACGCACTGTCAGAGTGCCCGACGGGCGTGGCGACGATGGCGGAGTGGGTCGCGTCGGCGGGCAGGTCGGTGATGCGGTTCCACACCTTGGTTTCGATGGCCAGTTCGAACAGGTCCGACTTTGCTGCGAACTCCGAGGACACACCGGCGACTGGCGTGGAGACGGCGGCTACGATCACGCCGCCGCCGGCGTATGCCAGTGAATCGATTATGGCCCCGCCGACGTCTGGCAACGAGAGCTGGTCGGGGGTCGCGCTCGCGATTTGGTACAGCGTGAGTGTCGATCCGTTTGACACGGCGATGGTGCTGCCGTCGGGACTGAGGGCGACGGAGTGGGCATCGTCGACCGTGGCGACCGCTTTCCAGGTCGTTCCGTGATCGGCACTGACATCGACCTCGTCGGGTCCGTTGCGGTCGATTGTCGCGGCGATGACATCTCCGGTCGCCGAGATCGATGTCGGCCCAATGATCGCGTCGGGTTGCGTGGCGGTTGTGGACGAGCCGTCGGCCGTGACCTCGACGGTCCCGACGATCGGGAAGGAAGCCGAAGCCGTCTGAATGATCGTCAGCCGCGAGCCCTCGATCGGACCTGGGATCGTCGTCCCCTTCGGGACGGTACAGGGGCGAGCGAAGTCGGCCGTCAGATCGGCGCTCGTGAGCCCGCTCGAGTCGGGGTGCTGGTCGGCGTCGCTGGGGAAACGTGCGAGCTGAATTCCATCGGTCGTCTCGTGAGCGAGCAACGTTCCCCACACGTCACTGGCAGCAACCCGCCATCCAGCGGGCAGAATCCACGCCTGACCGGATTCGTCGGCGTAGAGCGCGACTGCGACGTCGATTGCAGGCGTAGGCAGCGAGCTGTTCGCTCCCGCTGGCGAGGCGGTCTGTAGGCCCGTCCAATACGTTGCGCCACCGTTTGATGACGGTGCAGCTGGGCTGGGACCGGTCTCGGGCCCCGCCCACTGCGGATCGCGGACGATCTGTAGGTTCCACGTCGCTCCGCCATCTCTGCGCACGACGTTCGACGAGTCGATTGTGACCGTCGCCGTGCCGTCCATGGTTGTTGGATCGCCGTGTTCGTCCACGTAGCCGATCACCTGGCGGCCGACGTCGCGAACGCGATCGACGATTCCGGTCGGCCCGAGGCCGAACGCACCGATCGGCAGTTCGCTGTAGGTGACCGCCGGGACCGGCGCATTCTCCAGCACGATGCCGCGCTTTGGGCCGGTGAGCGCTACCGCGACCATGTCGAGTTGGATGCCCGAACCTTGACGTAGTCCGTAGAGGACGTTGCCGGGGCCAGCAACGATCGAGGAGAGTGAGAATCCGATATCGATGGAGTCGATTGATCGGCCCGCCGCGTCGATGATCGAAGCGGACTGAGCGACGGGATCGAACACAATCGCACCACCATCGGCGGTGACTGCGATCTCGGTTTCCGGCGGTGCCTCACCGGGTGGAGGCGTTGTGGGGGCAAGTTGAACTGACGCGAAGGGCATCGGGGCAAGCACTGGCAACGAACGATCGATTTCAACGCTGATGTACGACACGGCGATCGTCGAAAACGTCTCACCATCCGTCGATACCGTCTCCGTCGATGGCGTCTCTGCCGATGTCGCCCCGGTCGGGGGCACATCGTTGGTCGCTCTCGGCGATGCGCTCGTCGTCGGCCATTCTACGGCGGAGCTCGTCGGCTCGAGCGACGGGCCCACCGGGACGCTCGAAACCCGATGCTGCACATCGTCGCCGGAAGCCACGATGGCGGTCGTGACGGCAATGATCACTGCTGCCGCGCTTGCTAGGACGATCCAGCGACGGATCGACACGCGCCGCGAGGCCTTGCCGGCATCGAAGGCGGCCTCGGTGCGAATCCGCTCCAATCCCGCCGTTGCGTCCATCCGCGTGCCGATGTCGTAGAGCACCTCATCGGCGGCCTGTCGGGCGATCTCATCGATGGTCATCGTCATCCGCCTCCTGTGCGCCAAGCGTTCTCGCAAGGCTCTTCTTCGCTGCGAACAGCGAGCTCTTCACGGTTCCAGCCGTGACCTGCATGACGTCGGCGATGTCGTCGACCGACAGATCGTCCAGATAGCGCAACGCGACGGCCACCCGCTGACGCTCAGGCAGCGCACGGACCGCGACCCAGAACGGACCGTCCAGTGGACTTCCCGTTTCGACGAAGCCCGGTCGTTCCACGCGCTGGACCGCAACGTGCTCGCGCGCGCCACGCCGATGCGCATCGATAGCGAGGTTGATCAACACGCGGCGAACCCACCCTCCAGGACGTTCAAGCGCGCCGACCGTCGGCCAGGCGCGGAACGCTCGAAGCCACGCCTCGTGAGCAAGATCGGCGCCGGCCTCGCGGCTGCCCGTCAACGTCGCACCGAGCGCGTTGAGGACGCGCAACTCACGGCGATATAGCGACTCGAACTGGGAGTCAATGAATGTCCGATCCGCTCGCCCCTGCACGGTCACATCCCAACACACGACGCAGCCACCGGTTTGGTTGAGCTTCGACATGAAAACCTGCCACGACGCGCTCACCTGCGTTTTGGGCACCTTGACGTCATCGCCGTTCATCCCAACATTCACGACCCGAGCGTGGCTCGGCCGCTCAACCTCGATCTCCCTCGACTTCGAATCGTCGGACTCGAACACCGGCGCTTGCGGAGTCGGTCACGGTCACTGCCGGCACCAAGCCCTCGGACGGCCAACGATTGATCGTGCTACCTCTGGCCCTCAGCCCCTCACAACGGGCCAATCATGCGGCGCCATGGGACTGGCGGCCTGGTGTCGGCAAAGGATCGGTAGGAAAGCCGATTTCAATACATCGACGACGGCGTCGTCGAACGCGGTCTCGCAATTGGCCGGACCTGAGGCAGCAGCACGCACACGAGATCAACGACCAGGACGGCGTCCGCGCCGTGTACTTCCTCAGCAACGACGGCCACGATCCTGAGATAATCACCCGCCCACGCAAAAGCTGTAGCCCACCACCACTGTCGTCGACATACGCGCCGTTCGGTGCTTCTTTGAGGGTGATGTGGCGGCGGCGTTCTGTCGCGTTGTTCTGTCGTCCCGATGCGGCACATATGGGTTACCATATGGTGCATGGCTCGACGCGAAGTACTTGTTCAACTCGACGACGATCTTGTCGAACACCTCGATGAACTCGCCAAGGCCCTTGGCACGAACCGCTCGGAACTACTCCGACGCGGCGCACAGGCCGTCATCGATGTCGAGGACACACGAGCGGCCGACCTCGACCTCATCACCGCGTATCGCCGACAGCCGATCGAACCGGCGCTGTTGCGCTCCGCCGCCCGGCTGGCTTCTCGCACGACGCCCGAGTGGTAGCTCGCAACGAGATCTACTGGGCTGACCTCGGGCCGCCAGCAGGTCGACGTCCAGTCTGCGTTGTCACTCGCGATGCAGCGGCGTCAGTCTTGACGGCGATCACGTGCGCGCCGATCACCCGCACCACCCGAGGTATACGATCCGAGGTCTCGATAGGACCGGACGAAGGCCTTCCCGAGACGTGCGTCATCAGCTGCGACAACATTATCACTGTTCCCGTAGAGGCGCTTGACCGAGAGCCGGTCGGACACCTCGACGAGATCAAACGAGCCGAACTCGATCGAGCCCTGCGATACGCGCTCGACATCCTCTACTGAATCCGCTGCGACCCCGACGAACCGGCCAGACCTCCCGGAGCCCCAAAACAATCGAGCGCGGATGCGCCGATATGGCGCGACGCGTCGGCGTCCGGTAAGCGTTGTTCTGCGCTGCTCGTTATGCGCTGATCGCGGTATTCGCCTGTGACGCTGAGCGGCAGTTCGGTGGACGTGACAACTAATACCGGGCGGAAGATCGATGTCCGCCAGAGGGGATGGGTCGATGCCTGATGTTCCGCCATTTGCTTGTGCCGCTTTCCAGCGCGTCACAACAATAGATGCGCAGCCCTCATCGCCGCGCGAGACGGTGTGCTCAAGCATTCGAACTGAGCCGTCGACGGCGGTGACCGAGGTTGCGTACCGGAGCAGTTCTGTCGTCCACTGCCCGGTTCCACAGGCGAGCTCGACCACGTCGCCAACGGGTGCAAAGGCATCGGATCGTGCCACGAAGCTTCGTGGCAGCGATGTCACCGACTCTTCCGCGGTACTCATCTGCGTCGATGTCGTAGTAGCGAAGCTGCGACGTCTGCAGTGCATCGTTGCCATTCACCACGGCTCGACCGTAGCTTTCGATGCTCCGTGTTGGACATCGCATCCTCAGCCCACAGCAGCGACTTGGGTTACCGGCTCCCATCCCCGAAGTGCCCGTATGCGCGAGCATCCGGTTGCCGATCACTGATAGCGGTCGATTGCCGTCAGTCGGCAGTCCTACATGGCCGACGGTGGGCCGAATCCGATGTCCGCCGACAGTCGCTGGGAGGCAATTCGAGCTCCGTCTACTTACCCCGGCGAGCGGTCGTCAACCGAGCGACGTCGTGGATTCGGCGAACAATTGCAAAACGCCGGCACGCTGCGACTATGCTGCGTGCCGCTGGCCGCATGCGACTGGCTGACGACGATTCGATCACGGTGGATGGACAGATCAATCGTCTCTTGTTGTCAATGCGCGGCGATGGTCCTCCGATATTTCCATGGACTGTTCGAGGCTGAGATCGGCCAGTCTCAATACCGGTCATCGGATTCTAAGGGTTGTCTGCGATGTCTCGGTTCATCGCGTCGGCGCTGTCGAGGCTTGGTCTTTCTCGAGGTCGTCCGGATCAGCGTCCGCCCTTTCCATTTCCAAACACCTGCGCACCTGCTCGGGTTCCAACCGAGACAAGATAGTCCGCGGTCCCCACCCAGGACTGGACGGGGTATTTCGAGGATCTGAGCTCGTTTCGGCCTCCGGTAAGGTCTATGTCTTGAATGCTTGGCGCGATGCGCTACTGTCGTGGTGTCGTTGCATTGGTGATGGCCCGGGGGTGTTTCTTATGAAGATGTTGGACGAAGACGGCCAGTTCCAACGGTCGGTGCACGGTCCCGGTTTGACTGATCCGTGAGGGTCAGGATGGCCGGTGCTGTTGACCACCACCGACCGTTGGAGATACCAGGATGCCAGGCTTGCCGTTGTCGTTGTGCGAGCGCGAGG
>JBBRPP010000013.1:0-125183 GCA_038227995.1 Acidimicrobiales bacterium
CACGATCTTCGGTGCCCGTAACGCTTGCCGCGGTGTCTCACGAACCTCAGTCTGACCCGTACGGATCCCTGTTGTCGTCCGTTCCTTGACCACTGCCACCTCCACGAGAATCTGTCTCACGGATCATGGACACAGAGGGACGGTCTTGCTCCACCACCTCACCGGCCCTACCGGCCCGACCGGTGGAACAGGCGTCGGATCCATGATCGTGGTGGGGCCGTGGTCACCGATTCGGTGCTCGCGGTCTGAGCGCCGCGTTCGATCAGGGTTCGTTGACGACCGTTGGCGATGTCTTCGTCGCTCCAGTCGCCGGCCCATTGGATGCGCCCTCGGCGGATCCAGTAGTGGGATCGGCAGGGAAAGCTCCAGTTACCGACCGACGGATCCATGGTGATCGACTCTCCGTCGTAGGTGAGCTGCCACGACGACGGTCGTAGAGGGAGCACGACAACGTTGCCGCAACCGCAGCAGCAGCGATGCAACGTCGTTCGGAAACCAATCGACACGTAGAGCACGCCGTCGTCGAGTTCGTCGGGGGCATGCTCGACAAACTGGTGGCGCAGGTGCTCGATCATCAAGCCACGCTTCGCGCTGCGCTGTCGCTGTCGACGACCGGGACCTCATCGTTGACGATGCGGTTCGACGCGATGCTGTACATCGTGTGGTGCGGATGGCTGGCGGCGGCATAGATCCCGCGGTGCTTCTTCCACTGCATCACGGCCATCGCCGCGTTGAGTGCGTTCAGTTCCGCGATCTGGATGTTGCTGCGGTAGTCCTCGCCTGCTGCGGCGTCGGTGGTGGAGATCCGATCGGCGACGTGGTCGTGCTTGGCTTCGGTGACCAGCGTGCTGCGCACGATCCCGGTGATTGTCCCGTCGATGGCCTCGACCCCGAGGCCGAGGTCGATGAACGGGATGCCATAGGCGAGGAGGGCTGCGATAATCGGGGCCTTGGCCGGGGCGTCATCGATGGCGATGAACACGAACGTAAGGTCCTTCAGTTCGTCAGCGTTCGCCTCATCGATTCGGTACGGGTGAGCGACGATGCCGGCGCGCATGTTGTTGTACATCTCGGCGAAGTAGTCGACCTTGAAGGGTCGGCCGTTGAGCGCGTCCAGGGTGACTGCCCCGGGGGCCCGGAACCCGTTGTGTGTGAGCAGCCGGTCGGGATCGAACAGATGGATTCCTGCCACCGGCGTCTTCGCAGCGAAGTCGAGCACGTACGAGCCACCGCCGAGACCGATGATGCCGACCCGCTCGCCGCGGACACGGTCGTTGATCGCGGCGATGCCCGCCCGCGACGACGCCGTGTCCAGGTACCGGAACGGCGTGTCGTCACCGTCGTCAGGCTGGACCGGACGGAATCGCCTCGCGGTCGCGGTCGGGTCGACGACTTGGGCGGGGCCGCTGATGTGGCCGACGTAGGTGATCACCTTGTGGTGGAAGTCGGTGTACCTGCCGTCGGTTGTCGGCTTGGCGGACAGGTAGCAGGCGGCGACGAGTCCGTCGCCGAGGTCGGTGGCTACGACGTTGTTGATGATGTGGTCGAGCGGGGCACCTGTTGGTCCGCATGGCACGCCGCCGACGAAGTGAGCGGTGTGTTCGCTGGGTACATCGGTGATGTCGCCGGCAAGGGTGAGCGTCATCACCAACGAGCCGTCGAGACGTACGACGCCGGCGGCGTCGACAAACGGGATGTCGTCAACGACGAGCTTGCCGCCAGCAACGCGGAGGGCGAAACCCTCCGCGCGCAGTCGGCTCAGGTCGCCACTATGAACGATCGGTTGCGGTGACATCGAAACGCATCCCTTCCCTGACTCCGACCGACTGCCCGGGAACCAGACTGCCGTCGTGGCTGCCGTCGGCTCGTTCGTACATGACCGAGTAGGCGACGTTGGTGCCGGCGGGCGCTGTCGGGTAACCGATCGCGACGACCTCCTCGAAGGAGATCGCCTCCTTCTTCTCGATGAGATGCGGCCGGGTGTTGACGAAGATCGTGATCGTCCTCACCGGCTTCGCCTCGTTCTCAACCTTTGCTGTGTTCACTTTGGAAGTTCCTTTCGATGTTCGCATCTGGGGGCGTTGCGAACTAGGCTTGGTGTTGCAAGTTCAGAATACACCAAGACGTTGCGAAAGTGCAACGCATTGCGACCTAGGGGACCTTCGTTGGCTGGCACAGATCGCGCATGGTTCGATGCGGAGGGCTTTCACGCCGCACTGGATGCGATACGAGATACGAGAAAACTGACGTGGCGGCAGGTCGCAGAGGCGACGACGGTGAGTGCCTCGACGCTTACCCGGATGGCCCAAGGCAATCAACCGGACGCATCTGGGCTGACCTCACTTTGCCGTTGGTCGGGACTTGACGCGACGGACTTTCTCCGAGATGCAGACTCGATCGTTGAAGGAGCCGATCCGGACACCCTTGCCAAGGTGACGACGCTCTTGCGTGCGGACCGAAATCTCGATGCGCGGGACAGAGATGCGCTCGAGGCCATCGTGCGGGTGGCGTACCAGAGGTTTCGCGAGGAATAGCGGGTGGCACCGAAGCAGCCCTTCGAACGCGGGTTCAAGGCCTACGCGGAACGCGAGGCCCTCGCCATTCGCCGAGAACTCGGCCTCGACGAGCGCGATGCATTCGACCCCTCCGCAATGGCGAGGCATCTCGACGTGCCGATTCTGCTGCTCTCCTCGATTCGCGATGAAGTTCCCGATGCGTTCAGCGACGAGGCGTCGAGAAGGTTCTCTGCCTTGCTCATGCCGATTGGAAGATCACGACGGGGAATCGTCCTCAACGATGCACACCATCCGGTCCGCTGCGCGTCAAGTCTGTGCCACGAGTTCGGTCACCTCGTGCTCGGTCACTCCTGCCACGAACCGTTCCAGGAGAACGACACGCGCAACTACAAGAGCACGATCGAGAACGAGGCCAGCGAGTTCGGAGGATGGTTGCTCGTCACGCGCGCAGTCGCCCTTGACACTGCACGACTCCCGGCCTCACACTCCCAACAGGCCCGTCGGCTAGGAGTCAGCGAGAAGTACCTCATCTGGCGACTGCGCTCTAGCGGAGCGACGACTCAAGCAGATCGCGAAGCCCTGAAACGCCTCTAGAGCGGTTGGCCGCCATGAGGCTGTTACGGCAGGCGAGCGG
Organism: Acidimicrobiales bacterium; assembly: GCA_038227995.1. GTDB lineage: Bacteria > Actinomycetota > Acidimicrobiia > Acidimicrobiales > Ilumatobacteraceae > WLMZ01. The sequence goes on from JBBRPP010000013.1 coordinate 3,151, forward strand.
CGACCTCGTCATCACTCGTCCGGTCGCCGGTTATGAACCTCCGATCGACGGCCCTGTCGCGGCGACTACGACGACGAAGGGCTCGGACCCATTTGTTCTCGTGGTGCGACGGGTGAGATCGGGAGCCCTCGTCTGACAGGATGCGCCGGTTGGGCGACATTCTCGGACGGGGATGCGCGGCGCCGGCTCACAAGGTGCTGAACTGGCGGTTACGCCCCGCGTGGGTACAGGACGTTCACCGACAGTCGCAACGCAGTCCACGATGGCGTGTTTGGGACCAGGAGACTTGACAACCAAAGACACGAAGCTGCGCCAGGGATTGAGCACAGATGAGGCGCCTGCATCCGGTGCTCACTAGACGAGGTGAGACGAAGATGATCGACAATCGCGATTCCGTCACTCCCCTGTGCCTCGACGAAGGAGGTGGACCACGATCATCTGCGTCCGGCCAGACCCGCGCCGTTTCACTCGTCGGACATCAGGCACCAATCGGGGGTGCTACACGTGAGCTACTTGCTGGATTATGGTGGTCGGTCAACGCGAGTTGCGTCTCCATCGCCGGTCGAGTTGACCGCGACTATCAGCCAGGTGGCAATACCCGACCGGGCCGGTATGTTTTTGCGCCCGGGCTTTCGTTGGTCTTCTAACGGCGTCCTGCCGAATGCAGAATCACCTGCCCGGGGTATTTGACCCGGGTGACCGGGTTGGTTAGGGTGTTCCCGGTCGGAGACCTCGTCTGCCCGATAAAGAACTGCGGGATTGCTACCCGAAGTTCTCGGACGGATACTTCGGCTTTCCAAACGTGTAGCGACGGGACGGCCTCACCGCCGTCCCGTCCTCGCGTTAGGGGCCAGTTCGGCGGGGAGCGACTACAAGGACAGCGTCGTGAGCGAAGTGAGTGACAAGAAGCGTCTCCAGCCTGGCCCCACCCCCGCCTTCACGGACGAAAAGATCGCCGAGCACATCGTCGCGGAGTTCATCGAGCATGGCCCAGCAAAGGTCACTTTGACGATCGGAAAGAAGATCGCTGCGCGCCTTGGCAAGAACGACGACTACCTTCGAAACCGTGACGTTCTCGCCGTGAACTATGACCGGATGTTTCGCGAGCAGGTCATCAAGGCATCCAAGTCGTCTTTCCTGGATAGTCATGATGAGGCGTCCGAAGCGTCGGCGCTGCGGAAGCGGAACGCGCTGAGCCGCACTGGCGGGGAAGTGGAGCGCGAGCTGTCGGGCGTCCTCGGCACGCCCGTGGCCAAGGACGCGGAAGGTGCGTGGCTCGAGATCATTCAGCAAGGCGCCGGCCGCGTGTTTGACGCCGCCCTCACCCGCCTGAATCAGCCCGGCGAACGTTACGGCGGACTTCGAGGTCGGATGACGCTATGGGCCATCAGCCGTGAAGAGGATCCTCTTCGTGACACAGTCGCCGAGCTCCATCGGGGTGACTCCACTCGAATCTTGCGTCTCTACGCACTCGTCTTTGAGCATTTCGACATGCCGATCAGCCGCCTTCCGGATGACAAGCGGAGCGTGGCCATCGAAGACTTCATGGAAACCGTGTCGGCGACGCTGGATGGGATGCTCATCCGTGCCGATGCCGACGGGGACGCTGCACAGTGGCGGCGCCGGTTCAGCGACTTTCTCGTCCGCTACTTCATTGCAGACCATTCCGGTATCGACGTCTGAGCGCGCGACGGCTAATCTTCCGATTGTCATCAGCAATAGCGAGTGACCGCCGGGAGTAGCTCCCCGGTGCGCAACACGTTTGGAAACCCCTGTGGTGACCGGTGAGGACGATCGGCAGTGTGGCCAACTCGACTCGGCCCGGCGATTCGTCTGTCCGACACCGAGTGCAGCTCACGTCATCTCGTTCTCACCGGAAGCCCGGGAACGCGATGGAGGTCTCATGGAACGCGGACATCTCTTCACGGGCCACCAGGTTCAGGTACTCGTGCCTGTGCTCCTGCACGCCGACTATCGGCACGTCGCCTTCCTGACAGGATCGACCGTCTCGACGGTTGACCGCTGCCTCGGCCGGACAGCGAAAGGCTTCGGCATGTCTCGCAACGACATGTACCAGAAGTTGCTCGGCGAGTTCCATCATCAGGCAGGCATAGATGCCGACGCCGTTGCGCGGTTTCTGATCTCCCTCGAGTGACGACGCATCGTTCGTGCAACCCTGGATGTCCGAGATTTCGTCGAAGTCCTCCGGCCTCTGCAGCTGGCACGTCGGGCATGATTAGCGAGTCCGGTTCGCTCCCGGATGCGAGACAACCGTTTGGAACAACCATGAGGAGTAAGACATGCATCAGAATCATTCACGTGCCATCGAGTCCAAGGGAGGGATATCGAAGGTGTCCCGCCGGCTCCGACTCGTCCTGGGGGGTGTCGCGGCGACCGCAGCGCTTGCCGTGGTGGTACCCGCCAGCGGCGCGAGTGCGAGCAACGTCAGCTGCAACGGCGACTGGTGCTCGGGGCAGAACCCGATGACCACTCACTGCGCAGACGACGCCGTCACTGTCGACTCGTACGACCTCGACGGAGCTCGGCTCGAACTGCGCTGGTCAGACACATGCCAGGCAAACTGGGCGAAGTTCATCCTGTATCCGCAGGGTTGGGCGTTCCTCGCAAACAACTTCCTGGGCGTGATGGCCGAGCAGGACACCGGCTACCAGCAGTACACCGATATGGAAGCGACGTCCTCGGACTACACCATGTCGGATGGCGGCATCACGACAACGTGGTCACCGATGATCTACTCGCCCGTCCACGGAGTCCGGGCCCGACTCATCCCAAGCTGCGACAGCCCGGCGCTGTTCGCCTGCGCGATGGACATGGCTCTCGCAGATCAGCCACACACCAACTACCAGTAGTCAGCAGATCGTCGCGGCTGCCAAGACGCGGCCAAGCAAACATCAACGTCAGTAACCTGTGGTGCCCCGTTTGTCGACTGGCGAACGGGGCACCTTGCCGTTTGGGCTGGACGCATAGTCAGCGGCATCGCAGCGCGACAACCAGGCAAGTGGCGCTGATCGATCGTCTCGTGGTCAACGACGATCGCGGCGCGTCTGTCGATTCCGGTAACAACTGAACGAGCGCGCGAGTCGCAAACGACCCGAGCGCGCGGAACTCTCCACACGGGTTGCGACCAACCGTACGAGGTCGACGAGTTCTTCATCGGAATCCACGACCGGCGCAGCCGACACGCGTTGGCCGTTGGTCAGCTTGAGGAACGCGGAGGCGCAGCCGCGGATGTGGATGTCGTTGACGTCCGGGTGATCAAGCAGCGGTTGGATCCGACCGAGACCCAACACCTTGGCCAGGACGGCGTCGATCAGTTCGTTCTCGCTGTGGTGGTCGAGTGGTTCGACGCCGTTGGCGAGATGCTCACCGGCCAGCACATCGAGCTGCCGGGCGATGACGCTCCGCGCCAACTCGCGTTCGTCGTCGAGACCGAGCGGAAGTCGACCGGCAGCGCTGCGCCGCACCCGTTCATCGGCCAGCGACTCACCGACCACCTTGGCGGTGCGAGTGACCACGTGCTGCACGGTCGGGTTCACGCGTCGACCAGCGGCGTGGCTGACGGCTGCAACAGTTCGTCGGTGAGACGATCGAAGTCGCGCTCCCGCTGCCGCAGACCGCGCCGACCGGTGCGAGTCGAGATCGTGCCCCAGACGCGCTGCCCGACGGCCGCCTCGATTTCCTTGTGCGCATACGGCCGCGACGACGACATCACGACGATCGGTGCCGGCACGCCGCGCAGGATCGCAGCGCGGTCACGCAGCGACACAACCGCTTCGACGTTGTTGTGGCTGACGATCACGGTGTGATCGGCCGCGGCCAGCAGGGCGTGACTCGGTGATCCCGGACGGATGCGCCCGACATCGATCACGACGTGACACGTCAGACGACGCAGGGCCGCACCGACATGCAGCGCTCCGGCGCGAAGTGCGGCGTGGACCTGCTCAGCCGCCGGGTGGGCGACGATCACCGAAAGGCCGAAGGCCGTCTGCTGGGCGAACTTCCACAGCTCGTCGGTGTCGATGTTGGTCCGGGCAGCCCCACCGAGCTCGGTCAAGCCCGGGCGTGTGCCGAGGTCGAGTCGAACGGCCAGACACCCGCCGTCAGGATCTGCTTCGACCAACAACGCGTCCCCGCAGTGACGCGCCAGGTCGACAGCCAGCGACGTCGCTCCGGGACTTCCGTGCAGACTTGCCACCGCGATCACCGTCACGTCAGCTGCCGGCCACTCGCGCGATTCGCAGATGCGTCGCCGCGGCGATCGCCACGGTCAACGACAGCGGGCCGCGCACAGTCACGATCGTCGTCACGCCATCGGGTGCGGTCGAGACCGCCCACACCGTCACCGTCTGATCGAGCAGCGTTGCGGTCGATTCCGTCGAACCCACGGCAGCTGCTGTCGCCACCACGCGCACATTGTCACCGGGAGCGAGGTCGGGTGGCAGCTGTCCTGGCTCGAGGGCCATGCTCGTCAAGGCCTCATCCAGACCCAGCGGTGTGTCGGGTGCGAGCAGGGTGGACGTCAGCGGAACATCGATGGCGATGTCGACGAGGGCGACTTCACCGAGCAACGTCCGTGCGTCGGCACCGGAGATCATCGCCCGGGTGTCGCCGCCGATCTGCGCACCGCGGAGGTCGTCAGCGGTGATCGCGCTGCCGCGCCGAATCGGCCTTGCCGCGACCACGATCATCCGGGTCTTGTTGACGCTCTTCTGCCACACGAGTGCACCGAGGGCGCAACCCGCGACGAGCAGCACGCCGAGCACGACCTCTGGCAGACGGAAGGTGCGACGTGGCGCGACGGCCGCTGCGGGCCTCGCGGTCGCACGTTCGCCGCGCCGACTCGTCGCAGATTCACCCGCCGTCCGCGTCACCGCGACGACGGCGCTGCCCTCCGCCATACCGACCTTCTCCTTGTCCCACCCCCGCCAAGGGGCATCCGCTCAGCGTTCGCCTCACTGAGTGCTGCGAGAGTACCGAAGTGGAAAACATGGTTGCCGATGGGTCATTCGGCGCAGTCGCTCACGCGACCGTCAAGGATTCGTCTGGATCAGCCGTGCGGCCACCACCGTGCGCTCGATCCGTGCCGCGCCATCGCGTCGCCCGGCATCAGCAACGCTGATGATGTCGGGCGACGCGAGTGGACGGGCTTGGGGGGATTCTCAGTGGGTCGAGAGCACGACGCCGCTGCCGTCGGCAGTGACGTAGCCGGCGCCGTCGACGTAGACGTTGATCGTCAGCGGGTTGCCGTCGACGAACGGCGACTTGTAGACGATGATGTGGGTGACGGCGTTGCCGGGCACGTTGAGCAGTCCGGGCGCCTGGGCTGCGAGGCCGGCGATGACATCCCAGTTGAGGTCGCCCTCGTGGAACACCTGCGACGTCAGGTCCCCGCCATCGGTGGTCACGTCGGCCGGGCTGATCTGGCCGTCACGCCACAGTCCACCGGTGGCCGCCGCCGGGTTGGCTGGGTCCTGCGCTTCGGCGACGACGTAGTCGGGATAGATGAGCACCTGGACGAAGCCGGTTGGGTCACCGGGCAGTGCTGCTTCGAACTGATCGGCGACGCTGTGGGCCGCAGTCCCTTCGAAGAATGACGCTGCGCCACCGGGCAGGGCTGTTGCCGGTGGCGCAGCGATCGTGGTCGCCGGAGCGAGCGTGCTTGCTGGGCCGAACGTCGAGCCCGGGGCCGAGTTCACCGGCACGTCGACGGGGACGACGACCGGGATCGTGCCGAGGTTGGGCACGCTGATCTCCGGCGCGGAGATGTCGGACGGGAACGTCACGTCGGGGGTCGACGGGAACGTGATGTCGGGGAACGACGGCACGGTGAAGTGGGTGGCCCGGTTCACGGCATCGGTGGTCTTGTTGACCTCGTACCACGTCGCACCGCCGATGATGAGGGCGAGCACGAGGCCGAAGATCAGCCGAAACTTCCAGTATCCCGACGTCGTGGCGCGCACGCCGTAGAACGGAACGGCTGGGCCACCGAACTGATTCTGGATCCCGAACTGCTGTGGCTGCTGTCCGAACTGGTTCTGACCGAACTGCGGTGGCTGCTGTCCGAATTGGTTCTGACCGAACTGCGGTGGCTGCTGGCCGAATTGTGGTGGCGCCGGCGGGGCCTGGGGCATTGGGTTGAAGGGCGGCGGGGTCGGCATCGCGCCACCCTGCTGACCGAGGAATTGCTCGGGGGTGGGGGGCGCTCCGAACTGGCCCGGATTGCTTGGATCCGGGATCGGCGTGTTGCGCGGGCGAGGTGGCTGCCCGGATTGATCATTCGACATGTTCGAAGTATCACATCGCGTCGCGCACGTGTCCTGAGTAACGGATACTCATTGGCGACCCGGACCGCAGGGACTCCCCTGAGTACGCGCAGGTCGCGGACGGGAACTTCGCCAGCGTCACCGAGACCGAGCGGCACACCACGGCGGTCGACCGACTCGGGTCAGAAGCCCGCTGGAACCGTGTGCCAACCCTGCTGTGGTGACGTTCTGATCGAAGATCCCGCCCGGAACCCGCCCACTCATCACCGACTCACCCGCCGCACCGACATCGACACCACGCTGTGTCCTGCCGTGCTGAGCGAGGTCGGAGATGACGTCATCGGAGGTGTCGATCGTTCCTCTGCGATCGGAGGCTCCGGCAACGACGATCGGGACGCGAGCGGCGGGCGTTCCGAGGTTTGCGGCGAAGCCGAGTCGTCTGACCCGGCCACGCCGCACTCCCTCGCTGTCCCGCGCGACCGTTGCACCGACTGTCCCAAGCGCAACGCTGCGCTCGTCGTTTGCCCGATGTGCCCTCATCACTTGTCCCGTCGTGTCCCTTGGATATCCCGTGCATGTCCCGTGCACGACAACTTTGCGTTCAGCGTGCAAGGAAAGTCCAGGCAAGAGATGGTCAACGTTCAGTGCACTGTCAATCACTCTCGGAGAGCGAGAACGTGACGAGTTCTTGACAGTCGCGAGGTTGCCGCCGGCGTCGCCGCTGCGTATTGACCACCACGCGTGCGGCTGCGCGCGGCACGCGAGAACTGCAACGGATGAACATCCAATAGCATGAATGGCATGTCGATCGCGGCGCCGCCACAGACGCTTCCCCAGGCCAATGATCAATGCTGGTGCGGCAGCGGGCGCAAGTACAAGCGCTGCCACAAGCCACTCGAAGGGCGCGTGCTGCCGGGCGAGATCAGCCCCTACCGGCCGGTGCCCGAGCACATCGAACGCCCGCCGTACGCCGACACCGGCAAGGTCGTGCGCTGGAACGAACCGCGTGTGAAGTCGCCCGAGATCATCACCCGGATGCGGCACGCGGGCACGGTCGCGGCCGAGGTGCTGCGCCTCGCCGGCGAGATGGTGGCACCCGGCGTGACCACCGAAGAGATCGACATCTACGTTCACCAACTCTGCATCGAGCGCAACTCGTACCCGAGCCCACTCAACTACAACGGCTACCGCAAGAGCGTGTGCACCAGCGTCAACGAAGTGATCTGCCACGGCATCCCCGATTCGCGCCCTCTGCGCGATGGCGACATCATCAACATCGATGTCACCACGTTCATCGGTGGGGTTCACGGCGACACCAATGCCACGTTCCTGGTCGGCGACGTCGATCCGGCCAGCCGCAAGCTGGTCGAGGTCACCGAGGAATGCATGTGGAAGGGCATCGAAGCCGTCCGCCCCGAGCGCCCGATCAGCGACATCGGCCGGGCGATCGAGAACCACGCCAAGCTGCACCACTACGGCGTCGTCAAGGCGTTCGTCGGCCACGGCATCGGCGAGCAGTTCCACACCGACCTGCAGATCCTGCACTACTACGACACCCGCGGGACGACCACGATCATGCGCCCCGGGATGACGTTCACCATCGAGCCGATGATCACGCTCGGCACGTGGCAGCACAAGATGTGGGACGACGACTGGACCGCGGTCACCGCCGACGGCAAGCGCACCGCGCAGTACGAGCACACGATCCTGGTCACCGACGACGGCTTCGATGTGCTCACCGCTGGTCCCGGCGCGGCGTCACCGTCCGCTCCGTGGGACCGCTGAACGCCGGACACCCGATGGGGGCAGTACCGAAGGGCAGCGTCGTAGCCGTCACGGGCGCGGCCGGTTTCATCGGCGGTTGGGTCGTGCGGGATCTCCTCGATCGCGGCTACCGCGTTCGCGCATGCGTACGCGACACCGCCGATACCGATCGCATCGGCTTCCTGCAGCAGTACCCAGCGTTCGCTTCAGGTCGGCTCGCGCTGCACTCGGCCGACCTCGACCAGCCGGGCTGTTTCGACGACATCTTCGCCGGCTGCGACGGCGTCATCCATGTCTCACACGTGAGCACGTACGACGACCCCGAGTACGTCCGACGGACGTGCGACCACATCATCCGCAGCGTCGAGTTGTCGGGCACCGTTCAGCGCGTCGTGGTCACATCGAGCATCGCCGCGGTGATCTCCGAAGCCGACATCAACGAGCTCGTCCTCCGACCCGTGCTGGACGAAGATCGATATCCCGACGAGTCGAATCCCAAGCGATCACCCGAGCGCGGGCAGGGCTACTCGATGGGCAAGGTCATCGCGCAACGTGCCTTCAGTGACGCTGCCTCGGCGAGCGGCCGCTGGGACGCGATCACCATCTGTCCCGGCGACAACGTCGGGCCGATTCAATCCGCGCATCAGCGCACGGGCGGGCCGTGGCAGCACCTGATCGAGAACATGCTCCGCGGCCGTTGCGAGATCTTCCAAGGCACCGGCCCCTACCGGCCGTGGATGACAGTCGATGTGCGCGACACCGCGGTGTGCCATGTCGGCGCGCTCGAGAGCTCGTTGGTTGCCAACGGCCAGCGGTACCTCGCGTGGTCGACCGAGACACGTCCGTACGAGGACGTGTGCGCAACGATCGACAGCGTTCTGCCCGAGCTCTGCCACGATCCCGGACCGATCGTCGATGCGACGCCCGACCGGTTGAAGGCCCGCGAGGCCGAGTTCCGCTCGATCTGGGCCGGATGCAGCCTTCACAACGACCGGATCAGATCCGTGATGCCGATCGACTTCAGGCCGCTCGACGAGTCGATTCGCGACTGTGTGGAATCGCTGATCGCCGTCGCCGGAGTTCAACCGAGCCGCCGCCCTGCCGTTGAGCACACCGAGTCAGCGGCTCGGTAGCGCCAGGTAATCTGAGCGCACCATGACGAATGAGAGTGCAGAGCGGTACCGCACCGTCGCAGCGGGTTTCACGCGGCGGGTCGACGCGGTTCACGGTGACGCCTGGTTCCTTCCTGCGCCGTGCGCGGGGTGGGTGGCGTTGGATGTGGTGCGGCACCTCGTCGAATGGGTGCCGCCCTTCCTCGCCGACGGCACCGGCGTCACCCTTCCGGCGGGTCCCTCCGTCGACACGGATCCGAAGGCCGCGTGGCTGATCATGAGCGACGCCATCCAATCACTGCTGGACGATCCCGAGCAGGCTTCCTCCAGCTTCGATCATCCGATGGTCGGCCACCATCGAGTGGACGAAGCAGTGATGACGTTCATCCTCACCGACGTGCTCATTCACACCTGGGACCTCGCTCACGCCACGGGCCTGGACGAAATGCTCGACCCAAGCGAGGTTGCTCGCATGTTCGACGGGATCCACGAAGTCGACGCGATGTTGCGCGAGAGCGGCCACTACGGTCCGAAGATCGAAGTGGCCGCCGACGCCGACGTGCAGACACAACTGATCGCGTTCCTCGGCCGTCAAGCCCTGAGCACGGTCGAAGTGGGTCGCGGGGACCCCGGCTCACAGCTTGCTGCGCCACCACCCCAGCAGCACCGGATCGTCGACGCCGTAGGCAGTGTCGACCGCGGAACCGCATGCGACGATGTCGCCGTCGCGCAATGCGGTGACCGCCTCGGTCAGGTCACCGGCCGGCCAGGCAACGGTGTTCAACGTTCGTTGACTGACGCGAATCGTCGCCGCCGACAGGCCGCTGCCGACCGACTGCTCGGCGACGAGCACCGAGGCGACGGGCGATGTGAGCACAGCGGCAATCTCCCAGACATCACGTGGCTCGGCGGGCACGACGCGGATCACCGGGACGGCCGGTAACCACGCGCCGTCCGGATCGGCGACCGCTTCGAGCACCCGTGATTGCGTTGCGAGCAACACCTTCGGGACGAGACATCGCTCGGCCCACCGCTGCATGAACGGCGCCAGTCCGGACCGATCGACGCGCGGCGCGACGAAGGTCTGCTTCGCGAACCGCGTCGACCGAACGCCCCACTCGCAACGACCCGGATCGATCAGGCCGGTCGTGATCAGCGGCGGGCCATCGGCGTCGTCGCGCACCGCGCCGACGAGGCCGTAGTACTGATCGCGGAAGTTGGCGGTGACGAGGCCGCGCTCGGACAGCGTGCCGGCTGTGTTCAGCGCCGGCAGTTCGGGCACACCCATCGAGGATGCGATCAGCCAGCCCCAGTGGTCGTTGACAGTCGCGCCGGACGCGACGATGTCCGGTGCAGCACGAAATGCCGCACCCGTCCACTGCTGCACCGCAGATGACCCGCCGAGTGGGCGACGACGTGTGCCCGTCTCGAACGTGATGGCGCACGTCCGCACGAATGCGTCGAAGACGGGCTCGACCGACCACCACAGCGAATGGATCACCGCTCGCCGACACACCTCGGCGCGAATCGGTCCGGCGTCGCGCGCGGTCAGCAGTGAGACGGGAAGTACCAGCCCGACGCGTCCACCGTCACGCCGCACGAGACGTACCGACAACGCGAGGAAGTCCGCTGCCGCGTCGGCGTACGGTCCGCCGCCGAAACGCGAGCCTCCGGCGCGAACCGTGGCCGTTGCCATCTGCGACAGGAACGGCGGGTTGCCGAGCACGACATCGAACTCGCGCCCGGCCCAATCGTGATGCAGCGAATCGGTCTCGATCGCCTCGATCGCCTCGCTGTGATCAGGCCGAGCGCGCAGCCCGCGAAGATCGATGTCGGCACCGGTCAGCACGGGCGTCAGTCCGCGCGATCGCAACGTCCGGGCTGCGGCGAGCAGGAACCGTCCATCGCCACACGCGAGATCGAGGACCCTCACGACACCATCAGCGAACGCTTCGAACGGCATCGACAAGGTCTGCTCGACGACGTGATCGACGAGCGCTCTCGGGGTGTACCACGCACCGAACCGCTTGCGGTCGGACGCCGACAGCGTCTCGTCGAAATCGACCAGTTGGTCGGGCGAAGAATCGGTGGTCGCGCTGATCCCGCAACACTACGAAGCGGCCGGCGAAGAATGCTGACGTTCGGGCGCGAATCGTTAGGGTTCGATCGTGGCATTGGGAACCGAGTCGGGTCGATACCTCACGTTCAGTCGCGACGAATGGGCGATGCTGCGAGCAGCGACGCCGCTGACGTTGCGCCAGGACGACCTCGACGAGTTGCGCGGCATCAACGAGCGGATCGACCTCGACGAGGTCGCGACGATCTACCTCTCACTGACGCGTCTGCTGAACCTTTACGTCGCAGCGACGCAGAACCTGCAGAAGGTCACGTCGACGTTCCTGGGCAAGATGGCGCCGAAGGTGCCGTACGTGATCGGGGTCGCCGGCAGCGTGGCTGTCGGCAAGAGCACGTTCGCCCGCATCCTGCAGGCACTTCTCGCGCGCTGGCCCGACCACCCCAAGGTCGGGTTGATCACCACCGACGGCTTCCTGTACCCGAACCGGGTCCTCGAAGAGCGCGAGATCATGAACCGCAAGGGGTTCCCCGAGAGCTACGACACCAAGCGCCTGCTCGAGTTCCTGCGCGAGATCAAGAGCGGCGCACACGAGGTGACTGCGCCGATCTACAGCCACATCGTCTACGACATCGTCGAGGGTGAGCACGCCGTCGTGCACCAGCCCGACATCCTCATCGTCGAAGGGCTCAACGTGCTGCAGGTCGGCAGCGAGTCGAACGAGTTCGTCAGCGACTACTTCGACTTCAGCATCTACATCGACGCCGACGAGTCCAACATCGAGACGTGGTACGTCGACCGTTTCCTGGCCCTGTGCGCGACGGTGTTCCAGGATCCGAACAGCTTCTTCCGCCACTACGCCCATCTCAGCACCGAGGAAGCGATCGGTACGGCGCAGTTCATCTGGCGCGAGATCAACGGTCGCAACCTCCGTGAGAACATCGAGCCGACGAAGAACCGGGCGTCATTGGTGCTGCTCAAGGGCCCTGATCACCGGGTGACGGACGTGCGCCTGCGCCGGTTGTGAACCGGCGCTGTGACACCCCCGCCCTATATTGGCGTCGTGAAGACCGTTGCCGCCCTGATCTGCTCGACGGCACTGCTGATCTCAGCGTGCTCCGACGACAAGAAGGGCACCACCCCAACGCCGTCGACGGTCGCGACCTCGGTCCCTGCCGCGCCGCTGTCGACGACCACACTTCCCACCGCGGCGCCATCGGTCACCGTCGCACCGGTGGCGACGGCGGACGTCCCCGCCGTCGCGACCAGCGTCGTCGCACCGGCCACCACGTCCAAGACGAAGCTGACCACGACCACCACAGCCACCACCAAGACGACGGTTGCCGTCACCTCGACGACGTCGGCGTCCGCCTCCACCTCGGCACCGCCCAGTAGCGACGTCGGCAGCACCCCGGCGGCCGGCGAATACGCGACGGCTGCAGTACCGACGATGCCCGCCCAGACGGCAAAGGTCCCGGCTGACAACTCATTGCCCGATGGCGTCTACTACGCGACGGTCGGCGAGAGCGGCGACCCACCGCCGGCCGCCGGTGCGGTGGTGTTCGAGATCGTCCAACTGTTCCGCGGCAATGCCTGCACCGCGCACTTCGGCAGCGACGACCCCGACGCGTGCAGCGACGACTACGGCGTCGAGACCAACCCGACCACAGTCCGCCAGATCGCACTCACAAACCAGTACATCACCATCGCCGATGCGGCCACGCAGGACAGCTACCGCGTCAGCGGTGCCGAGTTGTACAAGCTGATCCAAGGCGACACACCGTCGGCCGGCGCCCCCGACGGTTACCTGTACAGCGCGTTCGGTTACCTGCTCACCGTGAAGGGCGGCAAGGTCACCCGCCTCGAGCAGTGGTGGACCCCATGAGCCACTCCGGCAGCTGATCCAGCGACTCCAGCTCGGCGAACGAGTGGCCGTGATCATCGGGCGCGTGCTCGAGATCCCACAGCAACGGATACGGAACGTGCACCGCGCCGCCACCGAGTGAGAGCACCGGCAGGATGTCGCTGCGCACCGAGTTGCCGACCATGCAGAACCGGTCGGGCTCGATGCCGAGCTCGGCGATGATCCGCTGATACGTCTCGATGTCCTTCTCGGTCACGATGTCGATCCGTTCGAAGTGATGGGCGAGACCGCTCGTGTCGACCTTCGTCGTCTGATGGATCAGGTCGCCCTTCGTGATCAGCACGATCCGGTGATCAGCGGCAACGCCTTCGAGCACGGCAGCGACGCCGGGCAGGAGCCGAACCGGTGCCAGAAGCATCGCCCGCGTCATCTCGATCAACTCGCCGAACAGCGACGGAGGCGTGCGGTCGGCACCCAGCGACGTCGCGGCCTCGACCATCGACAGGCCGAACGCCTTCACGCCGTAGCCGAACACGTGGAGGTTCTTGCGCTCGACAGCGGTCAACGCAGCCTTCACGTCGACGCCTTCATCTGCGTACGGTGCGAGCAACCGGACGAAGGTCTGCTCGGCCTCGTGGAAGCTGTCCTCGCTGTGCCACAGGGTGTCGTCAGCGTCGAACGCGACGACATCGAACGTCCGGGTGGTCGGTGATTCCGCGGTCATCGTGCAACGCCCCGGGCTCAGCGATGGATCGCGTTGAGGTAGTTGTAGACGGTGATGCGGGAGACGCCCATGTAGGTGCTGACGTCTTCGACCGCCCGGCGCAACGTGAACGCTCCGCGCTCGTCGAGGATGCGGATGGCCCGCTGCTTGTCTTCACGGCTGAGATCGGCCAGGCGTGTGCCGAACTCACGCTCGACAGATTCGATCAGGCGATCAAGGGCTCCGTGCAAGGGAGCGGGACGGACGACCGCGATCACGGTTCCCTCCCACATCAGGGGGATGTCACTGGGTTCGCGCTCGCTGACCGGCATCACCGTGGCGCCCAGCGCCTCGGCGACAGGTCGGATGGCGAGCACCAGTGGGTGGCGAGGCAGCATCAGTGTGACCCGCCGGCGGCCAGGTCTGCGTCATCGGGCCGGGCGACGTGCATCGTGACGTGCGACGCACCGTTGGCGAAGGCGGCCCGAACGAGTTCGGCGATGACCACCGGCATCGTGTCCGACGGTGCGGTGCAGGTGGATCCGAACGGACCGAACTCGACCGAGCCGCCGGCACCCTGGACAGCCTCGACCGCAGCGGTGACGTGCGGACCGGGATGACCTTCCACGAAGGGTTCGACGGTGAACTCGAGGAGCAGCACCCCTCGAATCTACGCCGCGAATCAGCGTGTCGAACCCATGACACGTTCGAGATCCTGGGCACGCATCACACAGTCGTTGCCGGCACTCTCGAACGCGGTCTTGAGGCGTTCCAGCGCCGTGCGGAAGGTGCTGTTCCAGTCCTCCTCGAACCGCTGGCTTGCAGGCCCCTCCCACATCGTGCCGGCGAGGACCGACGTGACGGTCCGGACCAACGTGTCGATCGGCGGGACCTGCTGCTTGAGCGTGGTCCCGAGGGTGGTCAACTGCTCGGGGTTGGCGCCGTACATGGCCATGATGCATCTCCTCCAGCACGCTGCGGCGCGGAGTGCGCCGGTGCGTGACGGTCGGCTGAGTGCTTCGAACCGGCCGAAGTGGAAAACGCGGGACGGACGACGGCGCGATCGCTGCCGGATGTGTTCTGCGTGTCGTCGTGGCGCCACAATGGCACGATGCGCTCGCCCGAATCCCTCGTCGCGTCCGCGCCCGTGCGCATCGTCGACATCGGTGGCTGGACCGACACCTGGTACGCGCAGAGTGGCCGGGTCTGCCACATCGCCGTCGAGCCGGGAGCGCAAGTGGTCCTGCACTGGACAGGCGGTGACGGCACTGCGACAGCTGATCCGATCATGGTTCGGCTGCGTGCAGGGGTCGACGACTATTCATTCGCGCCCGGCGATCGTCCGGGTGTCCACCCGCTGCTCGAAGCGGTGATCGCCGAGGTCCCCCCGGCGGCGTCGATCGAACTCGTCGTCGCCGCACAGGTTCCGCCCGGCAGCGGGCTGGGGACATCCGCTGCCGTGGTGGTCGCCCTGCTGGCCGTCCTGCGCGCGGCGCGAGACGAATTCGTCGAGCCGGCAGCGCTCGCCGCTCATGCCCACGCGATCGAGACCGGATTGGGATGGGAGACCGGGGTGCAGGACCAGTGGGCGGCCGCGTTCGGCGGCATCGGTCATCTCGAGGTGGACTACCCCTCGGTGTCGCGCTGTTCGGTCGATGTCTCCGATGTCGTCGTGGACCAACTGCAACAACGACTCGTGACCGTCTACCTCGGTCACCCGCACACGTCGTCCGAAATGCACAAGACGGTCATCTCGCATCTGGGCGATGTCGGACCGTCGTCGCCGTACGGTGCGATGCGACGTGCCGCCGATGATGCGTTCGCGGCCCTCTCCGCCGGCAACCTCGACGGCTACGGCGCCGCGATGACCGCGTCCACCGAGGCGATGCGGTCGATCGACCCGCTGCTGATCAGCGCGATGTCCGACACGTTGATCGACATCGCGTCACAGCACGGTGCTGTCGGTTGGAAGGTCAACGGCGCCGGAGGCGACGGCGGGACGATCACGATCCTCGGCAGTCCCGATGCCCCGAGGTGCGCAGCGATGGCAGCGGAACTCGATCGTGCCGCACATCCCGGTCGCGTGCTGGTGCACACGATCGCGAACGAAGGGGTCCGCGTCGCGGTTCACACGGCGGTCATCTGACCGTTCGGCAGCGGCCCGGCCTCAGACGCCAGTGGGTGCGGCGCCGCTGATCATCCCGTTCAGTGCCCGCGGCGGGCGCGCTGCACCGCGGAACAGAACGCTGGCCTGGATCGCGACCGCTCGTTCCCAGGCCTCGACCTCTGCCGCGCCGAGTTCGGTCACCGGCCGAGGGTCGACGTCGAAGTTGCCGTGTTCGTCGACACCGCGCACGAGCGTCGCCGACTCGCGCGGTTCGTGTTGGTATGCATGTGTCGGCACCATCTCGACGAGGAAGATGATGCGCCGGTCATCGCCGAAGTTGGCGTTCGACGAGTGGCAGATCGCGTTGTTGAACAATGCAATCTCGCCGGCGTCGAGTTCGAAGTCGACCGCGCTGGCTTCATCGACAGGGACGCCGATGTACTGCTCTCGCGACAGCAGGCTGTCGGTGCCGAACGCCTCGGTGTGCGGCAGCAGTGGCCCGAGGTGTGATCCGGGGATGCCGCGAATGCAGCCGTTGACAGCCCGACAGGGAGACAAAGCAAGCGCGACGATGAGCACGATCGGCTTGACGTCGGCGTAGGCCGTGTCCTGGTGCCAACCCGCGAACGTCTTGCCGTCGGGCGCCTTGGCCCGCAACGATGTGCCCCAGCAGAGCAAGTTCGGCCCCAGCAGATCCTCGGTCGCGTCGAGCAACCCCGGCTCGCGGATCATCTCGTCGATCCAGGGGCAGATCATGTGGCCCTTCTGGTCGAGCTTGATCCGATCAGCTGGATGGTCGGCCTCGAACGCTTCCAGCGCCTGGCGATAGTGCAGCGCTCGCTCGGCCGACATCGCCCTGACCGGCGCGACGAAACCGTCTCGATGGAATGCTTCGATCTGGGCATCGGTCAGAACGATCGGCACGCGAGCTCCATGACGCAAATCTATGCGTCGCGTTCAGTCGCCGTCGACGAACAAGCCGTGCCGACGCCGACGATGGCCGAGCGAGCTGACGGCATAGCCGGCCCCGGTGACGACCAGCGGAATGCCGATCGCGATCGCACCAGCCACGATCCACGGGAACGGCGCGCTGTCATAGTCCGCTGCATTGCTCACACGTGCGATCAAGGCGACAACGCCGTAGCCGATCGGCACCGCAAGGATCGTGCCGGTCAGGGTGAGGATCAATGAACGCCACGCAGTCATCCGCGTCAGCGCCTGCGGCGAGGCGCCGATGGTGCTCAGCATGCGCTGTTCGTCGCGGCCCTCGGCAGCGAACAATGCCAGTCCGAAGGCGACGACGAGCAGCACGAGCGCCAACGCCGACACCGTGATCAGCGAGCGATACAGCAGCCCCTTGTCTCCGTGCCGGGCGGTCGCATTGACCGACAGGGAGTGGTCCGGCAGCGGCAGCGCGAGGTACGTGGCCGCTTCGGCCGAACGGGTGTAGACGTCGTTGCTGGTCAACGCTTCGCGTTGGGTCGACGTGATGGCCTGTGCAGTGACGGCGAACAGCGGGCCCCGAACGATCTGCAGACCGAGCTGCTGCGCGGTGGACCTGGTGAGGACCAGGAAGTCTTGATCGAACACGTGGACGCGCTGCACGATGTCAGGAATCGCGATGTTCGTGGTCGGATCCGACGTCTCGATGACCGGCTTCATCGGCGTCTCACGTCCCGTGCTCGGATCCGTGACCCAGCTGTTCCGGCTGTCGAAGAAGACCGCGCCGCGCTGCTGCAACGCTGCCCGGCCACCCGCATCGATGCGAAGCAGATCGAGCAACTGGTCGGAGGCGACAAACGCTGAGTAGCCGAGCACTCGCGCTGACGCGGAGTCACTGACACGGAACGGCTGCTTCACCGGCAGGCCGGTGACGGTGGATGCGCGGGCCGCGCCGGCCACGCCGCCCTGCCCGGACGGGTCGTTTCCGTTGCCGTTACCGAGCATCGCCGCGAGATACAGGGCGGTATCGGCGTCCACCGCCTGCTCGGTGCGGATCCACGCAACCGCACCGACTACGTCGGTGATGTGGCGCTCGATGTCGGGATCGGCGAGCAGTGGGTCGGTGGAGGGGCTGATGTTCCCGACCGGCACAGTCGCCGCGCCGGGCATGGTCGGCACGACCGGATACGACATCGCTTCGACGACGTTCGTGGGCAGGCTCGGAACGGCTCGGTTGGATCTCGCCACGGCGCTCTCGCCGAGCGAACCGAGAGCGACCCCCGCTGCGCCGATCGCGATGATCGCGGCGAGCAGGGCCGACGAACGAGACCGGTGGCGGACGAGACTTCTCGCCGCGAGGCGAGCCGTGCCCGGACGGCGCGCTGCGAGGCGGGCGGCCCATTCGACGATCAGCGGGCTCAGACAGCACAACCCTGCCACCCCGGCTCCGGTGCCGAGCGCGCCGACCAGTGCCGAACTCGGCCCGGTGTTGAAGCGCCCTGCACTTGCAGCGACGAGCAGCACGGCGCCCAGCCCGCCGGCCGACAACAGGACCCCGAGCGGGATCATCCACCGAGGAACCGCGCCGACCGGTCGGCGTCCGCCGAGCGCGGTCAGCACCGACACTCGCGTCAGCGAACGCGCCGGCACCAACGCTGCCGCAGTGGCCACGACGATCGCTGTCCCGGCGATGACTGCGAGATCGCGAACGCTGATCGCCGCATCACGACCGTGGGCCGTGTCGCTGGTCACCGCAAGCCAGATGACTCGACCGGCGATCACCCCGATGACGGCTCCCCCGACGCCGCTCACACTGCCCTGCAACCCGAGGAATCGGCGGATCGTCGGCGCGCTCGCACCCTGCGCGCTCAGTTGGCCGACGGTCACGAGTTGGCGGCGACCGCTCACCGCGAACGCGGCGGCCACGATCACGCCGAGCACGGCCATCGCCAGCGTGCCGTACACCCACCCGCGGGCGAGCGCGAACGCGCCGTCGCCCGGATGTGACGTGAAGGGCTGAAGGAGTTGGGCGATCGCCGGCGCTCCGGCGGCTTCGGTTCCGTCGAACGTCGCTGCGAGCCCCGTTGCGGCGCGCACCGCATTCGCGCTCTCAACCGGATGGTCCTTCCATGCCGGCCCGCCGAGCAGGACTGTCTGATTCGTGATCCCCGGGCGCAGCGCGGAGAAGTCGAAGCCTGGCGCGTCGATCTCGACGACTTCTCCGTTCGGTCCTTCGACCTGACCGACACCGACGACCTTGAACGTCTGGCTCGGATGGACCAGCGTGAAGGAGTCTCCGACACCGACCCCGAGGCTGCGCGCCACTCGTCGACTCAGCCACACCTCACCGGCAGCGCCGGGGACACGACCCGCGAATCGGGAGACCATGCCTTGGGCGAGCGGACCACGAAGATCGACATCGCTCACGTCGGCAAAGACCACTGCCGTGCTGCCGACCAGGCGCAGCGGGACGTTCGCATTGCGCGTCCACAGTACAATCGTGCCCGCCGGCAGCGCCGGCGCGACGAGTTCGCGGAAGTCTTGATCGACGACGGCCGGCGACGGCTGCTGCTGGAAGTACAGCGCTGCAACCGCCGTTCCGAACGACGACTGGTTCGAGTACGGCGCAAGATCGGCGCGGTGTCCCATGTCTGCGATTGCCATCCCGGCAACCGGCACCGCGATCAGGAGCACGACGATTAGTGATCGCACCCATCGGTGACGAACTTCGCGGCGTGCCAGGCGCGACGCGAGACGCCAACTGCCCATCCCGCGCTTCACGGTCACCGCTGCCATCAGCGGCGCCGAAGCATCGGCGATGTCGGGCCGGTCGTCCAACATCGTCACGCGAGTGCACCGATCGTCGAGGTCGCCGGCGCCGTCTGATCGACGATCTCACCGTCGCGCATGAACACCACCCTGTCGGCCCAGCTGGCGAAGCGCGGCTCGTGCGTGACCAACACGACGGCCGTCCCGAATTGTTGCGGCAACGAGGCGAGCAGTGCGATCACGCTGTCACTCGTCATCGTGTCGAGCGCACCCGTCGGTTCATCGGCCAGGATCAGCTTGCGTTCGCTGACGATGGCACGCGCGATCGCGATCCGCTGCTGCTGGCCGCCGGAGAAGTCGTCGGGGTAACGCTTGAGTTGCTCGGTGAGTCCGACCGCGGCCAGCGCCTCGACCGATCGACGCGCCGCCTCACGACCGCCCACTCCCTCCAACTCCAACGGCAGCGCCACATTCTCCAACGCCGTGAGCGACGGCAGCAGGTTGAGTCGTTGGAACACATATCCGACATCGGTGCGGCGCAGCGCCGCACGGCGGGTGAGGTCGAGATCACCGACGTCGCGGCCGAGGACTCGCACGCGTCCGGAGTTTGCGTCTTCCAGGCCGCCGGCAAGATGCAGCATCGTGCTCTTGCCGCAGCCGCTGGGTCCCATGATCGCAACGAACTCACCGACGGCGACATCGAGGTCGACCCCGTTGACCGCATGAACCTCGCTGGACCCGCGACCGAATGTCTTCACCACATCGATGAACTCCAACACCGAATCGCTCATGAGCGTGCCTTTCGTTTGGTCACGGCGTGCTGCGCGCCGAGGTGTGCTTCACAGAGATCGAGCCAACGCAGATCGGCTTCGGCCCGCACCACCAATGCATCAGTGACGAGCGTCGCGGCAACGGTGGTGTCCTGCGTCGCTCGTTCGCGACGCTTGGCCTGCAACATCGTCAACAACATCGTGCGCTGACGGGTGATGACGGCCAGTGCATGATCACCCGTTGCGTCCTGCGTGGACTTGGCGATGGCCATCAGCACCTTGAGCATCAGTTCGTCGCGTGGCGGTGGATCATCGATCGGCACCGCCTGCCACCACTCGCCCAATGCTTGCGTCCCGCCGGGCGTGATCGAGTAGATCTTCTGCCCGTCGGAATCGACGACGCCGACCAATCCGTCGCGCTCCAACCGTTCGAGCGTGGTGTACACCTGGCCGACGTTCAGCGGCCACACGCCACCGGTGGCGGCCTCGAAATCGGTCTTGAGCTGATACCCGTGACGCGGACCTTCACGGAGGAGGGAGAGGAGACCTTCACGAACTGCCATACATACTCAGTATGGCCATACTGAGTATGTATTGTCAACCCTTTCCTGGCGTCAGGACGTTTTCAACACGCGGCGAATCGGGCGTGGTTCACGTGACGTCGAGTCGATGGAGCAACAACGCCACGCTGTCGCTGATCACGTCCTCGGTGGCGAGCAGCGTGTCGAGGCCTGCTCGGTCGACCCACTTCGCCTGCAGCACTTCGCCGTCCGCGAACGTGAACGGGCCGTCGTGCACGACGTGGTAGCAACGCCCGATCAACTCGAACGACTCGTCGACGTACGCGCCGCCACCGATCGGAGTCAGAGCCACGCCGGCGATGCCGATCTCTTCCGCCATCTCGCGCACGGCCGCATCGTCATACGACTCGCCGCTGCCGACCACGCCGCCGACTGCGATGTCCCACGCGCCGGGACTCACGTCCTTGTCGAAGCTGCGCTGGTGGACAAGCAGCCGACCGTCGGTGCTCTGCACGGCAATGAAGACGGCTCGATGGCGCAGGCGATCACGTCGCATCTCCCGCCGCGGCACCACGCGAACGACGACATCGTTCTCGTCGACGATGTCCACCAATTCGTCCCCCGGTTGTGCAGCCACGACGGTGATCGTAGGTCCCGGTCGTCGCGGCGCGCCGCCCGCCACGCTTCATTAGCATGCCGTCATGACGATCTCGACGCTGCGCGACGAAGCCCACGATCACCTCAGCAGTGCGGTCGATCTGCGACGGCGGTTGCACCAGTGGCCGGAGACCGGCAACCACCTGCCGATCACGCGAGATGCCGTCCTCAGCGAACTCGAGGGCCTGCCGCTCGACATCACCCTGCACGAGGCCACATCAGGAATCGGTGCGATCCTCACCGGCGACAAGCCCGGCCCGACGATCCTGCTGCGCGGTGACATGGACGCGTTGCCGATGCCCGAGGACACGGACCTCGACTTCGCGTCGAACGTCGCCGGCACGATGCACGCCTGCGGCCACGACACACACGTCGCGATGTTGGTCGGCGCGGCGCGGATGCTCACCGCGCATCGCAGCGAGTTGGCCGGGCGGGTGCTGTTCATGTTCCAGCCGGGCGAGGAGGGACACCACGGCGCGCGCTACATGCTCGACGAGGGCTTGCTCGATGTCGCCCCGCTCAGCGACGGCACGCCATCACCGGTCACCGGCGCGTTCGCATTGCACATCACATCCTCGATGCCGGCCGGAATGACCAGCATCCGGTCCGGCTCGATCATGGCGTCCAGCGATCACCTGCTCATCACCGTGCACGGCCGCGGCGGGCACGCCAGCGAACCCCATCGCGGTCTGGATCCGATCCCGATCGCGTGCGAGATCGTCACCGCGATGCAGATGATGGTGACGCGCAGCATCGACGTCTTCGATCCGACGATCATCACGGTCGGGCGCATCACCGCCGGCACGACCAACAACGTGATCCCCGAGAACGCGCAGATCGAAGGCACGATCCGCGCGGTCAGCGCGGCCACGCGGTCGAAGGTGCACGCGAACATCCAACGCGTGGCCGAAGGCGTGGCGTCGGCGCACGATGCGTCGGTGACGGTCACCATCACGCTCGGCTACGGCGTGACGTCGAACCACAACGGGTTCTCGACGTTCGCAACCGATGTCGCCGGTGAGATCATCGGCGCCGACAACGTCCGCCAGATGCCGCACCCGGTGATGGGCGCCGAAGACTTCAGCTACGTCCTGGAAGCTGTCCCGGGGGCGATGATGTTCCTGGGCGGCACCGACCCCGGGCGAAATCTGGCCACAGCGGCACCGAACCACAGCAACCGCGTGATGTTCGACGAGAACGCGATGGTCGACGGGATGGCCATCTACACCGGCGTCGCGATGCGCCACCTGCTGCTGGTCTGACGAACTCTACGCTCGCGTTTACATCGTTCTCACGGTCCTCTTACGCCTGAACGCTCTGATGTCGTCAGTGAACGTGATGACGCGCGACCGAGGTCGTGGCAAAGCCCCGGTGTATGCGCTTGCTCCCCCGCGCCCTCCCGCGCTGCGCGGCTCGGAGATCGGCACGATCGTGCTGCTCTTCGTCGCCGCGCTGGTGTTCGTCTGGTCCCGCCACGGTGGGGTGAACGCGCTCGGCGCGAGCTGGTTCGACACGTGGTCGTCGATCACGCAACTGAGCGGACTGTTGTGCTCTGGCGCAGGACTGCTCGGTCTGGTGTTGATCGCCCGACCACGGACGATCGAGCGTCACGTCGGGCTGGATCGGATGTTCGTGTGGCACCGCTACCTCGGCGAGTCGATGGCGATCCTGCTCGGCATCCACATCGCCGCGGGTGTCGTCGCGGACTCGGCCAATGGCGGAACGATCTGGAACGCGATCCGCGACTACACGGGGCGCCAGCCGTACATGGCCATGGCCACGGTCGGCAGCGTGCTCATCTTCGTGGTCACCATCACGTCACTCAAGTCGATCCGCCGCCAGATGTCCTTCGAGACGTGGTACTTCGTGCATCTCCTGGCCTATGTCGGATTCGCGATCTCGTTCTCGCACGAGATCGTTCTCGGCAAGGACTTCTCCGACTCTGCCGTCGACCGGTGGGCCTGGATCCTGGTTCATGTCGGCGTGCTCGTCGCAGTGCTGTCCGGTCGTTGGGGTCGAGTCGTCAAGTCGATGATCCATCCGATGAAGGTCCAATCGATCAAGCCATTGGGCAAGGGCATCGCTGCCGTCACCCTCACCAGCCCGACGCTGCGCGAAGTCGAAGCTCATTCCGGTCAGTTCTGCATGCTGCGCCCCCTGCGCAAGGGTCTGTGGTGGCAGAGTCATCCGTTCTCGCTCTCTGCCGCCCCCACCAACAAAGGCTTGCGGTTCACGATCAAGGACCGCGGCGACGCCAGCGGCGAAATCCTTGGGCTCCCGGTGGGTACACGAATCGCCGTGGAAGGGCCGTTCGGCGTTGCGACCCCGGACGTCGCCGTCGGCCGCAAGGTGTTGTGCATCGTCGGCGGCGTCGGTGTTGCCCCGGCGCGGGCGATGCTCGAGCAACTCACCCCCGAGCAAGAACCCATCGTGCTCTACCGGGCTCGCAGTCACGACGATCTCGTCCACCTCGACGAGATGCAGGACCTGGCCCGCCGAGTGCGCGGCGAGGTGCTGACCCTGGTCGGGCCGTCCATCTCGCTGGCCGTCAAGGATCCGTTCGGCGCGGAATCGCTGTTGCGCACCGTGCCCGATCTGCGTGAGCGCACTGTCTTCGTGTGCGGTCCCGACTCGCTGGTGCACGCAGCACGGCACGGGCTCAAGGCCGCAGGAGTTCCTGCGGAGCACGTTCATTTCGAAATGGTGTGGTGGTAACCGTGGCTGATCGTCCCAAAGCATCCTTGCTCCGTCGGGCTTGGCCCGCAGTCGCGATCGCCGGAGCATCGGCAGCGCTCGTCTCCGCGCTCGACAGCCCCGCACAGCTCACAGCCATCAACCCACCGGCGGGGTCTTCCCCGCTGGCCGGCGGGCCGACTGTGGTGACGGCGCCACCTCCTGTCGTCACCCAGCCGCCCGCCGGACCGGTTGACCCGGGCGCCGCTCCTCCGCCGACCCAGGGACCGCCAACGTCGCCGGCCCCGGTCGGCGGGGCAGCGGGCGCGTGCACGGCGGCCCCGGTGGACGGTCCGGTCGAGGACACGCGTTGGGGACCGGTGCAGGTCGAGGTCGTGCGCCGCGCCGACGGCACGATCTGCAAGGCCGACGCGATCCAGACGCCCCACGACCGGAGTCGCTCGTTGCGCATCAACCAGGTGGCGGTGCCCATCCTCAACGAGAGCGCGGTGGCCGCCGGGAACGCCAACTTCCAAGGGGTCTCCGGAGCCACCATCACATCGGACGGCTACCAACAATCGCTGCAGGCGATCCTCAACGGGGGCTGACCCGATGTCCATTGCGTCGATTGCGTCCATTGCGTCCAGCACGTCGGTCATGACGGGTGGCGGGTTGGTCGTCCGCCGCGCCGCCCAGGTCATGGGAACAGTGGCCAGCATCCATGTTCACGCCGTGGTCGACGAGCCCGCGACGACGGCCGCAATCGACGCCGCGCTGGCCGAGCTCGAACGGCTGGAGGCGATGTTCAGCACCTTCCGTTCGACCAGTGTCGTGAGCCGCATCAATCGCGGTGAGCTCGACCTGCTCGACGCACCTCGTGAGGTGATCGAGGTCCTCGATTCGTGCACGTGGTTGGAGCACGCCAGCGATGGCGCGTTCGACTGCCGGCGACCGGACGGCAGTCTCGACCCTGCCGGCTTCGTCAAAGGGTGGGCTGCCGAGAAGGCCGCCGCGATCCTTGCCGGTCGTGGCATCACGAACTTCATGTTCTCGGTCGGCGGCGACCTCGTCGTGCACGGAGAGCACGCTCCCGGCCGGCGATGGAACATCGCCATCGCCGACCCGTTGTGCACCGGCGCCGCCGCTTGTTCGGTGGAGATCACCGGCGGTGCAGTCGCGACATCCGGCACCAGCGAGCGTGGACAGCACATCCGCATGTCCGCCGACGCCACCGACGCCACCGACGCCACCAGCCTCACCGTCGACTCGGCGACGTCACCGATCGTGTCGCTGACGGTTCTCGGGCCCAGCCTGGCGTGGGCAGATGCGTTCGCGACCGCAGCATTCGCGATGGGGTCGAAGGGGCTCGACTGGATCACCCGGTTCGACGGCTACCGGGCCATCGCGATCGACGCGACCGGCGCCCTGTCGACGAGTGGCGACTTCGCTCTCACCCAGGTTTGTGTCACGACGTAGACCAGGCTCTGGTCTCTGTCGTGACGCAAACCGCAGGTCAGACCCGCAGACCTGTTGCAGGGACGTCAGTCGACGCTGAGTGATCGCAGCGTCAGCTCGGGCTCGTCACCCAGCAATCGCTGCAGGCGGTAGATGTTCTCGAACAACGCAACCATCGAGCCGTCGGCGCGGTTGAGGATGCGGATGCCGCCGATCTGGCGCAGGCGATCGGCGCTCTTGGCGTCGGTGCCGCGGATCGCCTGATACGGCGAGCCTGTCATCTCGACCGGCGCGTTGAACTCGCTCTCCAGCCGATGCGCGAACACCTCGAACTGCAGCTGGCCGACTGCGGCAAGCACGAGTGCCGAGTCGCCCATGTCGGGGTCGCGCAGCACCTGCACGACACCCTCCTCTTCGAGCACCTCGATGCCGCGGCGGAACTGCTTGACCCGGTTGGTGTCCTTCGGCCGCGCATTGGTGAACAGCTCTGGGGCGAAGCGCGGGATGCCGGGGAAGGTCACCGGCTCGTCTTCGTACAGCGTGTCGCCGAGCGCCAGCCCGTTCGCGTTGACGAGGCCGACGACGTCGCCGGGGAACGCTTCCTCGACCGTGCTGCGCTCGGCGCCGAACACCGTCGATGCGTACTTGGTCGCGAACGGTTTGCCGGTACGCGACACGGTCATCGTCATCCCGCGCTCGAACTTTCCGCTGCAGATGCGGACGAACGCGATGCGATCGCGGTGCGACCGATCCATGTTCGCCTGGACCTTGAACACGAACGCCGAACAGGGTGCATCGACACGGCGCGGGGCTCGATCGACGTCGAGCCGCGGCGGTGGGGCGGGAATGAGATCGACGATGGCGTCGAGCAGCGCGCGCACGCCGAAGTCGGTGAGCGCCGAGCCCACGAACACCGGGGTTGATTCACCGGCCAGGAACGATTCGATGTCGAGGTCCGCACCGACTGCGTCGAGCAAGCCGCACCCGTCCATCGCCCTGGTCCACAACACGCCTTCTTCGGCAGCCGCCTGCTCGAACGACATCTCCTGCTCGGGTGCGATCGTGCTGCCGCGCGCCGTGCGGGTGAAGCGCACGAACACCTTGCGTTGACGATCGATCACACCGTGGAAATCGTTGGCGTCACCCACCGGCCACGTGACCGGCGTCGGGCGGAGGTTGATCTTGGTCTCGATCTCGTCGAGCAGTTCCAGTGGATCGAGTCCGGGCCGGTCGAACTTGTTGAGGAACGTCAGCACCGGCAGGTTGCGCGCCCGGCACACCTCGAACAGCTTCAGCGTCTGCGGTTCGATGCCCTTGGCCGAGTCGAGCACCATCACGACCGCATCGACGGCGGCGAGCACGCGATACGTGTCCTCGCTGAAGTCGCGGTGACCGGGCGTGTCGAGCAGGTTGATGACGCAGTCGCGGTAGTCGAACTGCATCACGGCCGAGGTGATCGAGATGCCGCGCTTCTGTTCGAGCTCCATCCAGTCGCTGGTCGCGCTGCGGTTCTGGCCCTTGGCCTTGACCGAGCCCGCCTCGACCACGGCTCCCGCGTAGAGCAAGAACTTCTCGGTGAGTGTCGTCTTGCCGGCGTCGGGGTGGCTGATGATCGCGAACGTTCGGCGCCGCAGCGCCTCGGTTTCAACGCCCGCAGTGGAGATGAGGGTCACAGCAACATCTGACCGTGGACGATGTCGAACAGCTGCGCGGGTTCTTCGATGATCCACCGCGCACCGGCGCGTTCGAGCTCGCCCGGCGACGAATAACCCCAGCGCACGCCGACGCAGTCGATGTCGTGCTCGGCTGCGCCTTCCACGTCGTGGTAGCGATCGCCGACCATCAGCGGGCGGCACTCGCCCAGCCGGCGCAACGTGTAGTCGAGAACGGCGCTCTTGGTGTTCCGGCTGGCATCGAACGTCGCCCCACCGATCACCTCGAACCGTTCGACGTACCGGAAATGGTTCAGGATTCGCATCGCCGTGTCCTCGGGTTTCGACGTCGCGATCGCCAGCCGCAAGCCCTGCGCGGCCAGGCCGTCGAGGACCTCTTCCACGCCCGGATAGACGGTGTTGCCGAAGGCGCCGATCTCCCAGTAGTGCTCGCGATACGTCTCGATCAAGAGCGCCGTCTCGTCCGGCGAGAAGCCCTCGGACCGGAACATCGTCTCGAACGGCGGACCGATGAACCGGACCAGATCCTCGGGCGGGGTGAACCCGGTGACCCGGAACGCGTGGTCGAGCGACGCGAGAATGCCCGGGGCCGAATCGGAGATGGTGCCGTCGAGGTCGAAGATGACGGTGTCGAAAGGTGCGGTCATGAGGGCGTGGGCGGGCTATTTCAGCAGCAGGTGTTGCAGCCTGCGGGACACGACCCACAAACCGGCGACTGCCATCGTAAGGAGGAATGCGACGTGTCCGACAATCCCCCCACGAAGCATGGCCCGCGTGGTCGAGTGGGCAGACATGGCCTGTCGACCCTCATGCGTGGCAACGGAGCCGTTCGGGCGGGTTTTGGCAACTAGTGTGCAACAGCATTCACCGGGACAACAGGGAAAGCCGATGGTCGACGTCGAGGCTGTGAGCGATTCGTACATCGACCGATCAGAGGCGTATCTCGCCGGTGACCGGCGGCGCGCCCTCAGCGAAGGCCGTGAGCTGAGCGACCGCGTCAACGGCAGCGCGCTGTTCGCCGACATCTCAGGCTTCACACCGCTGACCGAGGCGTTGGCGCGCGAGTTGGGCCCACAGCGCGCGGCCGAGGAGCTGACGGCTCACCTGAATCGGGTGTTCCACGCGGTCATCGACGATGTCAGCCGGTATGGCGGCGAGGTCATCTACTTCGCCGGCGACGCGATCACCTGCTGGATCGACGGAGACGACGGCCGCCGCGGCGCAGCGTGCGGACTGGCGATCCAACGAACGATGTCGTCGGTGGGAACGATCCGCACCCGGGCCGGCACCGAGATCGTCCTCGCGATCAAGGTGGCCGTCGCCGTCGGAGATGCTCGGCGATTCGTGGTCGGCGACCCGTCGATCCAGTTGATCGACGTGCTCGCCGGGCGGATCGTCGACGAGCTGGCCGAAGCCGAGCAACTGGCGGAGAAGGGCGAGGTCGTGTTGGCCCATTCGGCCCTCGACGCGATCGGTGAACACGTCGTGATTCGCGAGCAACGCCGCGCCGGCGACAATGCCGAAGGCGTCGGCGTGGTCGCCGAATTGATGGTCGATGTCGTTGTCGAACTCGATGTCGAACCAGCATCACCCACTCCGGCCCTGAGTGAGTCATTGGTTCGTCCGTGGCTGTTGCCGGCCGTCTACGAACGACTCGTCGCCGACCGTGGCGAGTTCCTCTCCGAGCTTCGGTCTGCGTACCCCGTGTTCGTGCGCTTCGGCGGCATCGACTATGACGAGGATCAGGGTGCGGCCACCAAGCTGGACCACTTCGTCCGCCGCGCCCAGCGGGTGCTGTCAGACCTCGGCGGCAACCTGCTGCAGCTGAATCTCGGCGACAAGGGCGCCTATCTGTACGCCGTCTTCGGCGCGCCGCACGCTCACGAGGACGACGCCACTCGCGCAGCGACGGCGGCCGTCGAACTGCTCGCGCTCGAGCGCGAGACAGCCGCGACCGACCTGCAGATCGGCATCTCTCACGGTCGCGTCCGCAGCGGCACCTACGGCCATCCGATGCGGCGGACGTTCACGTGTCTCGGCGATGCCGTCAACCTCGCCGCGAGGCTGATGGCGAAGGCGCCGTCTGGGCACGCCTACATCACCGACGACGTCCATCGCTCGTTGACCGAGCGAGTCGAATGTCAGGTCGTCGGCGATCTCGCGATCAAAGGCAAGGCCGATCCGGTGCACGTCATGAGCGTGGTCGGACTTCGGCGCGGCCAGGTGACCAGAGCGCTGCGATATCCCCTGCCGATGATCGGCCGCGAGACCGAGATGGCGGTGTTCGCCCAAGCGCTCGACGACGTGGTCGGCGGCAGCGGGCGGGCGCTCGGAATCGTTGCCGAGGCCGGACGCGGCAAGTCTCGATTGATCGCCGAGGCGTTCCGCACACTGTCGGCAGCAGACGTCACGGTGGCGTGGGGGGAAGCGCAGAGCTTCGGCCGAACCACCAGCTACCTGGCCTGGCGCGATGTCTGCAGACGCCTGCTCGATGTCGATGACGACGCCACAGAGGCAGCCCAGATCCGGGACCTGACCCGCCGCCTCCGCTCGATCTCACGCGACCATGCTCGACGGAGTCCTTTGCTCGCATCGTTGCTGGGTCTCGGTCTCGACGACAACGATCTCACCCGAACGTTCGACGCCAAGTTGCGCAAGACGTCGTTGGAGTCACTGCTCGTCGACGTCGTACGGGCTCGTTCCGCCGGAGGCCCGATCGCGATCGTCCTCGAGGACTGCCAATGGATCGACGGGCTCTCGCGCGACCTCCTCGAGGAGATGGTCCGCGCCTGCGCGTCGCTTCCGGTGCTGTTCCTCGTGGCTTACCGGCCGACCGACGCAGCGAGTGGAGGGCTCGGCCTCGACAGCATCCCGTCGTTCCAGGAGTTGCATCTCGGCGAGCTCAGCGCGAGTGACGCGGATCGCGTGTTGCACGCAAAGGTCGCCCAACTTTTCGGGGAGTCGGCCACCCCGGCGGCAGAACTCGTCGACTTCGTGCTCCGCAGAGCACAGGGCAATCCTTTCTACCTCGAAGAGTTGATCAACTTCATCCACGGTCACGGCGTCGATCCGGCCGACCCTTCAGCGTTCCGCCATCTCGACGTTCCCGACACCCTGTTTCGCCTCGTGCAGAGCCGCATCGACATGCTCGACGAGGCACCGCGAACAGCGCTGAAGGTCGCGAGTGTCATCGGCCCGACGTTCGCCTCGCCGTTCGTCCAGGGCGTCTATCCCGACCTCGGCTCGGTCGACGATCTCGAAGCGCGGTTCGAAGCGGCCCGCCAGGCCGACATCTTGAGGATCGATCGGGTCGAGGATCGGTCGTGGCTCTTCCGTCACATCGTCGCCCGTGACGTCGCGTACGACGGTTTGCCCTACGCGATCCGAGCGCAGCTGCACGGACGGGTCGGAAAGTTCCTCGAATCGGAAGGGCCGCAGGCGATCGAGCGCAACCTCGACCTCCTCGCACACCACTTCTGGCTCAGCGAGGACCGGGCCAAGAAGCAGGACTACGCCGTGCGAGCCGGTATCGCGGCTCAGGCCCGCTACGCGAACGATGCCGCTGCCGACTATTTCAGGCGAGCCATGCCGCTGCTCGCCGACACCGAACGCGCCACGGTCATGCGGCGGTTGGGCAAGGTGTTGGAACTGCAGGGCGGTTGGGCCGATGCGGAGGCGACGTATGGCCAAGCGATCGAGTTGTCGACGCGTCTCGGTGACGCGAAGGAGCAAGCGCGGGCGCACGCCGATCTGGCGGAGACGCTGCGCAAGCAGGGGCGCTTCGACGAGGCACGCGATCAGCTGACCACGGCCAGCCGCATCTTCGGACGCGATCACGACGAGACCGGACTGGGACTGGTCCTGCACCTCGAAGGAACGCTCGCATCCCAGCAAGGCCAGTACGAGGCGGCCCGCAGCGCGTACGAGCGAAGCCTCGAGATGCGCGAGCGTCTGGGCGACCGGGCGAGCATCGGCAGCCTGCTCAGCAACCTCGCCCTCGTCAGCGAATGCGAGGGTGATCTGGAAGGGGCCCGTTCGATGAACGAGCGGGCGCTGGCGATGCGCGAGGAGATCGGGGATCCGTGGGCGATCTGCATCTCACACAACAACATCGGCATGATCGCCCTGCTCCAGCACGACTTCGCGACTGCGCAGCTCAGGTTCGAGGAATCGATGCGGCTTGCCACGGAGATCGGGGACCGGTGGATCGTCGCGGTCGGCCATCACAACCTCGGCAACGCGAACCTCGGCCTCGACCAGCCTGCGATCGCCCGGCACCGAGTTCCTGCAGGCGCTGCAGTCATACGAGGACTACGGCGACAAGTGGTCGATCGCCCTCCTGGTCGAGGACATGGTCTTGCTGGCGCTCGCCAGCGACCAGATCGTCGAGGCAGCTGAACTCGTCGGGGCCGCAGACGCACTCCGAGCCGGCCTCGATGCGCCCCGCCCACCAGCGCTCGCGATGTCGCTCGAGGCCGCGTTCGCGGCTGTGCGACCCCGGCTGGGTGATCACGAAAGTGCTGCACGCGCACGAGGATTGTCACTCCGCGCGTCAGAATTAACATTTCTGATGCAAAAGGTGGGTCGACCTCCGGAATAATCTCGCCTCAGCTCCGGACCCATATGCGTCGCATATTCGTGCCGTAGGAGCAATCTCGAGGGAGAGATCATGCGGAATCGACGACCGGGCGGTCCATGTATTCGAGCGTTCCATGTGGGGCTCGTTGCATTGTTGGTGGCGGTGTCGGCGCCCATGGTCGGATCGACCGATGTCGCATCCGCGGCAACGATCACCACGTGGACCGCGGGCGGCGCGGGGAACGTCACGCTCGACTCGGACGGATCTGTGACGCCGCCCCAGTTGACCTACAACCTGCCCATCCCCCACGACGACGACAACAACGTGTCCGACCCCGGCACGAGGTTCCAGGACGAGACCTGGACGCTGAGCACGACGGCATCGAGGACATTCACCGACACCGTGCAGTACACGTACACCGGATTTCACGCGTACTACAGCGTCGTGGTCCACCTCGACGCCTTCGTCACCCACGCCGGGGTCACCACGACGGTGCCACTCGTCCACGATGGCCCCGTCAACTGCTGCACGCCACCGTCGGGTGGCTTCGCATACACGGGCACCCATGCGTTCGATGTGCAGAGTGGCGACACCTACGGATTCGAAGTCGGCGGTTCCGACTTCGACTCGAACCCAAGCTTCTTCGGCACCCTGACGGTTGCTCCGCTCGTGCCGTACACCGACCCCGCATCCGTTGCCAGCAACACGTCGTGGACGACTGCGGCACCGCTGACAGCAGCCGGAGTCGACGGGACGCTGGCTCAACAGGGCGAGGTCCGGTGGTACAAGTTCCCGGTTCAGCCTGACAGTCAGGTGCAGGTCGACCTCAGCAACTTGGCCCAGAACTTCGACCTCACGATGTTCCGCGACATCGGACAGGCGTTCACGACGCTGAGCTCAACGCAGGATCTCACCAAATTGAGTGCCCAGTTCGCTGGTGACGCGTTCAGTCCATCGATCTATTCGCCGTCCATCTACTCACCATCGATCTACAGCCCATCGATCTATTCGCCGTCCATCTACTCACCATCGATCTACAGCCCATCGATCTATTCGCCGTCCATCTACTCACCATCGATCTACAGCCCATCGATCTATTCGCCATCGATCTACTCACCATCGATCTACAGCCCATCGATCTATTCGCCGTCGATCTACTCGCCGTCGGACGCCTTCTTGAACGCGTTCTCCAGCGCACAGACTCGCAGCCTCATCGGTGTCTCGGCCAACGACAATTCGGCACCCGAATCCATCCGCACCGCGACGTGGAACAACACCGGCGATTTCTACGTGCGGGTGCAGGGCCGCAACGGTGCCTTCTCCCCAACGCCGTTCCATCTCGGCCTGACGTCGGCCGGTGGGCCGTGCGCAACCGTGACGCTCGACTCGTTCAGTTCGTTGCCGACGATCGTCGGCACACCGGGTTCCGCGCAGACCGTGATCCTCACCGACGGCTCTCGCCTCACGCAGACGACCGGTCTCCGGCCGGCTCTCGACCAGCTCGCGGGACGAACCGGCGGCGTGGTCGTCGACGTGAGCACCAGCCCGCGGATCACCGCCTTGAACAACCAGGCCGACGCGAACGCGGCCTGCCCGTTTGCGAAGAACCTGGTTGCGGAAGCGATCCGGTCGGTTGTGAACTCGTATCGCGACGCCCGCGGCACGCTGAAGTACGTCGTGCTCGCCGGCGGTGACTCGGTCATTCCATTCTTCCGCTACGCCGATTCGTCCGGCATCGGACCCGAATCGGACTACGTCCCGCCAGTCCTCGACACAACCGCGTCGCAGGCCAGTCTGCGACGCAACGAAGTCCTCGGCCAGGACGCGTACGGCGCCGTCTCGGATCTCGACGTGAATGGCGCGAGCCTCCCCGTACCGGACCTCGCGGTGGGTCGACTCGTCGAGACGCCGAGCGAGATCATCGGCATGGTCAACGCCTATCTCGGCCTCACCAACGGCGTGTTGCCGACACCCACCTCCTCGCTCGTCACCGGCTACGACTTCCTCACCAGCGCGGCCGACTCGGTGCAGGCCGATTTCGCGGCGGGCCTCGGCAGTACCGGAAGGTCCGACGCGCTCATCACGAACCAGGGCGTCCCGTCGACCACCACGACGCGAGGCACGCCGAGCCGCACCACGTCGTGGACATCGACCGACCTCTCGAACGCACTGTTCGGATCGCATCACGACCTCGTGTTCCTGGCCGGTCACTTCAGCGCCAACAACGCGCTCGCCGCGGACTACCAAACCAGCATCGCGACGACCGACCTCGACGCCCATCCGAACCTCCTCACCAACTCTCTGGTGATCAGCGCCGGATGCCACTCGGGCTACAACCTCCTCGACGCCGACGGCGTACCGGGGTTGACGCTCGGGCTGGACTGGGCCGAGGAGATGGCCAAGCAACGGGCCACCTTCGTCGGCGGAACCGGCTATCAATACGCCGACACCGACTTCCTCGCCTACAGCGCCAAGCTGTACACCCTGCTGGCCGGCCAACTCCGCAGTGGGAGCGGTGCCGTCGCGCTCGGCCAAGCACTCGTCAACGCCAAGCAGGCGTATCTCGCAGGCATCTCCACCATGACCGGCATCGACCAGAAAGCGCTGATCGAGTCGACGTTGTACGGCCTGCCGATGACGGGCGTCAACCTTCCTGCGGGACGCACGACCGCACCTGTCGCCGGGGTCGGAACGACGCCGGTTCCCGTCGCCTCGGGGACACCCGGTGCGGTGCTCGGGCTGAAGACAGCTCCGCTCGCGCTCTCCCCCGTTCTCACTGCCCCGCCGGCGAAGCCCGTTCTCGACACCGCCGGAAACCCGACCGGCGCGTCGTTCCATTGGCTCACGGGTCGTGACGGAGTCCAGTCGCAACCAAGTCTCCCGGCGCTCCCGAAGCAGATCGACGATGTGACGAGCAGCACCGGCGAAGTCCTGCGCGGTGTCGGCTTCGTGAGTGGCACGTACAGCGACACCCCCGGAGTCACGCCGCTGACCGGCGCTCCGACGACGGAACAGAACGGTGTGCACACCAGCTTCGGGTCCTCCGTCTTCTTCCCCCAGCGGCTGGCGACGGTCAACTACTTCGGCGCGCTCGACGGCAACGGCACCGACGGCCGCACCCGGCTGGTCACGACACCGGTGCAGTATCGATCCGATCCGTCGGCGGCGACCGACACCGAGCGCACGTATTCGCAGCTCGGTCTGCAACTGTTCTACAGCAGCAACACCACGACGTACGGCGGCAACACGCCCGCGTTGGCGGCGCCGCCATCGATCTCGGGCGTCACCGACAGCCTCGTTCCGGCCGGAAGCGTGACGGTGAGCGCGAACGTCACCGGCGACCCGTCGGCAGGGATCCAGAAGGCCTGGGTGACATTCACGTCAGAGTCCGGTCCGCTGCACGGGCAATGGCAGTCCGTCGACCTCGTCCAGAGTGCCGTCGATTCGACGCTGTGGACCGGCACGTTCGCTCTCCCGAACGGACAGTCTCCCGCCGCAGTCCGCTACATCGTCCAGGCCACGAACGGCGTCGGCCTCGTCGGTCTCGACAACAACCTCGGCGACGGCTACACGCCGGCCGTGCCCGTCGGCGTTTCGGTTCCGCCCGCAGCGGTACCGACCTCGATCACGCTCGACCCGACCGCAGCGTCGGGCGCCTCCGGCACAACGGTGGCCGTGGCCGCGACGCTGGTCGGCGCCCCGCCCGCCAGCACCGTCACGTTCTCGCTCGGCAGCGCGTCCGCGACTGCGCTCATCGACGGCTCTGGCCGAGCAACAGCCTCGCTGCCTTTGCAGGATGTCGTCGGCAACTACACCCTGTCGGCCGCATTCGCCGGCGATGCCACATATCAACCATCCTCGGCCCAACGAGCATTCAGCATCACCAAGGTCCCGACGACCGTGACCATCAGCTCGGCGGCCAAGACGGTGACCGCAGTCCTGAGCCGAACAGCACCGACCGTCCCGCTGCCACAGCAGACGGTGTACTTCACCGTGAGCGGGCCGATCAGCAAGCAGATCACGACGACGACCGATCCGCAGGGTCGGGCCGTGTTGCCGATGAGTTCGTGGCCGGACGGGACCTACACCGTCTCCGCGCAGTTCCTCGGTACGCCATCGACGTTCGCGGCGAGCGCATCGTCACCGGCGCAGATCACGCTGGACACCACGGCGCCGACGTTGACATCGGTGAAGCTCACACCGGCGTCGATCGTTGGGGGTGGCACGACCACGTTGACAGCCTCGGTCGCCGACAGCTCGGGCATTTCGCGCGTCGAGTACTTCGTGGGCGCTGATCCCGGCGTCGGGTCGGCGACGCAAGCCGTGCTGAGCGCGGGCTCGGCGTCGGCCACCTTCGGCAACACCCTGCCCGTCGGGGTGTACACCGTCGGGGTGCGCGCGCTCGACACGTTCGGCAACTGGTCCGCCACGTCGACAGCGACGTTGACCGTCGTCCAGATCGGGTTGTCGGTCAGCACCAACGCCAGCCGTTCCGGTGCAGTTGATCTCGCCGGCGCGACGGTGTCGGGCAACATCGCAGTGTTCGCCACGCCGGCGGCCGGTACCAGCCGCGTCCTCTTGATGAGCTTCGCCATCGACGACTCGAACATGACGAGCCTGCCTTACTCGGCCCAGCTGCTGACGCCGTTCGACCTGGCGGGCACGCTGCCGAACGGTACTGCCAACCTGTTCGACACGCGATTCGTGTTGAACGGAACGCACACGCTGACCGTGGCCTTGATTCGGCTCAATGGCACGGTCGAGCGTCGGACCGTCACGTTCACCGTGAACAATCCCGCACCGGCCGTGACCCAGCGACTGCAGCTGAGCACAACTGCGACTCGCACCAACCCGGTCGATCTCAGTGGCCGCACGCTCACCGGCTCGGTCGCGATCTTCGTGACGCCGACGACGTCGGTGAAGTCCGTTGCGTTCTGGTTGGACAAGACCAACCTGACGGTGGGGCCACGGTCCATCGATGGCGCGACGCCGTTCGACTTCAACGGAACGGCTGCCAACGGTCAGGCCGTCCTGTTCAACGTCGCGACCCTGGCCACCGGCTCGCACCAGATCGCTGCGCTGATCACCTACACCAACGGAACGACGGCGATCGTCACGAGCAGCTTCACCAAGTAGCACCGATGCGGTCGACCACACCGGTCGGCCTCATGGGTCAAAGGGTGATCGTGAGGTTCTCTGTCGCGACCTCGACGCGCACATTGCTGGATGCCGCCAGCTCGGCGCGAATTGCCTCCACCTGATCATCGGTGCGAGCCGGATCGTGATGGTAGAGCATCACTTTCCTGGCGCCACAGTGCTTCGCCAGGGTGATGCAGTACGGCGCCGCCGCGTGACCCCACGACGACCGGTGCGGGAGCTCTTCTGTCGTGTATTGCGCGTCGTGGATGAGCAGATCGACGTCACGGCACAGATCCACAGCAGCGGGATGCACCTCGCCCAGCCCATCGGCACCCGGACCGATGTCGTGCGGTGAGTGGTCCGACAGGTACGCGATCGACGTGCGACCATCGCTGACCCGCAAGCCCATCGTTCGCCCGCCCGGGTGCGGGATGTCGCGCGCCGTCACGGTGAACGGACCGACCTCGAACACGCCATCGGTGTACGTCGAGAATCGCCAATCACCCCGAAGGTCCGTGGGCGTGATCGGGAAGAGAGGTGGCCCCATCAGCCGAGTGAGCACGTCGAGCGGGTCGAGGCCCTGTTCGGGCAGCATGAGATCGACCGACGCGTCGGGCCGGTCGCCTGCCGCGAAGAAGGGCAGGCCCATCACGTGATCCCAGTGCAGGTGGCCGAGAATGATCGTTCCGCGGAACGGCCGACCGTCGAGCGCCCGTGTCAGGTTGCGCAAACCCGATCCCGCATCGAGCACCAGTGTCGGCGGGCCGTCGCCTGCCGCGATCGCAACGCACGATGTCTGGCCGCCGACGCCGACGAACTCGCCTCCGGGGGCTGGAGAGGAGCCTCGAACCCCGCAGAAGTGCACGCGCACTGACGGAGAGTACACCAGCGCATCCTTCGCTTCGCCGATCCGTGGAGGGCTCGCGATCAGGCAGTCGGCTGTACTGTGCCGAGGTGGCCGCATCGCTCAGACTCGGACCGAACGGCGACGAGACGTCCCTGCGCGTCGTCCCGTTCTTCCCCGGTCGGCGCCCGACCGATGAACGGACCCATCCCGGTTTCGGTTCGAGCGATTGTGCGGCGGTGCGAACGGCCGCAGCGACCCACAACCGCGCCTCCGTGTTGTTCGACGTGGTTGGCGCAGACACGACCGTCGACGTGTCCATCCGCTTGGTCGACCCTTCGACCGATCTCGACGACGCTCTCCGCATCGACGCATTGCCGGGCTGGGACCACCGAGACGTCGAGCTGGCCGAGGATCGAACAGCGCGCCAGCAGTTCTCGTTCGATCCGAATCATGACATCCCTGCCGAGCAATGCGGCTTCCAGCACGGCTTCCTGCGACGTGGCGTGGTGAGCCTGCGTGTCAGCCGTGACGGCGTTGCGTTCGCGACCGACCACCTCCAGCTCGACGTGTGCGATGTCGCCAACCTCGGCTCTCTGTACACCCGGGTGATCCAGCGCATCGTGGTCCCCGACACCACCCGGCAAGCAGCGGCGGCGAGGGAGCCCGATCCAGGTCCGGCCTATCATCCGTGGTTCCCGGTTCTGACGATCGGCGGCGACAAGGCAGCCCTGTACACGAGCGCGCTGGTCGGCGACATCGTCGCCAAACAACGACACCTCACTGATCCGGCGTGGCTGCTCCGCGTCGGGGTGTATCTGGAGTTGCTGACGTGCCTCGGCATCTTCGAGGCGGTACGCGACGACATGGGCGATGTCCTGTCGCCCGAGGAACGAGATTGGTTCGAGAACGCCGAGGCCTTTCGCGAGATTCGCGCCCGCATCAACGTCGGCGGCTGGAGCCGGATCTGGGAGATGCGCAAGATCGCGTTCCATCGTCTGGGGGTGCCGCGGTCGGGCCCGGTTTCGGCGATGAACCTGATCCAGAAGAAGCGGGCCACGCTTGCCTTCTTGCACGTTCACCACGACGATCTCAAGCACGCGATCGAACTGGCGGGGGCGAATCAGCACAACGCACAGGAGACGTGGCAGCGGGTGTTCCGCGACGCGGAACGAGCCGTCCTGCGCAAGACCGCGGAAGCATTCCCCGAGCTGGCGTTCCTGCCCACGCCGATGCGCGACCTCGTGCTGTGGCAGCAGCATGGCATCGCCGGTCAGCAGGGCCTGTACCCGACCGCGTGCACGCAATATCGCGACTCGATGAACACCGTTGCGATCTGGGCCCGGGGGCGTGGCCTGATGGATCACACGGGCCCCGATTGCGTCCCGCTGCGAGCAAGCCTGCTCGACGCGCAGATGAACAACCCAACTCGAGTCGCGGTCCTGCAGCGCGCCGACGGCTACGACGACGTCGTCGCGCTCGACGTTCCCGCGTCGGAGGCCGCCCGATTGCCTGATCGAGAACCGCCGACCGCCGAGGTCGAGGCGCTGCTGGCCGAGGTTCCGATCCTGCAGATGCTCACGGCCGAAGATCGGCGAGCACTCTCGCTCGTGGCCCGGCCGCTGCTGGCCATGCCTGACGAACGAATCGTGCTCCAGGGCGCCGACGGCGACTCGCTGTTCATTGTCGCCGACGGCGACGTCGAGGTCATGCTCCGCCGTGACGGCGAGGACACCTCCGTCGACACGATGGGCCGCGGCGCCGTGTTCGGGGAGATGGCTCTGCTGACCGGTGAGCGCCGGACCGCGACCGTGCGGGCGGTCGACTCGGTGTTGATCTTCGAGATCGGCAAGGCACAGTACGAGCCGCTCCTACAGCGTCATCCCGAGTGGCTCGACGAGCTGGCCGCGATCATGGAGGACCGGCTGCGGCGACGCGGTGTTCGTCTCGCGGCGATCGACAGGGGTTCGATCCGTG
Source organism: Acidimicrobiales bacterium (assembly GCA_038227995.1). GTDB lineage: Bacteria > Actinomycetota > Acidimicrobiia > Acidimicrobiales > Ilumatobacteraceae > WLMZ01. Next base: position 43,058 of record JBBRPP010000013.1, read on the forward strand.
ACCGGATCCGGCAACGATTCTTCACGGCGGGTCGATGAGCATGCGCCTGCTCCTTGCATCGGATCTCCATTACTCGCTGCGCCAATTCGACTGGTTGGTCGACACCTCGAACGACTTCGACGTCGTCGTCCTCGCCGGCGATCATCTCGACATCAGCTCGAGCGTGTCGCTGGAGGCGCAGATCGTCGTCGTGCTCCGCTACTTCCAGATGCTCAGCAACCGCACCCGCCTCGTCGTCAGCTCGGGCAACCACGACCTCACCGGCGCGGACACCAACGACGAACGGTCCGCACTGTGGCTGGACGCCGTGCGTGCCGACGACATCCCGACGGACGGGGAGTCGCTGCTGATCGGCGACACCCTCATCACGGTGTGCCCGTGGTGGGACGGCCCGGCAGGCAAACAGGCGGTCGCCGAACAACTTGCGCTCGACGCGATGCGGCGGCCGGCGCGTTGGATCTGGGTGTACCACTGGCCACCCCTCGGCTCGCCGACGTGCTGGACCGGTCGACGCCACTACGGCGACGCGGATCTGGGCTATTGGATCGTCGAGCATCAGCCCGACGTCGTCCTGACCGGCCATGTCCACGACCCGCCGTTCAAGCCGGAAGGATCGTGGGCCGATCGCATCGGCCGGACGTGGGTCTTCAATCCCGGCCGGCAGATCGGGCCGGTGCCGACGAGCGTCGAGCTCGACTTCGACAGCGGCGAGGTGACCTGGTCGTCGATGCTCGGCTCGGAGCGGCTGAACCTCGACGACGACACAGCGCCCGAGCGAACGGTCCTCTGACGGTCCGGTCAGTACTCGGGATCAGGATCGCGGGCTGACCCGGGTGTGGCCAGCGGCCCGCGGCGCTGTTCGAGCTCGCGCAGGACGTCGGACACCATGCTCAACCCTGGCGCATCGCCGTATTGGTGGGTGAGATCCACCAGATACGTCGTCAGGAAGCTCAACCGCTGGGCGAGCCCGACCGCCACCAGGCGGGCGACCGCCGGGTCACGAGACAACAGCTCGTCGCCGTCTTCGATGTAGCGCATCGTGGTCGGCTCGACCGCTTCCACGGTTGCGCTGTGAGCGGCACCGAGCAGCACGCCGATCTCGCCGATCAGTGCTCCGGGCTGCGTCAACCTGTTGACCGAGACATCGCCTTTGCGCACGCTCAGCACACCCGAAACGAGGACCCACATCGATCCGTCCGTTCCGCCTTCGTGCACGATCGCGTCGCCGGGACCGAAGGTCACTTCGGGATAGCCCACGGAGAGATCGATCATGTTCGCCACGCACCGATGGTAGACGGCCGGCCGTTGACGGGGTAGTCGATCTCGATGTTCGGGTATTCCGTCGAGCGCGCTCCGGCGCGGCGGTAGCTTCAGGCGAATGGACATTCGGCCCCTTCAGCATGCGGATCTTGCCGCGTGCCTGATCCTGAACAACGACTCGATCCCGGCGGTCAGTGAGGCCGATGCGGCGAAGTTGCAGCGCCTGGCCGATACGTCATTGCTGTCGCTGGTCGCCGAGCACGAGGGCGAGATCGTCGGGTTCTGCATCAACTTCGGTCCGGGCGCCGACTACGAGAGCGTCAACTACCAGTGGTTCACCGAGCGCTACGACGACTTCGCCTACCTCGACCGCATCGTCGTGTCCCCCACGGCGCGCAACCTCGGCATCGGCGCCGCGCTCTACGCCGCCGTCGAAGAACACATCGCCGGCACACCGTGGCTGCTGTGCGAGGTCAACCTGCGGCCACGCAACGACGGTTCGCTGCGGTTCCACGCCCGGATCGGATTCGTCGAGGTCGGCCAACAGGAGACGCCATACGGCGTGCTGGTGAGCATGCTCGCCAAAGATCTGCGCTGACGCGTCAGCGCAGATCTCGCCGCGGCCGCGAATGGGTGCACGATGTCAAGGGACGACGTCCCATTTCGGCGCATCCACGGCCGAATAGCGACAGCGCGTGCCCGTCACGATGGCCCGATCGAGATGATCTCGGAGCGCCGGCAGCACATCACCGATCGACGCGATGCTCATCCGAATTCGAGCGGACACTGCTTTGCGGGCGCGCTCGCCCGGATGATTGGCGAACTGACGGGCACGTCCGGCCGGGCCAGTGACCCGCCCGAGTTCGGTGATCAATGCGTCGCGTTCCATCGCGATCCGCTCGATCCGTCCGCCGTCGTTGTCGCGCTCTGCCTCTGTTGCATCGTCGTCGATGTCAGCCAGCCGTCGGCGGTAGGAGTCGAGCGTCGCCCGATCGACGATGTCGCCCGAGCTCGTCGATCGATCGGGGCTTCCGACGAGGGCGAGCGCGTGCACGTCGGTACCGGGCCTGGCGAGGAGAAAGGCGATGTCTCGAACCCCCTTGGAATCCGCAACGCTGGCCTGCGCCCCGGCAAATTCGATGTGCCACACGGCTCCGGAGCGGCGGAATGACGCCACCGTCGCAGGCGTGAGCGAGGTGATGCCGGTGCCGGTGCCAATTCGATGGGCGTCCATCTCGGCCAGATAGGTGATCGCTCCGAGCCGCTGATATGCCGCCCGCGCCTGTCGGGAGAACTGGTCCGAATCGTCTGTTCGTCCGAGTTCGACCGCGAGCAGACTGGCGGTCTGAGCGTGGCTGCCGGCGAAGGCAACGACAGCCCCGTTGACACCACACGTGTGCGCAAGAGGAGCCACGTCGGCGAGCAACCGGGCGCAGAGCTGGTGATCTGCGAGGGCGACGGCGGCCCAACTCAATTCGCGGATGAAGACCGACCACAGGTACGAACGATCCGCCTGCCACGTCCCAAGGCTCAACACGGCCTCCGCATTCAACCGGGCACGCTCGATGTCACCGGCTCGCGCGTGGAAACCCGCGGCCACCGCATTGGCGTGCACAGGAGCTCCCGTCCAATGCTGCATCGCTTCATCTGCGAACTGCTGCAACTCGTGCGCGACCCCGCGAGCGCGAACCAACTCAAGACGCTGCGACATGCGAACGTTGCCCGTATCCGGCTCGCGAATGCGCGTGCCCAGTGCGGTCGAGGTGTCGATTCGTCGCTCAGCGTCGTCGAGGTCGCCGTGCAGCATCGCCAGCGCAGCGCGACGAGTTTCCGCTGTGTATCGGTGACGCGGTTGGGCGAGTTGGTCGAGGATCGAGAAGCACTCGTCGAGCGCGACGAGATGCGCCGCCGAACCACGTTCGAGTTCCGCGTTGGCAAGCAGCAGCAGACCCTCGGCAAGTCGTTCGGCATCACGTGATCGACGAGCGAGCACAACGATCTCTTCCGCGATCGCAGCGCGCTCATCCGCTGTTCCCGGTGTCCACAGGACATCGTGCCGAGCGAGTAGGCAGACCATGAGGGCGTCGCTGTCGCTGCCCTGCCGACCGAGATGGAGAGCACGCACGCTGAGTGGTTCGGCCCGAGGACGGTCGGCCGCTACGGAATGCTGTAGTTCTCGCGCCAGCGTCGCGGTGAGACGCGCCTCCAAGGCGAGGTTCGCGCCGCCGAGGTGTTCGAGCGCAGCCTCCAGATCGATGGTGAGCTCATCGCGACGAGCGGAGAACTGTGAGCCGAGCTGAGTCGACGCAAGCGCGACCCTGCCGAGTCGGCTGCGATCCGCTGACCGCTGCGCGAGATCGCGGGCGACGCGCAGCAAACCTCTCGCATCGAGCGGGCTTCCGCTCCGCGTCAAGGCATCGGCCTCGGCGAGAAGGATGTCGATCATTGCATCGTCGGACACCGTCACGCCTGCCGCCACGACGGCCGTTCGAAGTCGTCGCAGAAGAGCACTCGCATCGGTGAACGCAAGGGCGCGAGAGTCAGCGGCTGCCGCGGCCAACGTCCATCGAATTGCACGTTCTGCGCCGTCGGCTGCGACGGCCAGCGTGAAGTGTCGAGCGATCTCGGCCGGGCTCGTCGCGATCCCGCGGTCGTGGCGATCCTCGAGCGCGCCGCCGACCGCTCGGTGCATGAGCGCTCGCCGCGGAGCCGCGATGCCGGCGAGCAACGTCTCGCGGATCAGGTCGTGGCCGAACGTCGGTACGCCGTCGTCGGCCGTCACGATCACACCCGCCTCGATCGCCTCCCGGATGGCAGCATCGACCTCATCATCGTCGACCTCGAGCGCGCGAGCGACCACGTCCGACGACAGGCGGTTGCCGATCAAGGACGCTCCTTCGAGGACATTGCGTGTCGGCCGCGACAACGGACGCAGTCGGCGTTCGATCGCCTCACGAACGGCAGCCGGAACCAGAGTCCCTCCCACGACGTCGGCGATCGAGAGCAGCGCCAATTCACGAGCAAAGAATGGGTGGCCGGCGCTGCGACGGTGGATCTCTGCCGTGACCTCTGCCGCGACCGGCGCGCCTCGAACCCGTTCGATGAGCACGTGCACCGCAGCAGCGTCGAGTCCACCGAGTTCGAGATGGTCCGCGTGCGAGATCACGCTGTTCAGCCGGTCACGCGAACGTGGCGTCAGCTCGTCGGGCCGGTACAGACCGATGATGCCGACGCCGGCCGTGACCCCATTCGAGGCGATGAAGTCGAGCAAGGCCAACGACGAGTCATCGGCCCAGTGCAGATCGTCGAGCACGATCAACAGCGGAGCCTGGATCGCGAGCGCGTGCAGCCACGTGCACACGGCATCCCAGAGCAGCAGCGCGCTCGTCCCCTCCGAGACAGGTTCGTCAGCGCCGGCCGCAACCGTGACGATGTTGGCCAGCAATCGACGATCGTCGCCGGCCAGCTCACGGGCGAGTCCGACGCCGAATGCGCGGGCGACCCCGTTGAGTGCTTGGGTCCACGGCCAATAGCCGGGTGCTCCGCCACCGTCCAGGCACGTACCCCACCCGAGCCGACATCCTGACGACGTGGCGGCTGCGCGCACCAACGTCGTCTTCCCGATTCCAGCCGGCCCGACGACGACAGCGACGGCACCAACGTGTCGTCCGCGCTCGATCACGCCCTCCAGCAGCCCGAGCTGCACATCCCGCCCGATCAGACTGGGAGTCACCGCGGCATTCTCGCATGGCTCGGTGTCGCCGTCATCTGGCAATTCGCTCGACCGCATCTTCCGCGATGCAGCCGGATCGAGCGCATCTGTTGTTGAGCACCGAGTCACGGTGTCATCAACAGGAGGGAACGATCATGAACTTCGATCCGAATCAATACAAGATCACCACCCGGCAGCAATGGGAGGACGCGGCAGAGGCCTGGCATCGTTGGGGGCCGACGCTGGAGACATGGCTCGGGCCGGCAACCGAGCAGATGCTCGACGCGGCCGGGATCACCGTGGGGAGCCGAGTCCTCGATGTCGCCGCTGGCGCCGGCGGCCAGTCGATCGTCGCGGCGCACCGTGTCGGCAGCACGGGCGACGTACTGGCGACGGACATCTCACCCACGATCCTCACCTATGCCGCGAAGGCGGCCGCCGAGGCGGGGGTGACCAACGTCCGCACCGCCGAGGCCGACGGCGAAGCCCTCGGCGGGCAGTCCGAAGGCGCCTTCGATGCCGTGATCTCACGTGTCGGTTTGATCTACTTTCCCGACCAGCAGAAGGCGCTCGCGGGTATCCGCCGGGTCCTACGAATCGGCGGCCGGTTCGCCGCCGTCGTGTATTCCACGCCGGCCAAGAACGAGTTCTTCTCGATCCCGGTCTCGATCATCCGCGAGCGCGCCGGCCTGGGCGCACCCCTGCCCGGACAGCCGGGGCCGTTCAGCCTCGGCCATCCAGGCGCGCTGGAAGGCGCGTTGACATCTGCCGGATTCCACGACGTCACGGTTCAAGCGATCCCCTCGCCCCTGCGGCTTCCGACCGCCGCGGACTGCGTTCGCTTCGAACGTGAATCGTTCGGTGCGCTGCATCAGATGCTCTCCGGAGTTGCGGCCGAACAACGTGACGGCGTGTGGGCCGACATCGAGTCGGCGCTGTCGCAGTTCCAGACGGCGACAGGTTTCGAGGGGCCGTGCGAAATGCTGGTCGCCAGCGGCACGCGCTGATGCCGATGCCGATGCCGATGACGGAGCACTGACGCTGGCGCTCACCTCGCCTACTGGATGACCCGTCCGCTCAACCTCGCGACCTCGGCGAAAAAGGCACGTACCTGAGCCTCTTCGTCGACCGACAGCTCGAGCCACCGTTGCCCGATCACGTTGCCGACTTCTGCTCCGTAAAGAACGGGACCGGCATGATCGGCAACCTGGCCGAACGACAGCCGCCTCCGATCGTTGCGCTTGACCTCGACCTGGACCGCCGACCACGCAACCGGCATTCGCGCCGAGTCGTTGAAGCTGCGCTGGAAGACTTCGATGACGGCACCGTCGAAGATGATGAGGGCATCGGCGACGGCGAGCTGCATCGTGGTCATCTCGGCAGCGTATGCACCGGCCGGTTCAGAAGGTGCGACGGTCGCGCAGGAACTGGAACCGCTCGCGAGTGGACGCGACATGAGCAGCGCTGATGTCGGCGAGCAGAATCGACTCTGATCTCGCCGCAGTCGCCAGCAGTTCGCCGAGCGGATCGATGATCCTGCTGTCACCGCAGTAGGCGATGCCGTTGCCGTCGCCGACCCGGTTGCAACCGACGACGTACGCCTGGTTCTCGATCGCCCGCGCCTGCAGCAGCGCTTGCCAGTGCAGGCGACGGGCCTCGGGCCAGTTGGCCGGAACGAGGTAGAGATCGGTCTGCTTCGCCAGCTGCCAGAACTCGTCGGCGAAACGCAGGTCGTAACAGACCAGCGGGCTGACGCTCAGGCCCTCGATCTCGATGGTCTGCAGCTGATCGCCCGCACGGAAGTACTTGTCCTCACCGCCGTAGGTGAACGGGTGGATCTTGCGATAGCGATGCACGGTGCCGTCGGGACCGGCCAGGACGAAGCTGTTGTACGGACGCTGATCGTCGGCCGCGGCATCAGCCGGGATCTCGGGGCAGGTGCCGCCGACCCACAGCCCGTTGGTGCGTGCCTGATCGATGATGAACTGCGACGACGGCCCACCCTCGGGTTCACCGATCGGTCGGTCGGTGACGAAGCCCGTGCTGAAGGTCTCGGTGAGCAGTGCGATGCGGGCACCGGCGCCGGCAGCTGCCTTCACCAGCGGTGCGCAATGCTCGAAGTTTGCATCGCGGTCGCCCCATACGATGTCGTGCTGGATCGCCGCGATGCGGACACTGTCGCCGGTGGCGGTGGCGGTGGGGGCGGCGGTCATGTGCGCAAACCCTTCAGACGAGAGACAGCTTCGTCGAGGACGTCCAGCCGCTTGCTGTACGCGAATCGCACGAGGTGCCGGCCGCGCCGTGGATCGGTGTAGAAGACCTCGTTGGGGATCGCAACGACGCCGCATCGGTCGGGCAGTTCGAGACAGAACGCCATGCCATCACCGTCGGCGCGCAGCGGCCGGATGTCGACCGTCACGAAGTAAGTGCCTTGCGGGCGGAACACGTCGAAGCCGGCTTCGACCAGACCGTCGCACAACCGGTCGCGCTTGCCTTGCAGATCGGCCGCGATGTCGACGAAGAACTGATCAGGCAGGCGCAGACCGATGGCGATCGCCGGCTGGAACGGGCCGCTGCTGACGTACGTCAGGTTCTGCTTCACCGTGCGCGCCGCGGCGACGATCGGCGCCGGACCGACCATCCACCCGACCTTCCAACCGGTGGAGTTGAACGTCTTGCCGCCGGACGAGATCGTGAGCGTGCGCTCGCGCATGCCGGGCAGCGTTGCCATCGGGATGTGGGCCAGCCCGTCGAACGTCAGGTGTTCGTACACCTCGTCGGTCACGACGATCAGATCGTGTTCGATCGCGATGTCGGCGATCGCCTGCAACTCGTCGCGGGTGAACACCTTGCCGGTGGGGTTGTGCGGCGAGTTGAGCAGGATCAGCTTGGTACGTGGCGTGATTGCCGCGCGGAGTTCGTCGATGTCGACGCCGTACGTCGGCGGATGCATCGTGACGGGCCGCACGTGGCCGCCCGCCATCGCGATGCACGCGGCGTAGATGTCGAAGCTGGGCTCGAACATGACGACTTCGTCGCCGGTGTCGAGCAGACCGATGAACGTGCTCGCCAATGCCTCGCTGGCGCCGGCCGTCACGAGCACTTCGGTGTCGGGATCGAATGTCATCCCGTAGAACCGTTGCTGGTGCTCGACGATCGCGGCGCGCAATGAAGGCACGCCGATGGCCGGCGGGTATTGGTTCTGACCGCTGTTGATCGCTTCGATCGCGGCATCGAGGACCTCGCGCGGACCATCGGTGTCGGGGAAACCCTGGCCGAGGTTGACCGAGTTGGTTGCGACCGCGAGCGCCGACATCTTGCCGAAAATCGTGGTCGAGTAGCCCTGCATCCGGGCGGCGAGGTATGGCAGGCGATCAGACATCGAGGGCCTCCCGACCGAGATGTTGCGGGCGGAGGTGTTCCGGACCGAACGAGAACGGCAGCAGTTGGTCGAGCGAGAACGTCGCCCGGACACCGCTTCCATCGGCGGCGTAGATCGGCGTGTCGAGCGCAGCGAACTCGCGGATGCGCTGCCGACAACCGCCGCAGCACGTGCCGAGATCGTCGCCGTCGCACACCGTGAGCACCGCGACGATGGTGCGTTCGCCGGCGCCGACCATCGCCGCGATCGCGCTGGCTTCGGCGCAGGTTCCCTGCGGATACGCCGCGTTCTCGACGTTGCAGCCGGCGAAGATCCGGCCGGTCGAGGTCAAGACCGCGGCACCGACCCGATACTTCGAATACGGCGCATGCGCATGCTGCTGAACGGCGAGAGCAGCTGCGAAGAGTTCGTCCACCCGGTTCACGTTGGCGACGTTACCGCGGGCGGCGAACGATTCCGATCGACCAGACTCGCGCCATGACAGATGCGACGGCGCCCTCGACTCGGTCGATGTTCGCGGGAGGCGACCAGGCCTACCTGCGCGACCGCCAGTACGCGAACGGGTCGAAGCTGGCGAGCCGGGCGAGGCTTCACAGCAAGTACACGACCGGCCCGATGTCCTTCTACGACTTCGTGATGGGCAACCTCGATCTGCGGCCGAACTCCGACGTCCTCGAAGCGGGCTGCGGAACGGGCTGGCTGTGGGCTGATTCCACGATTTTGCCGCCCGGCGGTGTGCGGTTGACGGTCACCGATCTGTCGCCCGGCATGGTGGCGGAGGCCGTCGATCGGATCTCATCCGCTCAACGACTCGCCTCCGTCACCGGTGAGACCGCCGACCTGCAACGGCTGCCGTTCGCGGATGCCTCGTTCGACACCGTCGTCGCCAACCACATGCTCTACCACCTCCCCGACCCGTTGCTGGGCGTCGCTGAATTGGCTCGGGTCGTGCGGCCGGATGGGCTCGTCTTCGCCTCCACCAACGGTCGCCGCCACATGCGCGAGATATGGGAGATCCGGGCCGAGGTCTTCGGCACGCCGACCCTCGACAACACCGTCGACGTCTTCGGTGTCGAGACCGGATTCCCCCAGCTGCGCGACCGGTTCGCGTCGGTGCACTGGCTGCAGCATCCGGATGTGCTCCGCTGCACCGACCCGGCCGACGTCCTCGACTACATCTGCTCCGTGCCGCCCGGCGAGGACGCGACCGACGCACAGTTGCGGCACCTGACGCAGCTCGTGAAAGACCGATTCGAAGCCGAAGGCGGCGTCATGACGATCACGAAGGACAGCGGCGCGTTCCTGTGCCGCAAGCCGCTGCGAATCTGAAAACAACTCTGTCACACCCCTCGCGTACGGTTCGAGGCGTTGATCTTCCCCGGTCATGTTCGACGGTTTCGGCTGTTCTGTTTCGTTCGTTGTCGTCGTTGTCGTCGTTGTCGTCGTTGTTGGTGATCGCTCGAGGGGAGGTGTGTGGTGGGGTTTGTGACGGTGGAAGCGGTGTCGTTGGAAACGATGAACCCGTCGTGGTTGAGCCGTGAGGAAGTGTTGGAGAAGATGCGGATGGCGGCGTACATCCGGTCCTGGCTCGACGCGAAAGACATCGTCCTCGCCCGTCGTCTGGCCGAGTTGGCTGACATCACGCCGTCAGCGCCGCCACCAGAAGCCGACATCGCCGCCGCGGGGAACGTGAGCCGGTCGCAGGCTGCGAAGAACGTGAAACGTGCCAGGGCTGCCGCGGATGTGCCTGAGGTCGAGGATCTGTTGGCGTCTGGCGGGGTGACGGTCGAACATGTCGACGCGTTGGGTCGGGCCTTGGCCCGGTTGAGTGCTGAGCATCGGCTGCTGCTCGCCGCCGACGGCGCCCGCCTGGCGGCGATCGCAGCACGATCGACTCCGGAGGCGTTCGACAAGTTCTTGAAGGTGGAGATCGCCCGACTCGACCGACGTGAAGCCGGTGACCGGCTGGAACGTCAGAAGCGGGCGTGCCGGTTGCGGTCGTGGACCGATCGTGGAACCGGGATGGTGTGCGGCCGCTTCGAACTCGACCCCGAATCGGGCCTCGCGTTTCTGGGCCGTTTGGACAACGCGGTCGACACCCTGTTCCACGACAAGACCCCCGACACCTGCCCTGCAGGTGACGGCCGCCACGACCACTTGCGGGCCCTGGCCTTGATCCGACTCGTCGACGGCCGCCTCGTCAGCGACAAAGACGGTGAGGAACCCGATGAGATGTGCCGGACCGACAAACGCACCGAAGTCATCGTCCTGATCGACTTGGAGACGCTGTTGTCGGGGCTGCACGAACATTCGGTGATCGGCAACGGACACGGCATCGACCTGCCGGTCGAGTCGTATCGGCGGATGGCCTGCCAAAACGCCATCATCCCGATCGTGCTCGACTCCGACGGCGTCGTACTCGACATGGGCCGATCCACACGACTCGCCACCACAGCACAACGACGAGCGTTGATCGCCATGTACGACACCTGCGCGGTGCCCGGCTGCTGCGTGTCATCACGGCACTGCCAACCCCACCACATCCACTGGTGGCGCAACAACGGCTCCACGGATCTCGACAACTTGATCCCGTTGTGCTCCAAACACCACCACGCCGTGCACGAAGGCGGCTGGCAACTCCACCTCGCACCCAACCGTTCACTGACGATCACCTACCCCGACGGCACCATCCAAACCACCGGACCACCAGCGCGACAGCGGGTCGCCTGACGGTCAGGCCACGAGCGGCCCACCGACGCCGAAGGCGAGCGCAGCGAAGCGGTGACCCATGCGCGCGTAGCCGGCGGCGTTCGGGTGCAGATCGTCGGGAAGGTCGCCGGCGTCGTCGACACCGAACAGCTGTAGGCCGTCGAGGTAGTGCAGGTTGGCATCGCCGAGGCCGCGGCGGACGTCGACGATGGCTGCCAGCGTGGTCCGAATGCGTTGCAACGTCAGGCAGGTCTGCCGAATGTCGTCCGATCCGCCGACCGTGATGAACCGTCCATCGGGGCCCATGACGGTGGGGCCGGGACGATCTTCCGCAGACGGGCAGAAGATCGGCGACACGAGCAGGATCGGCGTGTCGGGGTGACCATCGCGAATCGTGTCGAGAAATCCGTGAACCGCCGAACCGAAGATGCGTTCGCGCATCGTGTCGCCGTTGACGATGTTGATGCCGACCTTGATGCTGATCAGATCGGCGGGCATGTCGCGGATCGTCCTCGCGACGAACTGATCGAGCATGCACTGCCCGGCCAGCCCGAGGCTGAGCAGTTCGACACCACCATCACGTGCGGCCACCGCCGGCCATGTGCCGGTGGGGCTGTCGGCTTCGAAGCAGTGACTGATCGAGCTGCCGTAGTGCACCCAACGCGGCACGTCGGGCTCGGGTGCGAACTCGATTCGCGAGCCGTCGTCGATGCGCAGCGCACGGAGTTCGACGTTGGTGTCCTGCGGCAGCCAGACCTCGACTTCCTTCCGCGCCGGGTCGAGACCGTCGAACCGAATCGTCGTCGGCTGTCCGACATCGAACGTCATGTCGGCCGTCGCGGGACCAACGATGGTGATGACGTTGCCCTCGACGGTCGAGACCTGGCGGCTGAGGACGCCATCGACCAGGAGGTCGAACACCGACGGGCGCAAAGGATGCGGCAGCTGACGAATCAGCGTCAGCATGACGTCGAGCTCGATCGACGTCGACTCCGTCGCGAACCGCAGCCGAACACCCGACGGCATCTGCACCATGGCGTCCATGAACAGATCGGGGATCTGCGGCCGCGTCCACGCCGGCAATCGGCGCGGCACCAGCCCAGTGGCCGTCTGGTCGATGTCGAGCGCACCGATGAACGCAACCGGGCCATCGTGTAGTGAGACGTCGAGCATCGCCCGTTCTTATCAGACGATTCGCAGCGGTCGTCCGTCGGGCCGATCGAGCCGTCGGATCGAATGCTGGTGGCAGCGGCAATACCAGTTGGGCGGCGGGATGACCTGCATGAACCCATCGGGCGGCGGCGCCGATTGGTAGTACCGCATCCAGGTGCCGAACCACTCACCGTTGAGGTGATTCGGATGGACGGTCACCAGCTCGGTTCCGTACGTGCCGAGCTGCTCGTGGTCGATACGCCCGTTCGACTCGAGCATCCGCACCAGGAATCCGATCAGATCGGCGGCAGAATCCAGCTTCATGTCGACCACCACGAGTTCGGGGTGCCCGAAGGTCTGCAGGAGACCAACCGTGTACGAGAACGGTCGTTCGTCCTCCACCTGTGTGAGTTGCCAGCCATGGGTACGGACCGTGAGGTCGATCGCGAGCATCACTTGCTCTTCTGAGTAACCGTCGCAACGTAGGCACATGTCGACAGCCTGACAAAGGGGTGCTGCAGAGTTTCCGAGCACGGCGCGGTTGCACGGTCAGAGGCGCTCACATGGTGCGTTGCGGCAGCCACTGCGTAGTGTCCATCGGTCGTGGAGACAACTCTTGGTTTCGGGAACGTGTTCGACGACGGATACACAGCAACGATTCCGTCGGCCATCGATCGGGCCGCTGCGTTGTTCGGAGAACTCGAGGGCGTGGTCGATCTCGACGCCTCGCCACCCGTTCGGTTGACGTTCGCCGAGCTCGCCACCGAGGTCGAAGTCGTCGCACGCGGATTCGTCGGCGCCGGGATCCAACCGGGCGACCGCGTGTCGATCTGGGCCCCGAACGGCTTGCGCTGGATGCTCGCCGCGCTTGGTGCTTACCGGGCCGGTGCAGTGCTCGTTCCGTTGAACACGCGCTTCAAGGGAGCCGAAGCGGCCTACGTGTTGCGCACCGCGGGCGTGCGGCTGCTGTTCACCGTGACGGACTTCCTCGACACCGACTACCCGTCGTTGCTCACCGGCGACAGCGCCGTCGAATCACTCGAGCAGATCGTGATCATGTCGGGCGATGTGGGCGCGGGTCGAACGAGCTGGGATGCCTTCGTCGCGGGCGGCGCCGACGTCGACCCCGACATCGTGGTGGCGCGCAGCCACGCGGTGCAGCCGGAGGACATGAGCGACATCATGTTCACGAGCGGCACCACCGGCAAGCCCAAGGGGGCCATGCTGCGCCACGGCTCGACGGTCAAGGGCTTCGATGCGTGGGCGAGCGTCGTGGGTTTGCGCGCCGGCGATCGATACCTCGTCATCAACCCGTTCTTCCACACGTTCGGCCTCAAGGCAGGGATCATCGCGTCGCTGGTCAAGGGCGCGACGATCGTGCCGCAACGCACCTTCGACGTGCCCCAGGCCATGCGCCGCATCGCCGACGAGCGGATCACGATGCTGCCAGGTCCGCCGGCCATCTACCAGACGATCCTCGATCATCCCGATGTCGCTGACTTCGACCTGTCGTCGCTGCGGCTCGCCGTGACCGGTGCGGCAACCGTGCCGGTCGAGCTCATCCGACGGATGCGCGAGGACCTCGGCTTCGTCAACGTCGTCACCGGCTACGGCCTCACCGAATCCACCGGCATCATCACGATGTGCCGTCACGACGACCCAATCGAGACGATCGCGAACACGGCCGGCAGGGCGATCCCCGGTGTCGAGGTGCGGCTCGTCGACGAGAACGGCGCCGACGTCGAAACCGGCGCGCCGGGCGAGCTGTTGGCGCGCGGCTACAACATCATGATCGGCTACTTCGGCAACCCGGAGGCGACCGCCGAGACGATCGATGCCGACGGTTGGATGGCCACCGGTGACATCGCCGTGCGCGATGCCCAAGGCAACGTGCGCATCACCGACCGCAAGAAGGACATGTACATCAACGGTGGGTTCAACGCCTACCCGGCCGAGATCGAGAACGCGCTCGCCGTGTACCCCGGGGTGAGCCAGGTGGCCGTGGTGGGCGTGCCTGACCATCGGTTGGGCGAGGTCGGGATGGCGTTCATCATTCCCAAGCCAGGCGCCACCATCGTGCCGACCGGTGTCATTGCGTGGTGCAAGGCGAACATGGCCAACTACAAGGTGCCGCGCTACGTCGAGATCGTCGATGCGTTGCCGATGAACGCGAGCGGCAAGGTACTCAAGTTCGAGCTGCGTCAACGGGGTGCCGACATCGCCGGCTGAGCGATGCGACGGCTACCTCTGCCGCTTGACTTCCGCGCGAATCATTGTACTGTTGTATTGGTACAATGATACAACGGCACAGCGTGAGTGCAGAAAGCGGCGGCGGCAGAGAACATGGTTGGCATCACGAAGATCATCCTCGTCGGCTTGATCATGCTGGTCATCGCGTCGATCGCGATCCGATGGGTCGGGTTGCGCCGCTCGATCCCGGACCTCGGTACGCCGGAGTGGATTCAGTTCCAACAGTCGCTGCCGTACGGCGCGGCGGGCGACGATGCCATCCGGCGGTATCTCCTACGCACCCGCGTCTGGCGCTTCATCGGGGTGGTGTTCGCCGTCGGGATCATGATTGCTGCGTCGACGCACGGTTCCTCGATCGATCTCCCCACTGCCCTGTTCAGCGGTTGGTTCGCAGCCGGGGTCGTGCCCGAACTGTTCGCCCGCAACCGTCGAGCTCCGAGCCATCGCGTCGCGGTCTTGGATCACCGCGACGTCCGCCGCTACGTGACGCCCACTGCTCGCCGCTGGCTCGTCGCCAGCGGAGCAGCAGCAGCGACGATGCTCGTGTACGGCGCCGTCGACGGTGGGCATCCGCATTGGCGACGCCGCGCGGTGATCCTCGCGTTGGCCGTCGTCGTCGCTGCAGTCGCGGTCGGCGCGATCCGGCGGATCGCCCACCGGGCGCAACCCGCCAGCGACGCAACCGAGATCTCGGTCGATGAGGCGATCCGCAAACTCGCCACGACGCGTGTCGTCAGCGGGTGGGCCGCGTTGCAGTTCATCGCAGCTGCGAACCTGGCCGGACCGCTCGACGGTCTGAACGTGGGCGTTCGCTGGCTGACCAAGATCCTGATCACCGGTTGTGTTCTCAGCGTGCTCGCGTGCTGGGCGTGGGTACCGACGCGAGTCGACCGCCGGACGGGCCGCTCCGCCCCGACCCCCTCGGCCACGTCGGCTTCGTCGGGCACCGCATGATCATCGCGATCGCCGCCGACTCGTCGGTGCCGCCGTTCGAGCAACTGCGCGACCAGATCACGTCGATGATCAGATCCGGCACGCTGCCGGTCGGTCACCGGTTGCCCTCGGTGCGGCAGCTGGCGAAGGACCTTGCCCTCGCCAACGGCACCGTTGCCCGTACCTACCGCGAGCTCGAGACCCACAGACTGGTGCACACGAACGGTCGCCACGGCACCGTCGTCGCCGCCGTGCAATCGCCCGGACGCGCCGAGCAGCGAGCCCTGCTCGACAGCGCGGCGGAGCAGTTCTCGGTCGCTGTCCGCCAGATCGGCGCCACCGACGAGCAGATCAGGGCTGCGCTGAAGCGAGCCGGCGTCGCGACGTCGAGCTGAACCGTCAGCGTCCGAGGGCTGCGGCCTCCGCGCCGATCGTCGTGCTGTCGCCGTGGCCGGTGTGCACGATGGTGCTGTCGGGCAACGCGAACAACCGAGTGCGGATCGATTCGACGATGGTGTCGTAGTCGCTGTAGCTGCGCCCGGTTGCGCCCGGGCCGCCGCAGAACAACGTGTCGCCGCTGAACAACACGTCGCTGCCATCGGCGGCCGCGCCGACGACGTGGAAGCAGCAGCACCCTGGAGCGTGTCCGGGCGTGTGCAGGATGCCGAGCTCGGCACCGCCCGCCTTCAGCACGCCGCCATCGGCGATCGAGCCGTCGGGATCGCGATCGGGATAGACGACGTGCCACAGCATCAGGTCGTCGGGATGCAGCAGGATCGGCGCGTCGACCAGGTCCTGCAGCGCGACCGCCGCGTTGATGTGATCGTTGTGACCGTGGGTGAGCGCGATCGCCGTGACCTTGCGCCCGTTCACGGCAGCCGCGATCGGCGCGGCATCGTGTGCCGCGTCGAGCACGATCACCTCGCGGTCGTTGCCGACGATCCAGATGTTGTTGGTCACTTCCCACTCGCCACCGTCGAGCGCGAAGATGCCGGTGGTGTTGACGAGTTCGATGCCGAAGCCAGGTGTTGATCCCGGCACTACAGCACCACCACGCTGCGCAGCACTTCGCCACGCTCCATCCGATGGAACGCTTCCTCGACATCGCCGAGCCCGATCGTCTCGCTGACGAAGTCTTCCAACGGCAGACGACCCTGGAGGTGGAGCTCGACCAGCAGCGGGAAGTCGCGGCTGGGCAGGCAGTCGCCGTACCAGCTCGGCTTGAGGGCGCCGCCGCGACCGAAGAAGTCGATCATCGGGATGTCGGGCATCGTCATCGTCGGGGTCGGGACACCGACCTGCACCACGGTGCCGGCGAGATCGCGGGCGTAGAACGCCTGACGCAGGACCTCGGGGTGGCCGACGGCTTCGATGCACACGTCGGCGCCGTTGCCGTTGGTGGCGGCCTGGATCGCGGCGATGGGCTCGGTGTTCTTGGCGTTGACCGTGTGCGTTGCGCCGAACTGCTTGGCCCATTCGAGCTTGCGGTCGTCGAGATCGACCGCGATGATCGTCGTCGCGCCCGCAAGTCGCGCGCCGGCGATCGCGGCGTTACCGACGCCGCCGCACCCGAACACCGCGACGCTGGAGCCACGCTGGATCTCACCGGTCAGCATCGCCGCGCCGATGCCCGCCATCACGCCGCAGCCGAGCAGGCCGGCGACCTCGGGCTTCGCTGCTGGGTTCACCGGGGTGCACTGGCCAGCGGCAACCAACGTCTTCTCGGCGAAGGCTCCGATGCCGAGAGCGGCAGCCAGCGGAGTGCCGTCGGCCAGCGTCATCTTCTGCGTTGCGTTGAACGTGCTGAAGCACAGGTTGGGCTTGCCGCGCAGACACGAACGGCAGTTGCCGCAGACCGCGCGCCAGTTGAGTACCACGAAATCGCCAGGCTTGACATTGCTGACGTCGGGGCCGACGGCTTCGACCACACCTGCCGCTTCGTGGCCGAGCAGGAACGGGAAGTCGTCGTTGATGCCACCCTCGCGGTAGTGCAGGTCGGTGTGGCACACGCCGCATGCCTGGACCTTGACCAGCGCCTCGCCAGGGCCGGGGTTGGGAACGATGATCGTCGTCAGCTCGACCGGCTGGCCCTTGCCGCGCGCGATGACGCCCTGAACTGAATGTGCCATGAGAACCTCTTCGTTGCTGTGTGGCAGTGGTCAGCGGCCACGTTACTCGCGAGCCGCCGGAGACGACCCGGCAGAGTTCAGGCGTCGAACGCGACCACTGCCTCGACGAACCGGTCGGGGTGGATCCGATGCCCGTAGTGGCCGAGGTCCGGCCATTCCTCGACCTGTGCCTGGGGGATGATGCCCTGCAGCCAATCCGTGTACCCGGGCGGCGTCGGCATGAACTGCAGCGACAGGTAGGGCGCCGTCAGCGAAGCGGTCGCGGCCTTCATCAGGCCGTCGAGCTCGGCCATGGATGAAGCGAACACCGCATCCCACACGCCCAGCACGACCTCTTGGCGCGGGCGCCGCCGGGAAGCGATGTCGGCCTTGATCTCGGCCGGCAACTGGTCGCCATCCATCCCGTCGAACACCGCCCCGATGACGCCGGGGAACGACGCCGGATCGCGCAACAACGCCTCGACCTGTGACAACCCGTCTTTGAACGCGCTCAGCTGCAGGGGCTGATCGACGTTGATCGCGCCTCGCACCGGAGCACTGCCGGCGAACGCCGTCGCGACGATGCCGCCGAGCGAATGCCCCACCACGAGCGGCCCCTCGACGCCCGCTGCGGATACCACGGCCCATACATCGCGGGCCATGCCGACTGCGCCGTAGTCAACGGAATCGCCCGATGCTCCGTGGCCGCGGAGATCCAGCGTGGTCACGCGGTATCGCTCCGCGAGCGCCGCAGTGATCGGCCCCCACGTCGCCGAACTGTCGGTGAGTCCGTGGATCAGAACGAGGTCGCGTCCCGACCCGGTGGTCTCGAAATGGATGTCCACGCCATCCGACGTCGTCGTTGTTGCCATGAGTGCGAACCATACTGTCCACCATGAACCCGCTCGACGCCGTGCCCGCCCCATCGTCGCGGCGCCTCGCGATACGCGTCACCAACGACGCGATCCGCCAGATCCGCGGTGAGCACCCATGGGTGTTCGACGGCTCGATCGTGTCGGTCAACCACGATGACGCCATCGCCGGCGACCTCGGGGTCGTGTTCGACAAGGATCGCCAGTTCGTCGCGATCGGCCTCTACGACCCGAACTCGCCGATCCGCCTGCGCATCCTGCATCAGGGCAAGCCGCTGACGATCGACAACGCGTGGTGGTCGGAGAAGATCGCGGCGGCGATCGAGCGCCGTGCGCCGGTGCTCGCTGCCGGCGACACGAACGGCTACCGCGTCATCCACGGCGAGAACGACGGGCTCTCCGGGCTGGTCCTCGACCGCTACGGATCCACGTTCGTGCTGAAGCTCTACACCGCTGCGTGGATTCCTCACCTCGCGACACTGGTGCCGCTGCTGCAGGAACAGCTGCAGCCCGAGACGTTGATCGTCCGCTTCAGCCGCGACGTCTCCGGTCAGAAGCTGTTCGGCCTCCGCGAGGCCACCGCGTTGATCGGTGTCGCGCCCACCGAGCCGGTCGTGTTCCGCGAACACGGGCTGATGTTCGAGGCCGATGTCGTCCACGGTCAGAAGACGGGGCACTTCCTCGACCAGCGCGACAACCGCAACAAGCTCCGCACGCTGTCGAAGGGCATGAGCGTGCTCGACATGTTCGCGTGCACCGGTGGCTTCTCGGTCTTTGCAGCCGCGGGCGGCGCGACATCCGTACACAGCGTCGACCTCAGCGCGGCCGCGCTCGAGACAGCGACGCACAACATGGCCCGCAACTCGTTCATCAACAACATCAAGAACTGTGCGCACACGACACAGGCGGCCGACGCGTTCGAGGCGATGGAGACGATGATGAAGCAGCACCGCCGCTACGACATCGTGATCGTCGACCCACCGTCGTTCGCCCGCAAGCAGGCCGACCACGACCGGGCACTGCACGCCTATCGGCGCCTCACTCGGCTGGCGCTCAACGTGATCGAAGACGGCGGCATCCTCGTCCAGTCGTCCTGTTCCAGCCGTGTGCCGAACAGTGAGTTCTTCGCCGGCATCCACTCCGCATCGGAGAGCACCCCGTTCCGGATCAGCGAGATGCTGCGCACCACGCACGCCGCCGACCACCCGGTGGGCTTCCCCGAGGGTGCATACCTGAAGACGCTGTTCGCCCGGGTCAATCGGCGGTGAACCGGCGGCGCGCACTCAGCGCGGCCGTGCTGGTCGGCAGCCTCACGCCCGCGATCTGGCCCGCGCTCCCGCCGATGTCGATGCCGACGGCCATCGCAGGCGCGACGACCGGATACACCCTCGGCCCGGAGTTCGGCACCGGGGGCGTCGTCCAGTTGCCGACGCCGTGGACGGACGTGCGCGACATTGCGGTCCTCGCTGACGGCACGGCGCTGGTGGAGGTCGATCGGCACGACGTGGGCGGGGCGACGCTCGACACGGGCGTGGCGAAGCTCCTCCCCAACGGCGCGCTCGATACGACGTTCGCGGCCACATCGCCCACCCCGGGCATCGCTGACATCGGTGCGCCCGCCGGACCACTCGTCGCAATGGCCGACGGCCACTACTTCCTCGGCTCGCGCCGCTACAGAGCCGATGGTTCGCTCGATGCGTCATACGGCGCCAATGGATACGTCGCATTGAACGGGGTCATGTTCGGCAACACGGTTTTGACCCTGATCGAGACGGGCAACGGTCACGTTTCGATCGTCAGCAACGGCGGAGGCTTCGGTGGTTGCTCGGTGTTCGATGTCGACGCCGCTGGTTCCGTGGGCCCGTTGACGAGCGCGCCGAGTCCGTGCTCGCAAGCCGTCGCCGTCCCATTGCGCGACGGATCCACGGCCGTCGTCACCCACCAGTTCAACGGCACGTATCAGCTGTTTCGCGTGGACTCGGCCGGCGCCGTCATGCCGGCGCTCAACGGGACCTACCCCGATGTCGGGATGCCGCTCGACTCAGCGGCCACACTCGTCGCCGGAGTACAGGTCGCGAACGACGACGTCGTCATCCTGCTCGATGATCCGCTTCAGGAGAGCAACATCGCGCGGCTTGGACTCGACGGGCGTCTCGACACAACGTTCGGCAACAACGGCGTGTTCCCTTTCGAGGGCACCGCGGACGCGGTGACGGTTGACCCAGAGGGCAAGCTGGTGGCCGCGAACGGGTACAACCATCGTCCGTACGACCCGGCGTTGGTCTCCTTCACGCCACGGGGCAGCCCTGATCCGGCGGTCAACCCCGGAGGCGTCGACCCGAGCTGGGTCCACCTCAGCGAAGTCGGCTTCGCCGTTCACTCGTACGGCGGGCCCGCTGTGCCGTTCGGCGACGGGATCATGCTTGGCGTCGACACCCGTCCCGCCGCAGGTGTCAGAGATCCGTCACAGTGGCGCGCGACTCTCCTCCTCGTTCAGTCGACATCGCCGCACCGCGTGCTGACATCGATCGGAAACGCCGCCACGGCAACGATCACCGCGACACGACTCGGACATGTCGACCCGTCCTGACTCGCACCTCGGGCGAACGGGCGATCCGCGTGGCAGCATGGTGCTGTGACAACGGTAAAACGCGCCCGGTCGATTCGAGAACGATTGATCGGCGGCGAGTTCGCCCGCACGGTGCTCTCGATCTGGTTCTGGTTCACGTTCGGCCTCGGCGTCATCATCTGGCTACCGATGATGGCGATCGTTCGTGTCGTCACGGCACCGTGGGACAAGGGCCGGTATTGGACCGGCTTCCTGTTTCGCAAGCTGCCCGTCGTGCACAACTACATCAACCCGCTGTGGACGTTCCGCGTCAGCGGCAAGCTCCCCGACGATCCGCGCCATCCGTACATCGTCGTCTCGAACCACGAATCGTTCGTCGACATCCTGCTCATCAGCCACCTCCCGTTCGAGATGAAGTGGCTGAGCAAGGTCGAGATGTTCAAGATCCCCGTGGTCGGCTGGCTGATGACGCTCGCCAACGACATCAAGCTCACCCGCGGCGAGATCAGCAGCGCCACCGACGCGATGAAGCAGTGCGCCGATCGCCTCGACAAGAAGGTCAGCGTTTTGATCTTCGCCGAAGGCACACGCAGTTTGACGGGCGAGCTGGGCAAGTTCAAGAACGGCGCGTTCCGCCTCGCGATCGAAACCGGCGTACCGATCCTGCCCGTCGCCGTTCACGGCTGTCGCACCGCGTTGCGGTCGAAGGATTGGCGCCTCGGCTACAGCACTGCCGAGGTCCGCGTGCTCGACCCGATCGACGTCACCGGGCTGACGATGAAGGACATCTATTCGTTGCGTGACAAGACTCGCGACGTCATCGCGGCGGAGATCGACGTGCTCCGCGCCGAGCTCGGAAACTGAACCAAACGATCCCGGGCGCGCCTTCTTCACGGTGCACTAGGGTTCGGATCGAATCGGGGAGGGGGAACACATGTCGATGCTCGACGTGGACAACGTGTCGGTGCGCTTCGGCGGCATCATCGCGCTCGACGGGTTGTCGTTCACGATCGATGACGGTCAGATCTGCGGCCTGATCGGCCCGAACGGCGCCGGCAAGACGACGATGTTCAACGTCATCAGCCGCATCTATTCGGCCACCAGCGGCACGGTTCGTTTCCGCGGCACCGATCTCCTGGCCGTCCCCGCCCACGGCATCGCCAAGTTGGGCATCGCCCGAACGTTCCAGAACCTCGCACTCTTCCCGACGATGACGCTGCTCGAGAACGTGATGGTCGGAGCCCACAGTCAGGGCCGGGCCGGCTTCGTCCGGGCCACGTTCCATCTCGGCACCCAACGCGCGGAACGCACGCTCCGTGATGAGGCGGGCGATCTCCTGCGCAGCCTTCAGCTCGACCACCTCGCGTTCCGTCCCGCGGCCGGGCTGCCGTTCGGCACGCTCAAGCGACTCGAGATCGCACGGGCGCTGGCCGCCCGCCCGACGTTCCTGCTCATGGACGAACCCGCTTCCGGCCTCACCCACAGCGAGGTCGACGAACTCAGTGAGACGATCAAGCGGGTCAGCACCGAATTCAAGCTGGCCGTGTTGCTCGTCGAGCACCACATGGCGATGGTCATGGGCATCTCCGACAAGGTCGTCGCCATGGAATTCGGGCGCAAGATCGCCGAGGGTCTGCCACATGACGTGCAGAACAACGAGCGCGTGATCGCGGCCTACCTCGGGACCAGCGCATGAGCGTGCTCCTCGACGTCAAGGATCTGCGCGCCGGCTACGGCGCGGTGCAGGTGCTGCAGGGCTTCGACATCTCGGTCAACGAAGGCGAGGTCGCCGTCATCCTCGGCGCCAACGGCGCGGGCAAGACTACGACGATGCGGGCCATCTCCGGCATGATCGCGCGCCAGGGCGACGTCACGTTCGCCGGCGAATCGATCACGAAGATGGCACCCAACGACATCGTCAGGCTCGGCATCGCCCAGGTGCCGCAGGGACGTGGCACCTTCACCGATCTGTCCGTCGCCGACAACCTGCGCGCCGGTGCCTACAGCCGCAAAGCGGCCGGCATCGAAGCCGACATCCACGAGTGGTACGAGATCTTCCCCCGGCTCAGCGAGCGCCGCGATCAGAAGGCTGGCAGCCTGTCCGGCGGCGAACAGCAGATGCTGGCGATCGCCAGGGCGCTGATGAGCAAGCCGCGCTTGCTGCTGTGTGACGAACCCAGCCTCGGGCTGGCGCCGATCATCACCCAAGAGTTGTTCGCCATCCTGCAACGCCTCAACACCGAGCGAGGCCTGTCGATCCTCGTCGTCGAGCAGAACGCGAACCTGGCGATGAAGATCGCCCAGAGCGTGTTCGTCCTCGAGACCGGGCTGATCGTCGCATCGGGCACTGCCGAGCAGATCGCCAACGACGACGCCGTCCGCAAGGCCTACCTGGGGTACTGAGGAGAACCACATGGCCCACCTGCTGCAATTCATCCTCAACGGTCTGTCCAAGGGATCGGTCTACTCGCTCGTCGCGCTCGGATTGGTCGTCATCTACCGCGGCACCGGGCACCTCAACTTCGCCCAGGGAGAGATGGCACTGCTCGCCACGCTCGGCGCGTGGTGGGTGCACGATCACGGTGTGCCGCTGTGGATCTCGATCCTGCTCGCGGCGGGCGTCGCATTCGTCGGCGGTGGCGTGGTCGAGTTCGCGTTGATCCGACCGGCTGCGAAGAAGTCGCCGTTCGCGGTGGTCGTCATCACGATCGGGTTGTTTCAAGCGCTGAACTCGCTGTCCGGATTGCTGTTCCCGCGTGCCGGCGCCGGGCTGTCGTTCGACGCGCTGTTCCCCGACAAGGCCAAGGACTTCTTCCGGCTGCCCGGCGGTGCGACGTGGCGCTACGAGAGCCTGGGTGTGCTCGTGACCGTCCTCGTCATCACGGGCTTGCTGTTCGGGTTGTTCCAGAAGACCAAGATCGGCCTGGCAATGCGGATGGTCGCCAACAACCCCGAGTCCGCCAAGCTCGTCGGTGTCCCCACCAACCGGATCCTGATGATGAGCTGGGGCCTGTCCGCGGCGATCGGCGCGATCGGCGGGGCCCTCATCGGCGGCATCAACACCAACATCACACTCGGCTCGATGTTCCAGGTCTTCCTGCTCGCATCAGCGGCGGCGATCCTCGGCGGACTCGACAGCCCGCTCGGCGCGGTCGTCGGCGGCATGTCGCTGGGCGTGGTCGAGAGCCTCGTCGCGAACTACCCGAAGGACTGGTGGGGCGCAACGTACATCGGCGCCGACACGTCCGTTGCGGTCGCGTTCCTCATCATCCTGATCGTGCTGCTGGTCAAACCGAGCGGTCTGTTCGGCAGCACGCGAGTGGAACGGGTGTAGCGATGCCGGTCGTCATCAAGGAATCCAGCCCGGTCCAGTGGGCATACCGTGTCGGTGCCGTTGCGGTGCTGGCGTTGATCGCCGTCCACTTCGCGCAGACCGCGAACGCCTCGACGCTCGGCAAGATCACCGAGGCCTCGACGCTGGCGATCGCCGCGATCTCGCTCAACCTGCTGATCGGCTTCAACGGCCAGATCTCGCTCGGCCACTCGACGTTCGCGGGTCTCGCAGCATTCACCGCCGGTTACAGCGTCAACACGTTGCATTGGAATCCGTACGTGTCGCTGGTCGTCGCGCTCGTGTTCTGCTTCGCGCTCGGCCTCGCGCTCGGGCTGCCGGCGCTGCGGCTGAAGGGCCCGTACCTCGCGCTCGTCACACTCGCCGTCGCCTTCGTGTGGCCGACCGTCGCGAAGAAGTTCCTGCGCGTGAAGCTGAACGCGACGACGCTCAAGGGCACCCGGCTCAAGCCGCTCACGTGGACGGGTCTCAAGTCGACGGGCAAGACGGGCCGCATCGATACCGCGATCTTCATCTACTGGGTCGCCCTCGTGCTGCTGGTCGTGTCGTATCTGATCGTCCGCAACCTGCGCAAGAGCCGCATCGGTCGGGCCCTCGTGGCGGTCCGCGACAACGAGACAGCCGCCGCGGTCATGGGTGTGAACCTGTCTCGATTCAAGACGGTCACGTTCGGCATCTCCGCTGCGATCGCCGGATCGTCCGGGTGGCTGGTCGCCGGTTACCTGTCACCCCTCAACGATCAGACGTTCACGATCCTCAACTCGATCAAGTATCTGCTCGCGCTGTTCCTCGGCGGCGCGGCCACGCTGGTCGGGCCGGTCGTCGGCGCGTTCGTCTACTACTTCCTCGACGACTACCTCAAGACCCACGCCCCGCACTGGCACTGGCTCCCCGGCCCGCTCAGCAAAGGCCCGGTTGCGTCGTTCCTGCTCGGCACCCTGGTCATCGTCTTCGTGTTCATCGCACCATTGGGCTTGGTGGGGTTCATCAAAGAACAGGTGCGTAGAGTGTTCGTCGTCAAACCAAGCCCACTCAGGCAGGCAGCGGATGTCGCAGCGTCCGTTGAAGACACCTCGGAGGCCCCCGCCGTCGAGGTCGAACAGGAATGAAGGGGAGAACCACATGATTCGAAGAGGCAAGCAATTTGCCGCGCTCGGCATGGTCGGCGTGCTCGCGCTCGGCGCGTGCAGCAGCGACTCCAAGAAAGTGTCCACCACCAGCGGAACCGGTGCAGCTACGACGGTCGCATCCTCCACCGCTGGCAGCACTGGCGGATCCACCGCTTCCAGTACAGCGTCATCCAACACGACCGGTTCCAGCACGGTCGACACCAGCACGGGCAGCAGCACCGCCACCAGTGACACTTCCACCGCCAGCTCCGGCGCAGCCGCCGCGGCGTGGAAGGCACCGGTCGACAAGTGCGCCGATCCCGCGGCTGTCACGGCACCGATCACCGGTGAGATCAAGATCGGCTCTGCCGTCCCGATCTCAGGCTCCGTCGCCGTTGCATTCGCACCCGTCAAGGCCGGCTTCGAGGCATACGTCAAGTACGCCAACGACAACAAGTTGCTCGGCGATGTCAAGGTCACGTCCGACATCCGTGACGATCAGTACGACGCGACCCAGACCCCTGGCGTCGTCAACTCACTGATCGACGACGGCGTCAACATGTTCTCGGGCATCATCGGCACCCCGAACAACCTCGCCGTCCGCGACGCCCTGAACGAGCAGTGCTACCCGCAGTTGCTCAACCTCACCGGCGATCCGGCGTGGGGCGACTCGAAGCACTACCCGTGGACGACCGGCGCTCTCGTGCCGTACGACATCGAGGCCAAGATCTACGCCGCCAAGCTCAAGGACCTGATCGGTGCGGGCGGCACGGTGGCGCTGTTCTCGGTCAACAACGACTTCGGCAAGGTGTACACGGATGCGTTCAAGGCAGCGGCCAAGGACGCCGGTTTGAGCATCGTCGACGAAGAGACCATCGAGCCGGAAGAGACGGCCCCGCCGACGAACCAGCTCGGGGCGATCGCCGCCAAGAAGCCGGCTGCGATCATGGCGATCCCGCTGGGCGCGCAATGCCCGACGTTCACCAAGGAACTGAAGAACACCGAGGCCGCCAACGGCGGTTGGAAGCCGGTCGTCTTCCAGACCAACACCTGCGCCTCGCGCCTGCTGATCGCCGACACCCACAACGGCATCCTCGGCCTGGCCGGTGGTTCCGGTGACGGCATCTACACGTCCAGCAACCTGATCGATCCGGTCGATCCGAAGAACGCCGACAACGCGGGCGTCAAGTTGCTGCAGACGGCGTACGCCGCCTCGGGCTCCAAGGACGACCTCGCCACGTTCGCCGTCGGCTGGACCGTCGGTGAATCCACGCTGAACATCCTGATCGCAGCCCAGAAGACCGGCACGCTCAGTCGCGAGACGATCATGGAGGCCGCTCGCAGCCTGACGTTCACCCCGTCACTCGCTCGCCCGGGCGTGCAGTACAAGATGAACGGCGATGCGGATCCGTACACGTTCCAGTCGCTGCAGGTCCTGCAGTGGAACGAAGCAAACAATGCGTACACCGAACTCGGCGATCTGAACACCAGCTTCGAGAGCTGAGCTCACTCACCGATTGCGAATGACATGCGATGCCGGCCTCCGCTGAGGCCGGCATCGTCGCGTCAGAGCAGCGCTCTCAGCTGTCCGTCCCACCACTGCTCGACGTGCGCGGTGACATCGGGCAGCTGACTCGACTTCAGCCACATCGCCACATCGTCGAGCCGATCATCGAGCCCGGCGAGATCGTCGTCGGGCTCGAGTGCGATCGACCCGTCGAAACCGGCAAGTTCGGCGAGCCCGCGGGCCTTGGCCCGGTAGTAGTCGGACGCGGTGACGAGCAGCGTCGGAGTTCCGGCTTCCAGCGCCCACAGCGCCACGTGGTACGAGTGCGAGACGACCGCCTCGGCCCGAGCGACGAGTCCGCGCACCAGGGCAGGACGCCGCGTCGCCTCGACCATCCGCCATGGCGCACGTCGAGGTTCGGCACGTGATTCGGAAAGGAACACCTGGGCTTCGGTCGGTTCGTTGTCGTTGACGCACAATCCGAGCACCGTGACACCGCGTTCGGCCGCCAGGTCATCGATCGCTCGGATCAGGTCCTGCATCTCGTGCGCTCCGACGTAGTCAGCGCGTCGCAGGTGCGCAACGAGATAGCCCTCACCGCCAACGCTCGCGTCGCGGAGCACGGCATCGGTCTCGGCGTCGGTTGCCGACGGGCGACCCAACGCGTCGTCACCGGTGAGCGACATCCTGTCGCCGACGTGTGCCGGAAACGATGCGAGCGACGCGGCATCCCGACAACCGAACGCGACTGAAGCCTGAATGGCCTCGCCGATCAGGTCGAGTTCGTCATCGCTGCAGGGTCCGATGCCCTGGCCGCTCCACATCACCGGCACACCGAGTTGCGCCAGCGCGAGGCAAAGTGCAACCCGCGGGCGAAGCAGCTCCTCGCCGAACGCGGTGGCGAGATTCCCCCCACCGGCGAAGATCGCGGCATCGAACGTGGCGAACGGGAGCACGCTGTCGGGAAGACTCCCCGACAGCTCGAGCACCGTGCCAGACCACGGGACAGGCGGACCGGACAGATCGGGGACGCCACGATCCGAGACGAGCTCGATGCGCGCTTCGGGACAGATGCGGCGGACTCGTTCGACGGCGGCATCAGTGATTGCATCGTCGCCGATGTTGCCGACACCTCCGGGCACGATCATCAGGATCCGCGGTCCTTCGCTGCCCGTCGCATCGGGAACCGGAACCGGGGCCGGCGCGATGCCGAGGTGATCGACGGCCCCGGCGGAGGCCCACAGGACACCGGTGTCGGCGTGCGCGCCCACGATGCAGCACCGATCGAGGTCGAGATCGTCATACAGATACGAACGCGTCAGCCGCGCTTCGATCAAACGCTGATCGGCGACCTGCGCACTGTGCCGATGGGGCGAGATCCGGTACAGACCGAGGACCGCGGGAACGAAACTGACCAGTTCGCCGCGACGCAGGCATCGCAGCAGCAACTCGAAATCGTCGGCGACTCCTGCCAGCTGCGGGTCGGTCGAGTACCCGCCGAGCCGCAGAACCGCCTCGACATCGATCACGCACATCGAATCGAAGCAGTAGCTCGTGCGCAGGCTCTGCGCGGAGGGCGCGTACGCATAGGCCTGCCAGTCCGCGCCACCATCGGTGGATGCAATGACATGGCCCCACGTGATCGCCGGGTGCAACCATCGCGCCACGTCGTACAGCGCCTTCGTCCCGTCGGTCAGGATGCGGTTGTCGGCGTCGAGGATCACGGCATGCCGAGTTGGACAGATCGACAGCAAGACGTTGCGTGCACGCGACAACCCGATGTTCGACGGAGAGCGAACCAGCCGAAACCTCTGGTCGGCCGCGAGCGGATCGAGCACCAATGCGGTCTCGTCGCTGGACCCGTCGTCGAGAACGAGGACCTTCCCGGCGAGTCCGGGCGGGAGCGCCGCCAGCGCAGCCAGCGCCGAATCGAGCGCTTCGGGCAGCCACCCGGCGTGGTTCCACGTGATGACCATGACACTCAACCCGTCGACGCGGTCCGAGACCGCCCCGATGTCGGCACACAGCGAACGGAACGCGACGTCGCGGCCAACGCTCAACGATGCTTCGATGCCGACTCGTTCGAGGTGTTGCACCGCGGCGAGATGGTCGCGAAGACGAGCACCGTGGGCATCGGCCTCGGCACGAACGGTCCGAATCTCGGCGAGCATCGCCTCGGTGGTTCCACGCTCGTGCTCGCCGAGACGGTCCAATCGCCCACCGAGTTCGGCGCGCACGCTGTCGAGATGCTGCGCCGAATCGCGGCGCGAGGTCTCGAGCTGGGAGCGGAGCTCGGCGCGCAGTTCGGCCAGCACCCGCGCGACGTCTGCCGAGTCGTGCTGCTGGCGCTGGATGTCAGCGCGCACGGCCTCGGCCTCGGCGGAGACCCGCACCGCGATGTGATCCAGATGATGCGGGAGGCCGCTGACCGTCGTTTCGATCCGCTCCGTCTTCGCCGGGACGGCGCGCATGCGAGCGAGGAATCGCCGCGGCGTCGACGACCAACTCATGGTCGGCCAGCCATCAGGAGGAAGCCGCCAGGATGTCGCGTTCGAGGCTGCCGGAAACGGCGAGTTGGACCGCTGACGCCCACAGGCATCGCAGTGCGTCGTCACTCGGCCGACCAGAGGCGATCATCGACTCGCCGACGATCAAGCCGTGATGTCGACGATCGAGGTTGTTTCGCACTCCGTTCACCCGATCGTCCCTCATCACTTGGATCGGGACGCAGCCGTGCTCGATCGCTTCGAGGAATCTGACGCCGTCGAGGTGCTGGGTGTCGGACCACCAGCACCGCACAGCTGTCTTCTTCAACAGGCGTGACACCGCCGAGGGCGGCGGGCCGGCGACATCATGATCAACGAGCAGTACCGCGCCCTCACCCCATTGCTCGCTGAGGGCTGCGGCGAGCCGCGATGAGTCCGGTCCGATGCGGTCGGCGAGGCACCAGCGCAGCGGGCGATCGAGAGGAGCCGGCCGGCCACAGACAACGTGCCGAAGGTCGCGTTCGAGATGCATCGACGTGGCTCCAGGCCCCCAACCGATGGCGACGTCGCGATCGAGGTGTCCGCCTGCCCGCAGCCACCGGTCGGCAGGATCGAACCCGGCCAGCCCGCGACGGTGGGCACCATTGCCAACCCGCGACTCGAAGTCGCGCCATGCATCACGCAGGTCCGGCATGTCCGGCGGAATGTCGGCCAGGACCTCGGGCAACGCTGACGCGGGTGCCGGGTCGAGCCGCCGGATGGCCTCCGCCGACAGCGGCGCGTCGAACGCCTCGCTCGGGTTCGCCACGCCGACACTCGCCAGCGCGGTCATCGTCATCACGCACTTCACGCAACGACCACAGTTGCCGCGCACGTCGGCCTGCCAACAGACCTTCAGCACACGAGCCAGATCCGGTCGGCGAGCGACGATCGCAGCTCGACCAGTTCGCGTCAGCGACGGATCAGCGGTGACGATCGCCGTCTTCTCGGTGGACCAGCATGGATCGATCTCGGGGCTGCTGCCATGACGAATCGGCTGGCGATCGCTCAACGTCGGGGTGATCACGATCCGCCCCAGCAGCGGCGACAGGACCAGAGCCGTGCCGAGCAGGACAGCGCCGTGGGTGCGCTCCCAACTCGCGAAGCGATCGACCTCTGCGCGCAGGTTCGTGGTCAACCCGATGAACGGCAAGCCGACCGACGCAGCGGCAGCCTCTGTGTCCTGGCGAACCTGCTCGGCGACGAGTGGCGAGTGGTTGGGTTCCAGTCCATCGATGCTGACGAGGTGCGTCACGTGCGGCCCAGCACCTTCCAGGCTGGACACGAGCGTTGACGTGGAATCGATGCCGCGTGTGAACAGCAACCCCGTCGCCTCGCGTCCGGAGGACGCGAGATCGCGTGGTGCAGTCGCACCGCCGTCGACATCGGCACTGATCGCGCGAACGGGCCAACCCCACCAGCGCTCGAGCAATCCAATCACCCGCCGCGCACCGTCCAGCTGCTTCCCCGACACGGGCGGCTCGACGACGAGGTCCTCACCGACGGCGGCCGCGACGAGCACCGCCGCGGGAAGGAACGGGCTCGGCCCGACATCGAGCAGACCCACCAACGCGCTCGGTGCGCTGATCCACCACTCACGATCCTGCCCACCGACGCAGACGCGGCAGAGCACTCGTGCGATGTCGCCGGAGAGATGGATCGAGGGGCTGTCGAGATGCATGTGAGGTCGAACGCGCCGTCGCGAGACGACGCAACAGTGTGAACCAATCTAGGTTGCGCAGCGCGACGGTCAAAAGCGACCCCGGTCACTTCTCGTCGGCGCTCGCCGACGGCTGAACTACAGCGTCGCGGAGAGGATCGGAGCGCCGAGCACGGACGCATCGATCGTGATGCCGAGGCCGGGCCCGGTCGGGGCCGACCCGAACCCGTTCACGCTGCGCGGCTGGTAGCCCGCGACGTGCTCGTTGGTCCAGTCGTTCATGAAGGACACCGTCAGCAGCGAGTCGCTGCGTGTGCTCGCGGCGAGGTGCGCCGACGTTGCCGACACGATGTCGCCACCCCACGTGTCTTCGATGGTGACCTGGATGCCGAGGTCCTGGGCGAGGTCGCGCATCAGCTTGGCCTTGGTCAGCCCGCCGACCTTGCTGACCTTGAGGTTGAACGCGCCGGCGCCGCCCTCGCGGACCGCGCGCAGCATCGTCGGCACATCGTGGACGACCTCGTCGTAGACCATCGGCAGTGTCGTGCGCTTGCGAACCTCGATGCATTCCTCCATCGTCGGGCACGGCTGCTCGAAGTAGAAGCGAGGGAGATCCTCCATCAGCCGTGCCGCGGTGATCGCATCGTTCAAGCGCCAGCCGCAGTTGGCGTCGGCGACGACGAGGTCTTCGTCGCCCGTCGCCTCCACCACCTGGCGAGCTCGCACGCCGTCGATCGCCGGGTCACCGCCGATCTTGAGCTGGAAGCGATGGATGCCCTCGGCCCGGCGCGCCAGCACGTACTCGGTCATCTCCTGCGGCGAACCGAACGGCACGGCCATGTAGAGCGGGAACGTCTCCTGTCGGAGCCCACCGAGCAGTGTCGTCACACTGGTACCCAACGCCCGGCCCATGACGTCCCAGCAGGCGACGTCGACCGGGCTCTTGGCGTACTCGTGGCCCATGAGGGCGGCATCCATCGCGTCGTTGACCGCGGCCAGGTTGGTGGGATCGAGCCCGACCACCGCTGGGGCGAGCAGGCTCAACGCGGCGCGAGCACCGGCCGCATGCGAGGCGAGGTAGGTCGAACCCAAGGGACAGACTTCGCCGAACCCTTCGATGCCGTCGTCGGTGGTGATCCGCACGATGGTGGACGGGAGCGAACCGATCTCGCGCCCACCAGACATCACGTACGTGCCATGCACGTAGGTGAGTTCGAAATCGAAGACATCGACCCGGGAGATGCGCATCAGATCTTGAGTCCTTTCGCGGACGTGGTGAGCTGGCCGAAGTCCTTCCGACCGAGAACGCACAGGATCGTACGGTCCTTCTTGTCGTTCCAGCTGTCGAGACTGGGCAGGATCCACGTGTAGAACAGCGACGAATCGAAGGCGTTGATCCCGACGAACGGCTCGAAATCGACGAGGCACTCCTTCTGGGCGATCGTCTCGAGTGCGGTCTGACCCGGGAACACGTCGTCGGTCTTGTCGATCACGGTGGCGTAGATCTCGTGCGTGTGCGGCTTGGTGCAGTCGATGATCGGCAACTTGGTGATCGACGGCGACAAGCCCTTGCTGTCGATCAGCATGCACTGGCCGACGCTGACGTCGAGGGCTCCGACGGCCGCCGGCTTGTTCGGGTTCTTGGCACTGCTGCATGCCGAGATCCCCGACAACGCGAGAAGACCACCGACGAGGGACAGGGCGAGGCGACGAATGACGAGAGTGTAATCGGACCGAAAGATCACGCACAGTCGACGCATCCACCACATGTTGTGTGATCATCCGTGCACTAGAGTCGAAAAGGTGCTTGCCCACATCGATGAGAGCCTCGAGGCAATGCTCCGGGCCGCAGTGCCGCTGAGTGCCGTCGACATCGATGTGTCGTTCGAGATCCCCGATGAGGACTGGGCAGCCAAGCTGACCCGCCCAACCGTCAACCTCTACCTGTGGGACATACGCCGGAGCAGCAACCGCTCGGTCACCGGCGTCGAGAACTTCGAGCGCGATGGCGTCCAGATGCGACGCCTGTCGCTGCCGCGCGTCGAACTGCGCTACATCATCACCGTGTGGACGACCGAACACGACGACGAGCGCACGTTGCTCGGTGGCCTGCTCGTCGCGATCCTGGCCAACGGCGACATCCCCCGCACGTACCTGCCGCCCGCGGTCAGCGAGCTCCCGAACCCCACGTTGCAGATCGCTCGTACCGGCGACACCGATGTCTTCCAGATGGAAGAACGGATGAAGCTGGGAATCCAGTTGTGCGTGATCGCCGTCGTCGACACCGGCGCCGGTACGCCCGTCGGTCCGGAGGTCGGCGAGATCGGCGTGTCCCTCACCGACACCCAATCCGGGGCGAGCGATCCACCGGTGCGGCGCATCGCCGGCGAGGTCCGCGGCATCGACGCGGCGGGGGTTGCGGTCCGCTCGCCGACAGGCATCGCTGTCGTCAACGAATACGGACGGTTCCTGATCAACGCCCGCCCCGGCGACGAGATCGTGCTCGAGACCGACCCCCCACGAACGGTCATCGTGCCACCGATCGGTGGAGTCGTGGTGGGCGCCTGATGCGCACCGAAGTCGCCACATCGCACCTACGAGCCACTCCGGGCATTCCGGCCATCCTCGAAGTCGAGGTCACCAACACCGCCGACGTGATCGACGGAGTGACCGCGACCATCCACGGACTCGACGCGGCGTGGGTCTCCCTGGTCACCCCGGTGGTGAGTCTGTTCCCCGACTCGACATCGACGCTGTCGCTGCGCATCGACCTGCCCCGGAACTGCCTCGCCGGCGAATACCTCGTGAGCGTGCACGTGGTGTCGATCATCGACCCCGAGCGATTCTCGGATCACGAGTTCTGGCTGTCGGTCGCTCCTCTGGCAGGTGCCTCGATGGAGCTGCATCCGTCGGTTGTGGTCGGCGGCAAGCAGGCCGACTTCGGCATCTCGATCGTCAACGAAGGCAACATCCCCGTCGACCTCGTGATCAACACGCTCGACGAGACGCGACTGCTGACATGCGTCGCGAATCCGGCGACGGTCAGCATCCCGGCCGGCGAGACGCACACCGTCACGATGCACGTGACCGGCCCGCGCCCGTGGTTCGGTCAAGCCCTCAACCGCAACATCAAGGTCGAGGCAACGGGTACCGGCCTCCAACTCGAGGGCGTGGCGACCTTCACCCAGAAGCCACGCATCCCGCGCGGCGTCCTCACGATCTTGATCCTCGTCCTGATCATCGCCCTGTGGGCGACGATCTTCCTCGTCGTGATCGGACTGCTGCGCGACACGAAGGATCCCACCAAAGCCCCGGCCACCAACTTCAACAAGGGTGGCGATCAGCAGGTCGATCTGAAGACCATCGGCGGGGCCATGGCCGGTACCGTCACATCCGAATCGACCGGTGCCCCGGCACCCCTGATCACGGTGCAGGCTTTCCGGATCAAGCCCGACGGCAGCCTCGACTCGATCGCATCGACCGGCACCGGCGACGACGGGACATACACGCTCGAATCGTTGTTGCCCGGCAGTTACAAACTCCAGTTCACCGCGCAGGGCTACGCCGAGCTGTGGTATCCGGCCGCACCGGATTCCGGGTCGGCGACCGCAGTCAAGGTCGATCCCGGCGCAGCACTGAAATCGCTCGACGTGGTGCTGACCGGCAACCCGGGCTCGATGACGGGGCAGATCGTGGCCTCGGACGGCAAGGGCGCCCAGGCAACGATCACCGTGACGGTTCAGCAGGTGATCGACAAGCCGAAGCCGGGCGAGACCGTGCCCGCCCCGATCAACGCCACAGTCGACGGCACGGGCACCTTCACACTGCCGCCGCTGATCACACCGGCCACCTACGACGTGCATGTCGAGAGTCCGAACTTCGATTCAGCCGACTTCAAGGAGACACTCGGCGCCGGCGAGAACAAGGTCATCAACACGATCACGCTCGGCGCCGCGCCCGGCAGTGTCGGCGGTCTGCTCACCGACGGGGCCGGCAAGCCACTCGGGGGCGCCGATGTGACGATCGCCAGCGGTGACTTCGTGAAGAAGACGAAGACACCCACGTCGGGCAACGTCGGCCAGTTCCTGCTCGACGAATTGAAGACACCGGCCACCTACGTGATCACGTTCAGCCTCGCCGGCTACGGCAGCTCGACCCAGTCGTTCGATCTCGCCTCGGGCGAGAACAAGACGATCTCGGCCCAGATCCTGGGCGGCACCGGAACCATCTCGGGTCTCGTGACCGACACGGCCGGCAAACCGCTCGATGCGGCAAACGTGACGATCACCCACGGCAAGGTCACCGCGACGACATCGACCCTGACCGCATCGGCGGCCATCGCCCAGGAGGGCACGTACTCGATCACGGCCCTGCCGACGCCGGCGCCGTACACCGTCACGATCAGCCTCGCCGGCTACGACACGCAGACGATCCAGGTGCTGCTGCCGAGCGCCGGATCGGTGTCCGGCATCAACGCGATCCTGCCGCGCACGAACGGCATCGTGACGGGCAACGTCACCTCCGCCGGCGTCCCGACCGCCGACGTCATCGTCGATCTCAGCAGCGGCGCGAACCCGCGCACGACCACGACCGCATCGTCGCCCGCGGGCCAGTTCAGCTTCCCCGACGTCCCCCCGGGTTCGTACACGCTGACGTTCCACAAGCTCGGGCTCGCGACCCGCGTCGTGATCATCACCGTCAAGGGCGACGCCACGATCACCCAGAATGCCGACCTACCGGTGGGCTCGTGATGTACGCCGACGTCACGCCGACGCTGGTCGAGATCGGGCCGGGCGAGCAGTGCTCGCTGTCCGTCCGCATCACCAACTCGACGTCGTTGATCGACGCGTACAGCGTCACGGTCTTCGGACTCGACCCGGATTGGGTCACGGTCGACCATCGGCGACTGTCGCTGTTCCCGAGCGAGGCCGGCGACGTCGGCATCTCGATCGAGCTGCCGGCGAACTTCCCGGCCGGGCATCGACAGCTGAGCGTGCACGTGCGCTCGGAGAACGATCCGTCGTCGTTCATCCTGACGCCGCTCGGCTTGGTGGCACTCGGCCAGCCACGGTTGACACTGCGGATGGATCCGGTCGTCATCACCGGCGGCAAGGAAGCGACCTTCGGGATGATCGTTGCCAACGAGGGCAACACCACGATCACCGCGACCGCGTCGGCATCTGAACCGGAGGAGAAGGTCTCGATCAGCATCGATCCGAAGCTGATCGAGCTGCCGGCCGGGCATCAAGAAGTGATCCACGCGACGATCTCCGGAAACCGTCCGTGGGTCGGCCAGCACAAGGTCCGCGTGGTCACGTTCGCGGTCGATGCGAACACCCGCACCGAGGCGATCGCGACGTTCATCCAGAAGCCACGCATCGGTCGTTGGGTGTTGGCGCTGATGGGTTTGCTGGCGGCCGCCGCCGTGTTCGCGGCCGTGCTCAGTCGTACGTTCGACAACGTCGTCAAAGAATCCAGCGTCGACAAGGGCCTGCTCGCGGACGCGCTCAACAAGGGGGGCGCCGGAGGCCAGACGGTACCCGTCAACCCGGCGGTCATCACCGGCAAGGTCGTGCTGTTCAGCAACGGCGACGGCGTCGCAGGTGTGCAGGCGGACCTGTACGACACGGGTGACACGAAGGTGCCGATCTCGACCGCCGCCACCAGCGACAAGGGTGCGTACACGTTCGGACGCCTCAACGGCGGCACGTACAAGATCCGCTTCAGCGGCGCCGGCTTCACCGACGTCTGGTACAAGGTCGGCGCAACCGCCGCCGACGCCGACGAGGTGACGGTGAAGACCGGGCAACCGTTGGCACTCGACGACGTCAAACTCGGTGGTCGACCCGGATCGGTCAAGGGAACGGTCAAAGCTGCCGATCTCACTGACATCAAAGCAACGCTCGTCGTCCCCGGAACCGTCACCGACACCACCAGCGCGCAGGTGCAGCAGGTCGATGTGTCCGCCGACGGCACGTTCGATTTCGAAGGAGTGCCGTCACCTGCGACGTACCAGCTGATCGTCGAGAAGGCGGGCTACGCGACCGAGACCCGCGACGTGGTCGTCGGCCCGGCACAGGCCGTCACCGACATCTCGATCACACTGCGCCAGGGCGACGGCTTGATCACCGGCCACATCGTCGACGCGACCGGCCCGCTCGGTGGTGTCGACATCGAGGCCACTGACGGCACGGTCAAGGTCCCGACCGTCACCCTGACCGAAGGTGACGTCGGCGCGTTCTCGCTGAGATCGCTGACGACACCGCAGGTCTACACACTGACGATCTCCAAGGACGGCTATCGCTCGGAGACGCGGACCATCTCCCTGTCAGCGGCGCAGCAGTTCGATGCCGGCACGATCACCATGACCCGCTCGACGGGTTCGATCTCCGGGCACACCAGCGACGTCGGCGGCGCGCGGTTGGGGGGCGTCACCGTCACGATCGTCACCGGCGACACCACGATCACGACGATGACCGCCAACACCGCCGACATCGGCGCCTACTTCGCGGATCAACTGCCGATCCCCGCCACGTTCAGCATCACGTTCTCGAAGACCGGCTATGTCAGCCAGGTCCGATCACTCGACCTCGATCCGGCCAACAACACGGCTGATGCGAGTGCGATCGACGTCGCGCTCGTACCCAGCACGGCGATCGTCGAGGGCGTCGTCGAGGGCGTCGACAAACAGGTCATCCCGGGGGCCATCGTCGTGCTCAGCGACGGTACGAACAGCCGCCAGCTGGTGAGCGCCAACGATCCGCTCGGGCACTTCATCTTCAGCGGGGTGGCGCCCGGTGCGTACACGGTGACCGCCAGCCTGCCCGGCACGAGCCCGTCGGTGACCCTCGTCAACGTGGTCGCCAACGACGACAAGGTCCTCGAGATCCGGCTCGAGACGCAGGCCTCGGCAACCGGTCAGGTCACGCTGCTGAACAACGCCACGAACATCTACGAGCCGTACCCGGGCGCCGTCGTCCGGCTCTTCCTGCCGGCCGATTTCCCGGGGCCGGCGAGCAGCGCGATCGCGGCGACGACCACGGATGCGAACGGCAATTTCACCTTCAACGCCCTGAACGCTCCGCAGAACTACGTCGTCGCCGTGTACCAGAACGCATCGTCGCCGGACCCGCTCGATTCTCAACTGATCTTGACACAACCGAGCACCCAATTGACGGTGCCCACGTTCCAGATCCCGCTACTCTTCTGATGAGGTTGACAGCGGACAAGCACCTGGTGAATGAGGGTGATGTCTCGGTGCCGGATGGGCAAGAACAATGAAGATCGACCTGCTTGATCCTGTCGTGGCGGCCGCCCCTGGCGAGACCGCCGTGTGCCGCGTCCGCGTCCACAACGACACGACCGGGCCATCGGCATACCGCTTGCGCGTCGTCGGCCTCAACGCCCAAACGGTCGAGTACCCGCTGGGGTTCGACCCACTGCCGAGCGGTGGCGAAGCATCCTTCGACGTCGGCTTGATGGTGCCCGCCAGCTTCGCCGCCGGCAGCCATTCGCTGGCCGTCGAAGTCATCTCGGACCGCCGCGGCGAACGCCCGGTCCTGGCCGGCATGACGGTGGAGGTCTCGTCGATCCAGAAGGTCGCGATGCGGATCAACCCGTCGACGATCCGCGGTCGCACACGCGGCCGGTTCCAGGTCGAGATCGACAACGGCGAATCGCGCATGGTCGAGCTCGACCTCACCGGCCTCGACGCGAAGAACCTCACGGTCACGTTCGCGCGCAGCCATGTTCGTCTCCGCCCGGGCGACGCGGTCGCGATCCCCGCGACCGTCAAGGGCAAGCGCCATCTCACGAAAGGCCCCATCAACCACACGTTGACGATCGCGGCCGAGAGCAACTCCGCTCCGCTGTACGCGGACGCCGCGTTCAAACAGGCCCCGATCTTGCCCAGCCGGTTTCGGTCGGGCATCGCGATCATCGCCTTCCTCAGCCTGTGGGCAGCGATCCTGGGCGCCGGTGCCTACTGGATCGCCCATCACAACTCGTCGAAGAAGCCGGCCGCGAACGCGGCGCTGATCGACACCAACGGCGACGGCATCGCCGACCAGCCGCTCGGTTCACTGCCGACCGCGAACACCACGGGTACGGGGGGCGCGACGGGCGGAGCAGCCGCCGGTGGCGCAGCTGCTCCGGGCGCGGGCGGCGGCGCCGGAGCTGGAGGGGCTGGAGCGACGTCAACCGACGTCGTCGCCACGACCACGGTGATCAGCGGCACGGTGAAGGCCGGCACCACTGGTGACGATTCGGGTGTGACGGTGACGCTCACCCCGGCAACCCTCGGTGGCGCGAACAAATCGCCGGCCGAGCAGGCTGCGCTCGATCGCGGTGACGCCGGCCCGCACCGCGCTGCCAAGATCTGGCCGGCCTTCTACAACCGAGCCGGCTCGACCACCGGCGTGGCCGACAACGTCACCACCGTGTCCATCGATTCGGTGCAGTCGTCGCTGAAGGGCGCATGGTCCTTCGCCAACGTCTTGATCCACGACAACTACGAGGTCAAGTTCTCCAAACCGGGGTTCGAGACCAAGGCCTTCATCGTCACGCCTCCGGAGGACGGCAAGGCGGTCGAACTGAAGGTCACGCTCGACACCGCCAAGGGTTCGGCCGGCGGGGTCGTGGTCGGCCCCAGCGGCCCTCTGGGTGGCGTCGATCTCGTCATCACCGACGGCGTGCTGACGTTCTCGACCAAGTCGTCGAGTGAGGCCGGCAAGGTCGGTCAGTTCTCGGTGACCGGGCTGAGCACCCCCAACACCTACACCCTCACGGCGACGCTGCGCGGGTACGGAACCGAGGTGCAGCAACTGCAGCTCAACCCCGGCGAGCAGCGCACCAACCTCAGCATCGCGTTGGTGCTCGGGGTCGGATCGATCTCCGGCCACGTCAGCGCCGAAGCTGCTCCGCTCGGTGGTGTCACCATCACGGCGTCCAGCGGCGAGGTCACCCGCTCGACGACCAGCCTCACGATCGGCGACAGCGGCTCGTACCTCCTGCCTCAGCTGAAGATCCCTGGTACGTACACGCTGACCGCGTCGGCCAACGGTTACGTGACCCAGACGCTGCAACTGCAACTCGCCGGCAATGTCGGCGAGGTCGACTTCAGCCTGATCCGCACGACCGGCTCGATGATCGGTCTGGTCAAGAGCGACACCAACGGCGCGCTCGCCGGCGTCGGCATCACGATCTCCCACGAACAACTCAAGTTCACCTCGACCACCGCTGCGGCCCCCAGCGCTGGCACGTTCCGCATCGATGACCTGCCGCCCGGCGAGTACCTGGTGTCGTTCAGCCGGTTCGACCACGGGGACGTGTCGCAACTGGTCACGATCGCAGCCGGTCAGGTCAAGGACCTCGGCACGATCATGATGAAGTTCCGGCCGACCCCGCCGTTGGCCCAGACCGGCCAGATCACCGTCGCGATCTTCGACTCGGCGAGCGTGCCCCTGACCGGCGCCACCGTTCAGATCCTGCGCCCTTCGGACAACGCCGTGTTGTTCACCGCCACCGACACACCGGCCAGCCCGCAGGCCAGCTTCGCCTTCCCGAACATGCCGATCGGCACGTACACGGTCAAGGTGTCGCGCACGAGCTATCGCACCGTCACCCAGCGCGTCTCGGTCGGCCTCAGCGAGGTCAAGACCACGTTCAGCCTGCTCCGCCTGGGCCAGATCCGCGTGCACCTCGTCGACGCCACCGACCCGACCCATCAGTTGACGAACTACGAGATCACGATCTACCGCCTCAAGCCCGACGGCACTCGTGACGGCGCCGCGCTCGATCGTCACTCGGTGCTCAACAACCAGGCGCCCGACGCCGACGGCAACATCTACTGGGAGACGGCTCCCAACTCGCTCACCGATGGCACGTACGAGGTCGACGTCTCCGAGACGCCGCCCGGCTACTCGGTGACCGACCAGCAACTCGATCCGCGCCTGCCCGGCACCGTCGGCCGGTTCGTGATCAGCCCCACCGACCAGGACACGATCGACCTCAACCCCATCAAGGCCGACCCGTACCCACAGCTGAGCGGCAAGATCTTCGTGCCCGTGCTCGGTGACACCTCGACGGTGCCGAACGGCGTCAGCTTCCAGCCACTCGACGCCAACGCGACGGTGACGCTCAACTGCACCGGTGCCATCGGCACCGCCACGGCGACCCTCACCGACACCGCCGCGCCGACTGGCTTCGACACGTACACCTTCGATCGCACGCTCATCGGCGCCGCCAAGCTGATCGGTGCCGGCTGCGTGCTGACCGTCGTGTCGCCCAGCTTCGCAACGGCCACCATTCCATTGCCGAACCCACTCGCGATCAGCACAGGCGGCGTGAAGAGCGACCAGGTGCTGAACGTCGCGCTCACGCTGCCGGCCGCCACCACGCAAGTGAGCGGCAGCGTCTTCTGGACCGACAAGGGAGCCAGCCCGGCGACACAGATCCCGGTGGGCACGGTCAACGTCACCACGACCGGCGACGTCATCACCGGTTACACACCGGCGACCGGCGGCGGCAACCCCACCATCGTCCACTCGGGCGCAACGATCGTCGGCACCAACGTCAGTGGGACCTGGACCGTCAGCGGTCAGGTCTTCGGCAAGGCGACCTACGTGTTCACCGACCCGGCCGGCAAATTCGGGACGGGCCAGCTGAGTGTCACGATGAACGAATCGGGCCAAGCCGTCGCGGTGCTCGTGTCGAACCTGGATTCTGTGTCCGGATCGGGCTCGGCCGGCGGCATCAACGTCGGCCTCAACCCTGCCAGCGGTGCCAGCATCCAGGGCCTGTTCACCGTCGATTCGGTCAAGACCAACCCACCGTTCGCAAGCCTCTTCACCGTCAACGCGACCCCGCCCGGCGGCGTCTCGTCGCCGCATGCCGTCGGGTCCAGCGGCGCCTACTCGATCGCTCCGGTCGCGGCCGGAACCTGGCATCTCACGTTCGCGACGTCGAGCCCCAACTACGTGTTCTCCGGGCCGCAGACGGCGACGCCGTTCGTCAACCCGGGTGGCACCGACATCACCGGCGTCAGCACGCGGCTGTACGAACTCGGCTCGATCACGATCGCCGTCAAGGCCACCGGGGGCGGGCTGCTGCCGGCCGGCGTCGTCCCGACGATCACGCTCGATCGGATCGCCCGTTCCGGCGTGCCCGGCGACAACGGCGCATCGTCGATCGTCCTCAACCCGGCGACCAACCCCGACGTCACGTTCAACGCGGCAACCGGCGAATACACCGTCTCACACCTGCTCGTGAACTCGGCGTCGCCGCTCGGTCAAGCGCAGATGTACAACGTGTCGGTCACGGTGCCGGGCTACGACAACGAGTACACCACGGTCCTCACGACCACGACGACGAACTCGACCACCGCCGGCGCCAACGCCGGCTTCACCGAGACCAACGGCGTCTCCGTCAAGGCGCAGAACATGAAGGTCCCGTTGCTCGCCGGCGAGGACGCCATCGTCTCCGTCACGGTGAACTCCTTCGGCTCGGTGATCGGCAAGGCCGTCGGCGACGTGGGCGGCGGGGCAACCGAGGACCTGCCCTACGGCGGCGCCAACCCGCTGACGGTCACGGCGACCCGCACGGCCGGCCCACTCGACCCCAACGATCCACTGCACGTCGCTCGCCTGCCGTTCGACGCATCGATTCCGGCGACGGTCGCCGCCAGTGCCGGCAACAGCTTCACGGTCACCGGCCCGCCCGGGTTGTACACGCTGCACGTGGTGCACCCGCAGTACAACGACGACGCTGCCAACGTCATCGCCAACGTCGCAATCGACGACGGTTCGAACCCGGCGACCACCAACCTGTTCACGCTCGGCATCACCGCCGGCTCGATCAACGTCGAGGCGATGGACACCGTCGGCGCCACGGTGGGCACGGCCGAGGTCACGTACTGGAAGGGCACCGTCAAGTCCGGCGCCGGCACGACCGTCGTGACGCCGGCGCTCGGTGCGCTCTCGATCGCCGGTCTGGTCCCGGGTTCGTACGTCGTCGAGACACATCACTTCACCGCCATCACACACATCGAGGATCGCTACCCCAGCCGCGTCGTCGTGACCGTCCCGCGCGGTAGCGCCGGTGTCGCCGGGTCGGTGACGGTCAACCCAATCCTGCAGACGTTGGGCGGCTCACTGCACGGCACTCTGCAGGCCATCAACCAGAACGGTCGCAACGTGCAGCTGCCGACCAGCGTCACCGTCACCCGCACGTACTCGGCTGACGCCACGAAGGTCAACGGCACCCCGACCTCGAACCAGATCACCGAGTCCGAGTTCAACCCGGCCGTGAACAACGTCTTCACCGTCACCCGTCCCACCGGTGACGACAGCGTTCCCCAGACCTATCACTTCGACGACATTCCGGGCGGCGCACACACGTTGCTGTTCCAGAGCGCGGCGGGTTACACCGCGCCCACACCCAACCCTCTGGCCGTGGCCGTCACGGGCGACACGACCCGCAACGTCAGCTACGCCGCGGCGTACGTCAACATCGTCGTGCACGTCACCAGCAATGCGTCACGCGCGGAGATGATCGCCGACCCCAGCACGACACTGACGCTTGCGTCGCCGTTCCCCGCGGCGAGCACTTCGCCGTTGCTCACGCTGCACGGCAACAAC
Source organism: Acidimicrobiales bacterium (assembly GCA_038227995.1). Taxonomy (GTDB): domain Bacteria; phylum Actinomycetota; class Acidimicrobiia; order Acidimicrobiales; family Ilumatobacteraceae; genus WLMZ01. Next base: position 86,793 of record JBBRPP010000013.1, read on the forward strand.
GGCGTCGCCGAACCGGCCGGCGCGACGCCGCTGACCGCGACCGGCTACGACTTCACCTTCACCACCGTCGAGACCGAAGCCTCGACCAGCCCGTACACGCTCACCATCACGGCACCGTTCCATTCGACCTACTCGAACACGTCACTGGTGGTACACCCCAGCGCGACGGCGTTGTCGGTGAACGCGGCACTCACCGCGAACGGCGCGCGGATCACCGGCAAGTCGTTCATCGCCGACGACGCCAGCACCACGGCCAAGTTGCCCACCACCGGTCTCGTCGAGTTGCTCGACAGAAACACTGTTGTCGACAGCATGCACCCCGACGTCAACGGCTTCTACGACTTCCCCAGCTCGGGGTCGACCTACACGATCACCAGCATCCCGTACTCGATTCGCGTCAGCCTCACCGGCTACGCGACACGCACCAGTTCCAGCACGATCACGCCACTGCCCGGCATCACCAACACGCCGTCGTCACCGGTCACCGTGCCGAAGCTGGCGACGGCCACCATCACCGTTCCGGGATCGGAAGGGACCGCGCCGTCGCTGAGCGTGACGATGACGCTGTTCGGATCATCAACGGTGATCAGCACCGTGAACGCTGACGCAACGGCCGATTTCTCCGCTCTCGATCCAAGCCTGCAATACACGTTCCACGTGACAGCGACCGACTACATCGCGCAGGACATCTCGACGCCGGCGACTCAGGCCCCGGGCGCTCACTTCACCTCGACCGCATCGGGAACACAATTCGCGACGGTGACGATCACGATCTCCGGCGGCTCGGCGTCGCTGAGTTCACTTCGCGTCGTGATGACACCGGAGGGCGGCGCCGCGCAGGCCGCGGTGACCCCGACCTACAACTCCACGAGCGGGAAGGCGATCGCGACATACACGGGACTGTCCCCGACCACGAGGTACGCATGGGAGATCACGGCGACCGGCTACCAGCCGTACGAGATCGTGCTGCAGGCCGTCAACAGTGGGGCCAACGCGATCTCGGCCACGCCGGTCGTGCCGGCCACCGCCGTCATCACGATCACCGGTAACGCCGCGCTCGACTCGTCGCTGCGGGTGACGATGACACCGACCGGCGGCACGGCGGGCACCCCGGTCACCCCGACACCCGGCACCGGCGGGTCGGCGGGAACCAGTTCGGCCACGTTCCCCGGGCTCGATCTCACCAAGACCTACAGCTGGGCCGTGACGGCGAACAACTTCAAGACCGCCACGATCGCCAGCGGCACCCTCGCCACCGGCAACAACCCGTACACCACGTCGCTCGCGCAGCGCACCGTGACCGTGACCGTCACCACCGATGGGGCGAACACGAGCAACGCCAAGGCCGCCACCGTCACTCTCGAGATCCCCACCGGCACGACGTCGGCCGGCGTCCTCGCCCACACCGCGAGCACCAACGTCTACGCGTTCAACGGCAGCGAGTTCGGCGCCGGCCAGGCGACTGCGACCGCCACCGGCTACCGCACCAACAGCGCGACCTTTGGGGCGACGACAGCCGCGCTCGGCGCCAATGCAAACGTCAGCATCGATCTCCTCGGTCTCGTCAACATCAGCGGCAAGATCACCCAGGGCGGCACCGGCGAGAACGGGGTCACGGTGCGCCTGATGTCGGGCGCGACCATCGTCGACAGCACCACCACGGCGGGCAACGGATCGACCAACAGGGGCAGCTTCAGCTTCACCGGTGTCGATGTCGGTTCGTACATGCTCTTCGCGTTCGAAGACGGCGTCGGTGCATACACCACACCCGGCGGCACCCCGATCGTGGTCGACGCGACGAACACTCCCGTCAACGATGGCATCGGGTCCTTCGCTCTCGCCGCTCGCAACGTCACGTACAACTTCGTGGTCAAGGACAACAACGGTGTGGCGGTCAGCGGAGCAACCGTGCTGCTGAACGGCGCCACGGCCAACACCGACACCAGTGGTCTGGCACAGATCACGACGCTGAAGGAAGACGCGACGATCGGACAGTTCACCGCTGACGGCGGCACCGGCTTCCTCCGGACGGTCGGCAACCCGACCACCTACAGCACCAGCACCCTCAGCTCGACCACCAACGTGACGTTGTATCCGGCGCCACCGATCAGCGGCACCGTGTCGGCGACGATCAGCGGCACGACAGCGCCGCAGGGCAACGCAACCGTGCTGCTGTGTCAGACGGGGGCGGCCTTCCCGGCCAGCGCCTGCAAGCCGGGCGCCGGAGCGATCATCCTGCAGAGCGTGACCACGTCGGCCACAGCAGGCTCCATCGGCGACTACACCTTCGACACGACCGACCTGATCGCCGGCAACACGTACCGGGTACGTGCCTTCATCACGATCACCGCGACGAACTACGGCAGCTCGCAATCGACCGGCAACTCTGCCGCGATCTCGACCACCGGTGTGCTCAGCCCGGCGGTGCCCTACAACCTGACGATGGTGACGCCGGTCCCGTAGACGGATCTATCGGCTGGCGATCACCACGACGACGATCGACACCACCACGAAGGCGGCGATGATCCACGGCCACCAGTTGCGCTTCTTCACCGGCGCGGGCGGCGGCGGGGGTGGAGGGGGCTCCGGTTCGGGCAGCGGCTCGGGCTCGGGATGCGGGTCCATGTCGCTGTTGCAGCGAGTGCAGAAGTGCTCAGAGACCGAGTTCAGCTCGCCGCACACCGGACACACGCGTGTGCCGATCAGCAGCCGACCACCTGCGCCGGGAAGGCGGCGCAGGGTGCTGTCGTTGGTGGTCGACTCGGCCGACATCGGTATGGCCGTCGGCGCCCAGAACAGCGGGAAGTCGCAGTGCGAGCAGAACTCGTCCGAGGCGCGGCGGATACCCGGCAGCGTCGTGACGAGTCCGCATTCGGGACAGACGATGTCGGCCATCACGACACCTCTTGCAGGATGGGCAGATGCTGACCGCCGCCCGAGTCCGGCTCGGGTGGCCAGATCCGGCGCGAGCCGGCGTGCAGCTCGAACGTCACACTGGCGGGAAGTTCGTTGCGCACGATGCGGATCAGGTCCTTCTCGGTGGCCCATCCGGTGGACGCGACATACAGCTTGACATGAGGAGGTTGCGGCGGCGAGTCGTTCTCGAGGTACACCCCGCCGCTGTCCTGGACGACGGCGGGCTCGAGGCTGATCAGCTCGAGCAGTTGACGCAGCCCGCGGGCGGTGCCGCGCCACTGCACCAGACTGGAGTACTCCTGCACGATGCGGCGCTGCAATTCGTCGGGTAGCGACGAGTCGATCCAGTCGATGCCGATCCACGCGCCGAGCGTGCGCACCATCGCATCGGGAGCGACGGTGGGGTCGAACATGTGCCCGATCGTGTCGAGCTGGTGCAGCTCAGTGTCGGCGATCGTCTGGAAGATCATCAGGAATCGGGCGAGGAAGTCGTCCTCGACCATGCCCACCGGCAACTGCTGCAGCAGCCAATCGTCGCGCCTCATCGCACCACCGCCTGGTGGTTGGCCGACAGGAACAGCGAGTCGCGGTCGAGCTTGACGAGGTCCTTGCCGAACCCGATCCGCTCGTGGTTACGGAGGTCGTACTCGAAGAACAGCACTTCGTCGACGCGCTCGACACCTTCGACCGCTTCCAGCAACTGGAACACGACCGCCGAGTTGAGATCGGTGTCGAAGCCCCATCCCCCGCCGTCGGCACCGCCGGTCACCGGGTTGATGTAGTGGTACAAGGCGGCGAGGGCGCGGTCACGCACCAACGTTGTGGGCCGTCCGGGACGGGCCGTGAGCAAGGTGGCGACGGTGACGCCCTGATAGTACGGCGTGCCGATCTCGATCGTGGTTCCCAGGATGCGACGTTCGTCGAGATGACGGCGCACACGCGAGGTCATGTCGTCGGGCAGCGCGAAGTCGTCGAGTTGCAGCTGTTCCGGGCGTCGCGTCACTTCAGGAACGAGCAGCAGGCGGATGGGTCGGCCGGGCTCCATCGGCGGCAGGCAGCGCACGCGAGCGATCGACGGATCGGCCTCACCCGCGACACGTTCGAAGTCCTCGGCGGTCACCGCGCGGCCACCGGTGCGCAGCGTCTGCGGGCCGCGCAACTTGGCATTGGGAACAGTCTCGGCATCCACCCCACCCGTCGCCGGGCTGAGGTTCTCGACGTCGGCGACGTACGGAATCGTCGTGCGCAGTCCGCGCAGCGTGCCGGCGCCGACGTTGCCCATCGCGCCACCGCCGCAGCGGTAGCCGGTGATCGCGATGACCGCGCCCTCGGGTGGCACCGCACCGTGCTGGCGGGTCGACCCGTCGGGGTAGCGGATGAGCGGGCCGAAATGGACTTCGCCGGTGGTCGAGTTCCACGCGAAGTGGAGGTCGGTCGACGTCGATCGGCCGAAGTCGGTGACCTCGGACCACTCCATCGTGATGCCGCCATCGGTGACGGCGACCGTCTCACCCAGGATGCGTGGCAGGACCGGCGTGTGACGCGCGACGAAGACCTGGTCCGGTCGACCGTTGCTCTGCCCCAGCAACTCGCGCCCGATCACTTCGCTGTGCTCGGCCCGCACGGTGCCACCGACCGACGACACCTGCAGCTGGCGGATCTGTGGCGATGCGCGATACATCGGCTGGCCGGGCTCGGGCACCAGCAACCGCGCCCGCAGCCAGTAGGCGCGTTGGCCACCGAGCATCAGCGGCTCGTGCTTGTTGGGCACGAGCAAGATGATGGTGCCGTTGCGGTTGAGCCCGCCGGTGGTGTCGCGGTATGGGCGCACGGGAATCCAGCCCTCGCCCTGCCAGATCTCCCAACGCAACGGTGGGCGGTCGGGCATGACACCGATGCCTTCGACGTTGGCGGTCACGTCGAGACGGATTGCGTTGCCGGCCAACGATTGCTCGAAGCCGAGGAAGAAGCAGTCACCAGGGGTCACGCTGCGGAAGCAGGTGACGGCACTGCGCTCGATGCGCAGGTCTTCCCAGACGTCTGCGTACACGTCGACGCCCATCGATGTCAGCGATGCGCGCAGCGTCGGCGTGGAGATCGACAGGTCCTCCAACGTCGTGAACACGCGTGTCTCACCGACGTCGCCCACGGTCGCCACCGTCGTCCCGGCCGGCACGACCGCCACCTGGTCGAGAGCGCCGGACAACCAGAACGTCAGGTCGGCCCGTGCCGCGGTGGCCGGAAACGGCTCGAAGCCCAACAGGTTCAACATCCGCGTGTAGAACACATCGGGAACCTGGTTGAGTCGGTAGAGCGTCATCTCGGTCATCCACGCGAACAGTTCGATCAGTGCCACGCCAGGGTCGGAGAGGTTGTGGTTGGTCCACTCCGGGCAGTAGGTCGGTATCAGTCGCTTGGCCTCGTCGACGATGTCCTGAAAGGACCGGTCGTCGAGATTCGTGACGGGCAACGTCATGACTCGTCCTCCTGTGGGATCACGTAGAACGGGTAGACGAGGTTGCGACGGTCGTTGGTCGTTCGCACGCGGTACTTCAACTGGATCATCACACGCGCCGAATCGCGGTCATCGGGTTCGATCTGCACATCTTCGAGATCGACGCGCGGTTCCCACTGCGACACGGCGTCGCGCACCGCTACGCCCATCAGGCCGATCGTGTTCGCATTGATCGGCTCGAACAGCAGATCCCAGATCCGACATCCGAACTGAGGTCGCATCAAGCGTTCGCCGGGCGCGGTCATCAGCACCATCCGCAACGAACCATCGATGTCGGCGCTGCCGCTCGTCAACGCGAGCGCGCCGGATTGATCGACGCGCATCGGGAACGAGATCCCCTTGCCGACGAAGTTCGCTGCGTCACTCATGTGTGTTCGATCCGTGTTCGTTGGTCATCGGTTGCTGCATCAGTTGAGCCGTCATCAGTTGATCTGGGCCAGTGAGCCCTTGAGTTGGAGGATCGCCGAGGTCTCGACCTTCACGCCTGCGTTGCCCTTGACCGACACGTCGGCCGACGCTTCGATCTTGGTCGATGCCTTCGACTTCAGCGTGACATTGGCGCCGGAGGCGGCGAGATCCTGTTCGGCGTCGATGGTGATCTTCGCACCTTTGATCGTGATGTTGCCCTGATCGTCGATCGTGATCGACGCGCTCCCTGACTTGAGTTCCAGCGACTTGCTCGCGGCATGCAGCTGGACCTTGTCCTTGCCGAGGTAGAGCTTGGTCGTCGTGTCCGACAGGGCCACACCGAAGTTGCTCTCTTCCGGCTTGGTGCCGTCGTGGAACGCCAACTTGTGACCGGAACGCGTCTGGATCGACCACTCTTGTACGGCTCCGGCGTCGATCAGTTGACCGTTCACCGGCGCGGGGAACTTGTCCTTGCCGTTCCACACCGCGCCGATGATGTACGGCCGGCGGAGATCACCGTGCTCGAAGCCGACGACGACTTCGTCATTGATCTCCGGCATCATCACCATGCCCTTGTTGTTGCCGGCACCCGGCATGACCAGTCGCGCCCATGCGCTCTCGTCGGTGTCGGTGAACGTCGGGAACTTGACCTTCACCGTGCCCGGGTTCTCGTCGTTCTTGTTGTTGGTGACGATGCCGACGACGAGTCCGTTCTGACCCCAGGCGTCGAGCTTGCCGCCGTGGGCACCGACGAGGTCGACGATGCCGCCGGCCTCGATGCCGCCCGCGACGAACCGCGTGACGAGATCGCCCTGGCGGCCGAAGATGTGCTCGACCTCGGTCAGGTAGTAGTCGCCGCTCATCTTGACGCCCATGTTCTTGATCGTCACATGGATGCCGGCCTTGACCTTGGTGTTGCCCATGGCCTCGCCGCGAGCGATCAGCTCGTTCGCGGCCTGGCGTCGTCCCAGGGCCGCGGCCACTGCGCCGGCTTCGTTCTGGGAGAGGCTGCCCATCGTGCCGGTCAGCAGTTTGTTGCCGAACGACGACGACGCCGCGCTCGACCGCATTGCCGAGAGCCCGGCCGGGTTGCTCGATCCCGTCGGCGCCTTGACCTCCGCCGCGTCCTGCCCGACCACGGCCTTCTTCGTCGCCGGATCCCACGTCGTGACCGTCACGCCCTTGATGTGGCCAGAGCCCGCGAAGCGGACCTTGAACTTGCGCAAGTCGTCGCCGTACTCGAGCTGCACGGTGGGGCTGGTGGCGCTGCGATCGCGGAAGACGAGCTGGCCGTCGTCGATCAACCATTCGGTGCCGGTCTGGAACGCGATCCGATCGAACATCGAGCGATCGCTGGTGGTCTGCATGATGTACTCGTGCTTGGGCGACTTCAACGACGACGCGATGGTGCCGGCGCTCAACCCGTGCTCGCCGCAGAGCTGGCTGACGATGTCGCCGTACGACATCTTGCGATACGTCTTCGGATTCGTGTTGTGGCTCATCCGGTGGGTCTTGTCGTAGGCCTCGATCACGAGTTCGTGACGCATCGCCGCCGTCTGTTCGAGACCGATGGCCGTGACCTCGCCGTCGAACACGGCCTCCGGTGACCCAGTGGGATCGTTGAACTGCACGACCACCGCCTTGCCGATCGCGAAGGTCGAGCCGTCGATGATCTCGAAGTCGGCATCGGTGAACCGCAGCAGTGCTCGGCTGGCCACCGTGACGGATTGTTCGACGCGCACCTCGACCAGCTTGAGGGCGACGGTCTCCTGGATCTGCGAACCGTTCACCTTGATGATGGCCGATTGGGTCAACGGCATGTCAGACCACCCGCTCGGGGATCGCGATCAGCTGGCCCGGTCGGATCGCGAGCGGATCACGGATGCCGTTGGCGTCCGCGATCATGCGCCACTTGGTGGAGTCGCCGTAGTACTTCGCGGCGACGCGGTCGAGGGTGTCGCCGACTCGCACCTGATGCGTGCGGTTCGGATGAGGCGTACCCGAGGTCGGGTTCTGCCTGGCCCAGTTGGCATCGGGCTCGAACTGCTCGAGGCTCATGTCGACGTTGGCCCGCAGCGGCTTGCCGTCGCTGGCGAAGTACGTGTACGAGATGCTCATCGTCTTGATGATCGCCTTGTACGTGTGGATCTCGGTTCCCCAGTGGAACTTGACCCAGGCCGGGCGGCCGTTGTTGCGCGCCGCGTCGTATCCGGCAAGCGTCTCGTCGACCTTCATCAGCACGAGCAGCTTGTTGGTCAACGTCGTGACGGCCGCGCCCGTACCCGTCGTGTCGAACACCAGGCTGAGGTCGAACGTGCCGCCGTCACCGCCCGCGTAGCGCATCGACGGTGATGCGAGCCCGGGCACCTTGTCGGACTCCCATCGGTTCGACGTGGTGAACGAGAACTTGCTCGGGTTGAACATGCAATCGATGCGCGCGCCGGACTCGGTCTCGAGAAACGCCTTCTGCAGTTGACTGGGATTGGGCGACATCAGAAGTCACCCCCGAATCGTCCACCGCGACGTTCGATGTCGCTGGCGAGTCGATCTTCGAGCAGTTCGACGATGAGGTCGAAGTTCTCGCGGAGGAGGCGGGTGAAGTCGTCCGGATCGATGGCGGGCGTGGCGGACCGTGACGATTCGTCGGACCGAGCCGGCGCACTCTGCTGAGAGGAGTTCGGCGATGCTCCGGGCCGTTGCGGACCTCCACCGCCGAACTGGTTCCTGGTCTCTTGGAAGCTCGGCAACGGCGCCTCGTCGACAACACGACGAATGGTGGTGGGCGACGCGTCGTGGGTGACCGTTGTTCCGTGGGGACTCGACATGCGGTTGATTCCTCCTGCCGCCAGCAACGGCCGCGTCGGCGTCCGGCGCATCAATTCACCGATCTCGGTCGCCTGGCGCTCCTCGGCGCTGTGGCGATCGTCATCGAAGAATCGTGGTGCGGGGGACGGATTGGCAACGTGGGTCAGTTCATGGGCGATCACGCCCGTCATCTCACGCGACGGCGTGCCCGACGCGAGCGGGGCGGCGAGGTGGATGACGTCGCCCATCGTCGCCGCGACCTTGCCCACAGCGGCGAGCGCTCGCTGCGACGCTGCACTCGTCGAGATCAGCGGCTTGCGGTCGGCAACGATTGCATCAGCCACCGAACGGAACTGGATCGGCAGCGGACGAGCTGCCTCCTGCCGGTGTCGGCTGAGCTCGGTGAGGAAGCGATCGGCCAACGGCTGCGGACGTGGCGGCGCTGAGGCGACATCGACATCAGCACCACCAACATCACCAGCATCACCACCACCAACACCAACGGCACCAACTCGTTCGATCGCCGAGCGACGCGCGATTGGCGCGGCAGGAGTCGCTTGTTCGATCGTCGTCAGCGTGTCGCGACGGAGCGTCTGCCGCGCCGTAGAGAGCCGTTGCGCGATCGATGCCGTACCGGCTGCGACCGTGCCGGCCGGCTGATCGATGGCGCGTTCGATACCGATGCGCGCCTGGGCGGCGCGCTGGATCGAACCCGCGACCGGTGCGTCGATCACCGTGTCGGAAGCGGTGTCCGTCATTCGCTGCAGCATCGTTCCCCGGTGCAGCAGACCTTTGCCGGTGGCGCTCGAGAAGAACGTTCCCGGCTGTGCCGAAACCCATCGTCGATCAGCCCCTGCGGTCGACCGCTGCACCGTGCGAGCGGTGCTCGGCGGCTGCAGCGGCACCGGTGTCGCCGATCGGGCAACCGTGTTCGTGACCTGATCGACGACGTCGGGCCTGACGAGCCCAGCGGCCGCCGGAGGCGCGACAACGGCCGTGTCCGATTCGGTGTCGGCGAACGTCGTCGGCTCGATCGACCGTTCGAGCGGACGAGTGATCGGCGCTCGGGGGGCGGGCGTCGATGTCGCACGAGATGCGGCGATCTGAGCGGCCAACTCGCCCGCATCGACCACCGTGTCGGCCCACGAGTCGACGCGCGTGCGAGCCGCGCCGGCGGTAGCCATCTCATCGTCTCGTGTTCGCCACACCGTCGGTGCCTCGCGAGCGGTGGCCACGTGTGGAGGGAAATCCGTGGGGGTCGGTGTTGCTGTGGTCGCCCGACTTGCCGTGTTCCCGATACGGGCATCGGATGTGGCGCGGGCATCCGGCTGGGCCGACCGTCGCACCGTCGCATCAGGGGCCGACACAGTCATCACCGCTGGAGCAGGACGCAGTCCGTCGGCCCACTGCACGGCCCGGCCGTCGAACGAGCGAGCGACCAACTGCCGGCCGTGTCCACTCATCGGAACCGACGCGCCGCCGATCCGATGCCGGCGCCGAGTCGGACCGGCGAGGCCGTCGACGGTCTGCCGTGATGGCTGCGGTCGATCGCTCGGCCGACGTTCGATGTGGGGAGTGCTGACGACGGACCGTGCGCCGATCATCGGCGCGACGGGTACGGGCGTCGAGACGGCAACCGAGGTCCGGCCATCTGCGACGGAGACTCCCCGCCGCGGCAGCACCGTTTCGCTCGGGTCGAGCAGCGATGTCGCGACAGCATCGTCGTTGATGTCGACGTGAAGGCGTGTCGGCGGAGCGGTGTCGAGCGTGGCGAGCGAGCCGGCGGTATGCGTCCCGGCCGCGGGCGACTCGAACGCGATCGGTCCCTGCCGGGGCGCGAGTGGCGACGGCCGAGCGGCGTCGTGCACCGCTGCAACCGCACGCTGGAGAACGCCGACCGCACCGCCGGCACCAATGGCACCAACGGGTCGAGCACTCACGGCCGCCGACAGAACGGTTGCCTCGCGACGCGATGACGACACATCGGCTGATGCGGTGCCGGCAGCCGGACCGGAGGGCTCGGGGTCGCGCGGGATCGTGCCGCTCTCCTGAAGCATCCGTCGGAGTTGCTGCTCGCGGCTGACGTTCGGTCGTGCGGATGCGTTCGAACGCGGCGCGGGTCCTCCCGATCGAGACGGTGTGGTCGACGACGACGAGGGCGACGACGGCGACGTGTTGGACCCACCTGATCGAGGGGATGTGTCGAACACACTCGAGCTCGTCACGGCCGGCAAACCTTCGGGTTCGCCCGGTTCATTGCGACTCGGGGCAACCGATGCCGTCTGCTGTGGCGCGGCGGCTGTCGCCATTCCACCCGGTGACGTGCGATCGCCGGCCCACGTTCGACCGTGACGGCGCGGCGTCATTGGTAAGCCGCGATGCAGCGTTCGCCCGACCACCGGCGCAACCGTCGGGGCGTTTCGTTCCGACGCAGCGGTGGTCGGCGCTGACGCTGACACGGTCGCTGTCGTTGTCGTTGTCGCTGACCGTGTCGCGACGTCGTCTGTCCGCAGGCCGGCAGCGTCATCAGGTCGTGGGCCGAGCAGCATCCGTCGCAACGACTCCACCCGCCGGTCAGCCTTCGACGGTGGCGGCTTGGGCGCCGGGGACGCCACGCGTGGTGCCGCTGCCGCAGCTGCACCGATCATCGCCCGAGTGCGTGTCGTCGTCGGATCGGCAGTGGAACGCGCACCGCGAGCAGTCAGCGACTCGAAGGTGGGCTCGTCGGCCTGCGCTGCCCATGGCCAGTAGTCGATCGGTGGTCGTACGGATGCCGATCCGATGCCGCCCGCGGCGGCGTCCATCAGTTGACGGTTGAGCTGCGACAGGCCGAGTCGCAGGCCGAACGAACGCGTCGAACGCAACAGGTGCCCGGGCCGCGGATGGCGGGCGAGGGCGCCCGACAATGCGAGACGCGGTTGCATGCGCGCGGTCATGGCGCGTCCCATCGACATCGTCGCGCCGCCGCTGAGGTCAGAGGTTCTTGGCGCGGAATCCATGGTGCGCTATCTCCAACTGCTCGGTCGCGGCGCTCGTCGATTCGGCTGCGAACTCCGGACCCTGCCAACTCACCGGGAACGCGTCGGCGAACTCCCATGACCGCAACCGCTTGCCGGCGGGGCCGACCAGGGTGATTGCCGCGGTGGAACGGGTGAGTTTGTTGCCGGCCGACGCGAACTGCTCGCCCGACGTCTTGTTCAGCCACGCGAAGAGGTTGTCGGTCTGGGTCACACCACGTTTGAGCGAGATGTTGGGCCACTTCATCCGACCCGGGAGGTGGTGGACGAAGCCGTTCTCGCCGCCCTCTTCGACGTCTTCCACGTTGATGTCGACCTTCAGGCCCGACACCTCCATGAAGCTGCCGATGGTGAGACCGTCGACCTCGAACAGGAACGTCGCGGCACTGACCCGTTGGCCGTCGTAGTTGTCATCGACCACTGCGCACCGCCTCCCAGGCTCGTTCGTTCAAACTCGCCACTCGCCGAATCAGACGAGCGCGATCCGTGTGCTCCAGATCGAGGAGCGACTGCAGATCCCAGTGCAAGTGATACGCGAGGTACGCAATTTCATCCCACAGAGCGTCTGAGGGGTAGAGCTTCATGACCCGCTCGGGCGCGCCACTTCTTCGATCCGGTCGCGCCGCCGAGAGGAGGCCGAACGTGCCGAGCGATCGGCGTCGGCAGGAACGACTTCGACGACGGGTGCCGGTTCCGGTTCCGGTTCCGGTTCGGGTTCCGGCGGCGTGGCCGCGAGCTGCAGCGCTTCCACATCGGCCGGGCTGCCGAAGTTGATGATGCCGTAGAGATCCTGCAGGAAGGCCAGGTCCGCGGCGAACAGGTTCTCGATCTCGCGAACCGTGATCTGGCGCAGCGCGCCGAGCTCGGTGACGACCCGCGCCAACACCAAGATGGTGAGGTACGGGTCGTCCGGTCCGGTGACGCGCTGATCACGCAGCGGCTCGATTTCGTCGCGAGCCGTCGCGAGCCGCATCGTTCCCTCGCGGTGCAACGACCCATCGGTGTCGATGTATCCCTTGGGCAGCGTGAAGCTGTACTCGGTCTGGAACCCGGCCACTATGTGGAACTCACACCCAGTCGATGAACTCGTGTTGCATGGTGAGTTCCTCGATCATGACTTCGTCCTGGCCCGCGTTGAGGTCCGACACCGACAGCTTCGACGGCCACATGTTGGTGAGGCTGAAGCGAGCAACCTCTTTCTGCGTGCGGTCGTAGACCACGATCGCGCCGGTCTTGTACGGCGTGGCGTCCTTCGAGTCGACGACATCGTTGAACCACTTCAGCAGGTCCTTGCTCGGCGTGAACCCACGCTTGAGCACGACCTCGGAGTACTTCGGGCGACCGGGAATCTTGGTGACGGTCTTGGTCGAGCCGGCCTTGGTGATGTTCTTGTACTCCATCACCTCGAACTCCATGCTCATGCCGGAGCACGCGGTGAAGAACGCGAGGGTCAGGCCGTCGATCTCGACGCCGAAGTAGGCGCCTTGGAATTCGGCGTCATGTTCTGGAAGTGATGCCATGGCTTACTTCTCCCTCTGGAGGTGCTCGATCACCAAGGTGACCTCTTCCATGATCGGATCATCGGTGCCGGCATCGAGATCGGAGGCCGACCACTTCGACGGCCATGCGTTGACGAACGTCCACCGGTCGACCTCTTTGTTGGAGATGTCGTAGAGCACGATCGCACCATCGGCGCGGTAGTCCTTCTTGCCGTCGCGAATGTCCTTGGCCCACTTCCACAGCGACTTGTCGGCTGTCAGCGGACGCTTGAGGCTGATCTCGCCGTACTTCGCTGCACCGGGACGCTTCTTGCTGAGCGTCACGCCGCCGGCGAGGACCTGGGTGTAGTCGACGACCTCGAGTTCGACGGCGAGTCCGCCGATCTCGGTGATGCCGGAAATCGTTGCCTTCTTGAGTTCGAGTGTGAACCACGACCCTACGAGGAGGTCGTCTTCTACTGGCCCGGGGGCTACAGCTGCCATCTGGTGACTCCTGTCCTGTCGTCAACCCCGGCTCAGGCCGAGGTCTCCTTGATCTGGGCGATGCGGAAGATGACGAACTCGGCCGGCTTCACCGGGGCGACACCGACTTCGACGACGACTCGACCGAGGTCGATCGACTCGGGCGGGTTGGTCTCGGCGTCACACTTGACGTAGTAGGCCTGCTCGGCGGTTGCGCCGAACAGCGCACCGTCGCGCCACAGGCCACGCAGGAACGAGCCGACGGTTCGCTTCAGGCCTTCCCACAGCGTCTGGTCGTTGGGTTCGAACACGGCGAACTGGGTGCCGTTCATGATCGCGGTCTCGATCATGTTGAACAGACGACGCACGTTGATGTACGTCCAGTCGGTGTTCGACGACAGCGTGCGAGCGCCCCACACGCGGATGCCGCGTGTACCGAACGGACGGATGCAGTTGATCCCCATCGGGTTGAGCAAACCCTGCTCGCCCTTGGTGATGTTGGTCTCGACATCGAGCGCACCGCGCACCACCTCGTTGGCCGGTGCCTTCCAGACACCGCGGGTGTCGTCCGTGCGGGCCCAGATGCCGGCCATGTGGCCGCTCGGGGGAACGACGATCTCGGTGTCGGCGCCGGTGGCGGCGGGGTTCGAGACCTTGATCCACGGGTAGTAGAAGGCGGCGAACTGCGAGTCGTACATGGCGACGTCGGCCCGCCATTCCTTGACCTGCTGCGGTGACATGCCGGGAGGTGCGTCGAGCACCGCCATCCGGTTGGCCTGACCCTCGCAGTGGTTGATGAGTGCGAGCTGCACCGACTTCCACATGTTGAGGTCGATGCTGCCGTCGGCCTTGGTGGCCGCGGTGACCAGATCGGGGATCATCACCATCGTGACGTCGTCGGCGATGACGAGACCGTTGATGCCGGTGCGGGCGGTCTCCGAGCCGGAGAAGGCACGGCCGGTGACCGGGGTCGGCGTGGCTGGTGCAGGCTCGATCGTGTACAGACCGGCGGGGATCGAGGCGAGGTCGTTGACCAGCTTGCTGGGGTCGACCTTGGTCGCGACCTTGACCTTCTTGGATTCCTTGTTGACGATGGCCTCGGCCTGGCGGTCGCTCTTGACCAGCGTGAGTCCGGGGAAGGTCTCGACGACCTTGCCACCCTCGACCACGTCGAAGCGGAACGTCGGCGGGGCGTCGTCGGCGGCGCCTTCGGCCGGCGCCTCGGGCGTCACGGCAACCGAGATCGGCGCGTTGGGCTCGACCGTGGTGATCTCGAGCGCCGGCCCGAGGCTGCGGTCACCGGACGGCAGGGCCTTGGTGCCCGACTCGGTCGCGGGCGTCGAGTTCGGGATGCGCACGATGTAGGCGAGGCTGCCACCGTTGTTGAAGTAGCCGTACACCGAATGAGGCAGCATGATGCCGGGGGCGAAGCCGCCGTACAGGCCCTCGAACTGGGTCCAGTTGGTGACGAGCCGTGGCTTCACACCGTCGGGATCGTTCGGGTCATCGGTCGGCGCCTTGGCGGTGAAGCCCACGAAGGCCGCAACCGCTGTCGCACCGGCGGACAATGTCGCCGAGCTGGATGGAACCTCTTCTACATAAACACCAGGCGTCAAGTACGTCGCGGCCACAGTCGAATCCCCTTTGTTGAACACACTCCCAATGGATCGCAAACGGTGTCGAAATAGTCCCTCTCGGCAACCGTTCGCCACCCGAATTTTTCCTCGCCGCTGTCCACGGGGGTTCGAAGAAGTGGTCGGGCCGTTGGCCACCATACCAACTCGACACCGAGAGTGCCAGGACCGAATCTATCTTTTCGTGAACTCTTGACGACGGACCGTGGTCAATCGTTGCCTCGAATCAGGGGATGATTTCCTTCATCGCGCCTGGCATCGTGATCGCGATCACCCCTCCGTAGGCACACATGCACTGAGAGGAGTTGTTCAACGCCGGCTTGTTGGCGATCATCACGGTCGGCGAGCCAGGCACCCACGGTGCCGGCAACGCGGGAATGCATGGCATCGGGGTGAGGACGCCGAGCGCCGCCGCGGTGGCCGCCGCGACGACCGGATTGGAGAGGCTGGTGCACATCCCGAACGGCATGATGTTCTTGAACGGGATGTTGTCCATGATCGTCGCGGCCGGCTGGCCCTCGAACAGCGTCTTGTTCTCGGGGGTCACGACGAGCGACGACGGCGCGAGGCCGAAGGGGCACGTGAGCAGTGCTCCGTTCGTGACTGCGATTCCCATGCAGCGGATGCTACCCGCGCCTTCGCAAACGACCGAGCGACCCGGCCACGCCGATCGCCGCCAGCGCGACGGTGGTGAGGTCGAGCAGGCGTACGGCGCGGCCGACGTCGTCGGCAGTTGCCGGCTCGCCATCACCCAGGACGCCGCGATGTACGACGACCTCGCCGTACCTGTTGCTGCCGCCGAGGCGGATGCCGAGCGCCGCAGCATACGCAGCCTCGATCACGCCACCGTTGGGTGACGGGTGTTGGCCGGAATCGCGCCGGATCACGTGTCGAATCGACCGCGCATGCGCCGGACTCACCGTCGCGACGCACACCGCGCCGAGGCGTGCCGGCAACCAGTTGGCGATGTCGTCGAGGCGCGCGCTGGCCCAGCCGAACCGTTCGTAGCGCGGCGAGTGGTGACCGACCATCGCATCGAGCGTGTTCACGGCGCGGTGGGCCAACACGGCCGGAGCCCCACCGATCAGCCCCCACACCATCGGGGCGATGACCGCGTCGACTGAGTTCTCGGCCACCGACTCGATGACGGCGCGCGCGATCTCCATGGCATCCAGTCCGTCCGGAGACCGACCGACGAGAGACGGCAGTCGCGTCCGGGCCGCTTCGAGATCGCCGTCGACCAGCAGCGCACCGATGGCGTTCGCCTCGCGCCCCAACATCCGACCGGCTGTCGCAACAGCGATCGAGATCGCCAGAGCAGCCGATCGTCCGACGCAGCGCTGCAGCACGACTCCACATGCAGCTGCGCTGCCGACACCGATCATGCAGAACATGACTCCCACGGCTCGATCGTCGCGATACATCCGCTGTTCGATCCGCGCCATCGACTGCCCGAACCGAGCCACGGGATGCACGATGCCGGGTGGCTCACCGAAGACCCGATCAGCGACGACGCCGACCGCGACCGCAGGGCCGGACATCGCCGAGATCATCCTGCGCTCGTGGCCGGCCAACAGGGGGCGTCGGTGGTCACGACGAAAAACTATCGTGCTGCCCGCGGGCGGCATCAGGCGACCTGGTCGTCACCGCTGCGTTGTTCGACAGCGCTCGCGTCGGTGCTCGCGATCGTGCCTGAACCCGCACCCACAGCATCGGCGACGGCGGAGTTCGGGTGGGGTCCGCGTGGTGCGATTTCGGTGCCGTCGGAGCGGTGGAAGTGCCAGCCGGCTCGGTCGCGTGCGACGGTGATGCCGAGGTCGTGTTTCGCGGTGTCGTGGCCGGCGCACAACGGTCCGCCGTTGTCGTGATCGGTGCGGCCAGGGTCCTCCCACGGATGACGCGGGACCCACGGAATCAGGTGATCGATGTGAATCCGCCCGGGCCGGAACTCATCCCCCGGGAAACTACATCGATCACCACCCAACAGGACCGCCTCACGCGCAGCCCCCGTGAACAGCCGCGACGTGCGCCCGAGATCGATCACCCGACCCACCGAATCATTCACCACCCGCCGCACGTTGCCCAACAGCGCCGCCATGAACAGGTCCTGCCGCGACACCAGCCCACCCGACGCCGTCTCGGACCAACCAAGTTTGCTCGACGCGACCGTGACCGACTCGACGTAGCCCGGCGCGCACTGGCGGATCGCGTCCTCCAACTGTTGCTGGGTGCAGAAGATGTTCACCAACGGCTTCGGCGGACGGCGCCGACAGTGACACGTCGCACCACCAGATGACGACGGCGGTCCCGCTGGCGGCGTCGGATCGGTGGGCGGTCGCGGATCAGATGCATCCGAGCCGCCGCCACCGCCATCATCGTCGTCGTCGTCGCCGTCGTCGGCATCGGCATCAGCATCAGCATCAGCATCAGCATCAGCGTCGTCGCGGTCGTCAGTGTCGTCGATTTGGTCCGGGCCGTCGCTGTCGTCTTGATCGTCGGCATCACCGGTGCTGTCATCGGTGGCGGCCCTGTTCGTCGTGGGCGACATGCCGGAGTATTCGGCGGCGTCGAGCATGATCGCCATCAACGCATCCGCCCGGCGCTGCGCACCCGTGCGCGGCAGATCATGCGAAACAGCGTCGTTGCCCCAGCGCCGTTTCCGTTCGGCGATATCGGCTTCCATCTCCAACGCGTCATACGCCCGCACCAGATTTTGGATCACCTCACCCGACATCGCATCCGAGAAGAACTTCAACTCGAACGCACCACCGACCGAACCCATCGACAACCGGCGCGCCGCACGCGCCTCAGCCACCGACTGATCCGCACCATCAGGATCAGCCGCCTGCTCCCACCTCTGACAGAACTGGCCGAAACCCGACAACAGAAGCGACTGCGCGAAATCGACGAAACGATCCTCCCACTCCACCATCAACCCACGACACCGCGGAATGCGAAACAGACGCAACAACAGATCCAACTGCTCATCACCGACCCACCCCGCCCCAGCAGCCGCCGCCAACTTCGGCAACAGGACGAACATTCGCCCCACCAGCACCGTCCGCCGCGCCGACGCATGCGACGAATTCAACACCGCCTGCAACCACGACCACACGTTCCTGTGACCATCCGTGCGGAACGAACGCGACTCACCAACCTCGGGCAACCATCGCCACCTTGCGCGCCTGCAACCGACGGATCTCACACTCCACATCCAGCACCGCACGATCACGCGCCGCACCCCGAAGGTCGCCAAAAACCACACCTGGAAGAGCCGCCACACCCATACCGCAAACCCTACGCAAGGGGTGCGCGACAGTTCTTTCGTCGGATCGGGAGCGGTGTCACCCGTCAGGTGATCAGCGGGGGCCATGCCCCGGTTCGAACGAGTCGAAGGAAACGCCGGTTGGCGCGATGGCCACCCAGGTGGATCAGCGCAGCCTTGGTTTCGGGCAGGCCGAAAGCGCTGTACACATCGGTTGCGACACTGTGCCGGGAAGACACGATGTAGCGCAACAGGCCGAAGAACTCGCGGTCTCGTCGCTCGGGCACCTCGGTTGGCCAGTCCGACCTCGGTCGCCCCTGTCGGCGCCATGTCCGAACGAGACAGAGCCACACGGGCTGGTCGACGAAGATCACCGTGTCGGCTGCCCTCACGCGGATCGGGATGGTGTCGGTGTAATGACCATCGATGATCCACTTCGCACCAGTAACAAGCTGCCGCATCTGGTCTTCCCACTCCGGCTTTGCTTCATTGCCGCCCTCTACGGAGGCGAACAGCCGATCCAAATGCACGGGCTCGATCGACAATCGTCGTCCGATTTCGTGAGCGAGGAACGACTTGCCGGATCCGGGCAGACCAAGTAGCACGATTCGGTTCCAGGCAGGTCCGCGCTCATCGCCGGGCACTCGGAGACGATACCCGGCTCACGGCAGTCGACCCATTTCGATCAGGCGTACAAGCGCGGCGACGTCGAGGTGCTCTTCGATCGCGTCGGCGATGATGTCGAATCGGCGCACGCGCGCATGGGCGAAGACGACGCCCGTCGGAGCGAAATGCTTGCCACGACGCTGGGCCAACTCGACCAGGAACCGCTCGCGGAAGGCGTCGTGCTCGAACAGGCCGTGCAACGTCGTGCCGCGCACGCGGCCGTCGGGGCTGACAGCACCCTCGATCTCGTCCGGCAGCGGAACCCAACCGACGCCGCCGGAGACTCGCCCATGATGGATCTGATAGCCGCTCGCTTCCGGACCACGCCGTTGCCGCAGCAACTTGTCCGCCGCGAACTCGGTACTCACACCGCGCAGCCAACCAAGTCCGGCAACGACACCGGCACGAGATTCGTGCTCGTCGGTGATCGAGTCACCGAGCATCTGCAGACCTGAACAGATGCCCAGAACCTCGGCGCCACTTGCCTCGATGGCAGCGGGGAACCCGGAAGCGCGCAGCCATGCGAGATCGGAAACCGTCTCCTTCGAGCCGGGCAGGACCACGAGGTCGGGACGCCCGATGACGCCGCTGTCGCGCACGTAGCGCACCGAGACGCCCGGTTCCAGTGACAGCGCGTCTGTATCGGTGTAGTTCGACAGCATCGGCAGGCGGACGACCACGATGTCGAGCGCATCAGCGATCGGCGGGCCGGCCGACGGAGCCGGGACGTCGAGCGCGACGGAGTCCTCGCCATCGAGCCACAGCCCCGGCAGCATCGGCAGCACGCCGAGCGTGGGCACGCCGGCCAGCCGTTCGAGATCGCGCAGTCCGTCACCGAGCAGCGTCGGGTCACCGCGGAAGCGGTTGATCACGAACCCTTTGACGAGCCGGCGCAGATCGTCGGGCAGGAGGGCAACGGTGCCGTAGAGGTGCGCGAACACCCCGCCGCGATCGATGTCTCCGACCACGATCGCCGGGAAGTCGCCCTCCTTCGCGATGCGAAGGTTGACGATGTCCCGCTCCATCAAATTGATCTCGGTGGGCGAGCCCGCGCCTTCGCACAGCACAACGTCGAAACGTGCCCGCAGCTCAGCGAGCGCCTCGAGGACCATCGCGAGCAACTCGGGCTTGCGCTCGTGATAGTCGGCCGCCGACAGCACACCGATCGAGTGACCCATCACGATCACCTGCGATCCACGGTCACTCGTCGGCTTGAGCAGGATCGGGTTCATCACCGCTTCCGGATCGATACCGGCGGCCAGCGCCTGCACACCCTGCGCTCGCCCGATCTCGTCACCGTTGTCGGTGACGAAGCTGTTGAGCGCCATGTTCTGCGACTTGAACGGTGCGACGCTGATGCCGTTGCGAGCGAGCAGCCGGCACAACCCGACGACGAGCGTCGTCTTGCCGGCGTCGCTGGTCGTTCCGCAGACCTGAAGCGCACCGCGCAGGCCCGTTGGGATCACGACTGCGGCGGCGGGATGGTGCGCTCGAGGTGCTCGGCCGGATTGCGTGAGATCGTGCTCCCGCCGAAGATCTGCTTGGTGGGGATGACCTCGATCGTGGTCAGGTCGACGTTGACGGGCAGATCGAGCGCGCTGTTGATGATGCTCGCGATGTCTGCCGGTTGGATCGCATCGAAATCGTCGTACAGCGCCACCGCCGCCTTGTCCGCTCCGCCGAAGATGCCGTCGTAGAGGCGGGTCTGGACGCGCCCCGGCATCAGCACCGTCACGCGAATGTTCGACCCGAGCAGATCGCATCGAAGGCCCTCTGCGAACGAGTGCAACGCGGCCTTGGTCGCGCCGTACACGGCGGTGTTCGGAGTCGGGTGCTTGGCGGCGATCGAGCCCATCAGGAAGATGTGGCCGCGATCGCGTTCGATCATGCCCGGCAGGACGAGGCTGGTGACGTGCAACGCCGCACGCAGGTTGACGTCGATGAGCATGTCGATCGTGTCAGCGGAGTTCGCTGCGAACGACTGCAGCTGTGGCAGCACACCTGCGTTGTTGACGACGACGTCGACATCGAGCGTCGACACCGACGACCTCAAGGCGGCCGTATCGCGGATGTCGAGTCCGTGGGCGATCGCGCCCGTCGATGACGCGACGTCGCGCAGGTCGTCGTCGTCGAGTGCGAGCGCATGGACTTCCATGTCGCGGTCGCGGAACGAACGGACGATGGCCGCACCGATCCCGCGCGACGCACCGGTGACGAGAGCCTTCGTGTAGATGGACATCAGACGATCACCCCTGCACCGCTGATGACGATGTTCTCTCCGGCGATGCTGACGTTGTCGGGGTGGCTGAGGTAGGCCACGAGGTTGGCGACCTCGGTGGGTTCGATCGGCTGCCGCGTCGGCAACGCGGCGACCATCGGTTCGTACCAATCGGTCAACTTCGCGGCCGCCGTGGCCATCGGTCCGGGGGCCACCGAGTTGACGAGGATGCCCAGGGGTGCGACTTCCAGCGCGAGTGATCGGGTGATGCTGATGACGGCTGCTTTCGTCGCGGCGTAGTGAGCGTTCGCAGGATGGGCCTTGAACCCGTCGATCGACGAGATGTTGACGATTCTTCCAAAGCCACGCAGGCGCATGTCGGCAATCGCTTCGATCATCATGAAGTACGTGCCGACGACGTTGACCTCGAACACGAAGCGCCAGTCGTCGGCCGAGATCTCCAACACCGGACGCCGCGGGTACACGCCCGCCGCGTTCACGAGCACGTCGACCTGTCCGAATCGATCGACGGTGGCACGAACTGCGGCTCGACACGAATCCTGGTTGCGGATGTCTGCCGGCGCGATGAGCACCGTCGCTCCCGTCGCCGTGAGACCCGCGGCGGCCCCGGCCAGCGCTGCCTCGTCGGTGTCGACGAGCGCGAGTGCAACTCCGTCGGCCGCCAAGCGCTCGGCGCACGCGAGCCCGAGTCCCTTCGCGGCGCCCGTGATCACCGCAACCCGGGTCACGCCCGCACCGGCGCCATGGTCGGCATGGTTGCCATGGTCGGCATGGTTGGCGTGGTCGCGACGGCGGGTGCCGCGGCGGCGAGCTCGGCGACCCGCTTGCGTGTCGCGTCCATCTGCAGGTTCCACACCGAACGCACGATGTCGATCCGCCGTTCGGCCGTCTCGGCCGCGGTGAACTCGGATGCCAGCGAACGGCTCAACCGCTCCTGCAGACCGAGCATCTCGACGATCACTGCGGACTGGTCGCTGTAGACCGGCAACTGCGGCCCGCGCGGTGCGCACAGCCCGACGTAGTACAGGCGAGCCGGGCCACCGGCGGGCAGGATGCAACCGGCGACCCGCAACGGCACGCCTTCTTCGCGCCGGATCAGCGCGTCGGGCAGGAACGGCAGAACGGGTTGGAAGCCGGTCGCCCACAGCACGGTGTCGACTTCGTGGTGGGCCCCGTCGACGGTCTCGACGGTGTTGCCGTCGAACCGACGCAGACCCGGCACGGGGTGCACGCGGCCGTGTTGGATCCAGTGCAGAACGAGGCTGTTGACCACCGGTCGTTGATCGTTGAGGCTCTTCGCGATCGGCGCCGGAAGGCCGTACGTCTCGGGCCGGCCGACCGACATCCGGATCATCAGCCGCAGCACGGGGTCGAGCAGACGCGGTGGCAGCTTCATCACCTTCAACGTGCCGCGGGGCTTGCCGAAGAACGACTTGGGCTGGAACAGGTGACCCTGGCGCACGCTGAACACGACGTCGTAACCGGCCTGGGCCAACTCCGACGCGATGTCGCAACCCGAGTTGCCGGACCCGACGACGAGCACGCGGCGGCCGTCGATGTCGCCGGGATTGTGGTACTCGCCGGAGTGCAGCATCTTGCCGGCGAACGTGCCCGGCACCGTCGGAATGTTCGGGACCGAGTTGTGACCGTTGGCGACGAGCACGCCCGCGTAGCGGTTGGTGGAACGCTCACCGGTGACGACGTTCGACACGGTCACGTCCCAACCCTCGATGGCGTGGTCGCCCAGCGGCTCGAGGTGCTCGACGCGGGTGCCGAACGTGACGTGGTCACGCAGGCCGTGACGGTCGGCGAAACCTTCGAGGTATTCCAGCATGTGCGCTCGACGAGGGAAGTCGGCCCACTCCTCGGGCATGGGTTCGCCGCGGAAGCCGCTGCCGTTGCGCGGCGTGATCAGATGGAGGCAGTCGTAGTCGGTGTGCCAGTGCCCACCGACCCGGTCGGTGGCCTCGAAGCAGTCGAAATCGAGGCCGGCCTCGGTCAGCGCCTTCATCGACGCCATGCCGGCCGCGCCGGCTCCGATGATGCAGTACCGCAGGGTTTGGTGAAGGGCGAGGTCGGTCACGAGTCCGAATCTAAAGGAGGCCGTGACATCGTGGTAGATTGTGTTTCTTGGCTGTTACCCAAGGTTCACCTGTATCTCTGCACCTCACGCTGTCGCAGCTGGAGTACTTCGTGGCCGCGCTCGAGGCCCGTTCGTTCACGGGGGCCGCGCGGACCCTGGGTGTGTCCCAACCGGCCGTCGCCGAGCAGATCCAACGGCTGGAACGGGCGGTCGGCCAGTCGCTGTTCGCGCGGCAGGCCAGGGGCGTGACCGCGACCCGCGCCGGCACCGAGCTGGAACCGCACGCTCGGCGGGTGCTCGACGCGGCCCGCGAGGCGATGGACTTCGCCTCCGACGCCAACACCGTCGGACGAGGAGTCGTCGCGTTCGGCACCTTCGGAACGCCACAGCACTATGGATTCGCTGATCTCGTTCGCGCGTTCCTGATCGATCATCCCGACGTTCGGGTCCAGCTGATCGGGCGGAACTCGTCGACGACCGCGATGTCCGTGCGCACCGGCGTGCTCGATGCGGCAGTTGTCGCGCTCCCGATCGACGACACCGCACTCGACGTCCGCCCGATCTTCACCGGTGAGGTCTTCTACGTCTCCGCCAACCCCGATCGCACTTCGCAGCCAGTCGCCATCGACGCCCTGGCCAGCCGATCGTTCATCCTCTACGAAGCGTTCTTCGGCACCGCCGACCCGTGCCGGCAGCAACTGGCAGCGCGGGCCCAGGCAGCGGGAGTGCAGATCGATGCACGCGTCGAGGTCGAGTTCGCGGAAACCGCGCTCGACCTCGCGGCCAACGGTGTCGGCGACACCTATGCGCCGCAGGTCCTGATCCGCACGCTCGATCCGCGCCTGACCGCGGCGTCGTTCGATCCACCGCTCGTCGACCGATTCGCGCTCATCACCCGCAGTGGCGCTCGCCTGTCACTGCCCGTTCGGGACTTCATCGAGCGGATCGTGGCCCATCTGGCGGCGATCTCGAGCTCGTTCACCGTTCACTGAATTCGCGTTCGACCGTCACACTCCGGCGCAATGTTTGTGCAGTAGAAATGCGTGAACCTCGAATGGTTTCTTTGCACGGACGCACGCCCGGCAGGCTCGTTTCACGAATGCCAAGGAAAGTTCTCGTAATGAATCGGACCCTGCCGGACAATAGACATCGATGGGATTCAGCATGACATCGGAAACCCGAGGGGGGACCGCGCGAGAACACAGCTTTTCGCTCATGTACAACCGATTCATCGCGCCCGTCCGCTCCCAGGTCCGGTTGTGGGTCTCCGAGAGCGAAGTGGATGAGATCGTGTCTGCCACGTTCCTGACGGCCTGGTCGCGGTTCGACGAGATCGACGACACGACCGAAAAGGCATGGCTCCTCGGCGTCGCGCGCAACCACTGTCGAAACAATGCTCGATCGCACCGCCGTACCCGTGCGTTGGTCGAAGCGATCGAAGCGATGCGTCCGATCACCGAAGAAGAACCGTTCGGCGACGGGGTCGACCCGTCCGACATCGTCCCCGTGATGACCGCTCTGGAGTCGATGGACGAAGATCTCCAAGAGATCCTGATCCTCGCCGCGTGGCACGAACTCAGCCCGGCGGAGATCGCGATCACGCTGTCGATCTCATCGAACGCAGCTCGCGTGCGGCTGCATCGCGCCCGCAACGTGTTCGTCAGCAAGTACCGGCGCGTGCTGTCGCGCGAAGACGGTCAGTCATGAACGGTCACGCATGATCGACCGCGACCCGTTCGAGCTGCTGCGGCGGATGAATCCGATCCGCCACGCCCGGTTGGAGGCGGGTGACGACGCGCTGCTGGAGCGAATCGTGACCAGCGCGGTCCCTGCGCCGACGCCGATCGCGCCGCCCGCCTCGCACCCCTCGCGACGCATCCGCACGATCGTGCTCGTCGGGGGACTCAGCGCCGTGGTACTCGCAACAGCGGCGTTCACCTTCCTGCGCACCGGCAATGCCGACAACCCGACCCAGATCGATTGCCATCGCACCGCCGATCTCCAGTCCGACCGCGATGTCCGACCCAACATCGGTGACCCCGTCGCGGCCTGCAATGCGCCGTGGACGAACGGTCTGTTCGGTACGAACGGCCCACCGGAGTTGCACGCCTGCGTCGGATCGGACAACACGATCGAAGTGTTCCCCGGTGATCTGGATGTGTGCGCGCGGCTCGGGCTCACCCGCCAGGACACCGCATCCAACGCCAGCGCCGCACAACTCGATCAGCTGTCCACGCGCTTGGCTGCCGACTTCCGAAACGCGTGCGTGGGCCAGAACGACGCCTTGGCCGACACGAATCAGGTCATCTCAGATGTCGGGCTGACCGGCTGGACGGTCAAGCTCGAGCAGCCGTACAGCACCAGTCGACCGTGCACGGCCTTCATCATCGACCCAGCGGCGAAAGTCGTGACGATCGGCGGGCGGCTCGACATCACCTCGTGATGCCAACCAAGGAGCCACCCATGAAGCGAATCCTCTGCACCGTCGTCCTCGCCGTCTCAGCATCGCTGGGCACCGGCATCTCGACCACTCACGCCGCCCCGGTCTCGTCCGGGAAGGGCAACGCCACGTTCGAAGGACGTCAGATCGATCTGTCCAAAGGGTGGGGCGCGGCCAAGGCCTGCCTCGTCACCAACGCTGGAGTCGACTGCTTCTCCAGCGAGGCAGCCATGGACGCGGCGATCGACAGCGCAGATGCGGTCCAGGCCAGCCTGGCCACCGACATCGCCACAGCCAGCGTCGCGGTGCAGCCGTTGGCCCTCGGAACCTGCGGCACGTCACTGCGGCTCTACGACGGGACCAGCTTCACCGGAACTCTCGTCGCAGTCTCGTCGGCCGGCACGTACATCAACCTCGCCAACTTCGGGTTCGACAACAAGACGTCGAGCTTCAAGATCGGCGCCTGTTACACCGACTTGTTCAGCGGAGCGAGCGGCGGCGGCAGCATCTATCCGGGAAACACCTCGGCGGGCGCTTCCGCCGCAACGATGATCGCCGGTTGGGCCAACACCATCTCGTCGGTCTACCAGTACTGATCGCGCACGACTGATCTCGATCGCCGTCAGCGCGCTGCCCTCGGGCGGCGCGCTGATGCGCGTCAGAGGGTGGGTCGGTCGGTCGTCCGCCGGGCGTGCTCGATGGCGTTCCACAGCTGCACGTAGGACTCGGCCTCGGCCGACAACATCGCGTCGAGCTTGCGCCAGTTGGCCGTCGGCCCGGCGATCAACTTGCTCCGGCGACAGTCGAGCACGGCGGCGACGCCCTGCGGGCCGTGGGTCCGTTCGAGCAACCGCAGCATCGGCTGGGCGGTGGTCTTGGTCAATGGCTGCGATCCGAAGTACAACGCGACGACATGAGCATTGGCCGTTTCGATGGTGAGTCGCATGTCTGGATTGACGACGATGGTCAGCGCATTGTGCGTCCAGGTCCTGCCGGCCACTGGTTCGCAGTCCACCGGGTTCCTGCTCCGCCACGTCGCCAGACCATCAGCGGCCACCACGTAGTCCGGCATTGATTCGGTTTCGGCCAGTGCTGCCGCCTTGCGGCGGTAGGTCGCGTCGGCCATTTGACCGCCCAAGAACCGAACGCTGAGTGCCCGGATGGATCGCCACGGATCGTTCTGTTCGCGAAGGTGGAGGTGCGCCCCGATGCGTGATCGGGTGTCGTTGACGACGTCGATCTGACCCGCAGGATGAGTACTCATGAAGCGACAGAACGACGTCGAACTCACGCTGATGATCACAAATCGCCCCTCTTCGCTTCATCCTCGATACGGGTCTACATGTCCTTATTGTCCGGCAACTCGAACTTCATTACAGAAAGTTCAGAAAATCTTGCAGATGTCGTGCGATTACCTTCGATCGGGGGTTCCGGCGATGTCCAGCAGGGCCCGCACACGGCGATCGACCGCTCGATTTGGCAGCCAAACAGCACGGAAACGACGGGACAGGTCGAGGCCGGACACCGTCACGATCACCAGCTTGGGGTTGGCCGCGACCGCCAAGCGAGACACCACCGCAGGGCCAGAACCCGCCGCGACGGCCGCCTTGACGGCTTCGGTCGAGCCCAGTTCCATCGCCGATCGCGGATCACCGAGGCCGGCGCGCCGGAGTGCGGCGGTCAGCGCATCGCGTGTGCCCGAACCTCGCTCGCGCAGGATCAGTGGTGTCGCGGCCAGCGTCGCCGCCGGCAGCGGACCCCGACGACGAGCCCAGGGATGCCTGTCTCCCACGACACAGACCAGTTCGTCACCGCCGACGTCCTGACTCATCAGGCCACCGACGTCGCCCGGCGATTCGATGAAGCCCACCGTGGCCCGTTCATCGCGGACCCGAATCAGGACGTCGGTCGAGTTGACCACATCGAGTCCGATCGCTGCGGGGAAGGCCGGCGGCATCCTCCCGAACCAATCGGCCATCAAGTACTCGGCGATCGTGAAGCTGGCTGCGATCCGGAGTCCGGCAACCTCGTGGGGCCGCATCGCCCTGGCCGAGCTGACGAGCTGGCGAGCACCCTCGATGATCGGCTCGGCCAACGACGCAATGCGCGCGCCCTCGACGGTCGGACGCGAGCCCGTGGGGCTGCGCTCGAGCAGGGTCACACCGAGGTCGTGCTCGAGCCGCCGCAAGCGGGCGGTCGCGGACGGCTGACTCATCCCTCGCTCGGCGGCGGCGCGCGACAAGCTGCCCAGACTCACGACACAACACAGCAGATCGAGCGACACCAGATCGGGAACGTCACGGCTGGCCATAGCCAGAGCCTATGACTCGGTAGCGAACTGGGCGTAGCGGAAGCCCGGCGGGTGCACCAACACTGGTCGGGTGGCCGACAGCCGTGACAGCTTGCTCCCCGGTTTGGTCGTCGTGGCGGCCGCCGTCGGAGTCGCATTCGCGGTGCATCGGGTGGTCGATACCGTCTCGCCGCTGGTCGTCGCTGTCGTCGTCGGTGCAGTGCTCACCAACCTTGGTCTGATCCCCGATCGTTGCCGCTCGGGGATGAAGTTCGCGACGAAACGACTCCTCCGCGCCGGCATCGTCCTGCTCGGCTTCCGTCTGTCGATTCGCGACGTGCTCCACCTCGGAGGACCGTCGGTGGCGGTCGTCGTCGGGGTTGTCGCCCTGACGTTTCTCGGTACGCAATGGCTGGGCGCAAAGGTTGGCGTCAGCCGTGAGTTGTCATTGCTGGTGGCCACCGGGTTCTCGATCTGTGGAGCGTCTGCAATCGCGGCGATGGAGCCGATCAGCGACGCGAGCGAGGAGGACGTCGCGTTCTCGATCGCCCTCGTCACCCTGTGCGGAAGCGTGGCGATCGCGATCCTGCCGCCGCTCGGCCGGCTGCTCGACATGTCGCCGTCGACCTTCGGCGCGTGGGTCGGGGCCAGCGTTCACGATGTGGCCCAGGTCGTGGCGACCGCATCGACAGCAGGCGCAACCGCGCTGAGCGCAGCAGTCGTCGTCAAGCTCACGCGCGTTGCATTGCTGGCCCCGATGGTCGCCGGGGTGAGCGTGCGTCGCCGCCGTCACCACTCAGGACTGGCGGTCGGGGCAGCCGCTCAGCGACCACCGATCGTGCCCCTGTTCGTCGTCGGCTTCCTGGTCGCAGCAGCGGTCCGGTCCAGCGCGGTGCTGCCGGTGACGTGGTTCCCGAACATCCAGCAGGTCGAGACCGTGCTCCTCGCCGCAGCGCTCGTCGGGCTCGGCACGGGAGTTCAGTTCACCAAGCTGCGAACACTCGGGCATCGACCGGTGTTGCTCGGACTGGCCTCATGGATGGTGATCGCCGTCACCTCATTCGTCGGCGTCACGCTGACGCACCGCTGAGCCGGCGATGAGTCGATCGAGAAAGCGCATTGCGCCACGCGACGACTCGCTGCGCCACAGCGCGACGACGTCGCGCCCTGGATCGGCCGCATCGACCTGTGCGTCCAGGGCTTCCGATTGAGCCACGATCTGGACGCGCTGTGCGGCAAGCAAGGGCAACGGGTCGATGTCGCGCAGGCCACCCAGGATCAGCTTCAGGAGCAACTCGCTGCGCAGGTCGCGCAGGTGTGCAACCGGGGTGCTCAACCACTTCGCGAGTTCTTTGCGGCCCTTCGCCGTCAGCGCCAGGATCGTCCGATTCCCACCCGCGATGCCGGGCTCTTCGCCGACTGTTCGGATCAGTCCGCGCTCACCGAGCTGGTCGAGTGCGCGATACGTGAGGGCGCGAGAGAGCGACCACACGCGTCCGACATCGCCGTTGCCATCGAGGCGAGCAGCGACCGCGAAACCGTGAGTTTGCTGCACTGCGAGAATGCCGAGGCACGCCCATTCGCCGAGCAGCAGACCATCGGATCGAATTCTGCTCATGTCCCATCGTCGCGCACCATGAGCACCAGCGCGGCCACTACGGTTTCGGCTGCGCTTCCGGAACCGCCGGAGCAAAAGGAGCACGTTGTGGCAGATATCGGCAAGTTTGTGGACAAGTCATACGAAGGCGACGACTTCGCCGCACTGGTGAACGCGCCCGTCGCGGCTCTGCAGGGCGTCTCTGATCGGATGGCCGAACACCTCGGCGAGGCACTCGGGATCAAGACCATCGGCGACCTCGCCACGAACAAGTACGTCCTCTGGGCGCAGGCCATCGAGACGCTCTCGCACTGACCTCATCCGAACGGCGAGCGGCTCGGCGAAGCCGCTCGCCGCGGACCGTGCACACGATCGGCCCACGCGCTGTTCCAACCGAGCGACGCGACGCCGAGGCCCAGACCGACAACCACGCTCGCGAGCAGCAGGGATCGTCGGACGCCGACGCGCCCGACCCGGCCGGCCTTGGCGGGGCGCAGATCGTCGACGGTCAGTCGCCAGGTCTCGATGATGTGACCGAGCACGTGAATCGTCGTGACCGAGACCCACACGATGAAGCTGGCCTGATGAAACGTCACGAGCGTGTCGCTGTTGCTGTTGTTCGGCCCGATCGACAGCAGCGCGACGCCCGTCCCCAGCACCGAGATCGTCGACACGATCACGATCGGACCGATGATGCGCAAGATCGGATGCGGTGGCCCCTTGAGCCGGTACGCCGGATCCTTGCGGTAGTACTTGACGAAGCGGTAGCCCGTCGAACCCATCTTCAGGACTGACACGGGGATGAGGAACAATCCGATGAACGCGTGCAACGCGAACATCTGGTTGACGTCGAGGATCGTGATGCCCTCGATCAACAGGGCGACGAACAGCAGCGCGCCGATCGATGCCGTCAATCGCGAGTTGGCGATGACACCGTCGTCGATCGTCGGTGTGTCCAGCGCCGTCACGTCGCCGCTTCCAGCCGCAAGGCGAGAACAGGACATGCCGCGACGGCACGGCGAGCGTGCTCGAGCACCAGCCCGCGCATCGGTGTCTGATCGATGATCGGGTAGCCCCAGTCGTCGAGCTCGATCCGCTCGGGGAGCAGCTCGGCACACACGCCGCGACCGTCGCACGCAATGATGTCGAGTCGAATTCTCTGACCTAGCGCCATGCCAGCTCACGATGCGTCGGAATGTTCATGACCGGAGCGAATCGAGTTGCGCCGCACGGTCCGTGGATGAGGTGATGCCGAACGTCGTCGGCGAACACCTTCATCGCACTGCGCATCAACCGGACTGCTCCATCGGGGAAGCTGCACGCACCGCGCCGCTCGACCTGGTTACCCCACCGCTCGAGCGACGCCACCGTCTCCACGGTAGCTCGACCCAGCGAGAGGTCGGTCATGCCTTCCGCGATCGCGGCGAGCCCGTGGACACACGGACCACACTGTCCGGCCGTTTCACCCGCCAACCACGTGAGGATCCGCGCCGTCTCGCGCAACCCGCATGCCGCGGTCGGGAGCACGACGATCGCGCCGCACCCCATCGCCGAGCCGACCTGACGCAGGCACTTGTTGTCGAGGGTGACCCATCGGGTGTCGGGGCCGCTCACCCATGTGCCGTAGTAGCCGCCGAGCAGCACGGCCGACACGCCGTTGGTCGGACCGGCCGCGAAGAGCACCTCGTTCATCGACATGCCGATCGGCATCTCGCACACGCCCTGGCGGGCGACGGCGCCCGACAGCGTGAGCAGCACCGTGCCGGGTTCGTCGTCGATGCCTTGCCGCCGGAACCACGATGGACCCCACGTCATGATCTGGGCCACGTGGCACAGCGTCTCGACGTTGTCGATCAACGTCGGTCGCCCACCGACGCCCTTCTCATACGGGCGGGGCGGGGTCAGCGTCGGCTTCGCGTCGCCACCGTTGACGCGGTGCACGAGTGCCGTCTCTTCACCGGCGACGTACTTCGGTGGCAGATCGACGACCACGACGGGCACCATCGCCTCGCGGGCCTGCACCCGTTCGTGAATCGCGAGTTCGATCGCCGAGATCGCATCCCGTTTGGTCCGCTCGATGCACACGACGACCTCGCGCGCACCGATCGCGGCAGCGGCATGCAACGCTCCGTCGAGAACGAGGTGTGGAGCCCGGGTCATCAGCAGCGCGTCCTTCCGACTCGCCGGCTCGCCCTCGCTGCCATTGACGATCACCACCGGACGGGTGTGTCCGCTGCTGACCGTGCGCAGCTTTCGGCCGGTCGGGAACCCGGCTCCACCGCGACCACGCAGCCCTGAATCCTCGATGGCCTTGATCGACGATTCGATCGGGTGCCGTCGAGGCATGATCGGCTGCGGATACGTCAACCTGTGCGTCTCCAGGGGCATCGCCTGGTTGGCGTATTTGGTGCCGATCGCGGTCAACAGACGCGGCAGCACGGGACCAGTCGTCTGGGCGATCGGAGCGCGTTCGTGAACGCTCATGGGCCGGTTCCTCCTGTCGTGTCGACCGGTTGAACGGCCGGTGCCGGCTTGTGCTTCGTGTGTCCCCACGTCGCCTTGAGCGGGCCGGTGACCATCCATGCGCCGATCAGCAACGGCACGACGACGATCGCGCCGACGGCCGCGAGACGCGCGCGATCATCGGCCGGACGACGCTCGATGATGCGCCACGCAGTGCAGGCGATCACCACCGCGACGCAGATGCCGTCGAGCCACCACATCCATGGTGCACGCGCATCGCTGCCGGTACCGATTGCGTGCATCAGCGCGATCGGCCACATCGCATAGGTCAGCAGGTGGACGTATCGCCACGTGGCATAGCCGATCCGCACCCGCAGCAGACTGGTGATGATGATCGCCAGGAGGAGATCGACGGCGACAGCACCGAGGCCGAGCCAGATCGGCCGATAGCCGGCTCGGAACGGGACGAACACATCGATCCAACCGATCGGAGCGAAGCCATCGATCACGGTGGTCGCGACGTGGAGTCCGATGAAGACCGTGACCAGCAGCGACACGTTGCGGTGCAACAGTTGGACCACGAGGCGGGGGAAGCGCTCGGTGCCCCAACTGAGCAATGTGGGCGTGCCGAGGGCAAAGGCCAAGGTCAACATCACCAGCGACATCGCCCCGCTGCCGCGGGTGAAATACCACAGCGCCAGCGACTGCGTGAGCCCGGTCATTCGTTGAGATCCAGTGGGAGGTCCAATGGGACGTCCTGCGGCCAGCCGCCGACGAGGTCGACGGTGCCATCCGCGCGGATCAACCGCGCGGGAACACCGAGCGACAGCAACCAATCCATCGCGGACGCGCCGCGAACGATCATCGCCGTGGTCGCGATGTTGGCTTGGACGCACGAGCCTGCTGCAACCGTCACCGTGCGCCAGTGTTCCGATGCCGGCCGGCCCGTCACCGGATCGATCAAATGATGCACGTCTGCGTCACCGCGCCGCCAGCGACGCACTGTCGTGGACGACGTCGCCAGCCCGCCGTCGCGGATGACGACCGTCTGGCCCGGGCCGTCCGGATCGGCGCCCTGCCATTCCGCGACCTTGACGAGCCAACCGTCCTCAGGCGCCTCACCTGAGCAGGCGATGTCGCCGCCCAGCGCGACCAGGACGCCACAATCGGCACGGTCCGCTGCCGCTGCCGCTGCACGGTCGGCGGCGAGCGCCTTGGCTGTGGCACCGAGATCGAGGCGCACACCGGCCGGAACCCGAACGGTGTGTCGCGCCCGATCGACATCGACGACCTGCCAACCTTCGACCCGTTCGAAGCGGGCGACGGGCGCGCCGGGATGTACTTCGTCGAACGTTCGGTCGTAACCGAGCAACCGCAGTGCTGAACCGATCGTCGGATCGACCGCACCGTCGGTCCACCGTGCAGCGTCGAGGGCGACGTCGAGCGCATCGAGAAATGCCGTGGACACCGCGATCGCGCGCCCACCGGCAGCGTTGATCCGCTCGAGTTCCGAGTCAGGTCGGAAGCGGCTACACGTCCGATCGATGAGATCGATCTCGTCTCGCACCGCGTCGACAGCTCGATCGAGGCCGTGCTGGTGGGCAGTCACGATGACGGCAGTTGTTCCGAGGGCATCGAAGGTTGCGCGAGCGACAACCTCGGTCACGAGCCACCCGACACGACGGGCGGCGCGACATGGCGCTTGCGACGGACCACCGTCGTCGGGGTCGTTGTCGGAGGCACGATCGGAGTTGCCTTCCGCTTGACCGTGGTCGCGGTCGTGGTGGGCGTCGGCCGCGGAGCGGACGTCGTGACCGGTGCAGCAGCTTCGGTGACCAGCGGCTCATTCAGGACTGGCGGATTCACGAGATCGATCGGCGCTTCGGTCACGACCGGTGGCGCGGTGACGGCATCGGGGACCGGCGCAGCGGTCACGGCTACCGGGTCTGTGACGACGGCGTCCGTGGCAGCGGGATCGGCGCCGATCGGCGTCGTGTCGGCGGGAGCGACAGCGGTCGCCTTGCGCTGACCGGAGAACGCCCGCTCGGACAGCACGGCGAGGCCACCGGTGAGAGCGACCCCGCCGGCGGCGGTCCATGCGGTGATCTGCCTGACCCGGCGCAAGCCGCTGTCTCGTGCGTGCAGACGTCGTGGGTGCGGTGACATGGCTACATGGTGCGCGACGAAGCTGGGCGCCACGTTCACGGCACATGTGGGCCAGATGAGAATTTCAGAGGTGGCGCAGGATGTCCACGACTCTCTCAGCGCAACGTTCGCTGCTCGACCCGGGCCGTTGGCGGCGTGAAACCGAGATGTGTGGCGCGAAGCGCGGCCTGAGTTCGGTTCTTGACGCCGAGCTTGCGGTAGCTCTGACGGGCGTAGGTCGCACCGCTTCGATGCCCAGGAACAGCTCCTTCGCGATCTCCTCGTTGGTCATGCCGAGGCTGATCAACGCGAGCACCTCCTGCTCGCGCGGCGACAGCACTGACGGGTCCTTGGACACCGGGCGCCGCGATCGGGAGAAGCCAGGGTGTTCACCGCGTCGAACGCGTTCGAGGTCGGCGACGAGCTCGTCGGCCGGGCGGGCCTTCGAGAGCACGGCCGCAACTCCTGCACGCTCGGCCAACTGCAGCAATTCAGCGGACGCTTCCCACGTGTAGAGCACGACATGATCGACGAAGTGCTCCTCGGCCATGACGCGTGCACGCCCGAGGACGTACCGGTGACCTCCGAAGGTGTCGAAGAGCGCGACATCGGCTGCGACGTGTGGTTCGCCGCCGACCTCCATGTCGACGATCTGGACGCGATCCGCGAACGGAGCGAGCATGGCGGCGAGGCCGCGCACGATGACCTCGTAGTCGTTGACGAGCGCGACCCGCAGTGGCCGGCCCGTCTCCTGTCCGTCGCTGCTGCTCACGTTGCGATCCTCCACTGCTCGATCGTGACTGTAGGTGCCGTCACGGGAGTCGGATCAGCAACAACGCGAGATCGTCGAAGCCGTGATGGTCGCCAACACAATGGTGCACGATCGCATCGACTGCCGACTCGACCTCGAGCCCGGCGGCGGCCGTCATCGCCGCAGACAATCGGGCCAGTCCGACGTCCAAGGATTCGCCGCGCCGCTCGATCAGGCCATCGGTGTACAGCAACAGCGACGAGCCGGGGGTGATCCGCACGGTCGCAGACGCCCGCGGCGTGGCGGTCACACCGAGCGGTGGAAAGCCGCCGCCCTCCAGGATCGCCACGGTTCCGAAGGCGTCCATCAGCATCGCGGGAAGGTGACCGAGTCGGACGTACTCGACGACGCGCTGTGGGAGATCGACCTTCATCACGATGGCCGTCGCCATCCGCTGCGGGACCCGATCGGCGTCACGGAGCAGATCGTTCGCCCGAGTCGGTACGGACGACAGCTCCGGCTCGGTTCGGGCCAGAGCCGCGAGCAGCCCGCTGATCTCGACCATGTCGACGACGGCGCCGACGCCGTGGCCGACGACGTCGCCGACGGTCAGCAGCAAGGCGCCGTCGCGAGGCTGTTCGACCGAATACCAGTCGCCCCCGACGCCAACCTCGCGGGCGGCCGGCAGGTAGCGCGTGGCGATCTCGACACCCTGGATCGCCGGCGTGTGCGCGAGCGCTCGTTCCTGCAGCTGGAGGACGACCTTGGCCTGCTGTTCGAAGAGGTCCGCGCGTTCGAGCGTCTGGGCGACGAGGTCCGAGATCGATGCCAGGTTGGCCGGCGTGCCGACCGCGGACTCCACGACCCGGATGAACGCGACGACGCCGATCAGGCGGGCGGACGAGTTGCGCAACGGCAACAGGGTGAGTCCGCCGACCCGATCGCCGACGAGTCGCCGCAGGACGCCTGCCCGGTCGATCTCCTCGGCGGTCGACAGCGAGATGTGCTGCCCAGCGCGCAGTCGCGCCAGCAGGTCGTTGTCGCCACCGACTTTGATCGTGTACGTCGATGGCAGCGCGGTCACCTGTTCGAGCGAGCGGTAGATGGTCAACGTTCGTTCGTCATCGACCAGGTGGGCAATGGTGACTGCGTCGAACCCACTCGCACTCGGACCGTGGCGCACGACGGCATGAGCGAGGTCGCTGACGGTTCGCGCCACGGACAGCTCCTGGCCGAGGGCGTACAGCGCAGCGCTGCGGAAGCGAATCGTCTCCAACAGACCAACTCGGCTGAACGAGGTCTGACACAACACCCGCACCACATCGAGTGTGGATCGCAGCCGCTCGGTGACCTCGATCTCGGTCGACCACGACCAGCCGATGGCCGCCACGCACGAGTCGCTGTCATCGAAGACGGGGAGCGCGACGACCGTGCCGGGCGGCGATTCGGTGCCATCAGATCGTGATCGCGCAGCAGGGCGGCCCGACAGAAGTGCCGTGCGCAACGCGATCGCCAGGACGTCGTCGGCCATCTCGGGGGCGTCAGGAACGAGGAATCGGGCCGCCGCGGCCTCGACCGGCGCGCCGCCGAGTTCTGCGACAGCACCGATGACGTCGTCGAGCGTCGCGCATGCCGCGAGTCGATCGTTGAGCCGGCTGACGGACCGCACGCTGCGGGATGCCGTGTCGAGATCGGTGGTGTGCTTCCGGCTCCGACGCAGGAACTCGGCGACGCCTCCCGCTGCGATCAGGGTCAGCAGCAAGGCGACGAGCGCCGACGTCTGCCGTTGATCCGGCTGGGTGACGACCAGCGTCCAGGTTCGCCCGCCGACGCGTATCGTGACGCTCGAACCGGCCGGCGACGGCGAGCCCAACAGAAACGTGCCTCCGTCCCGCACCGCGATCCGGGCGTTGGTCGGTGTGAGCCGTTCGAGGGATGCGACGAAGTCGCTCGCGTTGACCGCCGTGCTCACATAGCCGACGAGAGCGGAGCCGTTCATCACCCGCCGGATCACGAACAGTGATGTCGTGCCGTTGGGCTGGGACGGGATCGGGCTGGTGAACTGCACCCGATCGGTGACGGCTGCAGCGCGAGCTGCCGCGGCCCGCACCGGTTCGGACAGGATGTCGAACCCGCGCAACGTCATCGTTGCAGAGGTCTCGGGCCGAACCCACTGCACCGGGGCATACGACGCTTCGACCGGCGACGTGACGAATCCCCCACCGCCTGCCGATCGGATCGTGATCGAGTTCGTGCTCTCGAACGCAGGTCGATCCGCTGCAGTCACGATGGGCTCGTAGGCGACGGCCTGGATCGCGCTCGCGCTCACGATCTCGGCTGCGAAGTCGTCGAACCGATCCTTGCTCACCGCACCGGACGAGTCGACCAGCAGGTTCGCGTTGGCGAGGCTGGACTCGATCACGCGAACCTCGGCCGACAGCCGATCGCTGATGCGCGCCGCCGTCTGGCGCTCACTCCGGTCTCCGGCGTGTTTGGTCTGGGCCCAGAGCAAGGACGACGCAACGCCGCCGGACAGCAGGATCACGCTGACGATCACAGCCGTGAACCAACGACCGGCGGGATCGGGTATCCGGCGCTCGGAGCGAGCGAGAGCGTCGACGGGAACCACGCATCCTTCCTATCGGTTGCGCGGCGGTCGCTCAACACCCGATCGGGTTGTTTGTGATCGAACCCCGCGCGCGTGGTCTCAGGCACGGCAACCCGGGGTACACGAGATCCATGTTCCCAACCCTGTTCGCCGCCGGCATCTACATCGGCGGAGGCGCCGTTGTCCTTATCCTCATCATCATCTTGCTGATCATCCTCCTGCGCTAGTCACCGCCATTGACCATCGCCGACATGTCGCATTCGACATGTCGTGAACGGGACGATTGATTGAAATCCGCGCACCGTGAGATCAACTACGATCGCGTTCATCGACCATCGTGGAGCACGGGACACATTCGTCGACATGAGCGAATCCGACACGGCACATACCGTTGACCGTTGGATCGCGTTGCTCGCCGGCCAGCCGGTGTGGGTCGACGACGGCGAACTCGGCCAGTTCCAACGGTCGGTGCACGGTCCCGGTTTGACTGATCCGTGAGGGTCAGGATGGCCGGTGCTGTTGACCACCACCGACCGTTGGAGATACCAGGATGCCAGGCTTGCCGTTGTCGTTGTGCGAGCGCGAGGA
>JBBRPP010000014.1:0-103280 GCA_038227995.1 Acidimicrobiales bacterium
ACCAAGAAGGCTGACCCACAACAGAAGCACGAAGTGTCAAGCAGCTACCGGAGTCACTGTCGCCCAGCTACCGAAGTCGCGTCCCGAAACTGTCACCCACCTACCGGAGTCACAGTGTCAAGCATGAACCGGAACTGCACACGCCCCCCCGTTGAGGTCAACCGTCACGTGTTGTGTCAGGACTGTGTCAGACGACAGGGCCCCGGACGACGAACACCCTGCCTGAGCAGGGTGTTCGCGCCGTTCACTTTGGTCGGGCTGACAGGATTTGAACCTGCGACCCCTTGTCCCCCAGACAAGTGCGCTACCAAGCTGCGCTACAGCCCGTTCGTGTCGGATTTCTCTCCGGCCAAACCACCGATCGGAATTCGATCGGCCGGTCGATGGTAACTGGCCGGTCCGCCCGGCGACAACGCGTTTGTCATCGGGTCGACGTCACAGGAAGATGAGGTCGATCACCCGGTACGTCAGGTAGATCGCCAGCATCACCATCAACAACTTGAAGTGCCAGGGTGCACCGGCATCGTCATCAGCGTCGTCTCCGGCGGCAAGCTTGCGAATGTCGATGTTCTTGGCCGTGATCGGCGCGGGCGCGGCTGGTGCTTCGAGCGGCCGATGGCACGTCGGGCACGTGCCGTCTTGCGCCATCGCAGACGGGGCGTAGTACTTGGCGCAGTCCTCACACCATGGCATCAGGCGTTCCTATTCGGTGCGACGGCGCACGCGCAACTTGATGGGCGTGGAGCCGAAGTCGAATGCCTCGCGAATGCTGCGCTCGAGATAGCGCAGGTACGTCTGTGGCAGCTCGCGGTTGGCGAACAGCGTGAACGTCGGCGGGTCCGTGGCGCCCTGCATCGCGTACAACACTTTGGTGCCACCGGGCGCCGGCTGCTTCTGCTGCGCGGCCGCGATCACCTTGTTCACATCACGAGTCGGCACGCGCCGGTGGTACTGCTCGATCGCATCCTGCAGCACGGGGCGCAGCTTGTGCACGCCCATCCCGGTCAGCGCGGAGATCTTCAGGATCGGCGCGTCACCGATGAAGCCGAGCTTTCGTTTGACGTCGGCCACCAGATCGAGGCGACGATCCGCGTCGTCGATCAACTCCCATTTGTTGAGCATCAATACGATCGGGCAACCCGCTGCATCGACTCGCTCGGCCAGGCGCTGATCCTGACCGGTGATGCCCTCGGTCGCGTCGATCACGAACAGCGCGATGTCGGAGTCGTCGATCGCCCTCAACGCCCGCACCAGCGAGTAGTACTCGGCCGAATCGTCGATCTTGCCGCGGCGACGCATGCCGGCCGTGTCGACGTACACGATCGGTCCGTCCTCGGTCTCGACCAACGTGTCGATCGCATCACGGGTGGTGCCGGGCATGTCGTGCACGACCGAGCGGTCCTCGCCGACGAGACGATTGAAGAGCGTGCTCTTGCCGACGTTCGGTCGGCCGACCACGGCAACACGCGGCGGTGCGATCTCGGGCCGAACCCAGTCCTCGTCGGCCTCGTTCGCCTCGGCAACGCCCGCCGCGCTGACATCGGGGATGCGCGCGATCACTTCGTCGAGCAGGTCGCCGGCGCGACGACCGTGCAACGCGCTGACGGGCAGCGGATCGCCGAGACCCAACGCGAGGAACTGCCACCGGTCCGCTTCGCGGCGATCGTTGTCGGCCTTGTTGGCCACGAGCAGCACGGGCGGCTTGATGCGACGCAGCCACATCGCGATCGACTCGTCGTCGTCGGTGATGCCGATCGACCCGTCGACCACGAACAGCACGAGGTCGGCGGCCTTGACCGCAGCCTCGACCTGGCGGCTGACCTTGGCATCGAGTTCGTTGCCGTTCGGCAGCCATCCACCGGTGTCGACCAGCATGAACGGACGACCGAGCCACTCGGCTTCGAACTCCTTGCGGTCGCGGGTGACGCCAGGGCGGTCCTCGACGATGGCGACCTGTTCGCCGATGACGCGGTTGAAGAGCGTGCTCTTGCCCACGTTGGGGCGCCCCACGATCACAACGGTGGGCAGGGTGGAGGGAGTGTCGGTGTCAGTCATCGGACGGCCTTGTCGATTGCGGATTCGAGAGTGTGGCGCCGAGCGCGGCGCGCAGCGAGATGCCATTGGTGGGGACGACCTCGACCGATCGGGGAAGATCGGCGACGGTCAGCCCGTCAAGGAAACGCCCCTCGCTGAGGCAGACATCGGGGAGCAGGTAGCGGTGCGAGAGTGGCTGATCGGCCAAGGTTCGGGCGATGTCCTCGCCGACCATCAGACCGGTGACAGCGGTGTTGCCGCCGAAGAAGTCGTTGCGTACTGGAATGATGCGAATGTCATCGCGGTGAAGGTCGGCCACGAGTGGACTCAGGATGTGCGCACCGAACTCACCGGTGAGGATGCCGATCGGCGCAGTGGACCGTGGGCGCAACATCACGTTGCCGTCGCTGGACGCCGACGAGCCACAGCTCTTCATACCGGTGTCGCCGGCGGGATTGCGCGGGGCCCGGTAGCCAGCGGCCGGAGCGCCGTCGACCCACGAGAAGAAACCGCTCTGCGGGCCGACGGGCACGTCGACCTCACCGGTGAACTCCATCGCGAACGTACGCGCCATGCCGATGCCGTCCTCGTGCATGTCGAAGCCGACGTAGGTCTCTGCCGGCGGGAACGGGCGACCGGTCATCACGTAGTACTCGTCAGCGGCGAACACCATCCGGTGGCCGAGGGTGGCGGCGAAGATGTCCTGCCAGTCGTGGACCGTGTCGATCACCGCATTCGCCTCATCCGACGTGTGCAGACGCATCGCCGATTCGGTGTTGTAGCGGCTGAGTCCGAGAGGCACACACGCGATCGACGCGAGTTCGGGGTACTGATCCAGCACGCCGGCGAGCGTGTCGTCGAGGACAGCACCGTCGTTGACACCCGGGCACACGACGATCTGACCGTGCACCGTGATGCCGTTGTCGAGCAAGGCCCGCAACCAGCGGAGGCTCATCCCACCACGGGGGTTGCGCAGCATCCGGTTGCGGATCTCAGGGTCGGTTGCGTGGATGCTGACGTTCAGTGGGGAGAGCCGCTCGGTGATCACGCGCTCGAGGTCGGCCTCGGTGAAGCGAGTGAGCGTGGTGAAGTTGCCGTACAGGAAGCTGAGCCGGTAGTCGTCGTCCTTCAGGTACAGGCTCTTCCGCAGGCCTTTCGGCAGCTGGTAGATGAAACAGAACTCGCAGTGGTTGTCGCACGTGCGCACGCGATCGAACAACGCACTCGCGACTTCGGCCCCCAACGGCTCACCGGCGCGCTTGGCGACCTCGATCGAGAGCTCGACATTGCCGCGCCGAACGTCGAGATCGACTTCGGCTTCGTCGACCAGGAATCGCCACTCGATGATGTCGCGTGGCACCTGCCCGTTCAGACGCAACACCTCGTCGCCGGCCTGAAGGCCGGCGTGCTCGGCCGGCGAACCGGGAGCAACGAGAGTGACGGTGGGCAGTGACATAGCCCGCCAAGGCTATCGGCGGCCCGATCTGGAGCGGTT
Organism: Acidimicrobiales bacterium; assembly: GCA_038227995.1. GTDB lineage: Bacteria > Actinomycetota > Acidimicrobiia > Acidimicrobiales > Ilumatobacteraceae > WLMZ01. The sequence continues at coordinate 3,530 of JBBRPP010000014.1, forward strand.
CTGGCCGGAATGCGGCGCACCGGTAACCTGCAGCCGTGGATGTCGACCGTGTGCTGCTCGCCGAACCGAGAGGTTTCTGCGCCGGCGTCGAGATGGCGATCAAGGCCCTCGCGTTCATGGTGCGCAGCTTCCCCGCACCGGTGTACTGCTACCACGAGATCGTCCACAACAAGTTGATCGTCGAACAGTTCGAGGCCCAGGGTGTCGTGTTCGTCGACGACATCTCGGCCGTCCCGCAGGGCAGCCCGATCATGCTGTCCGCCCACGGATCCGCACCCGAGGTCGTCGCCGCAGCCCGCAACCGCGGCAGCTACGTCGTCGATTCGGTCTGCCCGTTGGTGACGAAGGTTCATCACGAGGTCAAGGTGCGCGCCGGCAAGGGCTATCGCATCGTCTACGTCGGCCACGAGGGTCACGAAGAAGCAGTCGGCACGATGGCGGTGGCTCCGGGCTCGATCAGCCGCGTCGAATCCGTGGCCGAGGTCGCCGCGCTCCCCCAGTTCGACGAGCCGGTCGCACTGCTGGCCCAGACCACACTGTCGCACCGCGACTGGGAGGGCGTGGCCGTCGCAGTCCGCGGCCGCTACCCCGATGTGTGGTCGCCCGGGCGCAGTGATCTGTGCTTCGCGACGACCAACCGCCAGTCGGCGTTGATGAGCATCGCCCCACGCGTCGATGCGTTGATCGTGATCGGCTCGGCGAACTCGTCGAACACACGCGCCCTCGAGAAGCTGGCAATCGAGGCCGGCTGCCCACGAGTGTTCCGCATCAACGACGTCGAGGAACTGCCCAACGACCTGACCGGTGTTGTCGGGGTCACGGCTGGTGCGTCGGCGCCGGAAGATCTCGTTCAGGCGGTGGTGCTGCACCTCGCCCCGAAGTTCGGCGTCGAGACCGTGCGTGCCACGGAAGAGGACGAATACTTCCCGCCGCCGCGCAACATCCGCGATCTGCAGGCCGCGATCAGCGCCGCCGCGGCCGTCCTTCTCGGCGCGTCATCCGACGCGGCCGCGATCGACGATCGGGCGGTCCCCGCCAGCGATGTTCTCGCCGCACTGGGACGCTGACGATGCTCTCGCCCACCACCGCGACGATCCGTCTGACGCTGCACGTCTTGGCAGCCACCATCTGGGTCGGCGGTCAGTTCACGCTGGCCGGGTTGCTGCCGGTGCTCCGTCAGCACGAGGGTCTGGCCAAGTCGGCGGCTCGCGCGTTCAACCGCATCGCATGGCCTGCGTTCGCAGTTCTCGTCATCACGGGTATGTGGAACCTGGCGGCGGTCAATGTCGGCGACGCCGATACCGCATACCAGATCACCGTCTTCGTCAAGATCGTCGTCGCGATCCTGGCGGGCGCCGCGGCGGCCGTGCATGTCTCGGCCAGGAGCAAACTCTTGCTCGCTCTGGGCGGAGCGGTCGGCGCTTTGGCGTCGGTGGGTGCTGTGTTTCTCGGCGTCCTGTTGCACACCGGCCGCTGACCGAAGCGTCGTGAGCACGCATCGCCCCGCCACGTCGCGCCGCGACGCAGGGATCATGCTGGCGACCGCAATCACCGTCGGCAGCTTGTCGTTCACCTTGATCAAGATCGTGCTCCGCGATCTGTCGCCGATCTCGCTGGCCGCTGGTCGCGTGGTTTTCTCGGCCGCTGCCTTCGCTTCGGTCGTGGTGCTTCAGCCACACCGTCGCACGCCGATCCGCCGCGGCGACCGTCTGCGGGTGGTGCTGTGCGGACTCGGCGGATCGGCCGGCTTCCATCTGCTCTTCAACTGGGGGCAGAGCCGAGTCTCGGTCGCGGTGTCCGCTGTCGTGCTCGGCACGATGCCGGCGGTGGTCGCGGCAGGCGAGATGTTGTTCCTCCGCCATCGGCTGGCGGCTGTCCAGTTCGCCGGGTTGGCCCTGTCGCTGATCGGCATCGCCGTGATCTCGTTGACATCGGGTGGCGGCACGACGTCATCGACGATCGGGATCGTGGCCGTCGCCGCGGCCACGGTGGTGTGGTCGGCAGTGACCGTCGCAACACGGAGCCTCGCCGATCGCTATGACCCGTGGTGGTTGAACACGCCGGGCACACTGCTGGGTGCAGTGGTCATGATCGTGATCGCGGCGCCGAGCGCGCACGAGTTCGGCCATCTCTCGCCGCGGTCGTGGATCTTCCTGATCTGGCTCGGTGTGGTCAGCTCGGCGTTCATCTATGCCGCATTGGCCAAGGCGATGGCGGTGTTGTCAGCCACGACCACCGCCAGCCTGTCGACCCTCGTGACCCCGGTCGGCATCGGCGTGGCGTGGGTCGCGTTGGGCGAGCGGCCGTCTCTGTTCGCCGCCATCGGGGCCGTCACCGTCCTGGCGGGCGTCACGCTGGTGAGCCGACCGAGATCGTCCGGCGCTGCAACCGATCGGGTCGACGCGATGTCGGCCGCCTGACCGGGGTCAGTTGCGGGGAACTTCGCTCCACGGACGATCACGATCGACGCGGACGTCGCCGGGAAGGCCGAGAATGCGTTCGCCGAGGATGTTCTTCATGACCTCTGTCGTGCCGCCCTCGATCGAGTTCGCGCGCATGCGCAGAAATGCCTTTTGCAGCGTGTCGAAGCCCATCGCGTGCGACGGACGCGTCATCTCGTAGCTGCCGTAGAGCATGCCGTCGGCGCCCATCAGGTCGACGATCATGTTGTAGACGTCCTTGTTCAGCTCGGCCGAGGCGCCCTTGCCGATCGAGCCCTCGGGGCCCGGATCACCCATTTTGCGGTTCTGGTTGGCGCGGATGTTCGTGAGGCGCAGGATCTCGGCCCGACTCCACAGCTTCATGACTTCGTCGAGCGTCGCCGGGTCCTGACGATCCGCGGGCAACGCTTGCCACGTCTTGACGAGATCGCGGATGACTCCCGAGCCCTTGGCCGGGATCGCCCCGCCGATGGACACCCGCTCGTTCATCAACGTCGTCAGCGAGACGCGCCAACCGTCGCCAGGATTACCGAGCATCTCATCGTTGGGGACGCGGGTGTCGGTGAAGTACACCTCGTTGAACTCGGCCTCACCGGTCATCTGCCGCAGCGGGCGCACCTCGACCGTCGGTGCGAGCATGTCGACCACGAACGCCGTGAGCCCAGCGTGCTTGACGGCTTCCGTGTCGGTGCGCACCACGAGCAGTCCCCAGCGGGCGACGTGAGCGAGTGTGGTCCACACCTTCTGTCCGTTGCAGATCCACTCGTCGCCGTCACGCACACCTTTCGACGACAGGCCCGCGAAGTCGGACCCTGCGCCAGGCTCGCTGAAGAGTTGGCACCAGATCTCCTCGCCCGTGAACAGTGGCCGCAGGTAGCGCGACTTCTGCGCCTCGCTGCCCCATACGGCGACCGTCGGTCCGCACATGCCATAGCCGATGGGGTTCTTCGCACCGGCGTGAGGTGCGCCCTCGGCAAACACGCGCTCGTTGATGAGCTTCTGCAACTTGGCGTTCAGGCCGAGTCCGCCGTGGCCGATCGGGAAGTGCACCCACGCGAGGCCGAGGTCGAACTGCTGGCCGAGGAACGTGGTCGGATCGGTGGTCTTCGGCGGGTACGACTCGAGCAATTGCGTGACGAGATCGACGACGCGCTGCTCGTCAGTGGTGAGGACGTCTTCCGTGACAGTCATGAGTGGACCAACCCCCGTGGTGGTGTGAGATTCATGGAACGGGCCGAGAATACCGAGCCACCCCGCCATCCGGCGACTCACGCTCCGTCGACAGCGTCGTCCTCATCGGTGGGCGCGTCGAATCCGGCAGCCGCGAGCCGCTCGAGCAGCGCATCACGGATGCTGTAGCCGGGTTCTCGTGCCCGGTCGCCCGTGGCCCGCCAACCGAGTCGGCTGCTGTAGAGCAATGGTGGTTCGCGCAAGCGGCCCGGTCCGACTTCGACGACGCGGGCGAAGAACAGGTCGTGGTCGAACATCGGCTTGACCTCGAACGTCTCGCAGCGCAACCACGCGATCGCATTTTTCGCGACGGGCATCCCGTTGGGGAGGAAGTCGAGGTACTCGTCGGCGATGTAGCGGAAGCGACGGCCCGGATACGAGAAGTACTGGCCGACGTCGACTTGATCACTGGCCAGGATCGACACGGCGAACCCGCCGGCCCCGACCATCAGCGGATGCGTGTCGTGCTTGGGCGACACGCTGGCCATCACAATCGGTTCTTCGAAGCTGACCTGAGAAACCCAGTGGCTGCAGTACGCCCGGGCAACACCGTCGTGAGCCGCACCGACGAGCTGCACGCCTTTGATCATCTGTCCGAGGCTGCGCTTGATGACGGGGTCGATCATGGGCGGTCCACCGTTGGCTCAGTTGAACGCCGACACGGCGCGAGAGGCGGCGCGAACATCGAACGGTTCGCCGTTCGGGAACCAGCTGAGGAGTTCGAGCACCCAGGGCAGCATCGCCCGATCGGCGAGGTTCTTGTCGCACGCGACCCTGATGTTGTTCAGCATCCGGAACACGATGTCTCGCGACGACACCGGGTTCAGGAAAGCCTCACGCCACGTCCCCTGGCCGCGGGTCATGCGTCGATAGAAATCCCGGACGCCGTCTCGATCCAGCAAGCGGCCGCCGTTGAACGGATCAGCGAAGACGTCAGGATCGGCGCCGCTGCCGACCAGGAAGTGACCGGGCAGGCCGATGCCGACCATCGGCACATCCAGCACGCGGGCGTGCTCCATCGCCAGCACTGACAGCGTGATCGGAATCCCCAGACCGGTGCGGATGACCTCGCACAGCATCGAGTTGCGCACGTTGTAGTAGTTGTCGGGGTTGCCGCGCAGCGGCGCGTCGCCCCAGAACAGAGACGTGATGACGCCGTTGAAGGTCGGCGCCATCTTCAGCGCCGCGCGTTGGATCTTGGCCTGTTCAGCGGCGATGTCGACGTCGTAACCACCGAGCTGGCACAAAAGGAAACCGAGGAGATCGAGCTGCGGCTTGTCACCGCGGGATTCGAGTTCGAGTCGGAAACGCTCCTTGATCTGACTCGAATCCATTCCTGAAACGTACCCTCGGCTACCGTCATTTCATGTTCCCAGGACACTTCGTCGCCACCACCCCGGACAAGCCGGCCCTCATCATGGCCTCGACCGGCGCGGTGCAGACCTTCGCCGAGCTCGACGCCGCTGCGAACCGACTCAGCCACGTCCTGTTCGATGCCGGCCTTCGACCCGGCGACCACGTCGGGATCTGCATGGAGAACCACCCGCGCTATCTCGAGGTGCTCTGGGGTTGTCACTACGCGGGCTTGGTGTACACCGCGTGTTCCAGCCGCCTGACCAGCCATGAGCTGTCATACATCCTCAACGACTGCGCGGCCCGCGCCTTCATCACGAGCATCTACAAGATCGATCAAGCGCTGGAGATCGTCGACGCGACGCCCGGCGTCGAGCTGCGGTTGATGCTCGACGGAACAGCGCCCGGCCACGACAGCTACGAGGACACCGTCGCCGGTCAGCCGTCATCGCCGTTGCCGGACAGGTCCGCCGGCACCGACATGCTCTACTCGTCCGGCACGACCGGTCTGCCGAAGGGTGTGACCCGGCCGTTCGTTGCCCAGCCGTTGGAGACGACAGCCGTGTCGGTCACCGGACTGTTGACGATGCTGTTCGGGGTCACATCGGAATCGATCTACCTCTCCCCCGCTCCGCTGTATCACGCCGCACCGCTGCGTTTCTGCATGTCGGCGCAGGCACTCGGCGCGACCGTGATCGTGATGGAACACTTCGATGCCGAGCAGTACCTCACCATGATCGAGCGTTACCACGCGACGGTGAGCCAGGTCGTTCCGACCATGTTCGTCCGACTGATGAAGCTGCCGGTCGAGGCGCGCACCACCTTCGACGTCAGCTCGATGAAGGCGCTGATCCACGCTGCTGCACCGTGTCCGATCCCGGTCAAGAAGGGCATCATCGAGTGGTTCGGTCCGGTGGTGCACGAGTACTACGCGGGCACCGAGGGCAATGGGTTCGTCTACTGCAACAGCGACATGTGGCTGGCCCACGAAGGCACCGTCGGCACGCCGATCGGCTGCACCGTTCATATCTGCGGCGAGGACGGCGACGAGCTGCCGAACTATGAGAGCGGCACCATCTACTTCGAGGGTGGGGCCAGCTTCGAATACCACAACGACGAGGCCAAGACGAAGGGCTCGCGTCACCCGAAGGGCTGGAGCACACTCGGCGACGTGGGCTACATGGACAACGAGAAGTTCCTGTACCTCACCGATCGCAAGGCGTACATGATCATCTCCGGCGGCGTGAACATCTATCCGCAGGAAGCCGAGAACGTCCTCGTGACCCATCCCAAGGTGATCGACGTCGCGGTGTTCGGCGTTCCCAACGACGACTTCGGCGAAGAAGTCAAAGCCGTCGTCCAGCCGGTGACGATGCCGGCCTCCGATGACGAGGCTCGTGCGCTCGCCACCGAGCTGATCGCCTTCTGCAAGGCGAACCTGGCCGACGTCAAGTGCCCGCGCACCATCGACTTCCGCACCGAACTGCCTCGCCACCCCACCGGCAAGCTGTACAAGCGGTTGCTCAAAGACGAGTACTGGAAGGACGCCGGTCGCAGCATCTGACGGTTTTCGACCGAGGCGGCCGGCAGGCTCACGTCGGGTACGGTGAGACACGCGGGACTGGACAGCGCACTCCGGGAGGAATCTATGAGAAGGCCACTCGCGATCATCGTCGCGGTGACGGTGAGCACCGCTGTCATTACTGCATTGCCAGGAGCCACTGCGGCCCTTGCTGTTGGGAACACCGTCGACATCACGGGTCCCACGGGAAGTGGCAGCTTCGGAGGCGCCGTGACCGTCCTCGCGAACGGAAACTACGTGGTTGCCGACGAGGCCTACAGTGGCATCGCCTTCGACGCGGGTGAGGTCTCCCTCTACGACGGACGGACCAATACGCTCATCAGCAGGCTGACCGGACTGCAGAGCGGTGATCGCGTGGGCCATGCTGTGAGCGAGGTCGGTGACAGCAACTTCGTCGTGCTCAGCCCGGATTGGGACAATGGGTCCGTCGCTGACGCCGGCGCCGCAACGTGGGTCTCGGGGACTCTGGGCATCGACGGTCCGATCTCCGCATCGAACAGTCTCGTCGGTCAACACGCACACGACGTCGTCGGCCAATCGGTCACTGTTCTCGCCGACAAGGATTTCGTCATCGACAGCTTCTTCTGGAACGCCTCGTCCGGCGCCGCAACGTGGGCAAGCGGAAGCGCTGGTGCCGTCGGCGAGGTGAACGCATCGAACAGTCTCATCGGCAGCCATGACGCAGTCGGATTGGGCGGGATCGTCGCGTTGCCCGATGGCGACTACGTCGTACTCAGTCCCATCTGGCACTCGACTCTCGGTGCAGTCACGCTCGGCGACGGTTCAGGTGGAACCGTCGGGCCGGTGACCGCTGCGAGCAGCCTCGTTGGCGCCAGCGTCGGTGACCAGGTCGGGTTGGGCAAGATCGTCGTGCTCACGAACGGCAACTTCGTGGTCGTCAGTCCAAGATGGGGCTCGGGGGCGGGAGCAGCGACGTGGGTAGATTCCGGTGCCGGGCTGGTCGGTACGGTGGGTCCGGCGAACAGTCTTGTCGGTTCGTTCCCGAATGACGGCCAGAATCTAAACGTCACAGCCCTGACGAATGGGAACTTCGTGGTTGGCAGCCCATGGCATTCGAATGGCACGTATACGACGGTGGGTGCAGCCACTTGGGGCAACGGCGCCAGTGGCACGGTCGGCGTCGTCGATGCGTCGAACAGCCTGGTCGGCTCCGCGACCGACGACCGTGTCGGCACGTCGGTCGTTCCGTTGTCGAACGGGAACTACGTCGTCGCGAGCCCGACGTGGGACAACGGCTCGGTGGGGGACGCCGGCGCCGTGACGTGGCGCAACGGCGCGGCCGCCTCAGCAGGAACCGTCACCACGTCCAACAGCCTCGTCGGGTCCACGAACGGTGCTGCAATCGGGTCCATCGGGGACCTCGGAATTGGCGAGATAGACGCACTCTCGAATGGCAACTACGTCATCGGGAGCCCTCGCTGGGACGACGGTTTGGTCATCGATGCAGGCGCCACCACCTGGGGGAACGGCACGACCGGCACCACTGGCACGATCACGGCCGGCAACAGCTTGATCGGGAGCAGGAGCAACGACCGGATCAGCAGCGGCGGCATCACTGCGCTGATCACTGGAAACTATGTCGTCCAGAGCCCGTCGTGGGCCAACTCAACGGCGACCGGGGCCGGCGCCGCTACCTGGAATGACGGATCATCACCCGTCACCGGACCGGTGAGCCCGGCCAACAGCCTTGTTGGCACTCAGCCTCATGACGACGTGGGGCGGGCCGTGACGGCGCTGTCCAACGGCAACTATGTCGTTCACGGTCCGAATTGGGCGAACGGTCCTGTCCATGCGGCCGGAGCCGCCACGTGGGGAAGCGGCAGCACCGGAGTCAGCGGACCAGTGTCGCCCTCGAACAGTCTGGTTGGAACGAGCGACGGCGAGGGCGTCGGTGGGCAATTGCTCGCGCAGGACAACGCCAACTACGTGGTCGGTTCTGCGGGGATCCGAGACTTTCCGCACTTCGGAGCGATGGCGTGGGCTGATGGGGCGACCGGCCGGCGGGGCACTCTTTCGATCAACAACAGCCTGGTGGGTACATCCGTTGCAACCCTTGGCCGTCTGGTCGCGCTCCCGGGCAACAGAGTTGCGGTGGTCGGTTCCGCCTCTGTCACGTTGGCGGGACCGGAAGGCCGTGTCGGCATCGCCGCGTCCGACAACAGCGCTGTGTGGCCACCTGTCGAACAGAACGCGGCGATGTACTTGGTCGTGCAGAACCGTCTCACAGCGAGCGGCGCCGTCGTCATCGGGGCCCCGGCGTCGAACCTGCTCCGTTTGCTGTACCCGACTGGCGCGTCGCGCAACGACTTCCTGCCGGTCGCTCCATTCCGTCTCGTCGACACTCGACCCGGAATGACGACTTTCGATGGCAGCGACGCTGGCGCAGGACTGCGTCCAGCTGGTTCGACCATGCAGGTGCAGGTGGCTGGGCGGGGTGTGGTGCCCGACGATGCGCTGGCGGCGACATTGAACGTCACAGCCGCAGAGCCGCTCGGCGACGGCTTCGTCACTGTCTACCCCTGCGGCACAGCCCGCCCACGAGCGTCGAGTTTGAACTTCACGACCGGGGAATCCATTCCGAATGCGGTCGTGACCAAGATCGGCGCATCTGGCTACGTCTGCATCTACACGTCGCAGCCGACACAGTTTGTTGTCGACGCGAGCGGATTCATTCCGGTCACGACCTCATACGTCGCGCTCGATCCTGCCCGCCTGCTGGAAACACGGATCGGGCTCTCGACAATCGACGGCTTCCAGGAAGGTGCGGATGTGAGGCCTGCGGGATCAGTCACCCAGGTCCAAGTCGCTGGCCGGGCATCGATTCCCGGCTCTGCCACAACTGCGGTGCTCAACGTCACCGTGACCGAGCCACAAGTAGCCGGCTTCGTGACTGCGTACCCCTGCGGCACGACACCGCCGACAGCGTCGAACATCAACTTCGTTCCGGCCAGACGATCGCCAATCTCGTCGTCAGTCAGATCGGCAACGCAGGAACGGTGTGCATCTTTGCCTCGCAGGCAACGCAACTCGTCGTCGATGTGGACGGCTACTTCCCGGAGAGGACGACCTTCCAACCCATGTATCCGGTGCGGGTGCTCGAGACACGGCCGAATCTGTCGACCATCGATGGCGCACTCAGCGGCGGGGGCAGCATTTCGGCGGCGGCCGTGACGACCCTGCCGGTCGTGAACCGAGCTTCGATCGCGACGGATACGACGAGCATCGTGCTCAACGTGACCGTGATCGATCCCGTCGCACCGGGGTACGCAACGGTCTTTCCGTGTGGAACCGCGCCTCCGCTTGCATCGAACCTGAACTTCGACGCTGGCCAGACGATCGCCAATTCCGTCATCGTCGCGGTCGGCGCCGCCGGCACCGTATGTATCACGAGCTCACAGAAAATGGATCTGATCGTCGACGCTGTCGGCTACTTCGGTGGCTGATCGCTGTGTCGGCGCCGAAGCACTTCCGCCAGCAGCAGCGCGGCACGATTGGCATCGCCCTCGCGCGACGACAGTGCCCACGTCTCGACCGGAACCAGATCACGGACGGGATAGAGCTCGCGCAACGAACCGTCAGCAATCGATGCGGCGCTGATGAACGACGGCAGCAGGCTCACACCCAGACCGAGCTCGACAGCCGCAGCGACTGCTCGCAAGTCCGGCACCGTGAGCTGCAGACGAGAGGGGAACGAGCGGCCCAGTACCGAGTTCCAGAACCGTCGGGTCAGCGGCAACTCGGGGCTGTAACTCACCCAGGGCCGACGTTCGAGCCAGTCGGCCAGCTTCGCGACCGTGTCGAAGGATGTCTTGCGCAGCATCGGGGAACACACCAGGATGAAGTCCTTGTGGCCAAGCTCTTGAGTCGCCAGCAAGCGGTGCGACGAGGCGCGACTGGTGACGATCAGGTCGACTTCGCCACTCAACAGCGCACCAATGAGGGCCTCGTCATCGCCAAACCGGGCGGCAACCGGGATGTCGAGGTCCACCAGCAACGGCAGCACGATCAACGCGAAGTATTCCGGCGACGATCCGAAACGAACCGTCGTCCGACGGTCGCGCGGACGGTCTCCTTCGATCAGCCCGAAGATGTCCTCGAGGTGATCGAGGTGATCGGCAACCTGCAGATACAGCTCACGGCCGCGAGCTGTTGGCTCGATGCCGCCCGCCGACCGTTGCAACAGCGGTTCGCCGATCATCCGCTCCAGCTTCGCCAACTGCTGGCTCGCGGCCGGTTGCGAGAGATGTCGCAACCGAGCACCGTTCGTGACCGACCCAGCCCGATAGACGGCCACAAAGGTGCGCAACCAATCTGGACTTGTCATTCGCTCAGCTTATTCCATCTATTGAATCATTCGTCTTGTGCAGATGCCGACGGACGCCCAAGATGGGACCATGAACGCGCCGAACGACGTCTACACCCACGGCCACAGCGACGCCGTGCTGCGATCGCACCGCTGGAGAACGGCAGCAAATTCCGCCGCGTACCTGCTGCCCCACCTCGCCTCCGGGCAACGCCTGCTCGACGTCGGCTGTGGACCTGGGACGATCTCCGCCGAATTCGCCGGCATCGTGGGTGCCCAGGGACGCGTCGTCGGACTCGATCGTTCGCAGTCTGTGATCGACGAGGCCCGACGCCACGCAGCAGACGCCGGGGTCGACAACATCGATTTCGTCATCGGTGATGTGTACGCGCTGGAATTCCCCGACGACACGTTCGACGTCGTCCACGCCCATCAAGTTCTGCAACACATCAGTGATCCCGTCGCCGCGCTGAAGGAGATGCGCCGAGTCTGCAAACCGGGTGGGTTGATCGCTGCCCGCGACGCCGACTACGCGGCGATGACGTGGTTCCCGACGAATGACCAGATGGACCGCTGGCTCAGCGTCTACCGCGCGGTCGCCTTCGGCAACCATGCCGAGCCGGACGCCGGCCGCCATCTCCTGTCGTGGGCACTCCAAGCCGGCTTTGCCGACGTCATGGCGTCGGCCGGTGTGTGGTGTTACGCCAACACCGACGACCGAGCCTGGTGGAGCAGCCTGTGGGCGGACAGGATCACGATCAGCAACCTCGCCCACCAGGCGGTCGCGGGCGGCCACGCCACCGACGACGAGCTGCAGGAGATCGCGGCCGCATGGCGGCACTGGGGCGTTCAGCCCGACGGATGGTTCACGGTACTGAACGGCGAGATCCTCGCCCGCGCCTGAAGGCCAGCCAGGCGGTGAGCCGAGCAGTCCGGTCAGCCGCTGATGATGACCATTCGGATCTCGGTCATCTCCTTGACGCTGTAGGCCGGACCTTCGCGCGTGTTGCCGCTGTCGCGAAGGCCGCCATACGGTTGCTGGTCGGCGCGCCAGGTCGGCACCTCGTTGACGAGGACGCCACCGAAGTCGAGTGTGCGCACGGCCTTGAGGCCCTTGCTGATGTCGCTGGTGAAGATCGCGGCCTGCAACCCGAACGCCGTGTCGTTGGCCATCCGGAACGCGTCGTCGAGGTCGTCGTACGACGCGATCGCCACCACGGGACCGAAGACTTCACCGGCGCACACCTTCATGTCATGCGTGACGTTGGCGAGCACGGTTGGCTTCAGGACGCCATCGGCCCCGATGTCTCCTCCGACCACGACCTTGGCCCCGCCGTCGACGGCTTCGTCGATCCAGCTCTTGACCCGGTCGCGCTCTGACCGGGAGATGAGCGCCGACACGTCTGTGGCCTCGAGCATCGGATCGCCGACGACCAGTGACTCGACGTTCGCCGCCAAGCGATCGGTGAACGCGTCGGCGATGGTCGAGTGGACGAAGATCCGCTGGGTGCTGATGCAGCTCTGGCCGGCGTGGCTGAAACCCGCCATCTTGATCTTGTCGGCCGCGGTCTGCCAGTCGCCATCGGGCTCGATGATCACCGGTGCGTTGTTGCCGAGTTCGAGGCCGACGCGCTTGCGCGGCGCTCGAGCGCGAATCGACCAACCGACCGCAGGCGAACCGGTGAACGTGATGAGCGCAACGTCGGGATGATCGACGATCGCGTTGCCGACAGTGCTTCCGCCGCCCGTCACGATCTGCAGGTACTCCGGCGGCAAGCCACACTCGTCGATGAGCATCTCGGCCAGCACGATGGAGCTGAAGGGTGTCTGCGACGCCGGCTTGAGGACGACGGGACAGCCGGCCGCGATCGCAGGAGCAACCTTGTGCACGACGAGGTTGAGCGGGAAGTTGAATGGCGCGATGGCGCCGACGACGCCGATCGGAAGGCGCAGGGTGAAGCCGAGCTTGCCCTCACCCGAAGGAATGGCGTCGAGCGGGATCATCTCTCCGCCCAGCTTGCGCGCCTCGGCGGCGGCGAACTGGAACGTCCCGACGGCGCGCTCAGCCTCGACCCGCGCCGTCTTGATCGGCTTGGCGGCTTCTCGGCACACGATCTCGGCGAACTCGTCGCGCCGCGCCGCGAGGCGCGCCGCAGCGCGGTCCAGCACTTCGGCCCGCTTCCACAGCGGCAGCGGCGTCGCGAGTGCCTTCTTGGCGACGGCGACTGCACGGTCGACGTCGGCCGGCGTACACGAGGGAATCAGTCCGATCAGTGCATCGTCATAGGGCGAACGGACCTCGATCGACTCCGATGATGTGAACCGTACTCCGGCGAGCGGGATGCTGCGTTGGTCTGCCATGGCGCCGACGATAGTGCTGATCCGCAAGACTCGCGGCCGTGGCGTCGCATCCGTTCCTCGACTGGCCGTACCCGATTCCGTTCGCTCATCGCGGCGGCGCCAGCGACGCTGCAGAGAACACGATGCCGGCGTTCGAATATGCGATCGACCTCGGGTACCGGTACATCGAGACCGATGTGCAGGTGACATCAGATGGTGTTCTCGTGGCCTTCCACGACTTCAACCTGAAGCGCACATGCGGCATCGACCGCACGCTCAGCACGATGACGTGGGCCGAGGTCAGTGAGGCACGAGTCGACGGCGTGGCGCCGATCCCGACGCTGGAGGAGATCCTCGGATCGTGGCCCGAGGTGCGGGTCAACATCGACTGCAAGAGCGAACCAGCAATCGCGGCCCTGGCATCCACGATCCGCCGGACGGCGTCGATCGACCGCGTCAACGTCGGTGCGTTCAACGATGCGCGCGTCCGCAAGCTGAGGGCGATCCTGGGTGACGGTCTCTGTACGGCGCTCGGTCCGGCCGGGGTCTCGCAACTGCGCTACGGCCGGATGACGAAGACGTCCGCGCACACAGCGCAGGTTCCGGTCAGCCAGGGTCCGTTGAAAGTCGTCAGCCCCGCCTTCATCGAGCGCGCTCACCGTCTCGGCGTGCAGGTCCATGTCTGGACCATCGACGATGCGGCCGAGATCGCACGGCTGCTCGACATGGGCGTCGATGGCATCATGACCGATCGTCCGACGGTGCTGCGCGACGTGTTGCGCGGGCGCAACCAATGGGAGGGGTGAGCCGCATGATCGTCAGGTCGGCGCGCTGTACTCCGCGCGGAGATCCTTCTTGAGCACCTTGCCGGTGGCGTTGCGGGGCAGTTCGGCCGAGCGGATGAAGACAGCTGAAGGAATCTTGAAGCCCGCCAGACGTCCACCCAATGACGTTTGTAGGTCTGGCGCCGTCAGAGACGCACCTTCTTTGAGCGTGACGACGGCTGCGACCTCTTCGCCGAGGCGGTCATGGGGCAGGCCGAACACGGCCACATCGGCGACGGCCGGGTTCTCGAAGATCGCTGCCTCGACCTCCGCGCAGTACACGTTCTCGCCGCCTCGCAACACCATGTCCTTGATCCGGTCGACGACGTAGACGTAACCGTCGTCGTCGATCCGTCCGGCGTCGCCCGTGTGGAACCAGCCATTCGTGAACGACTCCGCGGTCTCCTTCGGTTTGTTCCAGTAGCCACGCACGTTGTTCGGGCCGCGCACCCAGACCTCGCCGATCGATCCGGCTGCAACGTCATTGCCGTCCTCGTCCACGATGCGGACGTCGGTGACGGGCATCGGCAGCCCGACGCTGTCCTTCTTCGCGAAGTAGGCAGGTCCGGAGTTGCTGATGACCGCCGACGTCGTCTCGGTGAGCCCGTAACCGTTCGCCGGCGAGACCTTGCCGGCGAACTCGCTCTCGATCTTGGCGATGCTGTCGGGCGGCACGGGCGACCCACCCTGAGAGATGCCGGTGAGGCTGCTGAGGTCGTGCCCGGAGGCGTCGGCGAGTTCGAGCAGCGTGCGTACGACGGTGGGAACACCGGCCACGATCGTCGCTCTTTCGCGTTGGATGATGTCGAGCGCGTCAGGTGCGTCGAACTTGAACTGGGTGATGATCTCGCCGCCGGTGAACGTGAGCAGACAGATGCCGGTCACGCCGGCGATGTGGAAGAACGGGAAGAACCAGAGCGCAATCGCACGACCAGACGGCGGCGCGTCGGCGGGCGCGGGGCCGGACATGATCGCCTGCGCAGCACCGCTGACGATCGTGTTGAAGATGTTCGTGATGTGGTTGCGATTCGAGCCGACTGCACCCTTGGGGAAGCCCGTCGTGCCCGACGTGTACAGGATCGTCGCGTCGTCGTCTGCGTCGATCGCGACATCGGGCAACGAGCCGGGATCAGCGGCCGCGATGACATCGGCCCAGTGCAGGTGCCCGTCATCGAGCGCGCCATCGGCGCGGGCAACGACCACCGTCGTCACGGCAGTGCGTGTCAACGGTTCACCGCGCACTCGCTCGTAGCGCTCGCCGTCGGCGATCAGCGCGACCGCGCCGGAGTCGACCAGGCCGTACTCGTTCTCGCTCGTCGTCCACCACGCGTTCATGCTCACGACGACCGCTCCGAGGGACTGAACGGCCCAGAAAGCCGTCACCCACTCGGGATAGTTGCGCATCGCGATCGCGACCCGGTCGCCCTTCCCGACACCGGCATCGGCCAACGCGGCGACCAGCTTGCGCACGATCGCGCCCGCCTCGGCGAACGTTGTTCGTTCGTCCTGGTAGACGAGGAACACGTCGTCACCACGGGCGGCAGCGATCTCCCAGACCTGGCGCAGGCTCGTGGGAGCCGTCAGATACACGCGCAGATCCTCACCACCGATGACCGCAGGTCCGATTGCGAACGGTCCACCGGTGCCGGTCAGGATCGCGAGTGCTTCAGCTCGTGTTGGCATGTTCGGAAGGTACCCGAACGCACGCGCAGACCACCGACCCGAGCACGAGCAGGCCCGCTCCGATTGCCGTCACGAGTGGCGCCCGAGACACGATCAACGCTCGGGTGTCGGGCGCGGCCGATGTCAACACGGCACCGAGCACTCCCGCGTACAGTCCCGCGAGGAGGCCGAACACGACCCCCAACGCTCGCCATCCCCACCACACTGCAACGACTGCGACGGTGGCCAACAGGGGCATGAGCGGCCAGGCCCGCACGGCCCACCGAACCGGGCCTTCGGGCGCGAAGCCGAGCCGATGGACCAGGCCCAACAGGTCGTAGCTCGACCGTCCGGTCGTTCCGGAGCGAACCCATGGCCGAAACGACGCCACGATGGCCGTCGCCGCGCCGAGCGACATCAACCCCGGCCCCAGGAGCTGCCAGTGTTGTCTCCATCGCACCGACACAGCGTAGGTTGCGATCATGTCCGGCAACTCCGCACCGTTCACCTCCACCAGAGCTCCGGGATCGATGGTCGCGTCCGCCGATCAGCTCGCGACCCAGGCCGGGATGGCCATCGCAGCATTGGGTGGGAACGCCGTCGACACCGCAATCGCGACCAACGCTGCGATGGCCATCGTCGGACCTCACCTGTGCGGCATGGGCGGTGACCTGTATGCGCTCGTCCACGACGGCACCACCGTCCACGCACTCAACTCCACCGGCCGCGCCGGCGCGGGCAGCGACGCCGCGCAGTTGCGGGCAGAGGGCCGCACCGACATGCCGTTCCGTCATGACATCCGGGTCGTCACCGTGCCGGGATGTGTCGACGGTTGGGTCGCGCTGCACGAGCGATTCGGCAGCCTGCCGCTGGCGACGACGTTGGCACCCGCGATCCGGCTGGCCGATGATGGCTTCCCGGCGTCGCCGTTGCTCGTCGGAGCGATTGCCCTGCTCGACGAACGGGGTCGAATCGCGCTGAACGAAATCGTCTCGCAGGCCACCCGCCCGGGCCGGCGTGTCCGTCGACCCGGCGCGGCGCGGGCGCTCCGGGCGATCGCCGAGAACGGTAGAGACGGCTTCTACCTCGGCGAATTCGGCGCAGGTCTGCGTGACCTGGGCGCGGGACTGTTCAGCGAAGCCGATCTTGCGACGCCGGGAGCCAACTGGATCGACCCGCTCTCGCAGCAGACGTTCGGCAAGGTGCTGCACACGATCCCTCCCAACTCGCAGGGCTATCTCACCCTCGCGGCGGCAGAACTCGTCGATCGTCTCGCCTCCGACGGCGCGCTGCCATCTGAGCCCGACGACCCCCTCTGGGCCCATCTTCTCATCGAAGCCGCGACCGTCGCCGGCCATGATCGACCGTCGGTGCTGTTCGACCGTGCAGACGGTCCGGCACTGCTCGCGGCCGTTGCGGCCCGGTTCGACACGCTTGATCGCGAGCGGGCGTCCCGGGTGATCCCGCCGACGTTCGACGGCGACACCACCTACCTGTGCACCGTCGACTCGAACCGAATGGGTGTCTCGTTGATCCAGTCGAACGCATCGAACTTCGGCTCGTGGTTGGTCGAACCGAACACACAGATCAACCTGCACAACCGGGGCCTCGGATTCTCGATCGAGGACGGACATCCGGCCGAGATCGCACCTGGTCGCCGCCCGCCACACACGCTGTCCCCCGCGCTCGCGACCAACGAAGACGGCTCGCTCGCGGCAGTGTTCGGCACGATGGGCGGCGACGGCCAGCCGCAGATCCTGCTCCAGGTCGCGACACGCCTGTTCCTGCACGGCGAGAGCCCTGCCGTGGCGATCCACGCCGGACGCTGGGGTTTGCGCGGGCCGGTGACCGGTTTCGACACGTGGACGGCGTCGGCGGGCCCACACGTCATCCTCGAGGGCCACGCTGCACCAGCCTGGACCGATGGCCTCGTCGCACGTGGTCACGAAGTCCACTCGTTGCCCCCGTTCGACGGATCGTTCGGCCACGCTCACGCGATCGTCGTCGGCGACGACGGCATGCTCGCGGGCGCAGCCGATCCGCGCACCCGCGTCGGATCTGTTGCCGGGACGTGAACTTCACCACAGCCACCGGGTGACGCAGGTCCGAACCGGTTGACCGAAGTACGATCGCGCCATGCGCGTCGACTCCAACTTCTTCTGCACGGTGCCCATGCCGGACGCCGGTGACCCGGCTGTCGGGGCAACTGCCCGCCGATACGGCAATGACGCCGTGATCGCCTGTTACGAGAACCTCATCGACTGGGCCCGCACCGCGGATTCGTTGGGGTTCGACACGATGTGGCTCACCGAGCACCACTTCCAGCACGAGGGCTACGAGGTCCTGCCCAACCTGATCCAGTTCGGGTTGCACCTCGCCCACCTCACCACGAACATCCGATTCGGTCAGATGTTCAACGTCGTCCCGCAGTGGCATCCGCTGCGTCTGGCCGAGGACTTCGCGCTGGCCGACATCCTCACGGGTGGCCGGATGGAGTTCGGTGTGGGTCGCGGCACCGTGCCCCGCGAAGCGTGGGCGCTTGGCACCGTCGTCGCCAGCGGCGACAACGCGATGAGCGCCGAGCACGATCGCACCAACCGCGAGATCTTCGAGGAGTCGATGGAGATCATCAAGTCGGCTTGGTACAACGAGACGTTCTCGTTCCGCGGCAAGCAATTCGTCCTGCCACCCGACGATGTGCCCGATCGGGGCAGCTATGTCGACCACCTGACGCTGATCCCGAAACCGCGCCGCGTCGTCGACATCTATCAACCGGTGACGTCACCAGAGACGATCGAATACGTGCCGCGCGCCGGGCACAAGGCCGTCTACTGGCTGCAGAACGCCGACAGCCAGAAGCAGAAGTGGGACCGGTACGCCGAGATCCGCGAGCAGATGGGCAAGCCCGTCGCGCCAGGCGAGGACCGAGCGCTCGTGCTCAACCTCCATGTCGGCAAGACCTACGAGCAGGCGCTGGTCAAAGGTCGCCCCGGTCAGGACGAGTTCAACAAGTTCCTGTCGCCGTACGGCCGCTTCAGCAGCTACCGCAACCCCGACGGCTCGAAGGTCGCATTCGATCACTGTCCCACTGTCGAAGAGAGCAACGCCCAGAAGATTCAGATCGTCGGCTCGATCGACGATGCCGTCGACGCGATCGGATACTGGCGTGACCTGCTCGATCTCAAGCACATCTGCTTCTTCTTCGACTATCCGGGGCTGACCCGCGAGGACATGAACGAGCAGATGCACCTCGTCGCCGAAGAGGTCTTCCCGCGACTCGGCGAGCCGATCGAGCGGCGCCCGCTCACCGGCACGCCGCTCGTCTGAGCGATGCTGCTTCGCGCTGCGACGCTTGCCGATGGCCGAGTCGTCGACGTCCACATCGTCGACGGCCTGATCGCGTCGGTCGACGACGCCGGAGCCTCGTTTGTGTCACCACAAACACCAGACTCTGGCGTTTGTGGTGACACAGACGGCGGTTCCAAAACGAGCGGTGCGCCCACGCCGGCGATCGACCTGTCGGGGCATCTGTTGTTGCCTGCCTTCGCCGAGCCTCACGCTCACCTCGACAAGGCCTTTCTGTCGGAAAGAATCCCGAATCCGACCGGCGATCTGATGGGGGCCATCATCGCCATGTCGGCAAGCCGCCATCTGGTCACGTTCGGCGACACCGTCGAACGAGCCGAGCGGGCCGTGCGCCTGATGGTCAGCAACGGTGCGACGTTGATTCGCAGCCACGCCGATACGACGCTGGAGAACGGACTGCTGTCCGTACAGGCGCTCGCCGAGGTACGGCGAAGGGTGGCCGACATCTGCGACATCCAGATCGTCGCCCTCGTCACATGGCCGGTCACGGGTGCCGCCGGAGCCGAGACGCGAGCGCTGCTGGCCGACGCGCTCGATGCCGGCGCCGACATCGTGGGTGGCTGCCCCCATCTCGAAGACGATCCCCACGCCGCAAACGAGGTACTGCTCGGCATCGCGTCAGCCCATGGTCGCGACGTCGACCTGCACACCGACGAGACCCTCGACGATCACAAGCTGTCGCTCGACGACCTCGCCCACCGAGTACACGACTCGGGATTCTCCGGCCGGGTGACGGCGAGCCACTGCGTCAGCCTCGCGATGCAGCCCGAGATCCGCCAGCGCCACGTGGCCGACGCCGTTGCCATGGCGGGGATCAGCGTCGTCGCGCTCCCCCACACCAATCTCTTCCTGCAGGGTCGCGAGCACCAGTTCGCGATGCCCCGCGCGCTCACCGCGATCAAGGCGCTGCGAGCGGCCGGCGTGAACGTCTGTGCCGGCGCCGACAACCTGCAGGATCCGTTCAATCCGCTCGGCCGCGGAGACCCGCTCGAGACCGCTGCGCTGATGGTGCTCGCCGGACATCTGCTGCCGATCGACGCCCTGGCGTCGGTCACGGGCAACGCCTGGGCGGCCCTGACGGGCGCAGCACACACGATTGCTGCCGGTCAGCCGGCCGAACTCGTCGCCGTCCCGTCGGCCTCGGTGCGCGAGGCGATCGCGTTCGGTCCCCCGGCCCGCATTGTCATCCACCAGGGGCGCGTCGTCTCGTCGTGACACGCTGACCTGGCATCGGTCACATCACGAAATGAACTGTTAACGCATCTCTGGGTCAGCGCCTCGGCGTGGTGCTCTAGTATTGACGGCGTCATGGGGAGCGACGACAGAACTTCGAATCGCCTCGCCGGGCGGCGCGCCGTCGTCACTGGCGCAGCCCGGGGAATCGGCGCTGAGATCGCACGAACGTTCAGACGCGAAGGCGCTGACCTCGTGCTGATCGACATCGCCGACGAAGAAGTCCGCAGCCTGGCCAAAACGCTGGAAGCCGAGTCCGTCGTGGTCGATCTCGGCGATGCCGCGGCGACTGCTGCAGCGATGGCAGAGGCGATCGAGGTGCTGGGTGGCGTCGACATCCTGGTCAACAACGCGGGCATCTTGAAGATGGCACCGATCCTCGAGATGACCATCGAGAACTGGGACAGGACGTTCGACATCAACGTGCGGGCGATGTTCGTCACCAGCCAGGTCGCGGCCCGGGCGATGATCTCCCAGCCACACGCCGGTCAACGCGCCGGCACCATCATCAACATGGCCAGCATGGGCGGCAAGATCGGGTCCCCGAACCAGGCCCATTACGCAGCATCGAAGTCGGCCGTGATCGCCTTCACCCGGGTGTGCGCGATGGAATTCGGGCCGCACGACATCACGGTCAACTGCATCTGCCCCGGCTACGTCCTCACCGAGATGGGTGCCGCGACACGTACCGAAGAGATGGTCAAGACGTGGTCGGCAAAGTCTCCGCTCGGTCGGCTCGCCGAACCCTGCGACGTCGCCAACATGGCGCTGTTCCTGGCCTCCGACGAAGCGAGCTACTGCACCGGTCAAGCCATGAACGTCTCCGGCGGAATGGTGATGCACTGAGCTCGCTCGGTGAAGGAACCTCATGGCCGAAACTACGCTCGACTCCGCCAGGGACACTACGTTGAGGCCCATGACTGACGCACCCGCGCCCGTTCCGCCGGCACTGAGCTTCTCCAAGGTCACGATGACCTTCCCCGACGGCACCCACGCCCTCGCGGAGACCAGCTTCGACGTGCGCCCCGGTGAGTTCGTCACCGTCGTTGGGCCATCCGGCTGCGGCAAGAGCACCCTCCTGCGAATCGCGTCCGGGCTCAATCCGGCGACGTCAGGCAGTGTCACGGTCGATCGCGCCAGCCTCGGCTACGTGTTCCAGGATGCGACCCTGCTGCAATGGCGCAACGTGCTCCGCAACGTCGAATTGATGGCCGAGCTGGAGAAGATCCCCGCTGCCGAACGTCGTGGGCGAGCCCTCGCCGCGATCCAGCTCGTCGGGCTCGGTGGCTTCGAGACCAAGTACCCGAAGCAGTTGTCCGGTGGCATGAAGATGCGCGCATCGCTGGCTCGGTCGCTCGTCCTCAATCCGTCCGTGTTCCTCTTCGACGAGCCGTTCGGGGCGGTCGATGAGATCACCCGCGAACGCCTCAACGACGAGGTCATCAAGCTGTTCCAGATCAACGGTTTCGCCGGGCTCTTCATCACTCACAGCATCAGCGAGGCCGTGTTCCTGTCGACGCGAGTTCTCGTGATGAGTGCCCGCCCAGGGCACATCGTCGCGGACTTCCCGGTCCCGTTTCCGTATCCCCGCTCGCCCGAGCTCCGCTTCCAGCCAGAGTTCGCCGAATTGAGCGGTCGGATCTCGCATGAACTTCGCGGAGCCCACGCATGAGCACACCGACGATGGCCACTGAGCAACAGATCGGCGCCCCGCCTCCGACGGTCCCGGCGTCGGACTCGGTGCTCCCACCCAGCGCGACCAAGTTCCCGATCAGCCGCATCGTCGCTCCCTTCCTGCTTCTGGCGATCTTCATCTTCGTCTGGTACCAGATGAACGCGTGGGGGTTGAAGTACTTCTTCGACAAGGACGGCAAACGACTGCTGCCGACGCCGATGCGGGTGTGGCACGACACGATGATTCGGCCGATCGCGCGTGACCGGTACCTCAACGGCATCAAGTGGACGAGCCTGGTCGCGTTCGGTGGACTCGCGATCACGATCGCCATCGGCGTGTCGCTGGCGATCATCATGTCGCAGGCGAGATGGGTCGAGAGCGCCGTCTTTCCGTATCTCGTCGCTTTGCAGGCCACGCCCGTCCTGGCCGTGATCCCGATCATCTACATCACCTTCGGCGACGGACTCGCGCCGCGCTTCTTCGTGTGCATCATGATCTCGTTCTTCCCGATCGTGACCAACACCCTCTTCGGGCTGAACTCGGCCGATGCCGGCCAGCACGACTTGTTCACGCTTCGGGGCGCGTCTCGTTGGACGCGGCTCGTCAAGCTGCAACTCCCTTCAGCGATGCCGAGCATCTTCACCGGCTTCCGCATCTCGGCCGGTCTGTCCGTGATCGGTGCCGTTGTCGGCGAGCAGTTCTTCCGCTCCGGCAGCAAGCCCGGCGTCGGCATCATCATCGACCTCTATCGAACCAAGGGCAACTACCCGCCGGTGTACGGCGGCGTCATCATCGCCTGCCTGATCGGCATCATCACGTTCCTCCTCTTCGGCTGGCTCGGCAAGCTCGTGGTCGGCCACTGGCACGAGAGCGGACAAAGGCGGACCTGATTCGTCACGATTTCCACCCAACCCGAAGGCTCAGACCTTCCCGACCAAGCGTGAACATTCAACAACAAGGGAGAGAAACACATGCAAAACCGACGCAGTAAGACGCTGCTCACGGTCGCACTTGCGGGGGGCCTCGTGCTCGTCGCCTGTGGCAGCGACAAGAAGGCCGCAACGACCACCACAGCTGCTGCACCAGCCAGCAGCGCAGCACCCGCCAGCAGCGCAGCACCTGCCAGCAGCGCAGCACCCGCAACCACGGGCGCGACGGCGACCACCGGGGGCACCGCGACCACGGGCGGCACCAGTGCAGGCGTATCGCTGGCCGGCGATTGCCCGGACACGGTCAACATCCAGACCGACTGGATGCCAGAGGCCGAGCACGGCTTCCTGTACCAGATGGTCGGGGACGGCTACACGATCGACAAGGCCAAGGCCACGGTGACCGGTCCGCTGGTCGATGCGAAGGGCAACGACACCGGGGTCAAGGTCCAGGTCCGCTCGGGTGGTGCCGCTCAGCACTTCGACAGCGTGAGCACGATCATGTACAACGCGAGCGACTCGTTCCTGGGCTTCGTCTACACCGACGAGGGCATCCAGAACTCGGCCACCAAGCCGACCGTCGCGATCGAGTCGGGGTACAACAAGAACCCGCAGATGATCATGTGGGATCCCGCCACGTACCCCGATGTCACCGGCATCAAGGACCTCGGCACCAAGAAGGTCAAGATCCGCTACTTCGGTGGCGCGGCCTACATGGACTTCCTGACCAGCACCGGCGTGCTCTCGACCGATCAGGTCGACGGCTCGTACGACGGCACCCCGACCCTGTTCGTCGCCGACGCAGGCAAGTCGGCCCAGCAGGGCTTCGGCTCGGCCGAGCCGTACCTCTACCAGAACGTCATCTCGGGCTGGATGAAGCCGGTCAAGTACCAGTACATCAACGATGTCGGCTGGAACAACTACGCCGAGTCCATCGCGACCAAGCCGGAGAACATCACCAAGTACGCGGCCTGCTTCAAGAAGCTCGTCCCGATCATCCAGGCTGCCAGCGTCAACTACCTCGCTGACCCCAAGCACGCCAACAAGGTGATCCTCGATGCCGTCGCCGCATTCGGCAATGACTTCGGCTGGAGCTACGACCAGGGCACGGCGGACTACGCAGTGAAGACGATCAAGGCTGACGGCCTCGTGGCCAACGGTCCTGACGGCGTCATGGGCAAGTTCGACACGACCCGCGTCGACGATCTGATCAAGATCGCGACGCCCGTGTACACCAAGCAGGACAGCCCGCCGAAGGCCGGCCTGAAGGCAGCAGACATCGTCACCAACGAGTTCCTCGACCCCTCGATCGGGATCAAGTAACTCCGCAGCAGTTCGCTGCACACGAACCTCGGGGAAGGGCGTCGGCTGCGGCCGGCGCCCTTCTTCGCATTTCCCGGCCAGACAGGCAAAGATACTGACGTGGCGACAACCCATCGGATCGGCAAGTACCTCGCCGAGCGCGCCCTCGGCGCGGGCAGCTTCGCGACGGTCTGGCTGGCGTCCGACGAATTGCTCGATGTGCAGGTGGCGATCAAGGTGTTGGCCGACAACTGGGCCCGCAATGCCGACATCCGCCGCCGCTTCATCGAGGAAGCCCGTCTCCTGCGCCGCATCGACCACGACCGCGTCGTGCGGGTCCACGATGTCGACGAACTCCCCGATGGCCGCCCCTACTTCGTGATGGCGGTCGCCGACCGCGGCACACTGCACGAGAAGATCGAGGAACTGCCGAAGGGCCAGCCGATGGACACCGAGACCGCGCTGCGGCTCGGCCTCGAGATCTGCGAAGCGCTGTCCATCATCCACGACTTCGGTGTCGTTCACCGCGACATCAAACCGAGCAACATCCTTTTTCGATCGGTGCGCAACCACGAACGCGAAGCAGCCCGCCGCGCCGGACGCACCATCGGTGACGACGCCGTGATGATCGGCGACTTCGGACTCGCCAAGGATCTCGCAGTCGCCAGCGGCTTCACCCTCGCCGCCGGCACTCCCGCATACATGGCTCCCGAGCAAGCGCACCCGACGGCGGTCATCGACCGACGTGTCGATGTCTTCGCCGCGACTGCGGTGATCTACGAGCTCCTCGCTGGGCACCCGGTTTTCAAGTCCGACACGCTGTCGGGGGTGCGCCGTACCAGGGCCGAGACCGAGGCCCAACCGTTGTACGAGGTGCGACCCGACTTGCCGCGGGAGCTGTCCGACGTGCTCGCCAAGGGCATGGCCCGGCTGCCCGATGATCGGTTCGACTCCTGCTACGCGCTCAGCGATGCGCTGGCCGTCTTCCTTCCCGAGAGCCGAACGACGACGCTGGCACCGCCCGTCCGAACCTCCGAACACACGACGTCGATCAGCCAACCGGGCTCGATGCCACCCCCACCGCCACCGACCAGTCGAAAGTTGGCGGCGCTGCCGCTCACGGGCGTTGCGGGGCGGGTCAACGATCTCATCACCGGCTCGAAGTATCTGCTCGCCGACGAACCCGTTGCGGTGAATGCGACGGCGCGACTCGTTCGTCCGTTCCTGACGACGGTGGTCGGGCCGAAGCTGCAGCACATCCAGGCACTCGTGCCTGGGCTGACGATGCGCGACGACATGGTGGTCGATCACGTCGTCGACCCTGCCGACCAGCGGGTCGCGTCAGCTGACGTGGTCGTCCTGTTTTTCGACAGCTCGGACCCTGATCCCGTCGCCCTCATCACCGCACTCGCTGCGACGCTCAAGACAGCCGAAGTCGGACCATATGCCGTCGAGGCACTGGTGGTCGCGGCGCCCGGCGACGACCCGCAACGCGTGATCGACGCCGTGCTCGCCAGCCCCCTCGGCCTCACGCTGACGCCCGGACTGGTCGCCGCCGATCACCTGAGCGTCAGCCGCCTGCAGGCATTCATGCAGAACCTCGCAGACGTTCGGGGCGTCGCATTTCGGGCAACATCGGGTCTTCGCGTCGTGCAGCAGGCGATGAAGGTCGCACCCGGCGGACCCGGCCGGACCGAGCTGCTCGACCGCATCGACGCACTGCAACAAGAACAGCCGTTGTTGACCGAACTCGAGTTGTTGCGCGAGATCGTGTCGGGAAGAACTGCGTTGCCGAGGTGGCTCCGCACCGAACTCGCGCGACTGCTGATCCACCCCGAGCCTGCGTTGCGACTGGGCGTCGCGCTCGACGCCGACGCGGGCACATTGCAAGCAGCGGTGGAGACGACGAGCACGGGATGGCGGGTGCTGGAGAACACCGGGCGAATCCCGTTCAGCGCCCGCAAAGCAATGCTCATCGCGCAGCAGGCGCTTGATCGGCTGCACGCCGAACTCGCCTACTATGGCTAGAGCTTTTCGGCACCCGCATCAGCGAATGTATGTAACAGTATGCAATCGCGTTCTGACGGTACGAGCACGACCACATGGAGGGAAAATCAGTGTCGAACGACATGATCACCACGCCGGCGAGTGTGCTGGGCGCGGCAATGGAGACTGCGCCCGCAGCGCCGATGCCAGGAGACCTGAACGACGAATTGCTCAAGACCGACATCTGGACCGACGACATGGTGTACCGCGCCGGCATCCCGATCATCGATGTGCCACTCGTCAGCTGCGGGGGCGGCATGGGGTCATTCGTCCTCTCCAACTATTTGCGGGTCGCCGGCCTCGACCCCTCGCAGATGAGGATCCTGAGCAACATCGACTACCCGTGGCAGACGTACGAGTACCTCACGAGAGTCAGCCAGGTACCGCGGCCCGAACGGCTTCGCAGCGACTCGCAAGGCATGCCTGATTGCCTCTGGGGCTTTCCCAGCTATGCGCTCCGCGAGGCGCGCAAGGACAAGAAGCTGTTCCCGATCTGGAACGTGCTCACCGAGCCGATCTTCGAGGATTACTGGACACCGCGGGCCGGCACCGTGTTCGAGGGCCTCGAGAAAGAAGTCGCCCGCACTCGCTACAAGGAAATGCTCGTCTCCGGCCAGGTACGCATGACGCGGCGCCGCAACGGTGGCGGCTACTTCACGATCCTGACCCCTCCTCCCGGAACCAGCGCGACCCGACGCATCGCCTACCGCAGCCAGTACGTGCACCTCTCGATCGGCTATCCAGGCCTCAAGTTCCTGCCCGACCTGCAGGAGTACCGCTCGAAGTACAACGACCTCGCGCGCACGGTGAACGCGTACGAGCCGCACGAGCACGTCTATGAGAGCCTGTTGCGCAAACCGCAGACCGTGCTGGTGCGCGGCGGCGGCATCGTGGCGTCGCGTGTCTTGCAGCGCCTGATGGAAGACCGAATCGACAAGGGTGCACAGACCCAGATCCTGCATCTCTTTCGCACCTACTACTCAGGACGTCACAACCAGTGGGGCAAGGCAAAACGGCGCGGCGAGTACGGCTTCGCGTTCCAAGGCTTCAATGCACCCAAGAGTGCGTGGGGCGGTCAGCACATCCAGCAGATGCTGAAGCTCGAAGGCCAGGCTCGCAAGGACCTGTACGAACTCACCGGTGGAGCGCACACGCCATACCGCAAGACCTGGCTACGCGAGATGAAGCTGAGCCGTGAGGCCGGCTGGTACATCACGTACCAGGGTGAGGTCACCGACGTGCGACCGGGCAACGACTGCGTCGTGACCACCATCAAGCAGGACAACGGCACGATGGCGTCGCTCGAGGCATCGGTGATCATCGATTGCACCGGACTCGAGGCAGACATCCGCGAACACCGCATCTACGCCGATCTGCTCGAGCACTCAGGCGCCGGCCGGAACCCACTCGGACGTCTCGACGTCGATCCGTCGTTCGAGGCCCGCGGCACACGCAGCGGCACCGGACGAATATACGCGTCCGGGTCGGCGACTTACGGCGGCTACTTCGCGGGCGTCGACACGTTCCTCGGCCTCCAGCTCACGGCACAACGCATCACCGATGATCTCGCGAAGCAGGGCTTCGTCAAGCGCATCGGCATCGGCCGATCGGTGAGCCAATGGTGGAAGTGGATGCGTCACAAGCAGATCTGATGCGCACATTTCCTCACCCACACGAACCCATTGCCTCAATCTGGAGTACGAGATGATTCCAACACTCAGCGGTCGGATCCAAACCAGGATCTTCCTCATTCTGTTCATCGGCATCCCGTGGACACTGATCATCACACCGGTGCTGCCGCACAGCCCAGGTGCGTCGTTGAGCAGCACGTACAAGGCGACGTTCTCAGCGCTCGCCATCGTGCTGGTCGTCGGCGTGTTCTTCTGGGAGATGCTCTACCACTTCCTCCAGCAGTATCGCTGGGAAAAGGACTGGCCGGTCATGTTCACCTTCTTCGAGGTGATCAACGAAGCGTGGCTCGCGTATTTCCTGTTCGACAAGCTCAACATCGCCAAACACACCGACTTCGCGGCCACCAACTCGACGTTCTGGATCCACGTCATCTCGACGTGGATGATCATGTGGTTGTTCGTGCTCGGACCGATCAAGATCTTCTTCATCCGCTGGCGTTTCAACGGCGGCCGGATCTTCTTCTGACATGGCCCCCCACGAATCCACGGACTCCGGTGGCGTGCCCTCCGCCCTTGGCGACTACAGGATCACCCGCTCGTTGAGCGAGGGCGGTCACGGCCGGTTCTACCTCGCAGACCCGCCGGCCCGCCTCGGCCTCGACAAGCCCGTCGTGATCAAGGTCGTCGCCGGCTCCCAAGAGGCGGGTTTCCGTCGCTTCACTCGCGAGCTGAAGCTGTTCGCTCGCGTCAACAGCCCGCACTTGGTCACGCTGTACGACGCCGGCCAGACCGAGGACTACTTCTTCTACTCGATGGAGTGGTGCGAGGGTGGCACACTCGCCGAGCCCACAACGGAGCTGACCCGCAACGGCAAGTTGCGGGCCGTCGCCGACATCGCCCGGGCCGTCAACGACCTCCACGAATCCGGGATCGCCCATCGCGATCTGCGGCCCGGCAACGTCTTGCTCCGGGCCGACGGCTCCGGGTGCCTCGGCGACCTCGGTCTCGCCCAGCTCGGCACCGGTTCGGTGACATCGATGGCACCGATGGCCTCGGTCGGCTTCGTCGATCCGAAGCTGATCATGGGTGACTCGGCAAGTCGGGCCACCGACATCTATTCGCTCGGCGCCATCCTGCACTGGGCACTCACGGGAACCAGCATCCATCCGGGTATCGACGGCATCGATCCGATGATGGCGGTCCGGTCCGTTTTGCGCAACACTCCTCATGTTCGACGCGAGGACCTCAGCGCAGCCGAAGCCGACGTCGTCCTGGCGTGCATCGATGCCGATCCAGAACGTCGACCACAAACAGCGCTCGAGGTTGCCGAATTGATCGAAGCTCTTGGAGGACATTGACATGCAGACGTTCACCCTCATCCCGCAACAGGGTGCCGGCCGCGGCCGGTTGGTCCGCATCGGCAACACTGTCGTGTACTCGGCCGGCGATGTCGCGGCCGCATCGGCCCTTGTCGGCTGGTGTCGTCTCGTGGGTGATCGCCACGCGAGCGAGGTCATGGGTGAGCTCTCCCGCCTCGCGGCCGGAGGCGCCGCGCTCGGTCCGTTCTGCGCGATCGTTCTCGGCGACGACGTCGTCGACGTGCTCGTACAGGGTGGCGTCCCACTCGTTGCCCAGCGCGGTGGCGTTCCCGAGCGGATCGGAAGCGACGAGGGCAAGCCGTTCCAGACGCAGCTCTCGAACGTTTCGGCGATCGATCTCCTGTTCGGCGACAGCCAGGTCGACACACTGCTCGCGCTGCACGACGGCGTGGTCGCGGCCGACGGCTTCAGTCTGCGCGCGAACAACACGGCAGCACTGCCGTGGAGCCCGGCGCCGGCAGCACCCAGTCAACCGATGGCTGCCCAACCGGATCCCACTCCTGCGCAGGCGCCCGCCGTCGTCACAGCCCAGCCACTTCCGACCGCGATGATCTCGTTGCGTGACGAGACCGACGATCTCCCCGCGGCCACTCCGCTGCCGATCGCCGCAGCAACGGTGTCGGTCGCCCCGGCACCCGCACCGACCCCAACACCAGCACCGGCACCCGCACCGGCACCGGCACCATTTGCGGCCGCACCAATGTTGCCCGAGACCGCAGCGATGCCCGTGAGTGCCCCGCCACCAGCGCAGGCTCAGCCGCCCGCAGCAGCGCCCGAGCCGTCAGGCCCGAAGCCCGTGACGGTGAAAGGCCTCGTCTGCGCTCGCGGCCATTTCAACGACCCACGTACCCGGTTCTGCGCGACCTGCGGCATTGCGATGCACCAGACGAGCTTTATCCTCACCGACGACATCCGTCCACCACTGGGTGTGCTCGTGATGAGTGACGGCTCGTATCACACGCTCGTCACGAGCCTCGTCTTCGGACGCGATCCCGACGATGATCCCGAAGTGCGCGAGGGTCGCGCTCAGGGCGTCACGCTGATCGACCCTGGCAACACCATCTCACGCGTTCACGCCGAGATTCGCGCCGTCGATTGGGATGTCCACATCGTCGATCACGGCTCGACCAACGGCACGTTCATCTGGTCGAACGATCGCCAGCAGTGGGACCGTCTCGTCCCGAATCAACCGATCCTGCTCAACCCCGGCTCGCACGTCGCCTTCGGTCGCCTGACCGCGACGTTCGAGTCCTCGGCCCGCCAGAAGGGCTGAGCCCAGATCTCAGCGGCTGTCGAAACCTCAGCGGCTGCCGAGGATCATCGGCTCGGTCGGCGCTGCCCAACCTTCCAGCGCCTCCGCGAGCGGCACCCGATCACGCTGCCCAGGGTGGATCACGACCGTGCTGTCGGCTGACGGGCCGACCGAGATCACCGGGCGGCTGGCGTCGGCCGGCGCATTGCGATCCACACCCAACTCGCCGATCTGCTTGCCGACACGGCCCGGCACACTTCCTTCGATCAGCAGCGGCACATGACTGTGCAGGGCGACTCGAACACCCATCTCGACGGCGGCCTGGTCGGCGTTGGATCCGCTGCTGTGGACCCGTACCGCACCGAAATCACCCAACGTTCCGGTCACCGTGATCACATCTGATCCCAGCGCGCAGACACGTTCGGTCAATCCGGCATCCGCCGCCGACAACACGACGGCACCCGGCGCCAACCGCTGTATCTCGGCGACGATGTCATCGGCTCTGTTCGCCGATGCTCTCGACACGATCTGACAGCTGAGGCCGGCGGCCTCGATCGTCTCACGCAACGTCTTCATCTCGCCCAGGTCGTCGGCGAAGCTGGCCAGACCGGCGCCCTGATCGGTGAAGCGGATCAGGGTGACCGATCCACTGGCGCGCCCGCCACCGTAGGCCGCGGCGATCTCGCTCATGGGAAGCGCATCCGCGACGGAGTCGACGACGACTGCGACGCGATCGGTCGCCGAGCTGATCCGCTTGCGGTCCGCTTCGGCGATGTCGCGGTGCAGCCACCGGTCGGGATAGACGAGTTTGAGCAACGGCCCGGCCATCGCAGTGGTGACGATCGCCATGATGACGAGCATCGTGTAGAGCTTGTCGTCGATCACGCCGACGTCACGGCCGACCTGCAGGATCACCAACTCCGCGAGACCGCGGGTGTTCATCATCGTGCCGACCGCCAACGATTGCCGCTTGGGGACCCCGGTGAGGCGTGCCGCCGTCGCCCCGCCGATGAACTTGCCGGCGACGGCGACGCCGATGATCGCAAGCGCGGGCAGGATGTCGCTGGTGGTGAGACCTTGCAGGTTCACGCTCTGGCCGGCGATGACGAAGAAGACCGGCAGCAACAGCTGGACGCTGACACCCTCGAGCTTGTCGGCGATCGAGTGGAACAGGTTGGTCGCGTTGCGACGCGGAACGATGACACCGAACAAGAACGCGCCGATCAGATCGTGCACGCCGATCTGGCTCGTGACATACGAGCTCAGCAGCAGGCCGGCGAGCAGGATCGAGAGCTGCTCGGGGCCGAGCTTGTTGCCATTCGCTCGATACGGCCGCAACACCAGCCGCTCCAGCAACGGCCGGATGACGAGAAACATCACAGCCACGAAAATGGCGAGCTTGATGACAATTTCTATGACGTCGCCCGCGCCCCCACCACCAGCCACAGCTGTCGACAACGCAAGGAGCGTGAAGGCCATGATGTCGTCGATCGCCGCACACGCGATCAACAGCAGTCCGAGCGGGATGCGGAACATGTTCCTCTCGGCCAGGATGCGCGCGAGCACCGGGAACGCGGTGATGCTCATCGAGACGCCGATGAACATCGCGAACGGCGAGAACGGCGTCTGCTTGCCCTTCTCTACCTTGGGTTTGTCCTTGTGGTCGTTGACGGCTTTGACGATTGCCTTCTCGCGTGCCGAGATCTTCTGCGTCACCTCGGGAGACGAGCATGTGCTCACCGTGGACTGGCCCGCATCGACTTCGACCGCGACGCACTTGTGGTCCTGGTACAGGAAGTGTCCGAGCAGGCCGAAGCCCAATGCGAAGGGAAGCGCGATCGATGTCAGCGACACGACAAGCGCGCGCTTTCCCGATTTGCGGATGACATCGAGATCGACTTCCATCCCGACGATGAACATGAACAGCACCAGACCGAGCTCGGCAACGATCTTGAAGATGGGCACGTCGCCCGCGCCGAAAAGGTAGTTCTGCAAACTCGGCGAAACCTTGCCCAACAGACTGGGGCCCAGCGCGATGCCGACCAGGATCTCCCCGATCACCACCGGCTGCTTGATCGCACGGAAGAGGATGCCCACCAACCGGCCGCAGATGAGCACGACCACGAGGCACAGCAAAAGCGCCAGGAAGTGCAATTCGAAGGCAGAATGTTCAACAGCGAACACGGGAACTCCAGGTTGTCTCGAGGTCGTTGGTCAAGCGTCTTGCGGATGCGGTTCGACGACCCGACATGTCGCCCTCCCGATTCGTATCACATCACCGGAGGCCAGTCGCGCAGGACCGACGAGCAGCTCGTCGTTGAGATACGTGCCGTTCTTGGTTGCGAGATCGGCGATCATCCACCCGTCGAATTCAACGGGGCTCAGGCGGGCGTGCATGCGCGACACTTCCCGGTCGTCGACGACGACGTCGCAGCGCAGATCGCGTCCGATCACCGCTTCGTCGACGATGCCGACGAGGGCCGAGGCGTCAGCCGACGACTGGATCTGGAGCCAGAGCTCGGTGCTCACAGTTCACTCTTGGCTCGGTCGAAGGCAAGCTTCGTCAACATGACATAGTCGTCGACGACCTTCGAGAAATCGCCGTTGATGATGTAGGAGTTGGTCTGTACCTTCACGAGTCCGAACTGCTTCTCGATGATGAGCCCGGTGAAGAGAACCGTGTCCGGTCCCCCTGTCTTGCGGCCGATGTACTTGATCGCGATGACGCCCGATCCAAGCGGTTTGGCGATGGCGGACGCATCGCTGATCGTGTACGTGACGGCCACACCGCCCACGTGACCGTCGGTCTTCTGACAGTTCTCACCGATCGCCGTGTCCTGTTGGAAGGCGCTGGAGGCTGACGCCTCGTCCTTGTACGCGGCGATGTCCTCGTCGAAGCCCGACGCCGAATCCTTGGTCGACACCGCGAACGACTTCTCGCCCTCACGGATCGGCACGGCCAACTCGAACTGCGGGCAGAACGGGTCGCCATCGCTCGTCAACTTCTGCTCGTTCCAGTCATTCGACAGTGTCGACCGAACGAGTCGGATCGGAAGGAGCGCGCCAGCGAGGGCCGGGCGTGAGGGCAATCCTTTGGCAGACTTGTCGCCGCGAGCGACCAGGAACACCACGGCGCCGGCGACGACCAACAGCACGGTACCCAGGACGATCATCAGCTTCTTGCGGCTCGACGTGGCAGGGACGGATGCCGTGAAGGCCGGAGCAGGCACCGGCGCGATCGCGGGCGGAGGCGCCGGACGCGGTGCCGGAGGCACGGACCTGGTTGGCGCCGGAGGCATCGAACTGGTTGGAGCCGGAGGCAGCGAAACGGGCAGCGAGGCGATCGACGGCGCGACGGGTGGCTGGGAGACGGGCGGGGCGAGCCGGATTCCCTGAGGCGCCGTACCGGGCGCGGCTTCCTGCGTGCTACCGCGGCCGGCGATCGGTGTCGGAGACAGCGATGATCGAACAGCGCGTGCGGCCCCGGCGGCGACGGCTGTCTTGGGGTCCCCACGGCGGATGACCGGAACGGTGGGAAACGCATCCTTCACCAAGCGCTCGACGATCGGCGATCGACTCGATCCACCGACCAGCGAGATACCGGCGAGCTCCTCGGCCTGCAGACCAGCTTCCATCACGCAACGATCGAGCAGCACCACGGTCTCGGCAACGTACGGCTGCACGAGGTCCTCGAACTCGGTTCGCGTCAGGCGGATCTGCTGCAGACCGGTGGGCAGCGGCACGATCAGATCGGCGTACGGATTGCCCGACAGCGTCTCTTTGGCCTTGCGCGCTTCGTTGCGCAATGTGGCACCGACCTGCTGCCACAGCGGCTCGTCACCGATCTGGATCGCCTCCCACGCGTCGGGTGGAAGTTGTTCGCCGAGGTGGTTCGAGATGATCTCGTCGAACAGCTCGCCGCCGATGTTCTGGTCGCCGCTCGGGCGACCGACGATGTTGAAGCCACCACCGCTCGATGTCACGACTGCGGTGTCGAACGTGCCGCCCCCAAGGTCGTACACCGCGACGTGCGCGCCGTTGGCCACGCCGACCTCGCTGGCAAAGGACAGTGCCGCCGCAACCGGTTCCGGGACGAGCGCTGGGTTGACGAGCTCGGCCTTCGCGGCGGCCTCGAGCAGACGATTGAGGCGCGGCCGGTTCCACGTCGCGGGATGAGTGAGTCGCACCTCGCTGGGGGGCTCGCCCATCTGGCGAACCGACTCGACGTACACATTGCGCAACAGAGCGGCGACGAGGTTCACGACTTGATACGGCCGACCGTCGAGCACCACGGGAGCCTGGTCGCCGAGCCGGTTCTTCAGCGCCCGAAGCGTGCTGCCGGGATGCGTCCCCGAGAGGTCATCCGCAGTGCGGCCGACGAGCACGGCGCCACCGGTGTCGATCATCACGACAGACGGCATCCGGCGTTCGCCCGCGACCTCGATCACCTCTGGAGGACGATCGCCGATCTTGGACGCGGCGACCGTGTAACTGGTGCCGAAATCAATCGCAAGAATCCACGCGGGCAATGGATCGGGCCTTTCCGGACGAGGTCGCCCAACCATAGCGCACGCCCTCTGCAGCGAGCCCGAGCGTCGACGTCAGCTCTCCGCCAGCTCCAAGATCGTGTGCAGCAAGACGTTCGCCCCCGCCTCGATGTCGGCCGGCGTCGTGAACTCGGCGATGTTGTGCGACAGGCCGTCGACAGACGGAACGAAGATCATCGAGGTCGGACACACTCGGGCGAGCATCTGTGCATCATGCCCGGCACCCGATGGCATGCGCATCGTGGTCGACCCGAGTTGGCCGGCAACGCGCTCGACCCGATCGATCATCGCCTCAGAAAACGACACGGGCTCGAAACGCGCGAGGGTCTTGCGGACGAGCGTGCACCCGTTGCTCGCACATACATCGGCGGCAAACACAGCCATGTGGTCCTCCATGCGCTGCAACGCTTCCTCGTCGGTGTTGCGCACGTCGAGCGTGAACGTGACCGATTGGGCGACGACGTTGACGAGATCGGGGAACAGCTCGATTCGGCCGACGGTTGCGACCCCCATCATCTCGTTCGCCACCCGACGCGCCTCGAGCACGATCGCCGCCAACGGCACCGTCGGATCCCGGCGCAGATGCATCGGTGTCGTGCCGGCGTGCGCTGATCGACCCGCGATCGTGAACTCCGTCCACGAAATACCCTGCACTCCGGTGACGACCCCGATGGTGACGCCGGCGTCCTCGAGGACCGGACCCTGTTCGATGTGCAACTCGACGAACGCTGCTGGTGCCGCCGCGGCCGGACACGGCGTCGGTCCGGCGTAGCCGATACGGGCCAGTTCGTCGCCGAGCCGCGCGCCGTCGTCCGCGGCACGAGCGTCGAGCGCATCCTCCAGACCGAGGCCCCCGACGTACACGAGGCTGCCCAGCATGTCGGGCGCGAACCGGGCACCTTCCTCGTCCGTGAAGAAGCCGACCTGGATCGCTCGGCGCGTTGTCCGCCCCGCTTGCGCAAGTGTCTCGATCACCTCGAGCCCGGCGAGCACCCCGAGGTTGCCGTCGAATCGTCCGCCGGTGCGCACCGTGTCGATGTGCGATCCGGTCATGACCGGATCCGCGGCAGGGTCGGTGCCTGCTCGGGTACCGATCACATTGCCGATCGCATCGATCGTCACGGCCAGACCCAGATCGCGCATCCATGTCGTCACGAGATCGCGCCCGTCGCGATCGGCATCGGTGAGCGCCAAACGAGCATTGCCATGTTCGCCGTTCGGTCCGTGCACCGCGCCGATCTCACCCAGCTCGGTGAGCCGCCGCCAGAGCCGGTCGGTATCGATCCGAAGCGGGTCGTTCATCCGCGGCAGCTCGCTCATTTGCCGAAGTTGAACGTGCTGATCTCGCGGAGCGCTTCGCAGAACGCGGTCACCGAACCTTCGAACAACTGCTTGCCGAGCTCGGCCGAGGCGACCGTCGGGTCACCGATGTAGCCGTCGTCGTTGAAGTCGTTCGACAGCCAGCCGAAGCTGACCTGCCCACCGAACTTGACGTACCGGTTGCCGATCATCCCTTCGGGGATACGCCGCTCGGCCTTGCTCATGTCGCACAGATGCGGCGCGAGGTGCAGCATGACGCTCGTCTCGTCGGTGCCGCCGTGCACACCCATCCCGTGTTCGCCGGCCGCGGATGTGCCGCCCTGATCGGCGGGAACGCCTGGGTGGGTGAGGAACGTCATCAGCCCGTGCTTCAATCGCAACTCGCGGTTGGCCGTGCCGACCAACGTGCTGTTGCCACCATGACCGTTGAGGAAGACCAGCCGTCGCGCCGGCGTCTTGGCGATGCACTGGCCGATGTCGTCCAGCACCGCGAGCAACGTCGATGCCGAGAGCCAGATCGTGCCCGACGACCACGCATGCTCGTTCGACTTGGTGAACGCCAGCGGAGGCAACAACCATGCGTCGACTTCGTCACCGACTTCGGCCACCGCGGCTTCGGCCACGGACTCGGCGATCAGCAGATCGGTGACGAGCGGAAGATGTGGTCCGTGTTGCTCGATCGCACCGAGCGGCTGGATGATCAGCGAACGTGCGGTCAATCGTCGATCGACTTCGGGGCCGGAGAGGTCTGCCAGATGTCGGATGCGCTGAGTCGACGAGACGGTCACGGCTTCACGCTAGCGCTACGGCCAGAATGGGCATGTGCCTACCGAGAGCGACGAGACGAGTGTCCCCACCAATGTGTCGACGGCCGTGCCGGCGACTGTTCCTGCGGCTGGGCCTTCTGGCGGCGTCACCGATGTCGATGCGATCGTCGTCGGTGCGGGCCACAACGGACTGGTGACCGCCGCGTACCTCGCCAAGGCCGGGCTGCGGACGGTGTTGATCGAGGCACGCGCTGCCGTCGGGGGCACCGCCGGCAGTGAGGCGTTCGGAGGTGCAACGGTCAACATCTGCAACTGCGACCACCTCACGTTCCGCACGACACCGGTCATCAGCGAACTCGGCCTCGAAGCCCACGGCCTGCGCTACCTCGAGGTCGAGCCGTCACAGATCAATGCGACGTGGGACGACCAGCGCCCCTGGCCGAGCTTCCACGACATCGACCGCACCATCGACGCGCTGAACCTGCTCCATCCGGCTGAGGTCGAGGGCTATCGCCGCTACCTGAAGGCTGCGCTTCCGGCGGTCCGGCTCGTCTTGGATGCCGCCAACGAACCACCGACGATCGGCGGCCTCACCCGCAAGGCGCTGTCCAAGCGGATGCACGGCGTGTCGACGATGCTCGGCTGGAGCCGCCGCAGCGCGGCCGACGTGATGCGCGGTTACTTCCACACGGAAGCACTGCGTGCCCCGGCGTTGGCGGTGGGCCCGATGGTGTGGGGCATCTCCCCCGAGTTCTCCAACAGCGGACTGGGCGCGCTCACGTACGCGATGCGCCACGTCGCGCGCGTCGGTCGTCCGATCGGGGGCAGCGG
Organism: Acidimicrobiales bacterium; assembly: GCA_038227995.1. Lineage (GTDB taxonomy): Bacteria > Actinomycetota > Acidimicrobiia > Acidimicrobiales > Ilumatobacteraceae > WLMZ01. The sequence goes on from JBBRPP010000014.1 coordinate 41,564, forward strand.
CGCTGTCCCGAACGCGATCCTGGCGGCGTTCAAGGGATTCGGTGGCCAGCTGCGTCTGTCGTCGCCGGTGTCGTCGATCCTGTGCGACAACAGTGGGGTGATCGGTGTCTCGTTGGCATCCGGTGAGGAGATCCGGTCGCGTATCGTCGTGTCGGCGTGCGACCCGCAGCGCACCTTTGTCGAATGGCTCAAGAACCCCCCACCGCAGGCTGACGACCTCATCGCCCGCTGGCGCACCGTCCCGCATGTTCAGGGCTACGAATCGAAGGTCGACGCCGTGACGACGGAGATACCTCGACTGCGCTCGACCGAGACGCCGCTGTTCGCCCGTCTCGGCATCGACCCCACCGGCTGCACCACGGCCATCGCGCCGTCACTGGCCGAGATGGACCGCGGCTACGACCTGATGGGGTCCGGCAGGATCCTCGAACATCCCGGTCTGCTCGTCAACGTGCCGTCCGTGCTCGACGCAACGATGTCGTCGTTCGGCGAGCACGTCCTCAGCCTGGAAGCCATCTACACGCCCTACAACTTCACCGGCGGCTGGGGCGAGAGCCACGAGGCACAACGCTGGTTGCGCGAGTTCGCATCATTGGTACAGCCGGGTTTCCTCGACTCGATCAAGGTCTGGCGGGTGATGACCCCGACGGTCTACGAGAGCGAGTTCAACCTTCCGTCCGGTCATGCCACGAGCTTCGCCGGTGGTCCACTGGCGGCAATGAGAAATCGCAACCCCGAGCTGACCCGCTACGAGACGGCGGTGCCGGGTCTCTACCTCACCGGCGCGGCGACGTTCCCCGGAGCCGGGGTGTGGGGCGCGAGCGGGCGCAACGCGGCCACGGTCGTCCTCGAACGATTCGGCGCTGCCGCGGCCTGAACCGATGTCGGTCAGGCGTCCTTGACGGCCCAGTCGCGGCGAGCGACAGGCGACTTGTCGCTCCACGGGAAGTTGATCCACTGGTCGGTGCGCTTCCAGACGTACTCGCACTGCACGACCGAGTGCGACTTCTCGTACAGCACCGCGCTGCGAACTTCGGCGACCTTGCCAGCGCAGAATTCCTGCACGCTGCGCAGGGTGTGACCCGTGTCGGCGACATCGTCGGCGATCAGGATGCGGGCATCGGAGACGTCGACGAAGTCAGGCGCCGGCGGCAGGATGCGGGGCACTTCGAGACGCTCGTCGACGCCCGTGTAGAACTCGACGTTCATCGTGTAGACGTTCTTCACCGACAACGCGTAGCCAAGCGCGCCGCCGATCAGCAAACCGCCGCGAGCAATCGACAGGATCATGTCGGGCTCGTAGCCGTCGTCGGCCACTGCCTGGGCCAACGCCCGCGAAGCCGTCCCGAACAGCTCCCATGTCAAGATTTCGCGTTCGGAAGACACCGCTGATTGCTCCTCTGGATGAGACGTGTGATTGCCCGATCAAACTAACGCAACGATGTCCGTCGGTCGAACGGGCACCCGGTCGATCGGCCGACCGATCGCGTCACGAATCGCCGCGACGATTGCCGGCGTGCTCGAGATCGTCGGCGGTTCGCCGACCCCCTTCGCACCGAGCGGCGCGATCGGATCGGGTTCCTCGATCAACGAGATCACGACGTCGGGCATGTCGAGGAACGTCGGCAGCAAGTAGTCCGTGAAGCTCGCGTTGCGAACCCGGCCGTTGGTCATGATGATCTCTTCCATGACCGCCAGGCCCAGTCCCTGAGCGATGCCACCCTCGATCTGACCGCGCACGCTGAGCGGGTTGAGTGCGCGGCCGACATCCTGCGCCGTCGCGATCTGGATCACCTTCACCAAGCCGAGTTCGGGATCGACGTCGACGACCGCACGGTGGGCCACGAATGCGAAGGCCGTGTGGCAGTTGCCCTGGCCGTTCTCATCGAGGTCCTCGGTCGGCGTGTGGCGGTACTCGACAGTCTCGTCGAACGCGAGGCCTGCGGTCGCTTCGGCCACAGAAATGCGAAACACGCCGACGGAGTCGACGATGTCGGCCCCCTCGATCGAGAGATCCGAGGCGTCGAGACCGTGCGACGACGCGACTGCGTCGAACATCAGCCCGCGCACCTTGTGACACGCAGCGTTGACCGCTCCCCCGCTCATCCACGTCTGACGCGACGCAGATGTCGAACCCGCCGAGCCGACACCCGTATCGATGGGGTCGAGCACCACGTCGTCGACGCCCAACACGCTGCGGGCGATCTGCCCGGCGATGGTCACGAAGCCTTGCCCGACCTCGCTGGTCGCGAACTTGAGGGTGGCGATGCCGTCGGCAAGCCGGCACCTGGCCGTCGAATAGTCGTCGAACCCCTCGCTGTACATCAGGTTCTTGATCGACACGGCGAAGCCGATGCCACGGCGGATGTGACCCGAGTCGGCAGTGCGGCCAGCACCGCCCGGAAGACGCATCACGTTGCCGTCATGGCCGCCGACCGGCTCGTCGGGAAGCGGGAGTGCCGCTGTCTCGCGGATGCAGCGGGCGACCGGCGCGACGTTCTCGATGATCTGACCCGTGATCAGCTTGTCGCCGATCTCCATCGCGTTCAACAGACGGAGCTCGATCGGGTCGATGCCGCACGCCACGGCGAGCTTGTCCATCTGGCTCTCGTGGGCGAAGCAGGCCTGGACCACGCCGAAGCCGCGCATCGCGCCGCACGGCAAGTTGTTGGTCCGAACCGCGTAGCCGTCGACGATCGCGTTCGCGCACTTGTACGGACCCTGGGTGTGGGTGATGCCGTTGATCAACACGGCCGACGAAGTGGACGCGTAGGCACCGCCGTCGAAGACCATCCGCGCCTCGACCTTGACGATGCGTCCGTCGGCCGTCGCGTGGTGGCGCATCCAGATCCGCGCGGGGTGGCGATGCACATGACCGAGGAAGCTCTCTGCCCGGCTGTAGTGGATGCGGACGGGACGGCCGGTACGTAGCGCGAGCAGACACGTGTGCACCTGCAGGCTGATGTCCTCACGAGCGCCAAACGCGCCGCCCACGCCACCGAGCGTCAGGCGGATGCTGTCGACAGGGAGACCGAGGCACGCGGCGATCTGCTTCTGGTCCTCGTGCAACCATTGCGTGGCGACGTGCAGATCGATGCCTGCGCCTCCGGGATCAGGGGTCGCGAGAGCAGCCTCCAGCCCGAGAAACGCCTGGTCCTGCATGCCGATCTCATAGTTCCCTTCGACGACCACGGCGCCTGTCGCGTCGACGTCGCCGCACACGATGCGCTGATGGCGGATCACGTTGCCATCGGGATGGATCGGTGGATGACTGCCATCGATCGCCCGTTCCGGATCGGTCAACGGCTCGAGCACCTCGTACACCACGATGATGGCTTCCAGCGCGCGCCGGCAGGTCTCGGGATGATCGGCCGCGACCGCCGCAATGGGCTCGCCGACGAATCGAACGAACTCGCTGGCGAACACCGGCTGGTCCTGGCTGATGAGGCCGTACGTGAGCTCCCCCGGGACGTCCTCGGCGGTGATGATGGCCTCGACACCGCTGATCCGGTAGGCCGGGGAGACGTCGATCGACACGATGCGCGCGTACGGATGCGGCGAGCGCAAGGTCGCACCCCACAACGCGTTGTCGGCGCCGAGGTCGGACGAGAACGCGAACGTACCCTGCACCTTGGCCCCGCCATCGGGGCGGGTGATGCTGTCGCCGAGGCGGCCGAACCGGGTGCGCTCGCCAGCCGTGATGCTCATTCCGCAGCCTCCGCGCGTCGAGCGATCGAGACCCGTTGCACCGCGTCGATGATCCGCCCGTAGCCGGTGCAGCGGCACACGTTCCCGCTGAGTTCCTCGCGGATCTCGACGACATCGGGATCGGGCGAGCGTTCGAGCAGATTGTGAGTGGCCATGATCAAACCGGGTGTGCAGAAGCCGCACTGCACAGCGCCAGCGTCCACGAATGCCTGCTGCACGTCGCTCGGTGACCCGACCGGCGCAATGCCCTCGATCGTCAGGATCGGTTGACCGATCGCGCTCGCAGCCATCACGAGACACGAGCACACGAGTTCTCCGTCGACCAGCACGCTGCACGAGCCGCACTCGCCCTGTTCGCACGCACCCTTGCTGCCCGTGAGGCCGAGCCGTTCGCGCAGGACGTAGAGCAGGCTCTCGCCGACCCACGCGTCGCGCACGTCGTGATCGGTGCCGTTGACGTGAAGGCGGTAGTGCTCGTCGAGACCCACCACCGTGGCTGCTGCCAGCTGGTCACTCATTCGGGAATGCCCTTCGTAACAAGCGTGAGGACAGGACACCGATCGCGTGCCGTCGGTAGACGGCACGCGATCGATGGTCGTCGATCGGCCGGCTTGCCGCCGCAGCCAGTTCACCGAAGCGACGAACCGTGTCGACCGTCGCAGACATCGTCGAGAAGTCGACGGCTCCGATCGCGAACGATTCCGCCTCCGCGCAGCGCAGGATCGTCGGCGCGACGCTTCCGATGGCGAGCCGAATCGACGAGCTCGGCATATCCACCGCGATGCACGCGGTCGCGAGCGCGATCACCATTGCGTTGCGAACTCCGACCTTGCTGTAGCCCTGCCATCCCGACAACATCGGCACCGTCACCGCGGTGATCAGTTCGCCCGGCTCCAATGCGGTGCGCTTCACGCCCACCATGAAGTCGTGCACCGACATCGACCGCTCACCGCGGGTGCTGGCAACGTGCACCACAGCGTCGAGCGCCGACAACACCGGCAGGCCGTCGCCGGCGGGAGAGCACGTCCCGAGGTTGCCGCCCAGCGTTCCTGCGTGCCGGATCTGGGGCGAACCCACGGTGCGCGCGGCTTCGGCCAGCGCCGGCAACATCTCGGCCAACGGCGACGACATCAGCTCGGCGTACGTGACCGCTGCCCCGATTCGCACCGTCGCCCCGATCGGATCAACGGTCCACGAGCGCAGCTCGGACACCCGGCTGACCGCCAGCACCACGTTCGGTCGGCGATGACCCATGTTGACCTCGACCATCGCGTCGGTGCCACCCGCCAGCACGAGCGCATCAGGCGCCGCCGCCAACGCGGACACCGCTTCGTCGAGGGTGGTTGGGACGAGAACTGGCATGCGCCGCAGACTTTACATTTCGTACACCTGAACCGGCCGGACCGCCTGCGGCGATTCGATCACAATCCTGTGAACCAGGTGTTTCGTGATGCGTCGACCGAGCGACTCCCGGGGACGACCCAGACGATCGGGCCGACAGGCTATTCGACGGTGAGGCCCAAGAGCTTCGGGTCATCTGGCGGCAGCTGCGGGTCCATCGCCTCCAGTTCGGCGAGCACGATGCGGGCCACGACGAGGTTTCGCACCCAGTTGCGGTTGCCCGGCACGACGTACCACGGCGCGTACTCGGTGCTGGTCTCGTTGAACGCAACCTCGTAGGCCTTCATGAACTCGGGCCACAGCTTGCGATCTTCGAGATCGCCCGCACGAAACTTCCAGCGCTTCTCGGGGTCGTCGATTCGGGCCTGCAGTCGCTCGCGTTGTTCGTCCTTGGAGATGTGCAGGTTGATCTTGACGATCCGGGTGCCCTCGTCGGACAACATCCGCTCGAACTCGCGGATGTGGCGATACCGCTTTTCCCACCGCTCCTTCGGCACCAGATTCTTGACCCGCACCACGAGAACGTCCTCGTAGTGGCTTCGGTTCCACACGCCGATCTCGCCGTGCGGAGGGGCGACGGCGTGCAGGCGCCACAGAAAATCGTGGGCGGTCTCCGGACCCGCCGGCGCCTTGAAGCTCTCGACCTGCACACCGGCCGAGTTGAGCGGGCCGAACACGCTCCGGATCGTGCCGTCCTTGCCGGCTGCGTCCATCGCTTGCAGCACGACGAGCAGTGAGCGCTTCGACTCAGCCGCCAACCGGGCCTGGAGGACGTCGATGCGCTCGGTCACATCCGCCAGCTCGGCTTTGGCTGCAGCCTTGTCCCAGCCGAAGGTCTCGTCGGGATTGCGCCGTTTGAGGGTGAAGTTCGCGCCCGGTTTGACCATGAGACGCGCCAGCAACTTGTCAGCCATGGCCGCGACAGTAACCCGATCACGCCTGGCGCGAGTCAGATCGCACGGCCGATCACGTTTCGGTCAAACGATGAACGGGCAATGTCGACAGCCGCTCTCGCAGCACCAGCCGCGCTCGGCGAGGAAGGTCGCGGTGAAGACGGACAAACCGCTCGCCGGGTCCCGATACGACGGCAAGCCGTCCGCGACGGCCGCATCGTGGCGTTCCATGATCTCGGGCCGACGAGGGTGGCTTGGTGCCAGGCGCCGTGGATGCGGTGAGGTGACGTGGTCGTCGCGCAGCATCACGTACAACCCTACGAGCCACTCGCTGCACGTGACCACGTCATTTCGAGTTCGTGTCGTCGGCGCAGCGCGGAGTGTGACTAAGGTGCCCTTGGTGCTGTGGCAGGGGTCACAACGCTCCAACGAAACGGCTTCTCGAAACCTCGGGGAGCACGACGACAACCAAAAGGGGGAGTCCATGGGGACTACGAAACGAACGGCAAGGCGTCATCCAGGCGTTTTGCTCGGATCGGCGCTGGTCACGTTCACCATCATCGCTGGTGCGTGTAGCAGTAGTAAGGACAACGGCGGCGACGCCAGCGCGACCACCAAGGCCGCAACCGCGTCGACAGCGGCCCCGACGGCCACGACCGGCGGCTCGGCCACCACCACAGCTTCCAGCACCGCGACAACGGGCGGGACCGACACCAGCACCGCACCGACCGGCGGTGGCGACACCACCGTGCCAAGCACCGAGGCCGCCAAGCCGGCAGTCCCCGGCGGCAAGTTGATCGTCAGCGGCGAGGCCGAAGTGGCCCAGGCGTGGACGCCGGCCGCGATGCAGTGCGACTCGTACTGCCAAGAGCGCGCCCGCTCGTTCTTCGATCCGGTTGCCGCATTCGGCGCGGACGAAAAGGTCCATCCGTACCTCGCAGAGAAGATCGAGCCCAACGCGGACTCCACCGTGTGGACCATCACCCTTCGTGACGGGATCAAGTTCACCGATGGCACGGCCGTCGATGCCGACGCGGTCATCCGCAACCTGCAGACCACCGGCACCAGCTTGTTGATCGCCAAGGTGCTCAACGATGTCGCCAAGGTTCCGGATCCATCCGGCGCCAAGAACACCGACGGCACGCCGGTGATGGTGCTCGACATCGTCAAGAAGGACGCCAAGACGTTCACGGTCGCGCTCGGCAAGGATGGTGACCCCACCAAGCCGCTGTCATGGCCCGGATTCGCCGCAGCCCTGACCACACAGTGGGGTCTGATCGCCTCGCCGGCGTGGCTCGATGAGGTCGCCAAGGACCCCAGCAAGTCTGCGTCCCCGATCGGCTCCGGCCCGTTCACGGTCGCCAGCTACACGCCGAACGACACCCTCGTCGTGAAGAAGAACCCGAACTACTGGCAGAAGGACGCCAACGGCGTGCAGCTGCCGTACCTGGACGAGATCGACTTCAAGGTGATCGAGGACAGCCAGACCGCTGAAGAAGGCCTCAAGAACGGCGAGCTCGACATCTTCTCGACGTCGTCGGCTCAGGTCATCAGCGACTTCCGTTCGGACCCGACCAACTTCCCGATGTCGGAGCAGACGAAGTACGTCGAGACCAACTACATCCTCATCGACCTCGCCAAGCCGGGTGCTCTGCAGGACCAGCGTGTCCGCTGCGCACTGTCGATGGCGCTCGATCGTCAGGAGCTGATCAACCTCACCGAGGGCGGCATCACGCAAGTCGCCAACGGTCTGTTCTCGCCTGGCCAAGAGGGTTACCTCGCCGACAACGGGTTCAACACGGCGCAGGACATCGCCGGCGCGAAGAAGCTGATCGACGCCTACAAGGCGGAGAAGGGCATCACGGGCAACGTCACCGTCGAGTACGGCCACACCGCCACCGCAATCGGTGACCAGGCTGCCGAGCTGTACAAGGGCTACTGGTCAAAGATCGGTGTCGACACCAAGGTCGACGTCGTTCCTCAGGACAAGTTCATCACCAACGCCCTGTTCGGCGATCCCGGCTTCTTCATGTACGGCTGGCGCAACCACGCCGGTCTGACAGTCGACCAGCAGAACTTCTGGTGGAACTCGGTCTCGGGCCCGCCGGATGGACAGCTCGCGCTGAACTTCGGCCGTGTCAACGACCCGATCGTTGATGCCAAGCTGGCCGATGCCCGCAGCAACCCGGATGCCGCAGCTCGCAAGGCTGACGCCGAGGACATCAACCGCCAGATGGCCAAGATGTGCTACCAGATCCCTGAGGACTACACGCTGTGGGGCACGCCGCACAGCCCGAAGGTCCAGGGTCTGGGCGACACCGTCCTGCCCGACGGCACCAAGGCCCGTGACGGCGCCGGCTTCTCCGGCCAGTTCTGGGTCAACTCACTGTGGATCGACAAGGGCTGATTCCCGCCTCGATCTGAAGTTTCCGATTGACAGGGTGCGGACCGTTCCGGCGGTCCGCACCCTCGATGTCTCGTCTGTTCTCCCGTCCACCCGTCCGTTCACCGTCTCCAGAGGTCTGCATGCGGTATTTCTTGCAACGTCTCCTCCAGTTCGTCATCGTGTTCTTCCTGGTCACGTTCGGCGTGCTGGTGTTCATGCGGATCGGTCTCAACAAGCCCGGCGACCCCGCTCGGACGATGCTCGGCGGAACCGCATCTCAGGCGCAGATCGATGCGGTCACGAAGCGCTTCCACCTCCACGCGAACTACCTCGCCCAGTACTGGTTCTGGTTGAAGGGGATGTTCACACTCGACTTCGGCTACTCCCAGGTCCACAGCCTGAACGTCACCACGTACCTCAAGCCGAAGATCCTGCCGACGGTCTTCCTCGGCATCTATGCAACGATCCTCGCCCTCGTGATCGCGATCCCGGTCGCCGTCTACCAGGCCTACCGCCGCGACGGTGTCGGCGACAAGGTCGGCAGCTTCATGTCGTTCGCCTTCGTCTCGATCCCGGCGCTCGTGCTCTCTCCCCTGCTGAAGATCGTGTTCATCAACCATCTGCAGTGGTTCCCACGCCTGTTCACCAAGGTGTACCCGTGGGACAACCCGATCGAGCACTTCAAGAACTTCTTCGTACCCACACTGGCGCTCACGCTGCCACTTGCCGCCATCTATGTTCGTCTGCTCCGAGCCGACATGGTGCAGACGCTGCAGGCCGACTTCGTGACACTCGCCAGCGCCAAGGGTGTGTCACCGACACGCGTTCTGTGGGGCCACGCCTTGCGCAATTCGCTGTTCACTCTGCTGACCAACGTCGGCATTCAAGTCGGAGGTCTCGTCGGTGGCGCGCTGGTCGTCGAGAAATACTTCGCGATGCCCGCGATGGGCGACACACTGGTGCGCGCCATTCTCTCCAGCGACATCTTCGTCGTGCAGTCCGTTTCGGCGCTGCTCGTCGCCACCGTCGTGATCGTCAACCTGCTTGTCGACATGAGTTACGCCGTGATCGACCCCCGCATCCGTCACGCCCGAGCACTGAGCTGAGGAGGCCAAGGTCATGACACTCACTGATGTTCTCGAACTCGCCACTCCCGCACCGGCCACGCCGGAGCCCCGACGTCGTCGGCGGCGGCCCAAGATCGGCCTCTGGCTCGGCGTCGGCTGGCTGGCCGCAGTCGCCTTCTGTGCGATCTTCGCCAACCAACTGTCCTTCATTCGCGCCTACGACACCAAGATCAAGGTCAAAGGTCGCACCGGCCGATACAACATCGGGCCCGGTTGGCGGACCTGGATGGGCACCGACGCCAGTTCGCACGATGTCTTCGCGCGCTGCATCTACGGCGCCAAGGTCACGCTCACGATCGGTGTGCTGTCGACGATCATCGGATTGTTCCTCGGTGGATTGCTCGGGGTGATGTCCGGCTACTTCCGTGGCTGGGTCGACCGCATCGGCTCCATCATCGTCGACTCGTTGCTCGCCCTGCCGCCGCTGCTGCTGGCTCTGCTGCTCGTGTACCGCATGGACGATCTCAAGGGCATCTACACCTGGCTCGGCTGGCTGAACCGCGAATGGGAGATCACGTTGACGCTGGGCATCCTCGCCATCGCACCGTTCGCCCGCATCGCTCGGGCCCAGACGATCGCTCTCCGAGATCGCGAGTTCGTCCTCGCTGCGCGAAGTCTCGGAGCCAAGAGCGGACGCGTGATCGCACGCGAAATCCTGCCCAACCTGATCCCCGCGATGCTGACGGTTGCCGTCACCGGTCTCGGCATCCTGGTCGCCGCAGAAGGTGCTCTGGCATTCCTCGGTCTGGGCGTCCAGCGCCCGCTGACATGGGGCAAGATGATCGCCGACGGTCAGAATGACCTCGCCCGGGCGTGGTGGGCGACCATCTTCCCGTGCCTGTTCCTGTTCTTCACCGTCATCTCGTTCAACCTCATCGGTGACCGTCTGGCTCGCCGATTCGACATCCGTGAGGCGGCGATATGAGCGATCTCATCCAGGCCAGTTCGCGTGACATCGACGGACCGCTGCTCGAGCTCACCGACGTCCGCACTCACTTCCGGACAGCACGCGGCATGGTCCGCGCGGTTGACGGTGTCAGCTTCACCCTCGAACGCGGCCGCGCGCTCGGCATCGTCGGCGAGAGCGGTTCCGGCAAGACCATCCTCTCCCGTTCGATCATGGGCCTGCTTCCACCGCGCAACACAGTTCGTGGCGGCAGCATCAAGTTCGAAGGTCGCGAGATCGGCAACCTCAACCGCAAGCAGATGCGCAGCGTGTGGGGCAAAGAGATGGCGATGATCTTCCAGGATCCGATGACGTCGCTGAACCCGTTGATGAAGGTCGGCAAACAGATCGCCGAACCGCTCAAGATCCACCTCGGAATGGATCACGCGACGGCGAGGGCCACAGCTGAGAAACTCCTGCAGGACGTACGCATCCCTGAAGCCCACCGTCGTCTCGACCAGTACCCGCACGAGCTCAGCGGCGGCATGCGCCAGCGCGTGATGATCGCGATCGCGCTTGCCTGCGGCCCGACGGTGCTCTTCGCCGATGAGCCGACGACTGCGCTCGACGTCACCGTGCAGGCCCAGATCCTGGACCTGCTCAATGAGCAGCGCAAGGACCGCAACATGTCGTTGGTGCTCGTCACCCACGACCTCGGCGTGGTCGCCGGCCATACCGATGAGATCGCCGTGATGTACGGCGGTCGACTCGTCGAGCGCGCGCCGACCAAGGTGTTGTTCTCGAAGATGAAGATGCCATACACCGAGGCACTGCTCGAAAGCATCCCCAAGATCGAAGACCCGAGCCACACCCGTTTGATGACCATCGGGGGTCGACCACCCGACCTCGTCAACCCGCCGCCCGGCTGCCGATTCGCGCCGCGGTGCATGTACGTGCAGGACAAGTGCAAGGCGGAAGAACCGCCACTCGAGCAAGCCGAGACCCCCGGTCACTACTTCCGCTGCTGGTACCCCGTCGGCAGCCCCGTCTACCTGCAGGTCAAAGAACGCCTGGCCGACAAGCCGGTCAGCGTCGGAGAGGTGTTGTAATGGCAGGCACGGGCACCGCCCACCTTCGCGCAGCGGAGGACGCTCTCCTCCGGGTCGAGAACCTCGTCGTCCAGTTCCCCGTCGGTCGCACCGGATTGTTCGTCAACGCGGTCAGCGGCATCAGCCTCGACGTGTTGCGTGGCGAGACGCTGGGCCTCGTCGGTGAATCCGGCTGTGGCAAGAGCACGACCGGCCGGGCGATCATGCAGCTACCCCGGCCCACGAGTGGCTCGGTGCTGTTCGAGAACAAGGAACTGACGAGCATGAGCGGCACGCCGATGCGCGAGGCGCGCACACGGATGCAGATGATCTTCCAGGACCCGATCTCGTCGCTGAACCCGAGGCGCAAGGTACGCGACATCGTGATGGAACCGCTGACCATCTGGGAACGCGGCGACAAGGCCGAGCGCAACCGTCGCGTCGACGAAGTGCTCGAAGAGGTCGGTATCGACCCACAGCGTGCCCGAGAGAGCCAGCCGCACCAGTTCAGCGGCGGTCAGTGCCAGCGCATCAGCATCGCCCGCTCGCTGGTGTTGAACCCGTCGATGATCATCTGCGACGAACCTGTCTCGGCACTCGACGTGAGCGTGCAGGCGCAGGTGTTGAACCTGCTCGAAGACCTCAAACAACGGTACGGGCTCACGCTGGTCTTCATCGCCCACGACCTGGCCGTGGTCAAGAACATCAGCGACCGCGTCGCGGTGATGTATCTCGGCAAGATCTGCGAAGTCGCTTCGTCCGACGACCTGTACCGGGAGCCGGCGCATCACTACACGAACGTGCTGCTGTCGTCGATCCCGGTGCCCGATCCGGAAATCGCCGTCGAGCGCCACCCGATCGAAGGCGAACCACCGTCACCGGTGCTGCCACCGTCGGGTTGCCGGTTCCACACACGTTGCCCGGCCGCCGAGGCGCGGTGTTCGGCCGAGGAACCGCAACTGCGCGAGATCGGCGACGGTCACTTCGTCGCGTGCCACTTCCCCGTGCACGGCGGCGAAGCACCAGTCACGATCCGCGCCGGCGCCGCCTCCGTCTGACCGACGGTCAGTGGTTGGTGTAATCGGGGGGCCGCTTGGCCACGAACGCTCGCATCCCCTCACGGAAGTCGGCGGTCTGACCCATCAGGATCTGCTGGCGGTTCTCGATGTCGATGGCAGCCTGCATCGGTACCTCCAACGCCGTCCACATCGCCTCCTTCGTGAGAGCGACGCCGAGCGGTGAGTTGCGCATGATCTCCTCGGCCTTGTGATGGGCAGCGGCGATCAATGCGTCGTCGTCGAACAACTCGACGATCAGTCCGATGCGGTAGGCCTCGGCGCTGTCGATCACGCGGCCCGTCAGCATCAGCTCCTGAGCGCGAGCAACACCGACGATGCGCGGCAGCAGCCAACTGGTGCCGATGTCGCATGCCGTCAGTCCGATTCGGATGAACGCTGCGTTGAACTTCGCCGAGTGGGCTGCGAGACGCACGTCCGAACCGAGCACGAGCGCCAGTCCGCCACCGGCCGCCGCACCGTTGACGGCAGCGATGATGGGCTGCGGGAGGGAACGCATCTTCGGGATCAACCCGGCGATGTGACGCTGGACTCCGAGACTGGCATGGATCGGGCCGAGGCCGTCACTGTGCGGCGCGGCGCCGTATCCGCCGAGATCGAGGCCGGCGCAGAAGCCACGTCCGGCACCCGTGAGCACGATCACCCGGGCCGCTCGATCGACGGCAATCTCGTCGAACGCCTCATGCAGCCCCTGGATCAATTCGGTCGTCATCGCGTTCAGCCGATCGGGTCGATCGAGCGTGATCTGGACGATGCCAGGTTGCGGGCGGGAGATGTCGAGAACGGCCATCACCGAATCGTGCCTCACCTCCGTCGGCCGACGGTCATCGGAGGCTACGGTGCGAACGTGCTCTCGGTCCTGATCGATCCGGCGATCGACATTCGGTCCACGTTGTCGGTGTATCGATTCGGCAAGGGTGACCTGACCACTCGTCTGGCCGCCCACGATTTCGTCCGGGCGACATTCACCCCCGACGGTGTCGGCACCGTCCACATCCGGTGGTCCGACGTGCACCTGAACGCCGAAGCATGGGGCCCGGGCGCGGCATGGCTGCTCGAACGCGTGCACCAGATGACCGGCGCACTCGATGGCGGTTTCGAGTGTCCTGACGACGCTCATCCGAACGTGCGACGCGCTCAGCGCAATCACCCCGGGATCCGCATCGGCTCCAGCGGCACCCTCTATCACGAACTGCTTCCGGTCATCCTCGGCCAGCGGGTCACGGCCGGCGAGGCGATTCGACAGTGGTGGCGGCTGTGCGCCGATCTCGGCGAGGCGGCGCCCGGTCCGGACCCGAGTCTGCGCCTCCCGCCGCACCCCGAGCGACTGCTCGCCAAACCGGCCTGGTGGTACCACCCGTACGGCATCGAGGCCAAGCGGGCTGAAGCCCTTCGAACCGTCGCCCGTTACGCCGCCCGCATCGGTGGATGGTCGAGTCTCTCGCCGTTCGAGGCATCCGCCAAGCTGGCTCTGCTCCGTGGCATCGGTCCATGGACCATCGGGTCGGCTGTCGGGCCGGCGCTGGGCGACCCCGACGCGGTGCCGGTTGGCGACTACCACGTACCGAACATGGTCGCGTGGGCACTCGCAGGCGAGCCACGCGGCACCGATGCCCGGATGCTCGATCTGCTCTCGCCGTACGACGGCCAGCGCGGTCGTGTCATTCGCTTGTTGGGCATGGATGGTCACGCCGCGCCCGCCTTCGGGCCGCGGCAGCGGATACAACCGATGTACCGCTACTGACAGCGCATCCGGCTGATGGATGACGCCGTTCGGTCGAGGCGCCCGTGTTAGCGTCGCATCGCCACCAGCGGCCACCTTCGACCATGACCGACACCATCTCCGACGATCTTCAACCCGTGACGCACGAAACGAGCACTCGGTCGACAGATCCATTGTGGCGGTCGCGCCTGACCCGCGCCGGTGTCGCGTACATCATCTCGCGAATGTGCGTCGTGGCCGGCGCGGCGATCGTCGCCGCCCAGCGCGTCAAGCAGGACCAGGCTGACGGCATTGCCCGACCCAAGAACGCGATCAGCAACATCACCGACGTGCTGACGTCGTGGGACGGCAAGTGGTACTTCGCGCTGGTCCGCGACAGCTACCCCTCGCACGTGCCGGCACACATGACGTGGGACGACTACCAGGCCCGCACCGCCTTCTTCCCCGTCTACCCCGACCTGGTGCGTTGGTTCGACAAGATCCTGCCTGGGGGCGACGTGTTCGCCGGACTGATGTTGAACATCATCCTCGGGGCGGTCGCCGTCTCCCTCGTCGGGGCGCTGGCGCGCACGATCTTCGACGACAAGGTCGCGTATCGATCCATGCTGTTGATGGCATTGTTCCCAGGCAGCTTCGTGCTCTCGTTCACCTACAGCGAGGCAACGCTGCTCGTGGTCGCAGCGGGCTGTTTGCTCTGCCTGCAACGGCGGCACTGGTTGGCGGCGGGGGTGTTGGCCTCGGTCGGCGCGGCGACGAGACCGAACGGCATTGCCTTGATCGCCGCGTGCGCGGTGGCCGCGCTGTTGGCCCTACGCGAACGTCGCGAGTGGCGATCACTGGTGGCGCCGGCGATCGCACCGATCGGATTCATCGGGTTCCACATCTTCCTCTGGCGCCGCACCGGCGAGAAGCTGGCGTGGTTCCGGGTCCAGAGCGAGGCATGGCACGAAGGCACCAGCTTCGGGTTGACCGCACTGCGCAACACCGCCAAAGCCTTCATCCACCCGCTTGCATCACCGACCGACATCATCACAGCCGTCTCGTTCATCGCGACGATCTTCCTCGTCTACACCGCCTGGAAGAAACGGCTGCCGTGGCCGATCGTGACGTACTGCGCTGTCGTGCTGATCCTGATGCTCGCACCCAGCACGGTGACCGCCCGGCCGCGCTTTCTGTACACCGCCTTCCCGCTCCTGATCTCGGCCGCGGCGTGGATCCGCGACATCGAGATCAAGCACCGCGACGATGACGACTCGTTCCATCACGAACTGTGGCCCGCTGCGCTCGTGTTGTGTTCGGCCGGAATCGTCACCCTGACCGCGCTCTACGGTGTGTTCGGCGCGATCCCGTGATGAGTGGGCGCCCGTTCACCACGACGCCCTTTCTCATCGACATCGCCGACGATGTGATCGACGATCTTCGGTCACGGATCAGGCTGACCAGGTGGCCAGACGCCGCACCGGGCGAGCCGTGGAGCCAGGGCACGGACCTGCTGTATCTGCGCGGCATGCTCGACTACTGGGCCAACGGATTCGATTGGGGAGCGCAGCAGCGTGCGCTCAACCTCCTCCCCCAGTTCATTGCTGACGTGGACGGCACCACTGTTCACTACGTTCACGTCCGCGCCCGATCGGGAGTGGGCATCCCGCTGATCCTCACCCATGGCTGGCCCGGCACGTTCGTCGAGTTGCTGCCGCTCGTCCCGCTGCTGAGCGGCAATTTCGACCTGGTGATCCCCTCGCTGCCCGGTTACGGCTTCTCGCCACGACCGCCACGCACGGGCATCGACCGGCGGCACGTGGCGCGCCTGTGGCATCGGCTCATGCAGGGCCTCGGCTATGAGCGATTCGGGGCGTACGGCACCGATTTCGGGGCCGGTGTTGCCACATTCCTCGGGCTCGACCAGCCCGACGACCTCATCGGTATCCACCTCTCGACGTTCGAGCTCGCGCCGGTGCTCGACCACCAATCGCCCGAGTTGTCGGCCGAGGAACGCGAGTACATCGCCCAGGCCGAGCGGTGGTCCGAGGTGGAGCGCGGCTACAGCCAGATCCAGTCGACCAAACCGCAGACCGTCGGCTACGGGCTGAACGACTCGCCAGCCGGTCTCGCAGCGTGGGTGATCGAGAAATGGCGATCGTGGTCGGACAGCCACGGCGATCTCGATGCCACCATTCCGCGCGACACCCTGTTGACGATGCTCACGATCTACTGGGCAACCCAGACGATCACCTCATCGATGCGCGACTACTTCGACAACCGCTGGTCGACTCAGGCGCACACGGCGCGCGACTACGTGCGAGTGCCGACGGCGTTCGCCAGATTCGGCAACGAGTTCATCCCCGAAGGTGAGCCACCCCGAACCTTTGCGGAGCGGTTGTACAACGTCCAGCGCTGGACGATGATGCCCCGTGGTGGCCATTTCGCAGCCACTGAACAGCCCGCACTGCTGGCCGCCGACATCGCTGCGTTCTTCAGCTCGTGATGCTCAGTGCGGCTGTGGTTCGCGGTGGCGGATCTTGGCCCACGTGTCCACGATCGCCCAACGGGTGACGAGCAACATCGACTCGGCGATGATGCGGCCCGACATCTTGGACGTGCCGACCTGGCGATCGACGAAGGTGATCGGGCTCTCCACCACGGTGTACCCACCACGGATCAGGCGGCGGACGAGCTCGGTGAGAAACGCGTATCCCTCGGCACTCGTCGATGTCGGATCGATCGCACGCAACGCCGTCGCTCGGTACGCACGAAAGCCTGCCGTGCAGTCGTGGATGTGCAGGCCGAGAACGGTCGAGGTATAGCGGTTGCCCCAGCGTGACAGGACGCGACGGTGGAGCGGCCAGTTGACGGCTCCACCACCGGGCACGTATCGCGAGCCGATCGCCACATCGGCGCCGTGTTCGATGCGGGACACGAGCGCAGCGATCGCGGCCGGATCGTGAGAGAAGTCGCAGTCCATCGAGACCACGACCTCGGTCCAGTCGGCGTAGCGCGGCGTCGAGAGCACCTCGGCGAAGCCGTTGCGATACGCACTGCCGAGCCCCTGCTTGGCCGCCCGGTGAATGACATGGATCTGGTCGTCGTCGGCTGCCACGGCGTCGGCCAGTCGGCCTGTTCCGTCGGGGCTGTTGTCGTCGACGATCACGATGCGAGCGTCCGGCATCACCCGTCGAACCTCGCTCAGGAAGCGTTCGATGTTCTCCGCCTCCTGATAGGTGGGAACGACAACGACCGTGTGCACGAGCCGCCACGCTAGCGGTCCCGACCTTGTCCCACCCCAGCACCGTGTTAGATTCGCCGCCGCCAGACCCAGGCGCGACAACCCGTATGACCGACACAACCACTGCGTTCTTCTCACGCGTCAAGCGCGCCCAAACGAGTCTCCAGGTGCTGTTGCTGGTGGCCCTGGCGTACATACCAACGCTGACGGCGGCGCCGGGCAAGATGCCCACCGACACCAAGCTGTACCTGTACTTCGACCCCACACGCCTGACATCGGATGCGCTGCACGCGTGGGACAGCCGGCAGTTCGCCGGCTGGGTTCCGCACCAGACCATCAGCTACCTCTGGCCTTCGGGGCCGTGGTACTCGTTCTTCAGCGCGATCGGCGCGCCGGACTGGATCGCTCAGCGGATGTGGATCGGCACCTTGATGGTGCTTGGCGGGCTCGGGGTGCGGTGGGCCGCCAAGCTGCTCGGCGTCTCGGCCACCGGAGCGCTCGTCGCCGGGCTGTTCTACCAACTCTCGCCGTACATCCTCCCGTACGTGTCGCGCACCTCGGTGATGATGCTGCCATGGGCCGGCCTCGGCTGGCTCGTCGGTCTCACCGTCCGCGCCGCGACGAGAACCAAGTGGCGCGACATCGGGCTGATCGGTCTCGTCATGGCAACGGTTGCTTCGACCAATGCCACGGCGATCCTGATGGTCGCACCCGGGCCTGCGCTGTGGCTGGTCCACGCGGCTTGGGCACGCAGCATCACGTGGCGTCGCGCCGTGATCACCGCTGCGAAAGTCGGCGGCATCAGTTTGATGACGTCGCTGTGGTGGATCGCGATGTTGTCGATCCAGGGCAAGTTCGGCGCTGATGTCCTCAGCTACTCCGAGACGCTCCAAGCCGTCTCGCTCACGTCGTCGAGTACGGAAGTACTCCGCGGCATGGGCTACTGGCTCTTCTACGTCCGCGACCCCATCGGCTTCACGACCAGCGCGTCGTTCACGTACATGGCTTCCGGCCGAGCGATCATCATCAGCTTCGCCGTGCTCGGCATCGGGGTGCTCGGTCTCGCGTGCACGAGATGGGCCAGCCGTCGGTACGCAGTGTTGCTCGTGTTCGTCGGCGTGGTGCTGGCCGTCGGCGTCCACCCGATCGACAACCCGTCGCCGCTCATGTCGGGCTTCGCCGACAACTCTCGATCCAGCATCGCGCTCGCACTGCGAAGCAGCACCCGCGCGCTTCCGCTGAGCACGTTCGGCCTGGCGCTCGGCGCCGGCGCCTTGATCACCGCGCTGAGCCGCACGCGTCTGCGGGTGCGCAGGTACGTGCCGTGGCTTGCGGGTCTGCTGGCGATCGCCAACATGCCCGTCATCTGGAACGGTGGCTTCGTCGATGCCGCGCTGATCCGCGACGAGAACCCACCGAAGGCGTGGACCACCGCCGCGGCTGCACTCGACGCATCACCGTCGGGATATCGCGTGTTCCAACTGCCGGGGTCCGAGTTCGGCGCGTTCCGCTGGGGCTATACCGTCGACCCGCCACTACCCGGGTTGACCGACAAGCCACTGGTCACGCGCGACCTTCTCCCATTGGGCAGCGCGGCCGCGATGGATCTGATCTATGCCCTCGACGACCGGTTTCAGGACGGCACCGCCGAGCTGTCCGAGGTCGCGCCGATCGCGCGGCTGCTCGGCGTCGACACGATCTGGTTGCCGAACGACATCGCATTCGAACGCTTTCGCACGCCACGCCCAGAGCTCACCGCGAAGTTGTTCGCCACGCCCGGCAACGGGCTCGGGACACCCATCACGTTCGGCACGCCGGCCGTCAATGTTCCGATTGTCCCGATGGTCGACGAACAATCGATCAGCAATCCGGCGGTCGGCACTCCCCTGGCTCCGGTCGAACTCGTGCCCGTCCAGGATGCGCAGCCGATCATGCGCGCCAAGACGGCCACGAACACAGTGGTCATCGCCGGCAGCGGAGACGGGGTGGTCGACGCCGCCGCGGCTGGACTGCTCTCCAGCTCCGCCATGATCCGCTACGCCGCCGATGTTCCGCAGCCGAAGGCCGGCGCAGTCGACCCGCTGACGACCGCGAGCGTCATCGTCACCGACAGCAACCGCGACCGCGCCCACCAATGGCGCGGCTCGCAGGATGTGTGGGGTTTCACCGAGGACGGCGCGAGCGGATCGGGTGTCCTGAAATTCGACAGCTCGGATCAACGCACGCCGGTCTTCCCCACCGAGACCAGCGCCGACATGACCGTGTCCGAACAGCGTGGGCCGGTCACGGCTGCGGTGAGCTCGTACGGCGAACCGTTCGCCTATCGCCCAGAGGATCGCGCCGCGATGGCGATCGACGGCAAGGACTCGACAGCCTGGCTCGTGGCCGATCGATTCGATCCGAACGGCGAGTACATCCGATTGACGAGCAAGCAGCCGATGTCGACGCTCACCCTCGAGCAGCCACAGGACGCACGCAATCGCTGGATCACCAAGGTCGACGTCACCGACGACTCGGGCACGTACTCCGTCGACCTCGACGACGCATCGCGCTCGACTGCGGGCCAGGCGATCACGTTGCGCAAAGCGTCGACCGTCGCCACCATCACGATTCGGGCCACCGAGCACACACCACTCGCTCCGGGTGAGGGGCTGGATGCGGTCGGATTCGCCGAGATCCGCACCGGCTCCGGGCCCACAGAGGAACTGATCCGGGTGCCGAGCAACGTCTTGCCCCGCCTGGCGGCCAACCAGGGCGTCGACATCGTGCTCAGCCGGCTGCGCACGAGCCCAACCGATCGCTGGCGCAGCGACCCCGAACCGACGCTGGCTCGTGTGTTCACGCTGTCGACGGAACGCAGCTTCGCGCCCACCGTCACCGCTCGTCTCGATCAGCGCGCGGACGATACGACGATCGCGAAACTGATGAGCTGGACCGGCACGACAGCCAACCGACGCCTCACCGGCGTCCCGGCGATGGGCGGATGGGCGTCCACCGACGGCGACCCCGCGACATCGTGGGTCTCACCGTTCGGCCAAGCCGTGGGCAGCGCACTCACCATCCCGCTGGCGTCGTCGGGCACCGTGTCGTCACTGCGCATCGTGCAGCCACCCTCGACCCAATACGGAGTGATCACGCAGGTCTCCGTGGCGAGTTCGTCCGGATCGCAAACGGTCGCCGTCCCGACGCCGGACAGCACGGGCGCGAGCAGCGTCGACTTCCCTCCGGTCAGCGGCGCGGCTCTCACGATCACGGTCACGGCGACCAACGGGACGACGACGCTCGATCGACGGTACGGCGAGCTTGTGCAGCTGCCCGTCGCGATCAGCGAGATCTCCGGCGCCGGGATCATCGCGAAGGCGCTTCCTGCCTCGATCGACACGGGTTGCCGCAGCGACCTGCTCACCACCGATTCCAGCGGATTCGCGATCCAGTTCTCCGGCTCGATCAGCGACCTCTTCGCGGGCACGCCCGCCACGGTCACCGCGTGCGGTCCGGCGTCGTTCTCGCTCGGCAACGGCGAGCACATCGTGCGCAGCGCAGTCGGTCTCGCCACGGCCATCGACATCGACCGAGTCGTGCTCACCGGCAGCACTGCGCTGGCGAACGCTGTGCCCGACGGTGTAGGCCGCCCGATGCCCGGTCCGCAACCGACCGTGACCGTGCTGTCCAGCAGTCACACCTCACGGACAGTACGCGTGGACTCCTGCGTCGACGGCTGCTGGTTCATCTTCGGAGAGGGCTACAACACCGGTTGGCATGCGACGAGCGATGGAACGTCACTCGGCGATCAGCAGCTGGTCGATGGCGGGTTCAACGGTTGGTACCTTCCCCCCGGTTCGGGCGCGCGGACGATCCATCTCGAGTTCGAGGGCCAGAAGACGCTCACACTCGCCTTCCTGCTGAGCGCGCTCGGTGTGTTGCTGTGCATCGCGCTGATCGTCTTCGACCGCCGTCGCCGTGATGCGTACGCGTCCGATCCCCCGGCGATGAATTCGATCCTGGGCCGGCCAATCCCCGGCTCGCCGTATCGCTGGAACAGTCCGGCAGCGATCAGCACGGCGGTCGCATCGGTCGCAGGCGTGATCGTCATCTCGCCGCTGTGGGGTGTGATCTGTGGCGCCGTCGCGTTCCTCGCCGGCTTCGTTGCCAAGCGCCCGCGCCTGCTCGGCTACGCGGCCGCGGCGATCGTCACCTACATCGGGCTGGTGATGGCCTACCGGGTCTCGACTCAGCACCCATTCGTCAATGCGGGTTGGCCGGGACATTTCGCGGACCTCGACAGGCTCGGGATGACCGTGATCGTGTTCCTGCTGGCCGCCGTGCTGGCTGTCCGCCAACCACCGACGGAGACAGCCGCCAGCTAGGCTGACGTCTTCGTCATGGCTGGTCATTCCTCTCGCGCTCTCGTCGATCCCTTTGCGCAACGGTTGCTCAGCACCGACCTTCCCGGACTGACACGCGCGCAGCGCGACGAGGTCAGCGCCTTCGCCGTGCGGCGAGTCGACGGCCTGCCGAGCGCGCTGCGCATCGGCGTCACACTCATCGCCGCGCCGATGCGACTGATCGTCGCCGTGCCCGGTTCGGGACGAATCGTCAGCTGGCTGATTCGCCACCCGCTGCCCGGTGTCGGCGAGTACGTGCGCATGATCAGGTCGCTGGCGTACACGTACATCTGGGAGCGGTGGCCTGACGCGTCGACGAACGGGACGGTCACAGCGGCGGGCGACAGCCGATGAGCGCGGACACACCGATGCATTCGATCGCGACGCTTCCCCGCTACGACGCTGAGATCCTCGTCATCGGATCAGGGGCAGGCGGGGCGACGACGGCAGCCCTCCTCGCGGAGGCCGGGTTCGATGTCCTGGTCGTCGAGGAAGGCGAATGGGTGGAACAGGGCTCCGTCGTACCGTTCTCGCTCGAACAGATGGACCGCCAGTACCGTTCGGGAGGGGTCACGGTTGCCCTCGGGCTGCCATCGATCGCCTACACCGAAGGGCGATGCGCGGGCGGCGGCACCGAAGTCAACAGCGGCCTGTATCGCCGCCCCCCGGCAGAGCTGCTCGAGCGGTGGCGCACCCAATATCACATCCGTGATCTCGATCCCGATGACATCTATGCCATCGCTGATGAGATCGAGACGGCCATCAACGTCACCACCGTGCCGGGCCCGGTGTCGGCGCCCAGCGCCGTGCTGCAACGCGGCGCCGATGCACTCGGTTGGGAGAACAGCGAGAGCCCGCGCTGGATGACGTACCCGCCGGGAGGCAACGCCGCCAGTGGCCGGCGACAGAGCATGACGCGCACCTATCTGCCCCGCGCGCACGCCGCCGGTGCGCGCATCCTGACCCAGTGCCGGGTCCGCAAGTTGGCGATCGACTCGACCACCGCCCGCCACGCCGATGTCACGCTCGCCGACGGCTCCCCCGCGCGGATCGCGTTCCGCCACGTGTTCGTGTGTGGTGGGGCCATCCACACGCCGGCGTTGCTGCAGCGCAGCGGATTGCGCGAGCGCATCGGCGACACCTTGGCCGTCCATCCGACGGTGAAGTTGGCGGCGCGATTTCGCGACAAACTCAACGTCCCCGACGATGTTCCCGTCCATCAGGTCAAGGAGTTCGCTCCCGACATCTCCTTCGGTGGCTCGGCCAGCAACCCAGGCCTGATCGCGCTGTCATTGGCCGACAACTGGCGCGACTTCGCGCATGCCCAGGACGATTGGGAACGCGTCAGCGTGTACTACGCCGCGATCACGAGCCAGGGCAAGGGCCGTGTCAAGGCGGTGCCCGGCCTGCGCGATCCGCTGGTCACGTACCACCTCACCGCCCGCGACAAACATCTGCTTCGGAGCGGGCTCAGCCGTCTGACCCTGTTGATGCTGGCCGCCGGTGCTGACGAGGTGTACCCCAGCTACCGCGCAGCTCCGGTGATCCGCTCGGCAGCCGACATCGCCCTGTTGCAGCAGTCGTTCGCAACGACCAAGGCGACGGTGATGACCGTGCACCTGTGCTCGACCGTGCCGCTCGGCGAGCATCCGTCGTGCGCCGCGGACAGCTTCGGCAAAGTGCGCGGGATGCGCAACGTTTGGGTCAACGACGCCTCGCTCCTGCCCGAAGCACCCGGCGTCAACCCGCAAGGTTCGGTGATGGCGTTCGCCGTCCGCAACGCCAGACGATTCATCGAAAGTGAGCGACCCCATGGCTGATCGAAGCCTCCCCGAAGCAACGCTGATCACCGGAGCGGCCGGTTGGCTGGGGCGCGCCCTGGTGCATCACTTCGCCACGACAGCCGGGATGCACCGCCGTCCGGGCCTGGTGCGTGCCTTCGTTCTCGACGACGCCGAAGCGGCCGCTGTGCGAGCCGTCAGCGACTCGGTCGAGGTGGTCATCGGCTCGGTCGCGTCGTCGGCCGACGTCGCCCGCGCGTTCGACGGCCTCCCGGCCGACACCGACGTGATCCACACCGCTGGTGTCATCCACCCGGCCAAGACCGCGGACTTCTTCACGGTCAACACGGACGGCGCGACGAACGTCGCCAACCGTGCACTCGAGTCGGGGATTCGTCGACTGGTCCACGTGTCGTCGAACTCGCCGTTCGGCACCAATCCGTCGGCCAACGACACGTTCCGCGCGAACGAGCCGTACAACCCGTACCTCGGTTACGGCGAGTCGAAGATGCGCGGCGAGCTGGCTGTGTTCGCGGCGATCGGCAAGGGACTCGACGCCGTCATCGTGCGTCCGCCGTGGTTCTACGGACCATTGCAGCCGCCGCGCCAGACGACGTTCTTCCGCCTCGTGCGCCGGGGCAAGTTCCCCAAGTTCGGTGACGGCAGCCAGCGCCGGTCGATGGTGTACGTCGACAACCTGGTGCATGGCATCGTCCGCGCCGAGCTGACACCCGAGGCGGCCGGCAAGGGGTACTGGATCGCCGATGCCCAGCCCTACACCGTCAACGAGATCATCGAAACCGTCGGACGTGCCCTGCGCGGCGAGGGCTACGAGGTCAAGGACGGCTCGATGCACTTGCCCGTGTTCGCGGGCCGGATCGCCGAGCGCGCCGACCGTCTGATCCAGGGCACCGGCCGGTATCAGCAGCAGTTGCACGTCATGGGTGAGATGGCGCACAACATCGCGTGCGACATCGGAGCGGCTCGCACTGAACTCGGCTACGACCCGCAGATCAGCTTGTTCGAAGGCATGCAACGCAGCATCCAATGGTGCCGCGCCGAGGGTCTCGAACTGTGACGACCGCACTCGTCACCGGCGGCAGCGGCTACTTCGGCGGCTTGCTCGTCGCTCAACTACGAGCCGCCGGCCATCAGGTGCGCATCCTCGACGTGAACGCGCCCGAAGCGTCGACCGACGTCGAGTTCCTTCGCGGCGACATCCGTGATGCCGCCACCGTTCGCGACGCCGTCGATGGCATCGACGTCGTCTACCACAACGTGGCCCAGGTACCACTTGCCAAGGACGAGCATCTGTTGCGCACCGTCAACGTCGACGGAACGCGCATCCTGCTCGAGGCATGCGCAGCAGCCCGCACGGCCAAGATCGTGCACACATCGTCGAGCGCTGTGTTCGGCGTCCCCGAATCCAATCCGGTCATGCCCGACACGGTGCCGGCGCCGCGCGAGGCCTACGGCCTGGCCAAGCTCGCAGCTGAGTGGGCGTGCCTTCGCGCCGTGACCGAGCACGGCCTCGACGTCACGATCGTCCGGCCGCGGACGATCCTCGGCCACGGCCGGTTGGGCATCTTCGGCATCCTCTTCGACTGGATTGCCGACGGCGCCGACGTGTTCGTGCTCGGCGACGGCTCGAATCGTTACCAATTCGTACACGCCGACGATCTCGCTGACGTGTGCATCCGCGCCGGCGCCAGCGCAGGACCGGCGATCTTCAACGTTGGCACCGATCGCTTCGGCACGATGCGACAGACCCTCGAAGGCGTGTGTGATCACGCCGGAACAGGATCCGAAGTCCGGTCGCTACCGGCTCGTCCGGCGTCAGCAGGGATGCGGCTCGCCGCGATGGCGGGCATCGCACCGTTCGCCCCGTATCACTGGATCATGTACAGCAAGTCGATGTGGTTCGACACCCAGCACGTCACCGACGCACTCGGCTGGACGCCGCGCTGGTCGAACGCGGAAATGTTCGCTCAGAGCTACGACTGGTTCCTCGACCACCGGCGGTCGATGGCGTCGGCCGACGACCACGCCCAATCACACCACAGCCGTCCGGCCAAGCAAGGCGCACTGGCGATCCTCAAGCGGGCGACTCGACTGCTTCCCGGCTGACATCTGGTCCCACCAGCCGGGCCCCGAGCCGCTGGACGAAGCCGATCTGGGCGATCGCGATCGCGGCGCAGATGACCACGACGGGCTCCATCGAGATTCGCAGTCGATCAGCTCCGTAGAACACCACCGTCGTGAACGCGACGGTGATGACCGGCACCGCCAGGATCCAACCCAGCGCGCGTCGACGCTTCCAGTAGCCGAACGCGGCCAACGGCGCCAATAGCCACCACGACGCGATGCCGGCCCAAGCTGCCCAGCTCGCACGTTCCTCGCCGACGTCACCCTTCACCAGATCATGGAGCCGGTACAGGTCGAGACCGCGCAGGACCCGCGCCGCGATCACCGTCGGCACGCGCCCGGTGTTCGCCCGCATGTACGACAACGCCTCGTGCCGCCACCGCACCGAGCGATCCGACGTGTCCTCACCCGGCTGGGGGTTGTCCTGCGTGAGGCAGAACAGCGACCATCCTCCGCGGGTCGGGCCGTAGTACGTGTCGGGGCAGTTCGCTCCACGCAGGGTTCCACCCTCGTTGGTACTGATCAACACGACCTGATGGAACCGCGTGGCGTTGTAGGCGATCCATGGCGTGATCACGACAAGCGCCGCAACGACCAACACGACGGCGCGCTTGGCCCACTCACGCATGAGATGGCTGCGCACGCCGATCAGAGCGAACAGCGGAGCGAACAACAACATCTCGCTGCGGGCCAGCGCAGCGCAACCGACGATCACCCCGCACCACATCGCGCTGCGCCAATCGAACCGGTCACGATGCCGTATCGCGAACCAGACGGCTGCGACCGCGAACAGCGCCGAGAGCGACTCGGACATGATCAGGTTGTCGTTCATCCACAGGTTCGGATACACCGCGGCAATCACCGCTGCGATCACCGCTGCCCGACGACCGGCGATGCGCCAGACCAGAAGACCGACCAGCGGGATCAACGCGATGCCGAGCAGCGTGTTCGTCGCTCGCTGCCAGAACTCGTGGTGTGGGAGCAGACTCGACGGCGTCAACACCAGTGAGGTGAGCGGAGCGTGCTCCGCGCCGGGGTGCTGGCCGAGCACATCGCGGAACCAATGGCCATGGGCGTTCTGGTTGGCCTGCGAGCTGTAGTAGAGCGAATCGTTGAGCAACAGCTTCTGGTTCCACTTCGTGGCGAGCATGATCAGCCGCCACAGCCCGCCGACGATCGTCGCCGCTAAGATGCCCTGGCGAGCGCGCAGGTCCTTCACAGATCGCCACGCAGGGCGTTGCAGAGCGACGGGCTCGACGGCGGGTCGATGTCGAGTCCCGGTGTGTCCAGCCTCGTGGTCGGCAACCGATCACCGGGCAAGAACACGACTGCGTCTCCGACCTGACCGGAGAAGTTGTTGGTCACCCGGTCGACGACGATCTCGGCCCTCAGCGTGGCCGCCTGTGATCTGATCGGTGCTTGCGAGTCGATCGTGCCGTCCGACTCGATCACCTCCAAAACGGTGCCGTTCTCGGTCGTTGCGACCACCAGATCCCAACCCTGCCCGCCTGTCACTCGCAGGTTGCTTGCGTCCGTCGGTACTCTCACCCGCCCGGTATAGCGCGTCAGGCCCTGTGCCCGCTCGAGCGCCACCCAATGGCCCTGCTCGGCGATGTAGACGCCCGAGCAACCAGCGCCGAGCGCGACCACGCCATCGCGCGGCACGATGCTGGGCACGCTACCGACCAGGCCCGGTGACGGCGAGCCGAAGACGGCATCGTCGGTGTCGTACCTCAGCTGGGTGAAGCCTGGCTGCTTCAGCGATTGGGCCCATGTCGCGAGTGCCGCGTTCGACCACAGTCCCCATATACCCAGCGCTGCCCCCACACCGGTGAGCACCCGGCGGCTCGACATGGTCGGCACCGCCCAGGTGCCGACGGATGCCGCGAGCACGAGCGGCGGAAGCATGTCGATCAAGTATCGGCTGGCGAGAAATCCGATCGCGAATGCGGCAACGGCCCCGGCACACAACGAGCCGAACGACAACAGCCACAGCCACATTCGTCGCCGTACCAGCCACACCAACCCGACGACAGCCAAGATCACGAGCAGCGTTGCCGTTGCGGTCAACGACCCCGTCGGCGTGTTGGATTCCAACGGGTAGCTGCCGTGCTCGGTCGCGGCGGGTCCGAACCTGACAAAGGGCAACAGCCGCTCGAACCGCACCGTGTCCGGTCGCAGGTACTGAATCATCGTCGTGCTCAGGAATCGGGTCGAGAAGAAGCTGTCGTGATTGCCGGCGAACCAAGCCGCCCGCTTGGCGTCGGTCAACGACAGCACCTGCTGCGGCCACGGAACACCGAATGCCGACCCGAACTTCCCGATGTTGATCGCCGCGCTGGCCGCGATCCCCCCGACCGCTCCGGCGGCACCGATGCGCCATTGCTCGACATGTCGCCGCCACAGGACGACCGCCACGATCGTCAGCATGCCCGCAACCCCGATGCCCACGGTGATCCGCGTCAGCACGACGGCCGCCGTCGCCCCCGCGGCGAGCACGGCCGTCCGATTGTTCGGCGAATCGAGCAGGTCGAGGATCAGCACCATCGCGACGATCGCCAACGAGCAGGACCACAGCTCGGTCTCGTGATACACGCTCGTCCACGCCGCGCCGTACAGCAGGGGCGAGAACGCGACGGCGACAGCGAACATCATCGGCCGACGGCGACCGACCATCGCATCCGCCTGTGCGCCGGGATGGACGACCAACACCGCGCGCTCGAGCAACCGGCGCGACCAGAACAGTGCGACTGCGAACGCACCGATCATCGAGAGCCGCGTCGTCCGGCCATCGAAGACGTGGGTGAACAGCGTCAGTGGCATGCGCACGATCGCCAACAACGGTCCGAAGTACAGATATGTCCGGCCATTGACGACGAAGCCTTCGACCGTCGCGATCTTCGGGTCGACGTACAGATGGCCGTGCCAGAACGCGTGCGCTTGCGCATCGTAGAAGTCGCTGCTGTAGCCGCCGCGGGAGAAGATGTCCCAAGGTCGCCAATTTGTCACGATCAACAGAAAGACGAGGAGCGACACCACTGCCACGATTCGCCACTCCTGCTGAAAGCGACGGGCGGTGCTGGGCACGCCGGGAGTGTACGCAATACTGTTCGAAATGTCCGCCACCGCTGATCGCCGATGACCCTGATTCGCCGCTGGCGAGCCCTCCTCACCGTTGAAGTCGTGGCCGTGGCGATCGCGGTGATCCCGGTCATTGCCGCTGTCGTCCGCGCGATCGTCGAGCACTGGATTCCGGTCGGCGACGACGCACTCGACGAGATCCGCAGCGTCGACGTGTTCAGCACCTCCCACTTCCCGCTGCTCGGCACGTGGTCGTCTGCGTCGCTCCAGGCGGGGAAGGATCTCAACCACCCAGGTCCGCTGCTGTTCGACCTGCTGTCCATCCCGGTCCGGCTGTTCGGAGGACCGACCGGCGTCGCGCTCGGGTGCGGCATCATCAACGCGTTGTCGGTCATCGGCATCGCCGTGGTCGCCCATCGCCTTCGAGGACGTGTGGGACTGCTGGCAGCGACGATGATGTCGGCCGCGCTGGCGTGGACACTCGGCAGCCGAATGCTGGTCGACCCTTGGAACCCGCACGTGCTCGTGCTGCCCTGCCTGCTGATGCTCATGCTCACATGGGCCGTTGCGGCAGGCGCGGTGTCGTGGTTGCCGCTGCTGTTCTTCGTGGCCAGCCTGTGCCTGGAAACGCACCTCAGCTATGCGTATCTGGTCCCCGCGCTGTGCCTGATCGCGCTCGCTGGTTGTGCGATCGTCTATCGGCAACGTTGGCGCGCCGATGCCGCGTGCCGGGCGACCGATACCCCGATCCTGCGGCGGTGGGGTCTGATCGCGATCGGTGTCTTCGTGCTCGCATGGGCTCAACCGTTGTGGGAGCAGTTCACGAGTTCGGGGCAGGGCAACCTGACCCGACTTGCGACAAGCACGGGTGGCGACGAACCGAAGATCGGCGCGCGACTGGCCGTGCGGCTGCTGGCCTCGATCGTCGCGATCCCGCCGGGCTGGAGCCGGTCATCCTTCATCAAGGCAGTGCCGTTCACCCAGTACAACGCCGATGGCACCACGATCACGCCGAAGGGAGTTCCCGGCATTGCCATCAGCACGTTCGCACTCGTGGCCGTTGGCACCGTGCTCGTCGTGTTCGGGTTGGTGGCGTGGCGCAGTCGGCGTCGGCCCGAATTCGTCGCGGCGGTCGTGACGGCGATCGCATTGGCGGTCGCCGCAGCAACACTCGCCGTCGAGCCCATCGGGGTGCTCGGACTCACCCCGCACCAGATGCGTTGGTTGTGGTCGATCGGCGCGTTCCTGGGCTTCGTGATCGTGCTCGAACTCTGCTCCCTCATCGGTGGCCATCTCGCTGATGCTCGGCTGCCGCGTCGCGGTGCTCTCAGCGCGTCGTTCGCCGTGATCGCGATCTTCAGCGCGATCAACATTCCCGGTTATGTCCAGCTGGCTGGACCCAGCGCTGATCAGTTCGCCCAGGCCAGCGGCCGTCAGCTCGATCGTCAACTCGATCGCGTTCTCCCCCTCGACAGCGTGATGTTCGACGTCACCGGGTTGCGCTTCCTCGACAACTACGCGGCCGTCGTGATGGCAGCGTTGCAACGCAACGGCGTCGACTTCTTCGTCACCGATCCCGGGCTGATCCGACAGCTCGGTGAAGCCCGTCGATTCACGGGCCAGGCCCACCTGCGAATGTTCCTGCGAGATGAGCACGACGCGTTGGTGTTCCCCGCTGGTGACGAGCGCATCGCGCTGGCGAGCCCGCTGAGCCGAGAGCAGATCGGCACGCTCACCGACGGCGAGCAGCAGATGGTCGACGTCATCTCGGCTGTCGGGCTCACGCTCACCCCGCAGGGTCGCTCGGCCGTCGAGAGCGGAACCTACCCGGGGATCACCGTCGCATCGATCGACGACGCGTCCATCGATGCGCAGCAACTCGTCGACACCGGCGCTGTCGCGACCCTGGTCGCCGCCGGCGCCCTTGTCCTACCCGACGAGGATGCCGATCTGTTCCGGCAGACCAGTGCGTTGCGAGAACAGGTGACACCGTCGACCGTTGGCGTCTTCATCGCCGCGCTGCCGACCGGCTGAACGCTACGAGCGGGTGACGATCACCGTTGCTCCGGCCTCGGTCGGCGGATCGCGGAACACCCACGAACGCAGCAGCGCGAAACGGACCACGGCGCTGGCGATCCAGGCGACGACGAGCGTGACCGACTGAGCGATCGCTCCCCCGTCGGCCAACAGTGTCAGCGCCAATGCACCACACGACACCGCGACCGTGGTCACGAAGACGACCAGACCGCCCATGACGCGGCGACTCCGGTCACCACGCCCCCGGTGGCCGAACGTGAATCGCCGATTGGCCCACGCGTTCGCCAAGGCGGTCGAGGCCAAGGCGATGACGTTGGCGAACTGAGGATGCACCGCATTGCGCAGGAGCAGGAACAACGTCAACGAGATCGCGGTGCTGACCGCGCCGACCGCACCGAAGCTGACGAGTTGGCGACCCATGTCGTCGCGCAGCGGCGCCCGCCGATGCGCGCCGAGATCGATCCGCCCGCCGCCGCGCAGGAACGATCGAGCCATCCTCGCGACGCCGCGCAGATCATCCTTTGCAGTGCGTGTGACGTTCACCCGACTGTCCGGGTCGTCGACCCAGTCCACCGGAACCTCGTGCACGCGAAGGCCGTTGTGTTCGGCGAGCAGCAAGAGTTCCGTGTCGAAGAACCAGCCGTTGTCCTCGACCTCGGGCAACAGCAGCCGGGCCAGGTCGGTGCGGATCGCCTTGAAACCGCATTGCGCGTCGCGGAAGTGATTGGCGAACACGACTCGCAAGATCACGTTGTACGTCCGCGACACGATCTCGCGCCGAGGCCCGCGCGCAACGGTCGCACCGCGCGCCAGGCGTGATCCGATCGCGAGGTCGCTGTGTCCCGTGATGAGCGGCGCAACCAGCGGCAGCAGCGCGTCGAGCCCGGTCGACAGGTCGACGTCCATGTAAGCGACGACGGTCGCGTCGCTGGCCATCCACGCCTCGCGCAACGCCAGGCCGCGCCCCTTGCGTTCCAGGTGGATCACCTGCACGTGGTCGTTGTCGTGCGCCAAAGCGTGCGCGATCGAGAGTGTGTCGTCGGTCGAGGCGTTGTCGACGATCGTGACCCGCCACGTGAATGGGAAATGGGCCGTGAGGTACTCGCTCAGCGTCGCGATGCTGGACGCAAGCACATGGGCCTCGTTGAAGACCGGCACCGTCACATCGACCATCGGTGGCACCGTTACATCGAACCCCGGCGGCGACACGAACACGTAAACTACCAGCCGCATCGCGGAGCACGAAGCCCCGCCCACGTCCGGAATCGAGCCGAATGCAACTCGCCGTCCGCCTTCGGGCGTTCCTTCGCACCCGCCACGGTCGCAGCTTCGCGATCGTGGTCGGTGTTGCCTTCGTGTTGCGCCTGGTTTGGGGTCTGTGGACGATGCGAGCAGTGCCGAACACCGTCGGCGACGAGTACTCCTACTGGTACTACGGCAACGAGATGGCTCACTTCCGCGGGTATGTCGCCTACAAGGTCGTGCCCCGCAGCAATGGCTACAGCTTCGTCAGCAGCGGCAACGCGACGTCGTACTATCCGGTGGGCTGGCCGATGCTGCTCGGCATCGTGTACTGGTTCGGCCTGCACACGCCGCTTCCCGACAACCAGCCGAAGCTGACCGCGATCCTGCAGGTGTTGATGTCGACTGGATCGGTCGCGCTGGTGTACTTCATCGCCCGCAAAGCATTCCATCACCGCACGGCGCTGATCGCGGCCGGGATCGTGGCCCTGTTTCCGAGCCTCATCGCCGAGGTCGGCACGTACTCGATCGAGACCTCGTTCATCTTCTTCATGCTGATCGCGATGGCGATCGTGGTCGATCACGATTGGGCCGCCGGGCCGATGTCGACGAAGCGATTGCTCTGGTTCGGCCTCGCACTCGGCTGGTCGGCCGTCGTCCGACCGTTCTCGCTGCCGTTGCTGTTGGCCTTGGTGGTCGCCGTGTGGTGCGCGGGCCGCGGTTGGCGCCAGGCGCTCCGTCATCTCGGCTGGACGCTGCTCGTGATCGGCGTCGTGCTGGTGCCGTGGACGATTCGCAACGAGGTCCGCTTTCACCGCCTGGTCCCCTTCTCGAACAATCTCGGCGACACGCTGTGTCTGTCGCGCTACGTCGGCTCCAACGGTGGGTTCGCTTGGTCGGATCACC
The DNA here is from genome assembly GCA_038227995.1 of Acidimicrobiales bacterium. GTDB lineage: Bacteria > Actinomycetota > Acidimicrobiia > Acidimicrobiales > Ilumatobacteraceae > WLMZ01. The sequence continues at coordinate 74,652 of JBBRPP010000014.1, forward strand.
GATGGTGTGCGGACCACAACTTGCCGGAAGCCATTCGCAACCCGGCCAACACCAAGGCCGCGATCCACTTCATCCTCGACCACCCGGGCGAAGAGCTGCGCCAGACGCCCCTGCGGTTCAGGCTGATGATGAACAACGACCATGCGATCTATGACGAGGTCGAGACCAACGGGTCGGGGATCACGTTCAGGCACGGTGTCCGTTCGGTCATGAACATCACGGCTGACTGGTACTTCCGGGTGGCCTGGATCCTCGGGCTCGCCGGCATCGGGCTCATGTTCCGGGGTTGGAAGCGCGACGCGCTGTTCGGCCCACGACGGGCATTGATCGCGATTCCCGCGCTGTTCCTGCTGTTGATCCCGATCGAGTTGTGGGGCAACCCGCGGTTCCACATCCCGCTGCTCCCGTACATGGCAATCGCTGCCGCCGCGAGCGTGTCGTGGGTCATCGATCGGTTGCAAGAACGCCGTTCGCCGACGTCTGTCGATGACCCGGATCAGGGGCCAGAGGTGCTCGACGGAACGATGAAAACCGCGGTCGGCTGACCCAGGTTCAACATCTCGTCGATTCTGCTCTGCACGTCCGGTGGCACACGCGGATCGGTCTCGACGCCGAACAGGTTCGTATCGACAGTCGGCACCAGGTCATCGGCGTGCAGATGCATCAATGCTGCGATGACCTCGGTGCGCAGCGAGTCGTAGCGGGCATGTTGGGAAGCGCTGCGTGGGTCGAAGAAGGCGACCTCGACCGCATCGGCCCTCTTCTTCCATTCGTCGACGAAGGCGCCGGTTGCGAGATGGATCTCGGCCGTTGCCGTCGCCGGATCGATGACACGCTGCTGGGTGATGGGCACGTGCTGGTAGTCGGACATGCCGACATGGAACCCGCGGCGGTCGAGTTCGTTCACCAGCCCATACGCCTGCGAGCCGAAGTAGGCGACATCGCTCCAGGTCACGATATATGTACCGGCCTTGCCGTCGGCCGCACCGGTTCCGTCCGTCAGCGCGGTGGCCGTCGGTCCGACGACGGCACCGAGTGGTCTCGACAGGTGGTTCTCCGGCGGCTTCAGGTGCGCCGCGCTGTACGAGAAGGCAAGCGTCGAGAGTCCGAGCAGAGTCGACGAGCCGACGACGAACATCCGATCCGTGCGCGGCAGCCATTCGGGCGCGACCTGCCGCAGTCGCGCGACGACAGTCCACACCACGGCGAAGGTCGCGAGCGCCACGATGCCCCACGCCCAGAACGTCAGGTAGTACCAGACCTTGCCGAAGATGCGAGCCATCGCAACGACGGCGAGCAGGAACGACACACCGATCACGGCGTGGAGGTGGATCAACAGTCGGTAACGCATCCGGTATGCCGTCACGGCCGCGGCGATCCAGATCGCGAGGAACAGCAATCCCGGCAGCACCGATCCGGTGAGATCGAAGGACGCGACCTTGAAGTAGTCGCTGTGTCTGAACGCGCCACCGATCAGGCGAAACACGTTGAGCTGGCGAAGCAGCAGCTTCACACCTTCTCCGACGCCGACGTTCTGTTCGGGCGGGTTGCGGAAGTAGTCACTCAGCATCGACAGGTTTCCGGGTGTGTGGCGTAACTGGTCGACGACCGGCGGCAGCCACAGGATCACACCCACGCCCACGGAGATCAGCGTCCACCGCCGGATGTTCGGCATCTCGACGGCCTGGCCGACGCGGCCCCGAACGAGCAGCCAGCCGAGCAGCAACACGCCCATCCCACCGACGAGACCCACGTATGGAACATGGGTCTGGGCGCAGATCGAGCCGGCGATGACGAAGGCCAGCACGGCGACCGAGTCGCCCTCGAGCAACGACCATGCCGCGAACAGCACCAGCAGCCACGGCACGACGGGGAGATACGGGTTCCACGGTTGGGTGAGGACATTCGCGCCGTAACCGCGGAGCACGACCGCCACGAGCACGCCCGCAGCAATGACCATCCGCCGACCGCCGCGCCGGAACGCGAGGACGAGGACGAATGCCACCGTCACGATGTGGATCAGCGCGGTGCCGAGTTCGAGCGACCACGACGTCTCGCCGAGCACCCGATAGACGGGAGCGAGGAGGTAGAAACTGATCGGGCCCGGGTGGCTGCCCTGGTTCGGGATCGTGCCGATCCGCCCCGGAAGACCGACGAGAGGCGTGTGTCTCGTGCCCACATCACGCACCCGCAATTCGGTCATCGCCAGATCCAACACCGGCGACCAATGCGTCCGGGTGAGGGCGATCAACGCGACCACCAGCGGTACGCACGTGATCGCCGTCAGGAGCAGGATCAGGCGCAGGTTCTTACGCATGGCGGGCCGTGGGATACCGCGTCGCCTTGCGTTGGGCGACTCGCAATGCCTCGCCGTGCAGCGCCGCCATCACGCCCAACGCGGATGCCTCCCATGTCAGAGTTCGCGCCCGCGCCAAAGCGGCTGCACCCATCGCCGTGCGGCCGGCATCGTCGAGCAAGACGTCGGCCATGGCATCGCCGAGATGTTCGAGATCGGCGAGCACTCCGGTCGAGCCGGCGATCACGCTGCACCGGTGACCACTGATGTCGGTGACGACGGCTGGTGTGCCGCACGCTGCGGCCTCGGTCACGGTGAGGCCCCAACCTTCGGCCAGCGACGCGCTGCTGACGACCCACGCCTGCCGATAGAGATCGAGCAGTGCCTGTTCGTCGAGCCGACCCGCGAGCGTGATCCACGAATCAGCGTCATTGGCGCGGATCATGCCCTCGATGTGCGAGCGTTCGGGCCCTTCACCGACGATCGTCAGACGCATGTTGGGCACCCGTTCGTGGGCGACGATCGCCGCTGCGACGAGCTGGTCGAAACGCTTCACTGGCGCCAAGCGGCCGACGCCGATCACCAACGGCTCGACCGAGCGCACACCGCCGGGCTGGAAGAAGGGCTCGACACCATTGGGCACCGCCGTCACGAGGTCGGGATGGAAGCCGATCGCGATCAGCTCGTCCCGGGTGGCTTCCGACGGCGTCAACGTTCTCGTCCTGCGGTACAGCGGGGGCGCGAGCCGCGTCTCCATCAGCCTGCCGGCCGCCGCGAACGGCCCCGGCAGCAACTGGTTCCACATCGGGCCATGGACATGATGCAGGAACATGATCCGCGGCTTACGACACCACAGTGGGCTGAGCCAGGGCACGCCGTTCCACACCTCGACCAGTGCGTCGAACGGGCCCATCCGGCCGACGATCTCCGAGGCGACCGCGCGCGGATACACGCTGTATCGACTCCCCCGTCGGACGACGTCGTAGCCCGATCGATGCGCGGTCGATGGCTGGCCGACGGCAGCAGACGTCCGATGCACCACCTGCAAACCGGCCTCGGCAAAACGGCTCATGAACTCGTGCGCGTGCAACTCCGAGCCGCCGGCGTCATCGTCGTCGAGGTCGCGCCAGGCGAGGACGTGCAGCCGACGCACGCCGAGATCGGCCAGTTTGGCGACGTATTCGTCGATCTCGGGAGATGAGCTCATGCCGCGCGCACGCCGCTGGTCAGCTCCCCGAGTCCCATGGCCGACCAGCGTAGAAGACAAATCGAGCCCTCCCCCGCCTCGACCGGAAAAGCCCCTAGCATCACTGCCTGTGTCAGCGCCCGGTGCCCCTGCAGAGCTGACAAGCAACCCGGATACCCGCGTCGACACCGGCATCGACCCCAACCTGGACGCCACCCACCGGGCCTTCGTGTTGGGCGACCGGTTGTTCCGGCGACTGTCGCTGCCCGACATCTCATGCCTCGCACTCGTGGTTGCCGTGATCGCGCTGCCCTTGCGCGGGCTGTACGCCGCGACCGGCAGCTCGATGGAGGAAGCGTTCATGCTCGTCTTCCCGGCGCGACTGCGCGAGGGCAAGATCCCGAACGTCGACTTCCTGCACCTCTACGGACCCGGGTCGCTCGACGTTCTCGTCGGCTGGTACGGGTTGTTCGGTCATTCTCTCGCGAGCGAACGCACCTTCGGTCTGCTGCAGCACCTCGGCATCATCTTCGGCATCTACGCGCTCACGCGGGCGTGGGGACGTGTGGCCGCGACGACGTGTGCCATCGCCTGCACGCTGCTGGTGTTGACACCGATCGGGCTGTCCGCGCTCGCGTGGGAGGGCGGTGTCGCACTCGGATTGTGGAGCACCGTGTTCGCCGTCCGGGCGCTGCACCTCGCCGACCGCGTCGACGCAGCCGAACTGCGGGCAAGGGTCACCCGCAACCTCGCTGTCGCCGGCATGCTCGCCGGCCTGGCCCTCTGCTATCGACCCGACCTGATCATCGCCCTCGGGCTCGCGCACGGCTGGCTGCTGCTCCGCCGCCGCCGCTCGTGGCGCCCACTCGGCATCGGTTTCGCCGCCGGGTTGATCCCACTCGTCATCCACCTCGTCGTGGCCGGTGTCGGCCCCAGCTTCCGGGGCATGGTGCTCGACCCCGTGCTGCACCTTCGTCCGGGACGCCAACTGCCCCATCCGCCGAGCTGGAGCGTGATCGACGGGGCACTCCAGGCCGTCGCCGAAGGTTCGCCACCGTGGTGGCGCGTCCCGGCATTGAGCGCCAACCATCAGCTGTTCATCTGGTTCTTCGCGACGTTCATCGTTGCCGTCGGCACGGTCTTGGTCGCCAACCGCAGCCTGAAGTCGGGCAACGCCGGCCGTCGCGGTTCGACCCTGATGATCGGGGCGCTGTTCGGCCTCGGCATCACGCCCCAGGCCTGGCAGCGGCCGGACTCCACCCATCTCGCGTGGGTCGTGTGCATCTGCTTCGCGCTCATCCCGGTCACGTTGATCGAGATCATCCAGCGCCGTGTGCCGCGTGTCGGTCACCGTCCTCGCACACTGCTGGCGATCGGTGCGATCGCGGCTGTCTTCCTCGTCGTCTGCCCGTTCTTCACGTATCGCGCCTACCTGCTTCAGACGCGCGTCAGCGTCGGCAACAAGCGGTATCCGTTCGAGGTCAAGTACCGCGGCCGCGAGTTCTGGATGGGCAACCCCGAGCTCGCGATCTCGTCGAACGCCGTCATCGCCGACCTCGCCCGGATGACGAAGCCGGGTCAGCGCCTGCTGGTCGGGCCGGCAGACCTCAGCCGCACCATCTACAGCGACGTGATGTTCTATTACATGTTCCCCGAGCTCGTCCCGGCCACGTACTACATCGAGATGGATCCGGGTCTGGCCGACAAAGCGGGTTCGTCATTGGCCAACGACGTGAAGTCCGCCGATTGGCTGATCCTCACCAATTTCTGGACCGGCTGGAACGAGCCCAATGCATCGTCCGATTTCGGCTCTGATGCACCGAATCAGGTCGTCGCCCACGACTTCTGCCTCGTCGGCAACTACGAGCAGGCGCTGGTCCTGCTCTATCACCGGTGCACCACGGGCGACGGCGTCAGCCCAGCGGAAGTCGGCGAAAGATCGGCGAAGGTACGTGCCGCAGGAGGCTGAACACCGGGCGCAGCACCGCCGGTGCCCATACGATTCGCTTGCCCTTGACCAGGCCGTCGACCGTCACCTCGGCCACCTTTTCGGGGGTCGTCGCGAACGGAGCGGCCTTCATCCCCGCCGTCATCGCCGAGTGAACGAATCCGGGGCGAACGATCAGCACGCTGGCGCCGCTGCCGTCCAGCGAATCGCCGAGACCCTGGGCGAACCCGTCGAGGCCGGCCTTCGACGAGCCGTAGACGAAGTTCGCCTTGCGCACTCGTTCGCCGGCGACGCTCGACAACACGATCAGACAACCGTGCCCCTGCTTGCGCAGCTGGGCAGCTGATGCAAGGCCGACGCTGACCGAGCCGGTGTAGTTGATGGTCACTGCTGTCGCGGCTGCTGCCGGGTCGGCATCGAAGTCGGACTGCTCGCCGAGCACGCCGAACGCCATCACGATCACATCGATGTCACCCACGTCGGCGGCGACTCGCTCCACCAACGCGACGTGCTCGTCGAACGACGTCGCATCGAACGCCACCGCGCTCGCCGTCACTCCACCGACCGACAGCTCGGCGACCGTCGCGGTCGAGGCCTCGGGATCGCGGACAGCGAGCACGACGTGCCGCAACGCCGGAGAGATGAGCTTGCGCACGATCGCCAGCCCGATGTCGCTGGTGCCGCCGAGGAGCAGGATGGTCTGAGGTTGGCCGAATGAGTTCTGCATGGTTGTCCTTGGTTCGTCGCGCGGGCGCGTCGGGGGAATTGGTCAGTCGAGCAAGCCGAGTCGACGGCCGAGATCGCTCTGCCACACCCGATCCGGATCTGCCTCGTTGCGGATCGCCTGCCACTCGGCCAACCGAGGGTAGCCACGCTTGATCGCCATCGGGGTCGTGTGCGAATCCTTGGCCATGTAGTGCCGGCCACCGGCGTCGAGCACCACGCAGTCGAGCTCGTGCAGCAGCCCGTTCAAACCCTTGGTCCCCGACGGGATGTCGAGCGTCAGCGTCCAACCCGGAGCGGGGAAGCTCAGCGGCGACGGATTGGCCGCGCCGAAGCGTTTGAGCACCGTCACCGGGCTCGATGCACCGGACGCAGCCAAGCGCTCGATCACTGTGCGCAGTGCCGACTCTTCGCCGAAGGGCACCAGGATCTGGTACTGGACGAAGCCGCGCGGCCCGTATCCCCGGTTCCAGTTGGCGATCATGTCGAGCGGGTGGAAGTAGTGCGGGATCGACTGCAACTCGTCACGGCGATACATCGGTGACTTGCGGAACCAGACCTCGTTGAAGGCTTTGGTGGTGAGCGCATTCACGCCGCTCATCGGGATGACTGGCGGGACGCTGATCAACGTGTCGGCGTGGTATGCCAATGGCGTTTCGGCAGCAGGTCCGGTCAATTGATCGAGACGGGCGTGGTCGCCGCGCGACAGGATGCTGCGTCCGAGGTGGCGGCCTTTGGCCATCAGGTCGATCCACGCCACGGCGTACCGGTAGAGGTGGTCGCCCTCTTCCATCAGGGTCAAGATGTGATCGAGGTCGTGTGCCCGAGTTGTGTCGACAATGCACAGACTGGACTCGATCGGCAACACTCCGAAGGTCGCCTCGAGCACGATCCCCGTGAGGCCCATTCCGCCCATCGTGGCCCAGAACAGCTCAGCGTGCAGCGTGGGGGTGAGCACAACGGTGGACCCGTCGGCCTTCAACAGTGTCATCGAGCGGACGTGGCTCCCGAACGAACCCTCGCCATGGTGGTTCTTGCCGTGGATGTCACTGGCAATTGCTCCGCCGATGGTGACGAATCGCGTGCCGGCCGTGACCGGGACGAAGTAGCCGCGCGGCACGAGGACGCGCAACAGATCGTCGATGCTGACGCCGCCGCCGACCGTGACCTCGTGCGCCACGGGATCGAGTACGGCCTCGGCCGCATCACCGGCCAGGCGCATCACCAATCCGCCGCCGTTCTGCGCCGCGTCGCCATAGGACCGGCCCAGCCCACGAACCAACGCGCCTCGAGCTGGCGCAGTCGCGACCGCTTCGGCGACATTGTTGCGGCTGACCGGGAGCAGTCTCGCTCCGCTGGGGGCGGTCCTGCCCCAACCGGTCAATCTCGACATCTGCACGGGCTGCAGGCTAGTAGGGCCACTCAGGTTCGGGGCGTCCAGCAACCTTCCACAAGCGGCCGAGCTTGAGCGTCAGCAGCACCTTGACGAGCACGTTCTTGGCGAACCACGGCAGCTGGGCGATCTGACGAAGCGCATTCACCGCTCGGCTGCGACCGCTGCCGTCGAGGTCGGCGTGATAGATCGTCATCGACCGAGCGCGACCGATGTAGCGGAACCGCGTTCCGAACATCAGCTCACGAACGATTGCGAGCGTGACGCCGATCGACGCAAACGAGTCGTGGATCAGCATCGTGCCACCCGGGCGCACGCGCCTGCCCCAGTCGCGGATGTCCTGACGCGCAGGACCGTACCGATGGGCGCCGTCGACGTACAACACCGCGACTTCGCCGTCGACCTCGGCGTGCGCGGCGTCGCTCATCGCCCGGACGTGACGGACCCGATTCGACACGCCGGCTGCGGCCAGGTTGGCGTTGAAGATGTCGTGGTCGGCTTCCGCCTCATCGGCGAAACCGTCGAGCTCCTGCGGGCCACGATCGTTGCCCGCGTGAGGATCGATCGCGACGACCGCGACTCCGTCAGCCGCAGCCGATGCCAGCACGATCGTGCTCCGCCCGCGGAAGCTGCCGATCTCGACGATCTGGTCGCCGGCGTGACATGCCGAAGCGGCGTCGTACAGCGCCTCGGCCTGATCGGGCGACATCCATCCGTCGACGTCGCCGACACTGCGCAGGATCTCCGCGAACGTTTTGGTCATGACACGTACACCCCCGTGGCGAAGATCGCCACCCACAAGACACCGAGCACCTGAAGTGTGCGATCGGAAGCGAAGATCTCCTCTGGCGCGGCACCGTGACCCTGCTCGAGGATCAGCAGATAACGCAGCAGGGCCGTCAACATCGGGATGATGGACAGCTGGTAGAACAGCAACGCGTGCGAGCCCGACGGCGCGGCGATGACATGGGTGCTCCCGATCCCGCGCACGACCTTGCCCTCGAATGCCCACACACAATACGACACAACGGTCGCACAACAGCTCACCGACAGCACGATGCGCAGGAAGCCGAGCGAGTACGCGTCCAGCGTTGCCCTCGCCAGCGATGGCGCATCTCCGAGCTCGCGCAGCTCGGCGTATCGCTTTCCGGTCACGATGAACAGCGAGCCGAACGATGTGCAGAGCACGAACCACGAGCTCATCGGTACGTTCGTCGCGGCAGCGCCGGCAATGGCCCGCACGACGAACCCGGCCGCGACAGCGACGAGGTCGACGACGGCAATGTGCTTGAAGATGGTCGTGTAGGTGGTGGTCAGAACGACGTACACCACGCACGCGACACCGGCCTGCCAACGAGTCACGAATGCGAGAGCGGGCCCGGCGAGCAACAGAGCAGTCCCGACGACGCGCGCAACTCGGAGCGGTACGGCGCCGCTCGCGATCGGACGATGCCGCTTCTTGGCGTGCAGCCGGTCGGCATCGACGTCGCGGATGTCGTTCCAGAAGTACGTGCCGGCGCTGGCCATGCAGAACGCGACGAAGATGACGACGGCGCGGACCAGCGAGTGAACGTGTGTCAGGACGCCCGCGGCTCCCGGTGCGGCGAAGACCAACACGTTCTTGGCCCACTGCTTCGGCCGCGCCTCTTTCACCAGAGCCCGGAGGAGCTTCACGATGCAGCCGGTTCGGCAGAGATTCGGATGTCTTTGACCAGCATCGGTCGATGCGCAGCGGCGAGTAACTCGCGGTCGCCGGCACTGTCGCCGTACGCCCAGATCTCGGCGTCGCTGAGGTCACGTTCCGCCAGCCATGTGCGCAGGCGTCGCAACTTCTCCGGTCCGCGACAGTTGTCGCCCATCAGGCGACCCGTGTATCGACCATCGTCGCCCAGCGCGGCCTCGGTGCACAGCACACCATCAGCACCGAGCAGTTCACCGAGCGGATGCAGGTACGGCCCGAGCGACGCCGAGACCAAGACCACAGCGTGTCCCTCGCGACGGTGCCATGCGAGGCGGGCCGACGTGTCGGGGCGCATCCATTCCGCGTGGACCATCGCCGCGAACGCTGTGCCTCGCGCCGCTACCGAAGCAGCGTCGCGACCGGAGAAGACGGCGCGGATCGCCAAGGCTTTGAACCGATCACGGTCACGACGGATCGCAGCGCCGGTCACAGCCAACGGATGGATCGCCACGCCACCGACGAGTCGCGCACGACCCGCCAAGCGCTCGAGGAACGGCACCACACAATCACGCACGGTCAACGTGCCATCGACGTCGAAGGCGGCCACCGTCGTGCTCATCGGGCGACCTCACCGCGTTCGAGGCTCATCGCGTCGAGCGCGACCCAGAACTGCGGCCAACTCTTGGAAACGACTTCCGGATCGCGGACACGCACACCGGCGAGGCCGAGGCCCATCACCCCGAACGCCATTGCCAGCCGATGGTCGTGATGCGTATCAAGGGCCGCTCCCGATCCGAGGCCTGGGGCGATGCGCATCCCGTCGTCCGATTCGCCCGCGTCGATGCCGCACTTGCGCAGTTCCGACGACAGGTCGCCGAGCCGATCACTTTCCTTGTGACGGATGAAACCAACGCCGGAGATGATCGTCGGCGTCGTCGCGAAGGCGGCGACGACCGCCAGCGTCGGCACGAGATCGGACAGATCGGCCATGTCGATCGTGACTCCGATCAGTGGCACGTCCCTGGCAACGGTGGTGCCGGTCTCGTCTCGGCTCACGTTGCAGCCCATTTCGCCCAACACGTCGGCGAAGGCTGCGTCGCCCTGCAACGCGTGCGGGCCGAGGCCTGGGACGCGAACACGTCCGCCGCAGATGGCCGCAGCGGCCAACGGGTAGCTGGCCGAACTCGCGTCCGGCTCGATCTCGTAGTCCTGCGCCGTGTACACGCCTGCGGGGACCGTCACGGCGTCGTCGCCGACCACAACGCCGTTGACCCCGAAACTGGCCATCACCGCCGCGGTGATTCCGATGTACGGCCGCGAGACCAAGGGTGTGGTCAACTCGATCCGCAACCCGCCCCGAAGGTACGGCCCGATCAGCATCAGCGCAGTGATGTATTGGCTGCTCACGTCGCCGCGGATCGAAACGGTGGCCCGTGTCGTGGTTGATGCATCGGCCCGGTCGAGCGCCACCACGGTGACCGGCAGGTGACCCCACGTCTCCCCCGGCTGCACGCCGACGCCGAGTGCTGCCAGCGCGTCGTGCAGCGGTGCCATCGGCCGACCGCGCAGCGGTGGCAGCCCGTCGATCGTGTACTCACCCGTGCCGAGCGCGCACAGCGCCGTCACGAACCGAGACGTCGTGCCGGCCAGCTGCGAGTCGAGCGAGAGTGGACCAGGTCGCAGCCGTCCGGCCGTGCCGTGAACGTCGACGTTGACGAAGTCGCGTGCGACGCCCGCGCCGAGTTGCTCGATGCAGGCGAGCATCGCCATCGTGTCATCGCCGGCGGGCACGTTGCGCAACACCGAGACACCGTCGGCCAACATCGCGCAGACCAGCGCACGGTTGGCGATGCTCTTGCTGCCGGGTACCTCGACGACGGCGTCCAACGGCCCGAGCGCCGGTCGCACCGCGTGTTCCGAACCGACGTCCATCAGTCGAGCCGCTGCACGGCGGGGCGGAAGCCGCGCGCGAGCAGACCGCCACGGAAGAGATCGACGTAGGTGGCGTCGATCAACACGATCGCAACACCGCGGTTGCCCTCGACACTGTGGACGACTTCGAAGCTGGAGATGTTGACACCGAGCTCGGCTGCGAGGGTGAAGACTTCGGCTGCCGCACCAGGGCGGTCCGGGATCGGGATGCGAATCTCGGCCAGTTCGTTCGGATGTGTCCCCCGGGTGGGCAGGTTGGCACGAGCCTCGCGGGCCTGGCGCAGACGCTCGTGCAGCGCGCTGCGGTCATCGTCGCGCACGATCTCGCGCATCCGCCGCAGGCCGTCGATGAGACCGTCGAGACCGCTGAGGATCGCGTCGCGGTTCTCGGCGCAGATGTCGAGCCAGATGCCCGGATGGCCACTGGCGATGCGTGTCATGTCGCGGAAGCCGCCCGCAGCGAGCCGCAGCAGCGCGGCATGCTCTTCACCGCGCTCGGACGCCAGGCCCATCAACGTGGCCGCGGCAAGGTGCGGCACGTGGCTGACCACGGCGACGACCTGATCGTGACGCTCTGGTTCGAGTACCACGACGTCGGCTCCGAATTCGGCCACGATCGAGGCCACACCGGCAAACGTGAGGTCAGACGTCGACGCAGTGGGCGTCAGCACCCACACGGCACCGGTGAACATCGATGCGTCGGCGCCATCCAGTCCCTCGAGTTCGCTTCCCGCCATCGGATGCCCACCGACGAATCTCGGATCATCGGTGGAAGCGGAGATCGCGCCCTTCACACTGCCGACGTCGGTCACGAATCCGGTGGTTTCGGCCAGCGCCCGTTTGATCTGGTCGGCGACCGTCAGGACGGGTGTGGCCACGAAGGTGACCTCGACATCCTCTGCCAGACCTTGAGCGTCCAGCACGCCCAACGTGAGGGCGCGGTCCACTCGGGACTGGTCGTGGTCGTCGCCGTGGACGTACCACCCGCGTTCGCGCAGGGACAAGCCGACCGATCCGCCGATCAGACCGAGTCCGATGATGTTGGCCCGACGCTGCGTCATCACGAGCGACGATCGTAGCTGCGCGGGCTGCCGGCGACGGCCTCCACCAACTGCTTGACTTCATCCACCGTCAGGCTGCGCCAGTCACCCGGAGCGAGTGATGGATCGCGCAACGGACCGACGCGGACGCGGGCCAGACGCTGCACGGGAAAGCCGATCGCCTCGCACATCCTCCGGACCTGACGGTTGCGGCCTTCGTGGATCGTGATCCGCAACAGACCCGGGCTGACCTGACTCGCCTTGGCCGGCGCTGTCATGCCGTCGTCCAGCTCGACTCCTTCGCGCAGTGCACGAAGGGCCCCACCGGGAACATCGGCGCCGACGTGAGCGAGGTACTCCTTCTCCACGCCGTGGCTCGGGTGGGCAATTCGGTTGGCGAGGTCGCCGTCGTTGGTGAGCAGCAACAGGCCCTCGGTGTCGACGTCGAGCCGACCGACCGAGAAGACCCGGGGTTCGTCCGGCACGAGCGAGACGACCGTCGGCCGACCCTGCGGATCGCTGGCGGTGGTGATCACGCCGGCCGGTTTGTTGAGCAGGTAGTACACGAAGTCAGGACGAAGGCCGATGCGTACACCGTCGACCTCGACCGCATCCGTGTCGGTGTCGACTCGCCGACCGAGGACCGCGACTTCGCCGTTGACGGTGACTCGACCCGCAGCGATCATCTCCTCGCAGACCCGGCGGCTGCCCCAGCCGCGCAACGCAAGCACCTTCTGCAACCGGTCGCCGGTGGCGAGAGCGCGCTGCTCCTCCCACTGCTCCCACAGTGGCCGCTCGAGGGGGCGGTCGGTCACGAGAGGTCCGGCGTGGAGTTTCGCAACTGCTTCGGATCCGCGTCAGGCGCGCGGAGCCCGTGCTCGAGTGCTTCGACAACGTCGGCACCCGGCACGAACTCGGCCAACGGCGGAAGGTCGGACAGCGAGTTGAGACCGAGCTTCTCCAGGAACTGTGGAGTCGTGCCGAACAACGCGGCCTGCCCCGGCCCCGGGTCGATCGCGACCTGCGTCACGTAACCCCGAGCGCTCAACGTACGCAGCACGCCATCGGGGTCGACACCTCGAATCGACGCGATCTGGGCGCGCGAGATCGGCTGCTTGTACGCGACGATCGCGAGGGTTTCCAGCGCGGCTCCGCTCATGCGGTGCCGTTGACCATCGAGCAGGAACCGCTCGACATACGGCGACAGTTCGGGATGAGTCTGGTAGCGCCATCCACCGGCCACCTTGGCGAACTGGAATCCGTGCCCGGCTTCGTCGTACGCATCGGCCAACCGAACGCAGAGCTCATTGACGACGGCGACCGGCTGCTCGAGCAGCTGGGCCAACTGGTCCGTCGCCACGGGCTCGGTGGCAACGAGGACGATTGCCTCGATTGCGCGGACGATGTCAGCGGTCGGCGCGTCGCTGGCGGGCGACGGCGTGTCGCTGGCGGGTAACTGGTCGGTCATGGTTCAGCCTTCGTAGTCGTCGATCGGGGCGGCACCCACGGACACGGCGTCCGGGTTCGCGACCCACACGATGTCGATGTCGCCGAAGCGTTCGGTCTGGTCGAGCTCGACCATCCCCTGCTTGAACAGCTCCAACAACGCGAGGAAGCGGACGATCACCTCGAGCCGTTCGACCAGGCCATCGGTCAGCCGGCGGAACGAGATGCGTCCGACCCGCGGCAGTTCGTCGATCAGTTCGGTCATCGCGTCGGCAACGCTGGCGCGCACCGCGGACACGTGGAACAGGTCGACGACCGGCACTGGCTTCGGCGTCGTCGCGCGCAGGAAGGCGCTGTGGATGTGACGGGGCTTGATGCCTTCCAGGAGGTCGGGCAGCAACGTCTCGAAGCGATCGTCGGGACCGCAGCCGCGGCCGAACACGCGGTCGGCATCGTCGGCCAGATGCGAGAAGACAGCGGCGACGTCCTTGAACGTCTTGCATTCGAGCAGGCGGGCGAGGAGGAGGTCGCGTTCTTCCCACAACGCCAACTCGTCGTCGAGGTCGATGTCCTCGCGGCCCGGAAGCAGCCGTCGCGCCTTGAGTTCAACAAGCGTCGAGGCGATCAGCAGGAACTCGGTGGCCAGGTCGAGCTCGATCGACTGCAGCGCATCGATCTCGGCCAGGTAGGCGTTGACGATGGTCGACAGCGAGACTTCGTAGATGTCGACCTGCTCGCGCAGGATCAGGTGCAACAGCAGATCGAAGGGGCCTTCGAACACAGGGGTCGACACGTCATAGGCCACCGGACCAGGCTACTGCCGCGGCACAACCTCGGACCGCCACACATGTCCGCCGGCCGAAATCACGACGGCGTTCACCTGCCGCGTCGTTAACCTGACGTTGTGACCCGTGTCCTCTCCTGTATCCAACCAACTGGTGACATGCACCTCGGCAACTACCTCGGAGCGCTGCGCAACTGGGTGACGGGTCAGTACGACTGCGACGGGTTCTACGGCATCGTCGACCTGCACGCTCTGACGGTGTCCGACCGTCCCGATGTCGTGGGTCTGGCCACGGTCGAGCTCGCAGCGATCTTCTTCGCGGTCGGCCTCGACCCCGAGGTCTCGACGGTGTTCGCGCAGAGCCACGTGCCCGAGCATCCGGTGCTGTGCTGGTTGATGCAGTGCAACACGAGCTACGGCGAGCTCAGCCGGATGACACAGTTCAAGGACAAGACGGCGAAGCGGGAGGGCGAGTTCATCTCCGCCGGACTGTTCACCTACCCCACCCTGCAGGCCGCCGACATCTTGCTGTACGACACCGATGAGGTGCCGGTCGGCGAGGACCAGCGTCAGCACATCGAGATCACGCGTGACATCGCGATCCGCTTCAACAGCCGCTTCGGCGACACCTTTGTGATCCCCAAGGCCGTCACCCCGAAGGCCGGAGCGCGCGTCATGGACCTCCAGGACCCGACGTCGAAGATGAGCAAGTCGACCAACAACGACGCCGGTCTGATCTCGATGCTCGACGACCCGGCACTGATCCTGAAGAAGTTCAAGCGCGCCGTCACCGACAGCGAATCCGAGGTGCGCTACGACCGTGAAGCCAAGCCGGGCGTCAGCAACCTGCTCGACATCCACGCCGCCGCTACGGGGCGCACAACCGAAGACATCGCCAAGGACTACACCCAGTACGGCCCGCTGAAGGCCGACACCGGTGAGGCCGTGATCGAACTGCTCCGCCCGATCCAAGCTCGCTACGCCGAGCTGACCACCGATCGCGGCCAACTCGCGGCGCTGCTCCGCACGGGCTCGGCCAAGGCCCGCGCCGTTGCTTCGGTCACCGTCGAGCGGGCATATCGCAACATCGGCCTCGTCCCGGCGTAGGTGCTCGGGCCCAGCGGTCCCTCAGATGTCGTCGGCGCGGTGCAGCGCAGCGACCGTGGCTGAGTCTGTCGAGGACCCATCGACGAGCGCGACGGTTTCAGGATCTGATCCGGCCGCCCGGAGCATGTCCGCTCCGATCCGTTCGTGATCGTGGTACGACCGAAGGCGGTGCGTACGCGGACCAGCCACAGTGGCAACGACCCGCGCAGCCGTTCCCAACCCGCTGTCGAGCTTGCCGATGTCGTGCAAGAGCGCAGCCGCCATCGCCGACCGTGAACCAACCCCACCCAGTTGGGCCTCGAACCGTCTCGCAACGTGGATGCTGTGGCGCTGATCAGGCGCACTCATGCGTGCCCACAACTCGGCCTCGCTGGGCGTCATCAACGATGTCGCCCACGCCACATCTGCGACGGGTGGGCGTCGGCGCGACACCGCACCGACGAACCGGCGCACGAGGTGGGCCACGTCAGGCCGCACCGTGGACGGGCCGCGAGCGCCCGGCGCGAGGGTGGGCGGTTCGATAGACCTCCCACAACCGTTCCTGAGATACCTTCGTGTACACCTGCGTCGTGCTGATCGACGCGTGGCCGAGCATCTCCTGCACGATCCGCAGATCCGCGCCGTGGTCGAGCAGATGCGTAGCGCACGAGTGACGAAGGACGTGCGGCGAAAGGTGCTTGGCCAGCCCTGCTGCTTCGCCATATGTGCTCACGACGAGCCATGCCGACTGGCGCGTCATCCGCGCTCCGCGGTGGTTGAGAAAGACCGCTTCGGCATCGCCGCGACGAGCCCAACGCAGCGGAGCCATGTGCGGCCGACCGCTGGGTGACAGCCAGGCCTCGACCGCCGCGCGAGCGGGTCGGCCGAATGGCACGATCCGCTCCTTGGACCCTTTGCCGAACAATCGCACGAGACCGGACTCCAGGTCGATGTCGCCGATCGACAACCCCACCGCCTCGCCCACTCTCGCACCCGTCGCGTAGAGCAACTCCAGCAACGCCCGATCACGCAGCGCGACCGGATCATGACCGTTGACGGCGGCGAGCAGAGACGCGACCTCGTCCTCGCTCAGTGGTTTCGGAATGCCGGCCGGGACGCGAACTCCATCGAGGTCGGCGGTCGGGTCGTCGACCCGGATCCCTTCATCGACGAAGAATCGGTGCAGCATCCGGATCGCCGCCAGCTGTCGGGCGACGCTTGCGGGCGCCGCAGTCGATCGGCGGGAACCGACGAATTCGACGATCGCCGCGGTTGTCACGGACGACATGTCCGCACCGTGTTCGCTCAGCCATCCGGCGTACGACGCGAGATCGCGACGGTACGCGGCCAAGGTGTTCCGAGACCGCCCACGCTCGGTCGCCATCCAGGAGAGGAACTCCTCGGCCACCCGCGGGAGCTCGACGATCACGGGGCCGGCGCGGTCGGACCGAGGTCGCCTCGTTCGAGGCGGCGGGCGACCATCAGCAATCCGATGATCGTCTTGGCATCATGGATCTCGCCCCGCTCGACCATTCCGAGCGCAGCCTCGAACGGCATGTGCACGATCTCCATGTGGTCTTCCTCGGGGCCGTGCCGGTCGACGTCGACAGGTGTGAGCTCGGTCGCGAGGAACAGGTGCAGCACGGAGTCCGTCATCCCCGCCGACGGGTAGAACTGGGTCAGCGGCTCGATCCGTCCGGCGCAGAGTCCCACTTCCTCGATCAGTTCACGAGATGCGGTCACCTCGGTTGGCTCGTCGGCGACATCGCGCATGCCGGCCGGGATCTCCAAGACGTCAGTGTCGTAGGGGCTGCGGTACTGGCGCACCATCACCACCGATGCGTTGCCCTCCGCATCGAACAACAGTGGGACGGCAGCGACGGCGCCCGGCGACCGGACGATGTCGCGCTCGAACCGCCGTCCGTCGGGCGCCTCGAACTCGCCGACGACCGTCTTCCAGATGTACCCCTCGTGGACCACCCGGTCGCCGAGGTGACGAAACCCGGTCACGCGACGATCTGGGTGACGTTCGGCTCGGCGAGATGCGGGGCTCCGAAGTGTTGCGGCGATGCGCCGGCGACGTCGCGCGCCGCGCGGCGGGCAAGCGATGCAGCGACCAACTCACGGAACAACGGATGGGGCCGATCGGGACGGCTCTTGAACTCCGGGTGCGCCTGAGTGCCGACCCAGAACGGATGGTCCGCGAGCTCGATGAACTCGACGAGGCGGTTGTCGGGCGACGTCCCGGAGCACACGAACCCGGCGGCCTCGAATCGGTTGCGATAGTCCGAATTGAACTCGTAGCGATGACGGTGCCGTTCGCTGACCACCGACGCGTCGTAGGCGGCAGCGACCTTGGATCCCTCGGCGAGGATCGCGTAGTAGGCGCCGAGCCGCATCGTGCCGCCCTTGTCGCTGATGTCGCGTTGGCTCACCATGAGATCGATCACGGGGAAGTGGGTGGTCGTGTCGAACTCGGTCGAGTTCGCATCGGCCATGCCCAGGACATGGCGGGCGAACTCGATCGTCATCACCTGCATGCCGAGGCAGATGCCCAGGCATGGCAAACCTTGCTCGCGGGCGTACTCAGCTGCGGCGATCTTGCCTTCGATGCCACGTGCACCGAAGCCACCCGGGATCAGCATCCCGTCGAGGTCGGCGAGCCGGCCGGCGGCGAGCAGACCCTCGACCTCCTCGGCCTGGATCCAGTCGACCTCGACCTTGGCCCCGTGTTGGAAGCCGGCGTGGCGCAGGCTCTCGGCGACCGAGAGGTACGCGTCCTGGAGATCGATGTACTTGCCGATCAGGCCGATCTTGACCGGTGTGGTCGCGGCCTCGACGTTGGCGACCACCTTCTCCCACGACGACAGGTCGACTGGCGCGTCGATCTTGAGCACCGAGCAGACGACGTCGTCGAAGCCTTCGTCGTGGAGAATCAGCGGCAACTCGTAGATGTTGCGAGCGTCGGCTGCATTGACGACGGCACGCTCGTCGACATCGCACAGGTTGCTGATCTTGCGCTTCAGGTTGAGGCTCAGCGGCTCTTCGCTGCGGCACACGATGACGTCCGGCTGGATGCCGCGGCTGCGCAACTCGGTCACGCTGTGCTGGGTCGGTTTGGTCTTCTGCTCGCCGCTCGGCCCGATGAACGGCACGAGTGTGACGTGGACGTAGCACACGTTGTCTCGACCGACTTCCTTGCGGAACTGGCGGATCGCCTCGAGGAACGGAAGGATCTCGATGTCGCCGACCGTGCCGCCGACCTCGGTGATCACGACATCGACGTCGTCGTTGGCGAGACGCTTGATGCGGCGCTTGATCTCGTCGGTGATGTGCGGGATGACCTGCACCGTCTTGCCGAGGTAGTCGCCACGACGCTCGGCTGCGAGGACGGCTTGATAGATGCTGCCCGTCGTCGCGTTGCTGTTGCGGCTCAGTGGCTCGTCGATGAATCGTTCGTAGTGCCCGAGATCGAGGTCCGTCTCCCCGCCATCGTCGGTGACGAAGACCTCGCCGTGCTCGAACGGGTTCATCGTGCCCGGGTCGATGTTGATGTACGGATCGAGCTTCTGCATCGTGACGCGCAGGCCACGCATCTTCAGCAGCCGACCGAGCGACGAACCAGTCAGGCCCTTCCCCAGCGAACTCGCAACTCCGCCCGTCACAAAAATGTGTTTCGGCACTGACCACTCCCGTCAAACAACAACCACGACGGGATATCAGTGTACCGCACCCAGCAGGAGTGGGTCCCGCTCTCGCGCGCTCGGTGACCTGCGTGTTCGCGAACTATCTTTTGCGGCTCTCTCGGGTTCGGTCGGACGCGGGGCGCCGACCGTCATCGAGGAGTTCTGTGGCATGGTCTCGTGCGGATTTGCTCGTGCCGTGCCCCGACAGCATCCGCGCGACCTCGTCGATGCGTTCGTCACCGCTGACGATTCGCGCCGACGCAGTCGTGACGCCACCTGCGACCTGCTTGCTGACGACGATCTGCGTCGACGCGTGCGCAGCGACCTGCGGCAGGTGCGTGACGACCAGCACCTGGTGCCGATCAGCGAGGCCGGCCAGTGCCCGACCGACTGCGACCGCCGCGCTGCCACCGATGCCGGCGTCGACCTCGTCGAACAACAGCGTGCTCGGGTCCTCGGACAGCACCAGCCGCAGGGCCAGCATGCTGCGCGCCAGTTCGCCTCCACTCGCGACCTTGGTCAACGGGAGCAACGGTGAACCCGGGTTGGCAGCGAGCAGGAACGACACGTCGTCGCCCGGGTCCTCGCCAACCGAGACGGCCAGCTCGGCGTGGGGCATCGCCAACTCGCGAAGGTGCTCTTGCACGGCGCGGCCCAACTGCGGGGCCGCGGCTCGACGTGCCGCACCGACGGCAGCCGCAGCAGCAGCCTCATCGGCCAATGCTCTCGCCCGGTCGAGGTCGAGCGCCTCGGCGCGTGCGTCGTACGTCTCCAACTCTTCCAACCGTTCAGCGATCGCGGTGTGGAACTCGATCACGTCGGCCAGCGTGTCGCCATATTTGCGGCGAAGATCACGCAGCATCTGGCGGCGCTGTCGGATCTCGACCAGTCGCTCGGGGTCCTCCTCGATGTCCTCGGTCAGGTGACGAAGGTCGTCCGTGGTGTCGGAGAGATCTGCCGCGATGCCGCGCAGCCGGTCACTGATCGCGTCGAACGGTGCGCGGCCACCGAGGGCAGCAATGGCGGAGCCGAGCGTGTCGATCGTTCCGAGATCGTCGGCGAGCATCGCCAGCGCGGCCTGCCCCGCCTCACGATGCGCGACTGCGCCGGCGAGCACGTCTTCGAGTTGATCGAGCTCGGCCTCTTCATCGACCGAGTCGAGACTCGCCGCACTCAATTCGGCCACCTGGAACCGCAGCAGATCGAGCTCACGGGCGCGCGAGCGGGTATCGCCGCCGAGTGCTGCAAGTGACGCGTCGATCTCGGTCAGCCGCCCGCGCGCCTGACGCAACGCTTCGAGGTCGACGGCACCGTAGCGGTCGAGCGCAGCGCGCTGTGTCGACGTCCCGAGCAGGCTCTGGTGGGCATGCTGGCCATGGACGTCGACGAGTCGAGCTCCGATCTCGGACAACGTCGAAACCGTTGCCAGCCGACCGTTCACGTACGCACGCGATCGGCCGTCCGCAGGTACGACACGAGCGAGAACGTACTCGTCGTCATCGATCACGAATCGCCCTTCGACCCGCGCTTCGGCCGAGCCGGGTCGCACGATGGCTGTGTCGGCGCGACCACCGACGAGGAGGTTGATGGCCTCGATCAACATCGTCTTACCGGCACCGGTCTCACCCGTGAGCGCGGTCAAACCCGCGCCGAACACGAGATCGAGCGTGTCGATCACGCCGAGGTCTTCGATGTGCAGTTCTGTGAGCATCAGCGATCCGCCAACCCGAACTTTGCTTTCAGGATCTGATGGAACCGGCGCGGACCGAACCGCACGAACCGCGCCGTCTCGATGGCGGGCGTGCAGTGCAGGGTATCGCCCTCGTCGAGCATCACGACCCGCTGCCCGTCGACGGAGACCTCGACCGGGCGGTAGCCGATCACCTCGATCTCGACCGGTTCGTCCGGATCGAGCACCAGCGACCGGTCGAAGAGCATGTGCGGCGAGACCGGCGTGAGCAACATCGCCCGATGTTGCGGCGACACGACCGGACCGCGGGCGGACAGCGAGTAGGCGGTCGAACCGGTCGGAGTGGCGATGATCAGACCGTCCGCGGCGTACGACGTGAACGGTGCACCGTCGATCTTGACCAGCAGGCGCACCGTGTGGCCCGACTGCCCCTTCTCGAGGACGACCTCGTTCAGCGCTCTCCAGCGCTCGGAGGGATCATCGACACCGCCGCGCTCGATGGAGATCTGCAGCATCATCCGTTCCTCGATTCGCCAGTCACCCGCCGCCTCGTCGCTTGCGAACCAGCGCTCGAGCGCTGGGATCAGCGCCGGCGGCTCGATTTCCGTGAGGTAACCGAGCATCCCGACATTGATGCCGATCACCGGCACCGGCGCGCCGTCGAGCAGCTTGATCGACCGCAGCATCGTGCCGTCTCCACCCAGGCACAGCGCGAGTCCGGCGGTCTTCGGGTCCCGGTCTGCGCCGAGATCCGACAGACCGAGCGCGTCCGCGTCCTCCGGCGGCATCCACGCATCGTGACCGTGTGCGGTCAACCAATCAGCGGCGACGCGGGCCAGAACGGCCGCCTCGCCGCGTTGATGATGGGCGACGATGAATACCGAGGTCACGACAGCGATACTTCCCCAGGCGACACGGCGTGTACAAGGAATTCCCGATTTCCGTCTGCGCCGGTGATCGGCGAGTCGATCCAGCCGATCACTTCGCACCCGTTCAGGATCAGCTCGGTCTCGACTTCGGCGCGCACTCGATCGTGGATCGCCGGATCGGTGATGATGCCCTTGCCCTTCGAGACCTCCTGTCGCCCGGCCTCGAACTGCGGCTTGACGAGCAGCACGAGCGGTGCCCCGGGCGCACACACGCCGATGAGCGCGCCAATGATCCTGCGCAGCGAGATGAACGAGACGTCGGCCACGACGGCATCGACAGCCCCGCCGATCGCCGTTGCGTCGACTGTGCGGACGTTGAATCGTTCGAGCACGAGAACCCGGCGATCGGCGCGGACCTTCGGGTGCAGCTGTCCGTGACCGACGTCGAGCGCGACGACGTGCGCTGCGCCTCGTTGCAGCAGACAGTCGGTGAAGCCACCGGTGGAGGCGCCTGCGTCGAGCACGCGACGCCCCGAGACATCGACACCAAACGCCTCGAGCGCTGCATCCAATTTCTCGCCACCGCGCGAGACGAAGCGCGGCGGAGGTCCGAGCATCACGATTGCGTCAGACGGATCCACCTGACGAGACGCCTTGTCGGCAACAGATCCGTTCACGAGCACCCGTTGCAGCTCGATCGACTCGACGGCGCTCGTCCGGCTCGAGGCGAGGCCGCGGCGGACGAGCTCGGCATCGAGCCGACGTCGACGAGTCAAGAACTAGCTCGCCGCAGACTTCTTGGCAGCGGCCTTCTTGGCCGGCGCCGCCTTCTTGGCCGGTGCGGCTGTCTTCGCCGGAGCAGCTTTCTTCGCCGGAGCAGCTTTCTTCGCCGGAGCAGCCTTCTTGGCTGGAGCAGCCTTCTTCGCAGGAGCAGCCTTCGCGGCCGCGGCCGGGGCTGGAGCAGCTTTCGAGACGACCTTGGCGACGATCTTGGGACTGACGCCGAGCTTCTCGGCGATCTCTTCCAAGCGACCTTCGACCCCGTCGATGCGGTCGGTGAAACGACTCATCTGCTTCGAGACCTCCGCCTGCACGACCGACATGATGTGCTCCGAGCTCTGCTTGCCCCGAGCGATCAGCGATTGCAGCGTTTCTTCCGCGTCTTTGCGGCGAACCTCGCCGGCCTTGACCAGTTCCTTCAAGAGCTTCTCGGCCTTTGCCTGCGAATCCTCGGTGAAGTGCATCCCGGAATCGATGAGCTTGCGAACCACGTTCTGTGCCATGTCACCAGCGTACTCACAACGGAACAGCACTCGATCGCGACCGTCGATGGTCGGTGATGGGCATCGGTCACGCGTCGCCGAGCAGCAGATCGACGATCTCAGCCATGTTCGCACCGGTCATCCACGGCGTTGGAACGACGGTGCTGCCGGCCGCCGTCACACCGCTCCACACCTGGGCGTAACGGCAGGCGACGTTCTGCGCGAACAGACCGTCGGTGTCCGGCCGGTCGCCGAACATCACGGCATCGGTGAGATCGTTCCGACCGGTCACCGAGCGGACCAGTTCGACCATCGGTGCGTACGGCTTGCCCGCCACGATGGGCGCGACTCCGCAGGCGACAGCGATGCCCGCGAGAATCGATCCGCCGCCGGGTATCGGCCCGTCCGGAGTCGGGTAGGTCGCGTCGTCGTTGGTGCCGATCAGACGGGCACCTGCACGGACGGCGGCCGACGACCGCAGCATTTCGTCGTAGTCGAAGTCGCGATGAAATCCGACCATCACCACGTCGAATGGCGCGACGTCGACGGCGTGTGCGCCGCGAGCCTCGAGCGCCTCCACGATGCCAGGTCCGCCACAGACCATCACCCGTTCGCCCGGCTGCACCAATTGTGCTGCCGCCGTCGCCGATGTCAACACGTCGCCCCGGGCCGGAATACCGATCGATGCCAACGTGTCCTCTTGTGCACCCACGGTGGAGGCCGAGTTGTTTGTGATGAACAACACGCGATGTCCCGCTGCGCGGAGGCGAGAAATCGCCTCGACCGAGCCGGCGATGGGGTGATGCGACAGCCAGACCACCCCGTCGAGATCGCACAGGACAGGGAACGGCTCGATGGACATGTGTAGGAAGTCTCGCACCTGAGATGGCAATCTGTACGGGTGCCCCGTTTCGAACCGTTCCCCGCCGTGCGCTACTCGTCGGATCAATCCCTCGACCTCGTCGCTGCGCCGCCGTACGACGTGATCTCTGATCGAGACGTGAAGGATCTGCTCGCACTGGACGAGCACAACATCGTTGCCATCGACGTCCCCAACGAGGCGGGCGGCGGCAATCGTTACGCCGCCGCCGCCGCAACATTGGCCGAATGGTTGCGCGGCGGTGTGCTCGTCGAGGACGATTCGCCGACGTTCACGCTCTACCGGATGCAGTTCATCGACGAGTCCGGGGTCGAACGCGAGACCGTCGGTGTACTCGGCGGCCTCGAGGTCGTCGACGAGGGCGCCGGAGGTGTGCTCCCCCACGAGCGAACCACACCGAAGGCCAAGACCGATCGGCTGGACCTGACGATCGCGACTCAAGCCAACCTCTCCCCCGTGTGGGGTCTCTCGTTGGCCGCGGGTCTCACCGACCTGCTCCGCGCTCCAGGCGAGCCCTTCGGTTCGTGCATCGACGAGAACGGTGTCAATCATGTCGTCGAACGCGTCAGCGATCAGCCCCGCGTCGCCGCGATCTCAGCCGCCGTCGCAGCGGCCCAGGTGGTGATCGCCGACGGACACCACCGTTATGCGATCAGCCGAACGTACCGCGACATGCAGCGAGCCGCGACCGGGCGCCGCGATTTGGCGTCCGAGTTGACATTGACCTACGTCGGGGAATTGGTCGAAGAGCAATTGAGCGTGGCCGCGATCCATCGGCTGATCACCGGCGTTCCGGATTGGGCCCTGCTCGAGAGCTTCTCTCCCCTGTTCGAGATGACGCCGGCAGGCATCGTCGAACCCCGCCATGCGCGCGAAGTCGTCGAGCGTGGGGCGTTGTGTCTGGTTCACGCCGACGGCCACGGCACGTTCATGGTCCCTCGGCCCGAATGCTTCGAGGGCGTTCGTGACCTCGATTCGTCGCGACTCGAACATGCTCTCGAGCGAGTTCCCGGTATCGACATCAGCTACCAGCACGGCGTCAGCAACATCGTCGAAGCCGTCACGACCGGGCGGGCTCAAGCGGGCGTGCTGTTGCGGCCGGTGAGCATCGCCGAGATCCGGCGCACCGCTGACGAGGGATTGCTGATGCCCCCGAAGAGCACGTTCTTCTCCCCCAAGCTGCGCACCGGACTGGTGATTCGCCGCCTCGACCTGTAGCGGCATCGTCGCAAACGACGTCAGGCGACGGTGATCGACTCGTCGAGATAGACGTCCTGGATCGCCTGCAACAGCTCGATGCCTTCGGCCATCGGGCGCTGGAACGCCTTGCGACCGGAGATCAGCCCCTGCCCACCAGCTCGCTTGTTGATGACCGCTGTCTTGACCGCGGCCGCGAGATCGCCGGCGCCTTTGCTCTCGCCGCCGCTGTTGATCAAGCCAATCCGACCCAGGTAGCAGTTGGCGACCTGCCAGCGGGCCAGATCGACCGGGTGGTCAGTCGTGAGCGTGTCGTAGACCAGTGGACTGGTCTTGCCGTACCCGGGCTGCAACACGTTGTACCCGCCGTTGTTCTCGGGCAGCTTTTGCTTGATGATGTCTGCTTCGATGGTGACGCCGAGGTGGTTCGCCTGTCCGGTGAGATCGGCAGAGAGGGAATAGTCGACACCGTTCTGCTTGAAGGCATTGTTGCGCAGGTAGCACCACAGCACCGTGAACATGCCGAGCTCGTGCGCTTCTTTGAAGGCCTTCGAGACTTCTTGGAGTTGCCGGGTCGACTCGTCGGATCCGAAATAGATCGTCGCGCCAATCCCGGCAGCGCCGAGATCGAATGCTTCGCGCGCCGAGCCGAACATCACCTGATCGAACTTGTTGGGATAGGTGAGCAGTTCGTTGTGGTTGATCTTGACGATGAACGGGATGCGGTGCGCGTATCGACGGCTGACCGATCCGAGCACACCGAACGTGGTGGCCACCGCATTGCAACCACCTTCGATCGCGAGCTCGACGATGTTGGCCGGATCCATGTAGATCGGGTTGGGAGCGAACGACGCCGCGGCGGAGTGCTCGATGCCCTGGTCGACCGGCAGAATCGAGATGTAACCCGATCCGCTCAGTCGACCGTGGTTGTACACGGAACCGAGATTGCGCAGGACCTGCGGTGACCGGTCGCTCAGCGCCGTGACTCGATCCAGAAAATCCGGTCCGGGGACGTGGATCAGTTCCTTCGGAATGCCGTTGCACGTGTGCGTCAACAGAGATTCGGCGTCGTCGCCGAGCAGCGCGTGGAGGTCCACGATTCGGTCTCCTGGTGGTTCGAGTCACGGCGCCAGTGCCGCGATCTAGGACGAGCGTAGCCCCTTCTCTCCTGTCGCACCCAGGGCGGACTCGACCCATCGGCGCTGGCTGGCGGCCGCCCGCTTGTCGGCCAGACGCGCCAACTGCACGACCACGACCTCAGTCCGACTCTGGGTCACGCCACCGGCGCGATAGAAGCGGCGCCGGACGGTACCGACCGCGGTGACTTCGTCGCCAGCACCCACACTGATCTTCTTCGGCGGAT
This sequence comes from Acidimicrobiales bacterium, assembly GCA_038227995.1. GTDB lineage: Bacteria > Actinomycetota > Acidimicrobiia > Acidimicrobiales > Ilumatobacteraceae > WLMZ01. The sequence goes on from JBBRPP010000014.1 coordinate 101,114, forward strand.
CGAACCACACCAGCGGCACCGAGACCGACGAATCGTCCACCTTCGTCGTGAGTTCATACGAGACAAGTACGGACCCGGAGGCCAATTCTCGGATGGTGGGGTCGCTGGACAAATGGCCGGTCAGCATGACGATGTTCATGACGTCCTCCTCGATCAACGCAGGACTGAGCATCAGTCGCAGGCGTGCTTTCGACGGGGGAAGTCGTATCCAGGACTGTACCGAAGGGGTGCGACAGTCGAGATCGCCGTCAGCGGCGGCCGAGCATGGCCAGTCGGTCAGCCACGTCGGCATAGCGAGGATCGGCTGCAGACACCCGCTTGAAGAAGTTTCGGGCCCGAACGATGTCGCCCGAGCGGTCATACAGATCGGCGATCACGTACCACTGCTTGAGGTGGTAGTCACGAACGCGTTTGGGCGCATCTGCAGAGCGAAGCAACAGGGTGAGGGCGCCGGCCAGATCTCCCTGATCCGCCAACGCGCCAGCCGCAACGATACGACCCTCGGTCATCACTTCCGGCGCCGGCGAGGACTCGCGGATCTGCATCCACAACTGCTCGACATCGCGGTAGCGACGAAGAGCCCGGTAGCAGTCGGCCAGCACCGGAAGCTGCTCGGGAGTCGGATGAAGCGAGCGAGCCTGCTCCAACTCAGCAGCCGCCTTGCGCCACTCACCAAGGCGATACAGCGCAATGCCGGCCACCTCGTGCGCTGCCCCGACGTTCGGCAAGTTCTTCAGGACCGACTGCACCATGCGCAGGGCATCGCGATATCGATCGCGCTCGAGTGCCTCAGTCGCCGAAGCCAGGCGCTCCATGTAACGCGCAGACGTACGCGCATCAGATTCGCGTTGCACCTCTTCGACCCATGACGGATCGAGCCGCGAGGCATCTCCACTCGGCCTCCGAACACGGCCCGCCGGCGTGGGATCCTCATCGACGGAGCTCTGACGACCGCGCTCGGTCGCCTGTTGAGCAAGCTCTCGCAACGGACCGTCATCCTGCCAACGCTCGGGAATCCACTTCTCCCTGACTGGTGTCGGCGGCACATAGTCAGCGTCGCGTGCTGGCCGACGTGACTTGATGTCCATCGAGCGCTTGTCGGCCTCGCTCAACGGCCGGCGCGGACGAGGGGCCTCGCCGTCCCGACGTGTCGGGTTGCGAGTCCCACCCGCGGATCCACCAGCGGCCCGGCCAGAAGCGCCTGATATCGGGCGCCCGGACCAGCTGCTCGATGACGAGCCCGCGGCTGGTGTGCGCCCGCTCGGAGATTGACGGGGGCGGGGACGCGGGGTCGTGGGCATGGCCGTCAAGCCTACGGGACAAGGCCGGAAAAATGCCGAATGCCCCCAGCAGAGCTGGGGGCATTCGTTTCGATAAATTCGGCGGCGACCTACTCTCCCAGGGGGTCTACCCCCAAGTACCATCGGCGCTGGCAGTCTTAACTTCCGTGTTCGGGATGGGAACGGGTGTGACCCTGCCGCTATGGCCACCGAAATCTCTTGTCAAAGCGTCGCATCAGCGACCTCAAGGACTCCAGAGCAAGCACGAGCGAAATTTGTAAAACCAAGCCCTCGGCCGATTAGTACCGGTCAGCTCAACACGTTGCCGTGCTTACACTTCCGGCCTATCAACGTGATGGTCTTGTCACGGGCCTTACTGCGTTGACCGCATGGGTGTACTCATCTTGGAACGGGCTTCCCGCTTAGATGCCTTCAGCGGTTATCCCTTCCGGAGGTGGCTAATCAGCCGTGCCTTTGGCAAGACAACTGACACACCAGAGCTCCGTCCGTCCCGGTCCTCTCGTACTAGGGACAGCCTTCCTCAATACACCTTCGGTTGCGGAGGATAGGGACCGAACTGTCTCACGACGTTCTGAACCCAGCTCGCGTACCGCTTTAATGGGCGAACAGCCCAACCCTTGGGACCTGCTTCAGCCCCAGGATGCGATGAGCCGACATCGAGGTGCCAAACCTTCCCGTCGATATGGACTCTTGGGGAAGATGAGCCTGTTATCCCCGGGGTACCTTTTATCCGTTGAGCGACGGCGCTTCCACACGCAACCGCCGGATCACTATGCCCTGCTTTCGCACCTGCTTGACCTGTAGGTCTCGCAGTCAAGCTCCCTTGTGCCATTGCACTCGACGGCTGATTGCCAACCAGCCTGAGG
>JBBRPP010000015.1:0-103273 GCA_038227995.1 Acidimicrobiales bacterium
ATGATCTCGGGAGTGGGTCGTCCACGGCGTGTCATGGTGTCCTCCTGATGTTGCACGACAACACCAGGTCAACGCGACACCACCGCGAAAATTCCCGATCAACAACAATTTCTCGACTAATCAACCTTCCAGGACACTAGACCGGTGGCGGGATTGCTGCCCTCGTTGTGGATCGACCAGGCACCGGTGTGATCGCTGCGTCACCATATCCGACCCACCCAACCGCGGCGACCCTGCGCGGGACGCCCCTGCGCGACCGGACCATCATGGGTTCCTTGCGCAGCGCGGCTGGATTCCATCCCTATGAGCTACGCCCCAGCGCGTGTTCCTACGCGTCACCCACCGAGACAGATTTTGATCGAGGTGTTCCTTCGCCGCTCAACTCCCGCCGGACGTCCCGGATTCCAATTGTGCGGAACAGCCGTCCACGGAGGGGCGTTTGCAAACGGCAAGAACATCGCTGCGGTCGAGCGCTACCGGGGCAAGCCACTGACCGCCCCGGCGGCCGACAAGATTGTGCGGGTGGAGGACATGGGAACGCTGGGTCAGGCGATGATCCACACCTTGCAGGAGCACATCAACGGCACCGAGAACACTTCGACCACACAGGGATGACCAGGTCGCGAATGAGCGCTCGAGTCCGATGGCAGCGCCTGGCGATTTTTCGACAGTTCGCGCGCTCGGGCTGAGGTCACGGCACGATCTTCGCGGGTCACACGCGCTCGTCGGCCGGCCCGCCCGGCGAACTGTATGACACCCCTTCGGTAGGGTTTCGCCATGGCTGATCATCCGGTGCTGCAGCGGTTCTCGCCCGCCGTGCGCGCCTGGTTCGCGACGTCCTTCCCCACACCCACGCCGCCGCAGGTTCACGGCTGGCCGGCGATCACCGATCGGCAGCACACGCTCATCTGCGCGCCAACGGGCAGCGGCAAGACGTTGACCGCGTTTCTGGCATCGATCGATCGCCTCACCACCACACCGATCCCCGACAAGTTGGCGCGGACGCGTGTGCTCTACATCTCGCCGCTGCGCGCGTTGGCGTTCGACATCGAGAAGAACCTGCGCGCACCGCTGATGGGCATCCAACTCGCGGCCGAGCGTCTGGGCGAGCCGTTCGTCCAACCCGTCGTGGCGATGCGCACGGGCGACACCAGCTCGAAGGACCGACAGGCGCTGATCCGCCGCCCGCCCGACATGCTGATCACCACGCCTGAGAGCCTGTACCTGATGCTCACGTCATCGGCCGCGGCAACGTTGGCCAGTGTCGAGACCGTGATCATCGACGAGATCCATGCGATGGCCACCACCAAGCGCGGCGCGCACCTGATGTTGTCGCTCGAACGGTTGGAAGAGATCACGACGACGCCACCGCAGCGCATCGGTCTGTCGGCGACGCAGCGGCCGCTGGAAGAAGTCGCGCGGTTCCTCGGTGGCTTCAGCGCTCCTGGCGTCCAGCGGCCGGTGGCGATCATCGATGCCGGCGTTCGCAAGCAACTGGTGGTCGATGTCGTCGTGCCGGTCGAAGACTTGGGCGAGATGGGTCAGGTCGTGCCGACCGAGTTGCGATCGGGCCCGGCATCGGCCGCGCTCAGTCCGCAGCGCAGCAGTATCTGGCCCAGCATCTACCCACGCATTCTCGAACTCGTGGCGGCCCACCGCAGCACCATCATCTTCTGCAACGCTCGCCGCCAGGCCGAACGCTTGGCCGCACGGCTGAACGAAGCCGCGCAGGAAGCGGGCATCGGGGTCGACCCCGAAACCGGACTGATGGTGGAAGATCTGGTCAAGGCCCACCACGGGTCACTGGCGCGCGAGCAACGCGTCGTCATCGAGGACCAGTTGAAGCGTGGCGTGCTGCGCGGCATCGTGGCCACGAGCAGCCTCGAACTCGGCATCGACATGGGCGCGGTCGATCTCGTGATCCAGGTCGAATCGCCGGGCTCGGTCAGCCGCGGGCTGCAGCGCATCGGGCGTGCCGGTCACCAGGTCGGCGAGCCGAGCAAGGGCACGCTGTTCCCGAAGCACCGCGGCGATCTGCTCGAAGCCGCGGTGGTCACCAAGCGGATGGTCGAAGGCTTGATCGAGACCACGCGGTATCTGCGCAACCCGCTCGACGTGCTCGCTCAGCAGATCGTCGCGGCGGTGGCGATCGCGGCCGGCGACGTCTCGGTCGAATCCATCGGGGCGATGGTCCGGCGCTGCGCATGCTTCGCCGACATCTCCGAAGAACTGCTCACCAACACCCTCGATCTCCTGGCCGGCCGCTATCCCAGCGAAGAGTTCAGCGAGCTGCGCCCACGGCTGGTGTGGGATCGGATCAACAACACGCTGCGTGCCCGCGATGGGTCACGGCGGCTGGCCGTCACCAGCGGTGGCACCATCCCCGACCGCGGGTTGTTCGGGGTGTTCCTGCCCGACGGCACGCGGGTGGGCGAGCTCGATGAAGAGATGGTGTACGAATCGCGTCCGGGCGAGACGTTCATCCTCGGCGCGTCCACGTGGCGGATCGAAGACATCACGTTTGAGCGCGTCACGGTCACTCCCGCCCCTGGGCAGCCGGGCAAGATGCCGTTCTGGCACGGCGATCGGCCGGGGCGCCCGCTGGAATTGGGCCGCGCGTTGGGCGCGTTCCAACGTGAGATGCGCGCGCTCGATGATCCCACCGCTCTCGAACGCTTGCGCAGCGAGTACTCGCTCGACGAGTTCGCCGCGAACAACGTTGTCCTGTACCTGCGCGAGCAGGCCGAGGCCACCGGGGTCGTGCCCGATGACCGAACGGTTGTGATCGAGCGGTTCCGTGACGAGATCGGCGACTGGCGGGTGTGCATCCTCTCGCCGTTCGGCACACCCGTGCATGCGCCGTGGGCGATGGCGATCGAGCGTCGCCTGATCGAACGTTTCGACATGGCGGTCGAAACGATGTGGGGCGACGACGGCATCGTCATCCGTCTGCCCGAGGCCGCCGACGAGCTACCGCTGTCCGAGGTCCTGATCGACCCCGAGGACATCGACGAGATCCTGATGAGCACGCTGCCGCAGACGTCGCTGTTCTCCGCCCGCTTCCGCGAGTGCGCGGCGCGGGCGTTGCTGTTGCCGCGTCGCCGGCCCGATCGACGCACGCCCCTGTGGCAGCAGCGCCAGCGGGCCGCGGATCTGCTCGCGGTCGCGGCCAAGTACCCCAGCTTCCCGATCCTGCTCGAGACCAGCCGTGAGTGCCTGCAGGACGTGTTCGATGTGCCGGCGCTGCGTGAGGTGCTCGGCCAGCTGCGCAGCCGCGCGGTGCGGGTCGTCAGCGTCGATACCGCCAAGGCGTCGCCTTTCGCGCAGAGTCTGCTGTTCAACTGGATCGCCGCCTACATGTACGAAGGCGATGCTCCGTTGGCCGAACGTCGCGCGGCGGCGCTTGCGCTCGATCGCGATCTGCTGCGCGATCTGTTGGGGGCCGAAGAGCTGCGCGAACTGCTCGACGCGGGCGTGCTGGCCGACCTCGAGCTGGAACTGCAGTGCCTGGCCGACGGTCGGCGGGCGCGCAGCGCCGACGAGTTGCATGACGTGCTGCGACGGGTCGGCGATCTGTCGGCGGCCGAGGCCGACGTCCGCTCCGAAGGCGAGCCGGGTCGATCCGTGGATTGGATGGCGTCGTTGGTGGCCGAACGCCGCGCCATCGGTGTGCGGGTCGCCGACGAGGACCGCTTCATCGCCGCCGAAGACGCAGCGCGCTACCGCGATGCGCTCGGCTGCTCGCTGCCGATGGGGCTGCCGATGGCGTTCACCGACCCGGTTGCTCGACCCCTCGAAGAGCTGTTACGCCGGTATGCGCGCACGCACGGCCCGTTCGTGTCGGCCGATGCGGCGCGTCGGTTCGGCCTGCCGCTCGAACGCGTCGCCGGGGCACTCGGCGCACTGGAAGCCGAGGAGCGCCTTGTCATCGGCGAGTTCCGCCCCGATGGCCTGGCTCGTGAATGGTGCGACGTCGAGGTCCTGCGCCAGCTGCGGCGCCGATCGCTGGCCACGTTGCGGCGCGAGGTCGAACCAGTCGAACCGGAAGCCCTCGCCCGCTTCCTGCAGTTGTGGCACGGCGTTCCGTCCGAGCGCCGCGGGCCCGATGCGCTGGTCGAGGCATTGGGGGCGTTGCAGGGATCAGCCTTGGTGGCATCGACCCTCGAATCCGAGATCCTGCCTCTGCGCGTTCGTGGTTACCGCACGAGCGACCTCGACGAACTGTGCACCGGGGGAGACGTCGTGTGGCTCGGCGCCGGCGCGATCGGGGCTGCCGACGGCAGGGTGCGCCTCTACTTCGCCGACCAACTTCCGCTCCTGGCCAACGCGCTCGAAGCCGTCGATCCACCGCAGGGCGAGCTACACGACGCGATCCGCACGCTGCTGGGCGAACGCGGGGCCAGCTTCTGGGGTCAGGTCCGGGCCGCGGCACCGTCGGCAACCGATGTCGAACTGCTGGCCGCGCTGTGGGATCTGGTCTGGGCCGGCGAGGTCACGAACGACTCGCTCGCGCCGCTGCGGGCGATCATCGGAGGTGCCGGCAAGTCGCGTTCAGCCGCAGCGAGCAAGACGCGCGCCCGCCCTCGGCCGGGTCGGCTCACGCGCGTCGGCCCACCCGCCGGCGCCGGCCGGTGGAGCCTTGTCGCGCCGCTGCTGTTGCCCCGGCCGACGCCGACAGCGATCGCTCACGCAAGCGCGCTGCAGTTGCTCGAACGGCACGGCGTGCTCACGCGCGAAGCCGTCGGGGCCGAGGGCGTGGTCGGCGGGTTCAGCGCCGTCTACGGCGTGCTCAAGGTGCTCGAAGAGCGGGGCCAGGTGCGCCGCGGTTATTTCGTCAGCGGGCTGGGTGCGGCTCAGTTCAGCCTGCCGGGTGCCGTCGACCGGCTGCGCAGCGTGCGTGAGGGCCCAGACGCACTGCGGCCCGAGGTCGCCCAGAACACGATCGTGCTCGCCGCCACCGATCCGGCCCAACCGTACGGGGGCACGCTGCCGTGGCCCGACAACAACGGCCGCCCGTCCCGATCCGCCGGAGCTCTTGTGGTGTCGACGGCGGGCCGTGCCGTGGCGTGGCTCGACCAACGCGGTCATCATCTGCTCACCTTCGCCGGCGCCGATGTCGAGACCGGGTGGGTCGACGCGGTTGCTGCGCTGGTGAAGGACGGCCGGCAGCGGGCGATCGAGATCCGCAAGTTGAACGGTGAGCCACCGCCGGTCAGCGGGCCGGTGGTCGACGCGTTGAAGCGGGTCGGATTCGTCGACGGCTACCGCGGGCTGGTGCTGCGCACGTAGCGGCGATCAGCATGCGCGGGTCAGCGGGAGTCGCGGCCGGCAGCGACTGGACGGGCCCCAGCGTGCGCTGGGTCAGCGCGAGTCGCGGCCGATGGCTCGCAAGCCGGCCCAGGCCAGATCGCTGACCTGACGAGCGAGCAGGTCTGGATCGAAGTCGGTGCCGTTGTCGACCAGGCGACGGCTGACACCTTCGGCCAGCCCGACCAATCCGTGGGCGAGGGTGCGTTGGTGCTCGGCGTCGATGTCGGCGGTGATGAGGGGCTTGATCGCTTCGGCCACCTGCGCGGTGACCTTGCGGACGGCGTCGTTGAACTCCTCGTCGCGGCGGGCGCCGCTGCCGAACAGCAGCAGGAACGCGTCATGGTCGTCGGCCACCCAACGGAAGTAGGCGCGGAAGCCGAGCTCGGTCTGGTGCTTGCCGTCGGTTGCGCCGGCAGTGGCCTTGGCGATCGCGGTCAGCAGTCGCTCGCCGACCTCGTCGAGCAGAGCGATGTAGAGATCGCGCTTCGAATCGAAGTGTTGGTAGACGACGGGCTTGGTGACACCGGCCGCGTCGGCGACGTCGTTCATCGACGCGCCGTGGTAACCCTGGCGAGCGAACACCTGCAGCGCGACCTCGAGCAGTTGTTCGCGGCGGGCAGAGGCGGGAAGACGAATCGACATAGAAGTGACCTGAGGGTAATCGCGACGAATGCGATCCGCTACGGCACCAGGACGACCGGCGTGCGGCGGACGGCATTCGCCGTCGCTCGCCCGGTGTTCGGCGGCCGCCATTCGCCCGAGGCGGACCGAGGCCGACCGGCGATGCATCCCTCGCAGCGCGGGCGGTCGCTCACAGTCCGCGGGCGACGTCGTCCTTCTCGGCGGCCTTCACCGCGTAGCCGATGACGATCGCCGGGGCCAGCAGGACCGAGCCGATGATCATCGATGTCGTGATCACCGTGACCTTGCCGCTGGAGAACCCGGTGATCAGGGCGACGAAGAACATCACGATCGCGACGAGGAAGAGCAGGTACCCGACCCGGCTGGCGACCTTGTTCCACTTGGCCACAGCGGCCCGCCTGGCGCGGACGGGGTCGAACGGTTCGGGTTCGGGCTCGGGTTGGGTCATCGGGGCGGGGGAAGTCATACAGTCTGCTGCGAATGGTAGAGCGGAGGACCCGATGACCGTGCATCTCGACATGCGTGACAACGTCGCGCTGGTCACGATCGATCGGCCCGAGCGTCGCAACGCGGTCGATCATGCGACGTTGCTCGCCCTCGGTCAAGCCCAGCGCGACGCACTGGCGGCCAAGGCCAGGTGTCTCGTGCTGACGGGGACGCCGCCGGCGTTCTGCGCCGGTGCTGACCTCACCGGTGTCGAGAGCGGCGAGTTCGTCGACACGCTCGGCGCGGTGTTGCGCGGCTTCACCGAGCTGCCGATCCCGACGATTGCCGCGATCGACGGTCCCGCGCTCGGCGCCGGCACGCAGCTGGTCATCGCCTGCGACCTCCGGGTTGCGACCGAGACGAGCACGTTCGGGATCCCGGCCGCCAAGCTCGGCCTCGTCGTCGACCACTGGACCGTCGAACGGCTTGCCCGCGAGATGGGGCCGGCTGTGGCCCGGGCCATGTTGCTGGCCGCCCGCACCTACACCGCGGCCCAACTCGTCTCGGCAGGTCCGATCCACCGCATCGGCGACCTGGATACGGCGCTGGAGTGGGCCGCAGAGATCGCGACGCTTGCACCGCTCACGATCTCGACCCACAAGCTGATCCTCGAGACATCGTGGCCGGCGCCGCAGCATCACGAAATGGTCGAACAGGCGCGCACCGCAGCGTGGGCGAGCAACGATGCCGAGGAAGGCCGGACCGCCTTCCTGGAGAAGCGTCGACCCACCTTCACCGGCGAGTGAGACGCAGCCCGCGGTCTGACGCGAACGTGCCTGACGATCAGAGCGCGGCAGGCAGCAGCCGATTGACGTTCTCGTAGAAGAAGTAGAGAACGATCACCATCGGGACGAAGCCGACCAGCACGGCGTACCACATGTTGCGGCGGCGTCGGGCGAGGCGGTACGACCCGTACCCGACGGCGATCAGCCAGACGGCCCAGAAGTCGACGTGCGGCCAGGCGCTGCTGTCGCTGAACCAGCCCTGGCTGAACGCGTCGTCCGCCGTGCTGAAGGCGCTGACTGTCGTGGGCGTGACGCCGGCGACCGTCGTGGTGGCCGTCGTGGCAGTCGCGCCCGGAGCGACCGGAACGACCGACGCGGGTGCCACCGACGCGGGTGCGCCCGATGCTGGGCTGGCGCCATCGCTGACGACGGTCGCGGCGGTCGAGTCGGCTGGAAGCGCGGCGCCACCGTCGTCGGCGGGCAGGGTGGCCCCGGCCGAGACGCCGTCGGACGTGACCGTGGCATCAGCCGGCAAGGACTGGCCCTGGCCGTAGTTGATCTCGCCCAGTCCGACCGGTGTCGGAGAAGCCCCGACGTCGAGCGTGGCGTGCACGACCAACCGATGCGTTGACGTCCCCTTCGGTGTGCACGTGATCAGGGTGAGCGTGGCCTTGGCTGGGTCTGAATCGGTGACCACGTAGTAGTCCGAGGGCTTGACGACGAGCGAATCGGTGACGACATATGCGTAGACGCCACCGATCTTGGTGTCGACCTCGATCACATCGCCGGGCTTGAGCGCATCGAGATCGCCGAACGGTGCGAGGTGCGACGTGCGGTGGCCGGCGAGCACGGCGTTGCCGAGCTGGCCCGGCACCGGGGTGTTGGGGAAGTGACCGACGCCCGAGTCCAGTTCCTTCTTGCCGACGCCGGCGACCACCAAGAAGTCCAGATCGAGCTTGTGGATCTTGATCTCGGCGATCGCGTCGCCGGGCTTGACGACGCCGAAGTTCTGGGGAACGGCAGCCTGGCTGCTGGTGGTCGCGACGGCGGTTGTCGTCGGTGCGGCAGATGTGTCGGGCACCGAGCCGGGTGTCGTCGCGACCGTCGTCGGTACGGGAACGGTCGTCGATGTGAGCGTGATCGGGCCGATCGTCGGCCGGGTGATGCCCTGTTCTGCCAGCGTCTTGTTGAACTCGGACTTCAAGTTGTCCTGCGCGCGCAGGGTCTGGATGCCGGTTCCCCACAGCTGATAGGCCACGAAGCCGAACATCAGCAGCCCGAGCGTGATCAAGGCCCGGCCGATGTGGCCGACGACCCAGCGCCAGTCGTGCGGTTCGGGCGGACGGTCCCACCGGCTGATCTTGGGAACGCGACCGTGGCCCGACTTCTGATGCACACCACCAAGAGTCCCGGAAGGCGGATCGATGACGGTTCCAGCGTCATTTCGTCCGGAATCGTCGGTCACGGGCCGAGACGCTAGCGGCCCGCCTCGTTCAACCGCTGGCACGCGAACTGACTCCGGCCGCGTGCCGGCGACCTGGCGCAGGATGGGAATGCGAGCACGAAGGTGGCTAGCGTTGCGGTGCTCCATGGAAACCGTTGTGCACCTCTCGAACGCCGTGGCAGTGCTCGGCCAGTTTCCGGTGCTGGCAGGCGTCGACCTCACCGTGAACCGCGGCGAGATAGTGCTGCTGCAGGGGCCGAACGGTGCGGGCAAGACGTCGCTGCTGCGACTGTGTGCCGGGTTGCTGCCGATCGAGCGGGGCGAAGCCACCGTCCTCGGCTGTGATCTGCGCACGAACCGCGAGGGCGTCCGCAACCGTGTTGGTCTGCTGTCGCACGCGAACGGGCTCTATGCCGACCTCACCGTGACCGAGAACGTTCGCTTCTGGGGCGCGACCGTCGGCGCCTCGGCGGGCGAGATCGATGCGGCGATGCAGCGGATGGGACTGGCGCAGCGCCTGGCCAAGGTGCCGGTCAGCCGGCTGTCCGCCGGTCAACGACGGCGCACCGCGCTGGCCTGTCTCGTCGCTCGCCGCGCCGAACTGTGGCTGCTCGACGAACCACACGCTGGTCTCGACGCGGCCGGTCGCGACGAGCTGGACTCCACGTTGCGCGAGGCCACCACCGCCGGCGCCACGATCATCGTCGCCAGCCACGAGCTGGAACGGGCAGGTGCGCTGGCGTCGCGTGTGGTTGACATCGTCGGCGGTCTGGCCCGCGAGCGGGCGGCCAGTTGATGTTCCGCGTCGCCCGCCTGATCGCGGCCAAGGACCTGCGTGTCGAGATGCGCAGCCGCGTCGTCACCAACCAGGTCCTGCCGTTCGCGGCGATCACGATGGTGATGTTCGCGTTCGCGTTCAACACCGATTCGGTGGTCAACAAGGTCGCCCCAGGGTTGGTGTGGCTGGCGACGTTGTTCAGCCTGCTGACCCTCGTGCAGCGGTCGTTCGCGATCGAATCCGCCGACGGCGCGATCGACGCATTGCGCGGCGCAGGCGTCGATTCGGCCGGAATCTTCCTCGGCAAAGCCGTCGCGCTCGCCGCCCAGTTGGCTGTGCTCGAGGTCCTGCTCCTGCTCACGGCCGTCGTCCTGTACAGCGCCAAGTTCCGGCTCGGAGGCGTGGTGCTCTTGGTCACCACCTTCGTTGCCGCGACCTGCGGGCTCGCCCTCGTGGGTACGCTCTACGGTGGCCTTGCTGCCGGTGTCCGCGGACGGGAGACATTGCTTCCGCTCCTCCTTCTCCCGGTGGTGGCGCCCGTGCTGATTGGTGCGACCCGAGCAACGGAAGCTGCGCTCGGAACCAGCGGCGCGGTGGTAGCAGATGGATGGCCCTGGGTTGGGCTGCTGGCTGTGTTCGTCGCACTCTTCGGAGTCGGTGGCACGTTGGCTTTCGGACCCTTGATCGAGGAATGACGGATGGCGACGACTGACAGCCAGCTCACGGACACGGGCGACACCGGCGACGTCCGTCGCGCGACGGCATCGACCACCGTCGCCGCCGTCCCCAATGCAACCGGCACCGGCACGCCGTTCACCCGCATCCTCGGCCTCGCCACGATCGTGACCTTGGCGCTGCTGATCGTGTTCGGTCTGTTCATCTCGCCGGCCGACGTCGTGCAGGGCGAGAGCGTCCGCATCCTCTACATCCATGTCGGCACGGTCTGGGTCGCGTACGTCGCGTTCGTGGTCACGGCGCTGTCGTCGGCCGCGTTCCTGTGGAAGCGCACGACATCGTTGACGTGGGACCGCATCGCCGGCGCCAGCGCCGAAGTCGGTGTGCTGTTCATGGCGCTGACCCTGTTCGCCGGCGCACTCTGGGGCCGGGTTGCGTGGGGCAAGTTCTGGGTCTGGGACGCGCGAGTCACCACGACCGCGTTCCTCTTCATCACCTACGTCGGTTACCTTGCCGTGCGCGGTCTCGGCGGCAGCCACCAGCAGCGCGGCAGGCGGTCGGCCGTCGTCGCCCTGCTCGCCGTGTTGGAGATCCCGCTCGTGCACTTCAGCGTCAAGCTGTGGCGCGGTCTGCACCAGGACGCGAGCGTGTCGGACACCACCCACGTCAAGCTGCACGACCAGATGCTCTTCTCACTGTTCATCGCGCTGATCGCCTTCACGCTGCTGTACGTGTGGCTGGTGATGCACCGTCAGCGCGTGATGGCGATGCAAGACGCGCTCGACGACAAGGGCCTCGACTACGCGCTGCAGCAGCGCCGCGAAGAAGGAGATCTCTGATGCATGGCATCGGCTTCATCGTCGCCACTTACACCGCGACGTTCGTTTCGTCGGCGTTGCTCGCCGGCTACTTCATCCGCCGCGGCAAGCAGTTGGCCGCACAGCTCCCACCCGAAGACAAACCGTGGATCTGAGTCCCCGGGGCAGCGTCCCCATTCCGCCTCGTCGGGTGAAGAATCGGCGCAAGTGGTTGTCGATCGGTCTGCTGGTCATGGTGCTGGCCGCCGGCGGTGTCGTCATCGCCAAGTTCCTCACCACTTCGCTGGACTACTACTGCAACGTCAACGAGGTCGGCACCCAGATCGGGCAGCCCGGCGTGAAATCAGGCTGCGAGGCTGGTCGCCGTCTGCGCATCCAGGGCATCGTCGACGAAGGCACGCTGCAGGCCGCGAATGGCATCACGACGTTCAAGATCTCGTTCGACAAGGTGACTGTGCCGGTCGTCTACGACGGTGACCCGGGTGGGCTTTTTCAGGAGTGCATTCCGGTCGTGGTTCACGGCGTGATGAAGAACGGCACGTTCGACGGTGACGAGGTCGAGGTCAAGCACAGCAACGACTACGAGGCCAAGAACAAGGCCCGCATCGATCAGTCGAAGACGGAATCAGCGGCATGTTTGCAGCAGGGATAAACGGCACACTCGGCCACTCGGTCCTGTTGATGGGTCTGGTGTGCGCGACATTCGGTGCGCTCGCGATCGTCTACGGCATCCGTACCGACGACGCCCGCCTGTTGCGAAGCAGCCAGTACTACGCGTTCGGGGTCGCCGCGTCCGGTCTTGCCGCGTTCGCAGTCATGGAGCGGGCGATGGTGCAGCGCGACTTCTCGCTGCTGTTCGTCCAGCACGTCGGCTCGGCATCGACACCGTTCCTGTACAACGTCACCGCGATCTGGAGCGCGCTCGAAGGCAGCATCCTGCTGTGGCTGCTGATCCTCGTCGGCTACACGCTCGTGGTCGCACGCCGGTTCCGCAAGCGCCTCGACGACCCACTCGTGGCCTGGGCGCTGGTCGTGATGTTCGTCGTGTGCATCTTCTTCTTCATCCTCACGCTCGGCCCCACCGATGCGTTCCGCGCCGGGCCGGTTGGGATCACATCGGGACCTGGGCCGAACCCGCTGCTGCAGAACCACATCCTGGTGCTGTTCCACCCGCCGATCCTCTACCTCGGCTTCGTCGGGATGACGGTGCCGTTCGCGTTCGCGATCGCGGCGCTGATCACCGGACGCGTCGGCGAGCGGTGGCTCGGCGAAACCCGTCGTTTCGCACTGTTCGCGTGGGGCTTCCTCACGGCAGGCATCCTGCTCGGCGGTTGGTGGAGCTACGAGGTGCTCGGTTGGGGTGGCGTGTGGGGCTGGGACCCGGTCGAGAACGCGAGCCTGCTGCCATGGCTGACGGGCACCGCCTACATCCACTCGGTGCTCGTCCAAGAGCGTCGTGGGATGTTGCGCGTCTGGAACCTGACGCTGCTCGTCTCGACGTTCGCGCTGACGATCCTCGGCACGTTCCTGACTCGCTCGGGTGTGATCGCCAGCGTTCACGCGTTCAGCAACGGCACGATCGGGCCGTACCTGCTGACGTTCTTCGGTCTGATCATGGTCGTGTCGCTGGGGCTCATTGCCTGGCGCGGCGATCGATTGCGATCGCCCGGTGCGATCGATTCCCCGCTGTCGCGCGAGGGCGCGTTCCTGGCCAACAACGTGTTGTTCACGGTGTTCGCGTTCGTGGTGCTGCTCGGCACCGTGTTCCCCCTGATCGTCGAAGCGCTGCAGAGCCGAACCATCAAGGTCGGCTCGCCGTACTTCCAGGGAATGGTCGTGCCGTTCGGCATCGTGCTGCTGTTCCTGATGGCGGTCGCCCCGGTGTTGCCCTGGCGCAAGGCCAGCACCGAACTGCTGCGCACCCGCCTGTTCTGGCCGGCGTGGGGTGGCATCCTCGCGATCGTGATCCCGATGCTGTTCGGGGCCACCGGCTTCAGCTCGCTGCTCGCGTTCGGCCTCGGCGGGTTCGCCTCTGGCGCGGCGTCCCGGCAGCTGGTCCTGGCGACACGCCGACAGGGCTGGCGCGGCTTGGTCGGTCGCGCCAACGGCGGCATGATCGTGCACATCGGCGTCATCATGATCGCCGTCGCGCTCGTGGCAACCACGAGCTACACCCATTCGACCCGACTGATCCTGAACCAGGGTGCCGCACCGTCGCACTATGCCGGGCACACGTTCCAGCTGATCTCGGTCGACAAGTTCACGACATCGCGTAGCAACGGCGTGAAGGCCCAGATCCGCGTCGACGGCAAGCAGAACTACGCTCCCGCCCTGACGTTGTACACGAACACGTCCGACTCGATCCCGACGCCGTCGGTGCGCAACGGCCTGATCGACGACATCTACCTCACCCTTGAACCCGGCGCTCAGGCCGGTGCCGCGAAGGCCGCGATCAAGGTCTTCATCAAGCCGCTCGTGATCTGGTTGTGGATCGGCGGTTTCACGATGGTGCTGGGCACGATCCTGTCGGCGTTCCCCGGCAAGCGCCGCCGCCGTCCGACGCAACCGACATCGGCGCCGATCGATCTCGGCGAGACTCCGCGAGAGGAGCCCGTCAGTGTCTGATACCTCGATCGACGATGTGACAGGCGATGCTGCGGGTGGCCCAGACGATGCCGACGGCGTCGGCCAGACGTCGCCGAACAAGCGCCTCGCGCCATTCATCGTGCTCGGCATCGCGGTCGTCATCGGCGCGTTCTTCTGGATCCTCGTCGGCGCCAAGACGGGCAAGGACGCGGACTCCGCGAGCACGCCACTGATGGACAAGCCGGCACCGGATGTGAAGGCGACGACGCTCGACGGCGCCAGCTTCGACCTCGCCCGGCGCAAGGGCAGTTGGGTCGTGCTCAACTTCTTCAACTCGACGTGTGTGCCGTGCGAACAGGAGCATCCCGAGCTGGTCAAGTTCGACACCGAGCAGAGAGCGTCGGGCACCGACGGTGCCGAGCTGTACACGATCGCCTCCGACAACACACCCGCTGATGTGAAGGCGTTCTTCGCCAAGAACGGTGGCACGTGGCCGATCCTGGTCGACAGCGACGGTGCGATCAACGTCAAGTTCGGTGTCTCCAAGGTGCCCGAGACATGGATCATCGATCCCAATGGCTTTGTGCGGTACCGGACGATTTCCACCGGTCTCACCGATGACGCTCTGACACGTGAGCTCGGCCACCTGAAGTCGCTGTACAACGCGGTGATCCCTGCGTCATGACGACCGCTGATCCATCACCGATCCTGCCCGAGCCACCGGTTCAGGCCGCGCCCGCTGCTGCCGCGCGCGCTGGCGCTGGCCGGAGGATCTCCGCCTCGGGCTTCAACGGGCGGATCAAGGGATGGCCGGGTTGGCTCGTGATCGTGGCGGCCGCGGTGCTCGCGTTGGCGATCGGCTCGACGCGATCCAGCGGCCCACTCACGCTCGACGACCACGTGGATGCGATCTCACAACGCCTGGCGTGTCCGGTGTGCGACGGCGAGAGCGTCTACGAATCGCAGGCATCGGCCGCGACGAACATCAAGCTGCAGATCAAGTCGCTGATCGAGCAGGGCAAGTTCAGCGACAACCAGATCATCCAGTACATCAACACCCAGTACCAGACCCAGACCCAACTCGTGCCCAAGGCCAGTGGCGTCGACGCGATCGTGTGGATCGTCCCGGTGCTGGCTGGCGTCCTTGCCGTGGCCGGCCTGACGGTCGCGTTCCGGCGGTGGAAATTGGCGGCCGACACGATCCCCACCGACGCCGATCGGGAGTTGGTCGACACCGCCCTCCGCGAGCACGATGACGATGACGATGACGATGACTGACGATGCTGACGACAACGTCGAGACCGAGGACGTCGAGCCAGTCGAGACCGTCGACAGCGTCGAGAAGGTGGAGACCGAGGACGGCATCGAGGACGTCGGGACGGTTGAGGACGTCGGGACGGTTGAGGACGTCGGGACGGTTGAGGACGTCGAGACGGTCGAGGACGTCGGGACGGTCGAAACGGAACCCTCGCGGCAGATGTCGGCCGACCGTCTGGCCGAACTGGAAGAAGAACGGCGGTTCCTGCTGCGCTCGATCAGCGATCTCGAGCGCGAGCGCGAAGCGGGCGATGTCGACGACGCCGATTACACGGCGCTGCGCGACGGCTACACCGCTCGTGCGGCCGTCGTGCTGCGGGCCATCGACGATGGCCGCTCGGCGTTCAAGCAGAAGGCCCCGCGCGAGTGGAAGCGCATCATCGGGATCGCAGCCGCGGTGGTCGCGTTCGGCGTCGTCGCCGGCATCCTCG
The DNA here is from genome assembly GCA_038227995.1 of Acidimicrobiales bacterium. Taxonomy (GTDB): domain Bacteria; phylum Actinomycetota; class Acidimicrobiia; order Acidimicrobiales; family Ilumatobacteraceae; genus WLMZ01. The sequence continues at coordinate 15,213 of JBBRPP010000015.1, forward strand.
TCGCCCGCTACTCGGGCCAGCGCGACACGGGCGACGTGATCACCGGCGGTACCTCGCCCGATCAGATCTCGACCTTGCTCAGCGAGGGCCGCCAGCTCTACACCGAGGGCGCGGACGCGGCGGCCAGCAATCGCTTCCTCGCGGTGCTCGATCTCGATCCAAAGAACGCCGAGGCTCGTACGTACGCCGGATGGATCCTGGTCGGATCGGCGCAGAACATGGTGGGCGACGTCGCCACGCGCACGTTGAAGGACGGCAAGACCTTCCTCGAACAGGCCATCACAGACGACCCGACATATGCGGATCCGCACTGCTTCCTGGCCTTGACGGCTGGCGTGTACGAACACGATCTCCCCACGGCGCTGACGCGCGAGAAGGAGTGCCGCGCACTGAACCCGTCATCGGACATGCAGGGCCTGATGGTCCAGTTCGTCGATCCATTGACTACCGCGCCGCCGTCGTCGGACTCGACATCGAATTCATCCGATGCGTCGGCGCCTGCATCGGGGTCACCGTCGACGTCACAGGCGCCGACGCCGGCTCCCTGACCTCGGTTCCCTGACCGGCGAAAGGCCGTGGCGCAGCTGCACTCGACGTGCCGAATGTCCCGGTCTCGCCAGGCGCAACGGCTATTGTCGGCCGCAGTATGAGCACGCCTCCGCCGCCGCCCCCAGGTCAGAATCCTCCGCCATACAACCCGGGTGGACAGCAGCCGTATGGCCAGCCGTACCAGCAAGCGCCGATGGGCTATCAGCAGTACGGAATGCAGCCAGGTGGTCAACAGCGCACCAATGGCCTCAGCATCGCCAGCCTCGTGCTCGGCTTGGTCAACATCATCCCATGTTTCTGGTTCCTGCCCATTCCGGCATTGCTGGCCGTCATCTTCGGCTTCGTGAGCAAAGGTCAGATCGCCAAGGACCCCACATACAAAGGTCGTGGCCTCGCCATTGCTGGTTTGATCCTCGGTTTGATCGGCGTCATCGGCGGCATTCTGATCTGGGTCGTGCTGGCCACGAACGGCCACTGTGTGCGCGACGGCTCGTCGTTCAATTGCAACAGCCTCAACAATTGAGCCGGCCAACGACCGGCCATCGCTGAGGGGCCGCCTGCACATCTGAACGTCGCGTGTCGACGGTGGCCGCTGCCGCCCTCGGTTGCCGTGTTCTCGGCGTGTTGTTGCCGTGTTGTTGCAGGTCAGGTGCTATTTGTTGGTCGAGAAATGTCAGGTTGCGGGTTGCGGTGCGAACGTCAGTTCGACTAGGGTTTGGATTGTTGATCTTCCCCGATCCACGCTCGGCGACAGCGGGAATGTTGCCTCGATTCATTGTTTGAGTGTCTCGCAGCGAAGGGGTGAGTGATGGACGGCAACGCCGTTTTCGACATGTCCGTTTTCGACGACTCCACCGATCTTCGTGTGCCCGGGCTCGACGAATTCCGTTCCCTCTCCGGGTTTGCGCGTGACGAACTGTTCATGACTGTGGAGCGGATGTCACGCCGGTTGGAAGCCGTCAAAGCAGTGATGCTGGGCGAGGTGAAATCGTCACTGTCGTTTCTGGATGATCATCATCACAACCCGCAGGCCTGGTTCCGGGCGGTCACCAACACCACGCCGGCCGCATCGAAGTCGGCGGTGCAGATCGCCGATCTGTTGGCTGCGCACTCGTTGTTTGCGTTGGCGTTCGCGGCTGGTGAGATCGGCCTCCAACACGTGAAAGCGTTGGCGTCGTTGTATGCGAACGAACGGTGCCGTGACGCGCTGGCACTGGTCGAGCACGAGCTCCTGGATGCAGCGAAGACGCTCGTCTACCGCGATTTCAGTGTGTGTTGTGACCGGTTCAAGGCTCATGCGGATCCGGACGGCACGATGAAAGACCACGCGTTGGCGCGTGAGAACCGCAAAGCGACCCTGTCGATGGTTGGTGAAGGGTTCATCCTGCGCATCGAGGGTGATGCGTTGACGGGTGAGATCTTGCAGAACGTCCTCAACGCGCACGCTGACGCCGAGTACGCGACCGACGTCGCCGAACGCCTAGCCCGATACGGCGACGACGCCAAGAACCATCCGCTACGACGCACCAACGCGCAACGCCAGTTCGACGCGGTCCAGACGATCTTCGCGAAAGCTGCGTCGACGCGTGAGATCGCCGATCTGGTGCCGATCGTCAACATCATCTGCACCGAAGCCACACTCGCCGCCGCGGCCCGCGAGTTCTTCGGCACACCATCCATGCCGGACGGCCATTCGTGGCGCGAACACCTCTGCGAAACCTCTGATGGGACACCCGTGTCGCCGTATGACCTGATCGTCGCCGCCCTGCTCGGCAACGTGCGCCGCGTGCTCATCGACTCCTGTGGTCGGGTCATCGACCTCGGACGGAAGAGTCGGGTGTTCACCGGTGCAGCGCGTGAAGCAGTCCTGCTCACCGGTGACCGCTGCAGCTGGCCCGGATGCCACATGCGTTGCGGGTCGATCCAAATCGACCACCTGCAACCATGGGCGCGGGCGGCCGGTTTGACCAACTCGATCAACGGTGGGCCGTGCTGCCCGATCCACAACCGGGCCAAACACAACCTCGGTGTCACCGTCATCCGCGACGAAACCGGCTGGCACCACTACCGACCCGACGGCACCGAAATCGCACCACGACAACAACCACCACCCCAAGCAGCCTGACCACCGCCCACACGCGGCAGGTCAGGCACCCAAGAAGTACCCACCGTCCGACACCCGCATCAACCAGGCAATGGCGGCGCGGTGGCGGCGACGACCCGTCGAGCTCGGGAGCATCCGAGGTGCGACGTCTACACCGGAAGCTCCCGATCCCCATGAACTCAGCGAGCCGATCCCGCCCGGGGCCGGCCGCATCGGCGCGTCCGCCACACCGCTCTGAGCCGACGGCCGCGGGTCACCCGAGGGTCAGGCGGCCGTCACTCGGCCGGGGGTGGCCAACATGCGGCGTGGGTGAAGTGACCCTGGTTGTCGCGGGTGAGCACCCACACCGTCGCCTTCTTCCAGTTCGGCTCGTTCTCGATGTTGCAGCCACGCCGTTCGAGCGCGGCCATCACCGCTGGAATCATGTCGCCGTGGCTGCACAGCACGGTGCCGTTCGGCGTGGTGGTCATCAGATCCAACATCGGTTCGAACCGCTGGTCCTCGGCGAGGCGGTGATCGATGACGACGTCGGCCGCGAGCTGTTCGGCCAGCGGACCCAACGTCTGCACGCAACGTGCGTAGGGACTGGCCAGCAGCGGACCGGTCGCTCCGGCGGCGAGCAACCGATCGACGAGCGCCTTCGACTGGCGCCACCCGGCTTTGCTCAGCGGCCGCGTCGAATCGTCTTCGCCGTGGAAGTCGCTTCGGCTGCCCGCTTTCGCGTGGCGCACGAGGAAGATCATCCCGCCTCGTGGGTCGTGCGCGCGTGACGGGCGGTGAGCTGGCGCACCAGCAGCAGGAACGCCACGGCCGCCGCGATCTGTGTGGCGCTGGAGATCAGTGTCGTGATGAATGCGTTGTCGAGATCGCGTGCGGCCTGGATCGAGCTGCGATTGGTGATCCGGAATCGGCTGAACGTCACCGTCAGCGACGCAAGCGGAGCGAGACCGAACAGGATCCACCAGACGTGCACCACGGTGCCGACCTTGTTGGTGCGCCAATCGTGAGCCGAGTCCGGGTCCGAGCTCTTCCAGAGATCGCGGAACATCAGATACGGCACGACGTACAGCACGCACGGCGGCACGAACCAGCCGCCGATCGCCCAACCGGGGCCCCACGTGCCGAGTCGTTGCAACAGGCGCTGGTTCTTCGCCATCCGGAACATCCAGATCATCGTCAGTGTGGCGATCGAGATCGTGAGCGCGCCCGACAGAAGACTGACAAGACCGGTGGTGGTCAGCGATGACTTGAAGTCGTCCTCGGAGATCCGCTCGGCCATCAGGTCGCGTGCCTTGCCGCGGAGCGACAGCGAGACGAGCAACGACACGATCTGCACGGGGATGAGGAGCATCAGCAGGATGCCGAGCGTGCGACCGATGCCGAGCACGCTCTGGAACGGCCCGTACGCACCGAACGACTGGCCGCCGTACGGGACATAGCCCGGTGGTGGCGCCATCATCGGGGGTGGTGGGGGAGGCGCCAGATTCTGCGGCGGCGCCAGAGGTGGCTGGAAGGGCGGGGTCGGCGGAGCGTTCTGACTGAAGTCAGCGCCGCCGTTGAAGTCGCTCATTGCCACGAATCTAGTCGGTGACCGGCGCTCGTCACATCGTGACTCAGCAGTTCCGATGCCTGCCAGAATGGAGGCATGGGCTTCTTCGAACGCAACCGCAAGGAGTTGGCCGAGAAGGGCATCAACCCCGATCGCCTGCCACCTGGCCAATACCTCACCGATCGCTTTCCGGTGCTGCACGTCGGCGATGTGCCCACATACGCTCCCGGCGACTGGACCCTCACGATCTTCGGCATGGTCGACACGCCGTACACGATCACCATGGACGAGTTGAAAGCAATGCCGGCGGTCACGCCGACGTTCGACATCCACTGCGTCACCAAGTGGTCGAAGTTCGACACGACATGGAAAGGCGTTCGCGTGCGCGATCTCTTCGAACGCGCCGGGGTACAGCGCGGAGCGAAGTTCGTGATGGAGCACGCCGAGCACGGCTACACGACCAACATCCCACTGGCCGACATCACGACCGACGAGGCGATCGTCGCGTACGAGTTCGAGGGCGAGGAGATCGAGCCGATCCACGGCGGACCCGTTCGCATCGTCGTGCCCCACCTCTACTTTTGGAAGAGCGCCAAGTGGGTGCGCGGGCTCGAGTTGCGCGACAAGGACAGCGCCGGCTTGTGGGAACGCAACGGCTACAACATGTACGGCGACCCGTTCAAGGAACAACGCCACACCGGCGACTGATCGCCGGCTCGATGTCTCGGTCCTACTTGTCCGTGCTGACGACGAATTCGATGGCGACGCTGCCGCCATCGGCGATCCAGTCCCACGATGTCGTGACGGCCTTCAGCACGTCAACGGCGAGCCCGTCGGGAGGGTCGACTTCGCCGCCGACGCGACACGACGCACGCACATGGATCGATCCGGTCGCAGCGCGGAACGCGACGTCGATGGGGGAGGTCGGCGTGCGCTCGACAAGCAGCCCACACACTTCGTCGACGGCCACCCGGGCGTCCTCCAACGTGTCGGCGTCGAAACCCGCCGAGTTGGCGACGCCCGTTGCCACCAGTCGAGCGAGCCGGATCCAGCGCGCCGATGCGGGCAGGCGAAGGGTGATCACATCGTCTTCGACCGCGCCGCCGGTTCCGACCGTGACTGCGTCGTTGACCGCGCCGCTGGTGCCGGCGCCAAACGTGCCTGCGTCGATGGTGCTGGCGTCGTTGCCCGCGTCGTTGCCTGCGTGGTTGGTCGTCTGGGTCATGAGCAGACCGTCCCGGCGAGTGGTTGGTGATTTTCGTATGGCGTGCGTTCTGCTCCGGTGGGGTCGGCGATGATTCGTTCGAACAGTCGAACGTACTGCTGCACCATTCGCTCGACGGAGAAGCGGCGACGGGCCTCGTCACGGCAGACGCCCCGATCGATGTCACCGATCGCCTGGAGGCCGGCGACCAGTTCGGCGTCGCTCTCGCCGAGGTAGCCGGTCAGTCCGTGCTCGACGATCTCGGGGGCCGCACCACGAGGGCAGCCGACGACCGGCGTGCCACAGGCGAGTGACTCGAGCATCACCATCCCGAACGGCTCCCGCCAACGGATCGGGTTGATCAGCGCGACCGCACCGGCCAACAGCTCGCGTTTGCCCGCCGCGTCGACCTCACCGAGATACACCACGTCGTCGCCGAGATGAGGCTTGACGAACTCGTCGAAGTAGGCGCGTTCGTGTGGCTCTCTCATCTTGGCCGCGATCATCAGGCGCATCCCGGCCGCTTTGGTCGCAGTGATCGCGTGGTCGATGCCCTTGTCGGCGGCCATCCGCCCGAGCAATGCGACATAGCCGCCGTCTCCTGCGCCAAACGGGAAGTCGTCCACATCGATGCCGTGATGGATCACCGCATCGATGGGCAGGTGGGTCGACGACGCGTGTGATTCGGAGATGGCGACCAGCGCCGCGTGAGGCTGCGCGGCGCCGAACACCACGTTCGCCGTGCGATTGAAGGCGCCGTGGACGGTGGCGGCCACGGGCAGGGTCGGAAACCGAGACGAATACACCGGACCGGCGAGGGTGTTGTCGTGCACGACGTCGAAATCGCGCACCATGTCATAGGCGCCGATGGCGTGCTCCAGTTCGATGCTCGCGCGGCCCATCCGCACCGCGTCGGCGGCCGGGACCACCGATGCCGTTGGAACCGGGCATGTCGAATCCGGATGACACACGAGCAGAACGCGATGTCCGGCGTCCTGCAGTCCGCTCGCCAATTGGTCGAGCACCGCTTCCGTGCCACCGTATGCGGGGGCCGGAACCGGCAGCCACGGCGGGGCGATGATGGCGATGTCCAAAATCCTTCTCCTTGTGTCGCTTGTTCAGCGCAGCGTTCCGGCTGCGGATGTGGTCTGATCACGGGCCGCGTGGGCTGACGTGATCGCGGATCGAGACGGCTGTGCAGCCCGTGGTGCGTCGACGGCGGCCGGCCTGACGGATGCAAGTCGATCGAGGAACTCGTGGGCCCAGTGGTGCACGTCGTGGTCGTGAACCGAGGTCCGCATCGTTCGCATCCGTTCGGAGCGGGCGTCGGCGGTCATGTCCCGGGCGAGGACCAGCGCGTGTTTGATGTCCTCGATGTCGTACGGGTTGACGATCAGCGCACCGTCGAGATTCTGAGCAGCGCCGGCGAACTCACTGAGCACGAGTGCGCCGTCGAGATCGCCACGACATGCCGCGAACTCCTTGGCGACGAGGTTCATCCCGTCGGCCAACGAGGTGACCACCAGCACGTCGGCTGCGCGGTACCACGCGGCCATTCCGGCTTCGTCGAGCGGCGACACGATGTAGCGCACCGGAAGCGAGCCGTCGTTGCGCCGATGCCTCAGGTTGATGCGGTCGACCACGGCCTCGACGTCGTCGCGTTCGTCCTGGTACGCGGCGACGTCCGATCTGCTGGGTACGGCGACCTGGACGAAGACGCTCGACGCTGCATCGAGCAGCCCTTGATCGAGTGCCTCGCCGAACGCACGCAGGCGCTGCGAGATGCCCTTGGTGTAGTCGAGCCGATCGATGCCGAGATAGATGGTTTGTCCACCGAGGTCCGAACGCAGACGGGCAGCCTCCGGCGCTGCCGCTGTGCCGATGGCATCCCAGTGATCGAAATCGACGGAGATCGGGAACGCATCGACCTGGACCGCGTGCGAGCCGTCGAGCACGGTGTGACCCATGACGGTTGAATCGACGAGTCGTTCGGCCGCAGCCGCGAAGTTCGCGACGTCCTCGGGAACTTGGAATCCGATCAGGTCGGCGCCGAGCATTCCCTCGATCACCTCGCGTCGCCACGGCAGCATCGCGAACAGTTGCGCATTCGGAAAAGGGATGTGCAGGAACAATCCGACGCGAAGGTCGGGCCGTTTGGCGCGGAGCAGTTCGGGGACGAGCAGCAAGTGGTAGTCGTGCACCCACACCGTTCCGCCCAGTGGGGCGACAGCCGCAACCGTTGCGGCGAAGCGCTCGTTGACGCTGCGATAGGTGCGCCACCACAGCCGGTTCAGCTCGACCTGGCGCAGCCGGCCGTGGAACAGCGGCCACAGGATGGCATTGGAGAAACCGGCGTAGTACCGCTCGATGTCCGCGTCGGACAACGTGACCGGGTGCAGGCGCAGTTCCTTGTGGTCGAGCACCGCGCGACGGGTCGCGTCAGGTCCTCCCCAGCCGACCCATTGGGCGCCGGCACCGGTCACCGACGACAGCGCGGACGCCAACCCGCCGGGGCTGGATGTGAGTTGCCCGTCGCCGGCGATCTCGACCGGCAGCCGGTTGGCAACGACCACAAGTCCCTTCATCTCGGCTCAGCCCTTCGATCGCGCATCCGTTCCCGACCCGTTCGACATACCCCGATCGTGGAGCGTCGAAACGCGACGGACGATCGCGCCGGCAGGAATGGTTCGAAGCGGTCCGAAGTGGGTACGTCCGCTGGATGCAGCAGATGCTCATCGCCCTCGATGTCGACGGAACCCTGTTCGATGGGAGGGAGATCGCCACCGAAGCGCGCGCCGCTCTGCACCGCGCCCACGATGACGGGCACGTTCTGATGATCGTCACCGGGCGGCGGTGGGAGGAGCTCGGACACATCATCGCCGACGACATGCGGATCTTCAGCCGTGTCGTGTGCGAGGAGGGAGGCGTGCTGGTCGACGTCGCGACCCGCGACATCCGCCTGCTCGGCGAGCCGGTCGACCCCGAGCTCGTTGCCGCACTTCGCGCCGCGGGCGTGCCATCGCTCGATGTCGGACGGGTCGTTGTCGGTGCGCCGCGAGATTGGTTCGAGACCGTCATCGAGGTTCGCGATCGATTGGCGAGCAACCGCAACGTGATCGTCAACAAGGGATCGATCGCCCTCGCTCCCGTCGATTGCGACAAGGGCATCGGATTGCGAGCGGCGATCGCCGACCTGGCGCGATCAGACGACAGCGTTGCCGCGCTCACGATCTTGACCATCGGTGACGCCGCCAACGATCTGGCCATGTTCGCCGTCGCGACGATCGCGGTCGGCGTTGCCAATGCCGACGACGCCGTTCGCGCGTCGGGGGTGCCGCTGACGGACCGGTCGTTCGGGCACGGCGTGGCCGAAGCCATCGACCGTTACGTGCCGCGCCGCCCGACCGGGTCGACCGCCTTGACCGAGTTGAACGGGTCGACACACGACCGTTCTGGTGGCTCGTTCAACGAGACAGCAGGCGCGTCTTCTTCGGAGTTCGCGTCGTCGCCGCGGCGACACTGACGACTCCGTCGTCGATGCGGACGTCGTAGCTGCCATCGACGCGGCGAACGCCGGCCAACAACAGATCGTCCTCGAACGCACCGGGGATCGGCTGCACGGTGAACCCTGCGTCGGCTTCCGGCTCGAGCCCGAGCATCAGTCGCAACAACAGGAAGGGTGTCGCTGCCGCCCAGGCCTGCGGCGAGCACGACGTCGGGAACGGCACCGGGGTCTCGACATCGGTGCGATCGAGGCCACTGAACAGTTCGGGCAGTCGTCCGTTCCACGCCGCGGCCGCATCGAGCAGACCGTTGGCGACCGTCAGCACGTGCTCGTCGAAGCCGTAGCGCTTCATGCCCGCGACGCACAGCGCGCCGTCGTGAGGCCAGACGGTGCCGCAGTGGTAGCTCATCGGGTCGTAGGCGGGCTCGTCGGTGGCGAGCGTTCGCAGGCCCCACCCGTTCCACATCGTCGGTGACATCAGTTGTTCGACGACAGCAGCGGCGTGATCGTCGTCGACGATGCCGCTCCACAGACAGTGGCCCATGTTCGATGTCAGCGAGTCGACGGGCTGCTTGTCCGGGCCCAACGCAACCGCGAACCAACCGAGATCGTCGAGCCAGAAGTCGCGGTTGAAGTTGGTCTTCAGCCGAGTGGCGAGTCGCTCGTACCGGCTGACGAGCGCTTGCTGCCCCAGCCGTTCGGCGATCGCAGCTCGCGCCCGGTAAGCGGCGTAGGCATACCCCTGCACCTCGCAGAGAGCGAGCGGTGCCATCGCGACCCGACCGTCGTGGTAGCGGATGCCGTCGCCGGAGTCCTTCCAACCCTGGTTGGCGAGACCTCGTTCCGATGTCTTCTGGTACTCGATGTACCCGTCGCCGTCGCGGTCGCCGTAGTCCTCCATCCACGCGAGTGCACGGTCGGCGTGGGGGAGCAGCCGCCGGAGGTCGTCGTCGCCCAGGCCCCACCGCGACAGTTCGCCGAGCAACATCACGAACAGCGGTGTGGCGTCGACGGACCCGTAGTACGTGCTGCCGCCGGTGAGCGTCGGGGCATCGACCCCGAGGTACCGCGTCTCGTGCATGATCCGACCGGGTTCTTCCTCCGACGCAGCATCGAACTCGTTGCCCTGCAGTTCGGCGAGCGCATCGAGAACGCCGAGTGCGAGGGTCGGGTCGATCGGCAGCGCCATGTACGCACTGATCAACGCATCGCGGCCGAACAAGGTCATGTACCAGGGCGCGCCTGCGGCGATCACGGGCCGGCGCTGGCCGCTGGGATCGTGCAACCGCAGCGCGCCGATGTCTTCGATCGAGCGGTCGTAGGCCGCACTGAGGTTGCGGTCAGCGGTACGCAGCACCGGAACCGACGTGTGCCACGCCCGGCTGCGGCTTGCCGCGTGCGGCAGGCTGGGATGGTGGTGACGACGCTCGATCCACTCCTTGCCGAGGGCGACAGTGAGGTCGAGTTCGATGACGCAGACCCCGTGCCGTTCGACCGTGACCTCCCACGCGAAACCCCGCGCGGTCACGTGCACCGGGTGGCCGGTCGAGGTCAGCTCGGCCTGGCGGTGGATGTCGCCGAGGCGCCAGCCGAACAGCAAACTCGACGGCTTGGCCTCGAGGGTGTGCTCGCCCTCGCTGCTCGAGCGGCCCTCCTTGACGGCGAAGACGTCGGCGAAGTCGGCGGCGACATCGAGCTCGACGACGATCGACATCGCGGTCGCGTTCGTGTTGCGCAACTCGATCTGCTCGTGCAGCACCGCACCGAGTTGACGGCGGCGGATGACGAGGATGCGCGGCGCGCCGGTGTGGCCGGTCGCATGATCGACCGGCGGAATGGAACGGCCGACGAAGGTCGCGCTCGTGGCGTCGGCCAGGCTGACCGCGAGCGGCTCGACCGTCATACCATCGATCAACAGCCGGGCCTGGCTGAGCACCCGCATGTCGGCGAAGAACACGCCGTGCGACGGGTTCGCGCTGAAGTCGCCGGATCGTCCACTGAGGCAGAACGTCTGCCCGTCGACGAGTGTGATCAGGCTGGTCGGGTCGCCCAGGCTGGTCGGCTCGGCGGCGAGCACCCATGGGCTCGGGGCTGCGGGATTCACGACAGACGTGGTTTCAGAAGCTGGTCACGCAGTACTGATCGCCGAGCGGCAGGCTCGTTTCGATTGCAGGATCGGTGTCGCCGTACAGAGCTTTCAACATGCCCTTCACCATTCCCCGATCGACGGCACAAATGACAGGATTGTCGATCGCGACATCGCCGAACGGACAGTGGTTGTTGATGATTCGCAATTGGTTGTTGCGCTGATCCGCGTGGGCCGCGAAGCCGTGCGCGGTCAGTGCATCGGCGACAGTGTGCAACGCAGATCGGAACGATTGCTGGACGGCTTCGTCGCCGCCCGCCGCAGGCAAGGCGTCCGTTGTCTGGCGCGCCTTGGCGGACATCGCCATGGTGCGGCCGTACTCCATGCCGACTTCCTCGGCCATCGCCTCGGCCTGTTCGCGCGGCAGCATCGCCAACGACCGTCCGAGCAGTGTCAGAACGAGGTCGTCACTGTGAACGGGGAACTCGAGCGGAGTCGCTTCGGCTGAGACGCGATAGTGCTTCGACGGTCGGCCCGCGCCGCCACCTTCGGTGCGCTCGACGGCGACATCGACGTAGCCGCCGGCAGCGAGTTTGTCGAGGTGATGGCGGGCGACGTTGGGGTGCACGCCGACGTGGTCGGCGACCTGGGCTGCGGTGACTCCACCCGAGGAATCGCGGGCGAACAGGTAGATGCTGCGCCGGGTCGGGTCGCCGAAGGCGTTCGTGATCGCCGTGACCTGCGCACCGAAGGCTCCCTGTGCCTTCGACACGTGGGCGGGAGTGTGCGAGTTCGTGGCGTGGCCGCCAGCCGTGGGAGCGCCGCCCGCGCGAGCGCTGTCTGGGATGGATGCCCCGGAACTGGGTGCGGTCGTTGCCACGCCGGTATTCTACCTATCGACGTAGTGGTAATTGCCGCACCGACTTCGGCCTCACCATTCACCCCGATCGCCCAATTGGGCCACCAGCACGGAGCATCATGCCCACCAACGATCAGATCATCGAAGCACTCAGGCCGGTCCAGGATCCGGAGCTGCACCGATCGATCGTCGATCTCGGGATGGTGCGCAAGGTCGAGGTGCGCAGCGACGGTTCGGTCGCAGTGCTGATCGCACTCACGATCGCCGGCTGCCCGTTGCGCAACGAGATCCAGAACCGGGTGACCGGCGCTCTCACGCCGTTGGGAGTCACCTCGGTCGATCTCGACTTCACGGTGATGACCGATCAGGAGCGCGAAGACCTGCGCATCAAGCTGCACGGCAGCACCGCGGCGACAGCGGGTCAGGGCCAGGCCCACGGTCATGCGCAGGGGCGCAAGATCCCGTTCGCCGACACCGGTTCGAAAACCCGCCCGCTGTTGATCGCATCGGGCAAGGGTGGCGTCGGCAAGAGCACTGTCACCACCAACCTCGCCGTTGCGCTCGCCGCTCAGGGCCACTCCGTCGGCGTCGTCGATGCCGACATCTACGGCTACAGCATCCCGCGCATGCTCGGCACCGACCGCGATCCGGTTGCGATCGACTCGATGCTGATCCCGCCCGAGGCGTGGGGCGTTCGCTGCATCTCGATCGGTTACTTCGTCGAGGAAGGCCAGGCGGTGATCTGGCGCGGACCCATGCTGCACAAAGCGCTCGAGCAGTTCCTCACCGATGTGTTCTGGGACGAACCCGACTTCCTCCTGATCGACATGCCGCCCGGCACCGGCGACATCGCCCTGTCGCTGAGCCAGTACCTGCCACGCGGCGAGGTGTATGTCGTGACGACACCGCAGCCGGCCGCGCAGAAGGTGGCGCGTCTGTCGGCCGCGATGGCGGCGAAGGTCAACCTGCCCGTCAAGGGCATCATCGAGAACATGAGCTGGTTCACGGGTGACGACGGCAAGCGCTACGAGATCTTCGGCAGCGGTGGTGGTCAAGAGCTCGCCGACGAGCTCGGTGTCCCGCTGCTCGGCCAGCTGCCGTTGCTCACTGCTGTCCGCGAAGGCGGCGACGACGGCCAGCCGATCGCCGCTGTGGATCCCACCAGCGAGCTGGGCGCCACGTTCCACGCGATCGCCGGCCGGATCGCCAGCGAGCTGAAGCCGAAGAAGGTCTTCAGCGCCGCCCTGCGCATCAACTGACCGGGCGCCGAGTCGATCGCTCGAGGTCCCGCATGCCCGAGCCGTCGTCCGCACGTGACATGACGACAGTCGTGACGCGGTTGCGCGCTGCCGGCTGCGTGTTCGCTGAGGACGAGGCCGAGTTGCTGGGAGCCGCTGCCGGGTCAGATGCGGAGCTCGACGTGATGGTCGGGCGTCGAGCCGACGGTGTGCCGCTCGAACACGTGGTCGGCTGGGCCGAGTTCTGTGGCCTGCGGATCGAGCTCGACCCCGGCGTCTTCGTGCCTCGGCGGCGTAGCAAATTGCTGGTGCAGTCTGCCGCGTCCCTCACGATGCCGCATGACACGGTCATCGACATGTGCTGTGGGTCCGGCGCGGTCGGCGTTGCCGTGGCCCATCGCGTCGGTCCGATCGCGCTGTTCGCGGCCGACATCGACGCCGCAGCCGTTGCCTGCGCCCGTCGCAACCTCGCGCCGATCGGCGGCGAGGCGTTCGCGGGCGATCTGTTCGCGCCGTTGCCGAGGCGACTGATCGGATACGCCGCGGTCATCGTCGTCAATGCGCCATATGTGCCGACGTCGGCCGTGGCGTACATGCCGCGCGAGGCGCGGTTGTTCGAGCCGCCCGCTGCTCTCGACGGTGGACCTGACGGGCTCGACATCCAGCGTCGAGTGGTCGATGCGGCGGGAGAATGGCTGAGGCCCAGCGGGCACCTGTTGATCGAGACCAGCGACGAGCAGGCGGACGCGACTGCCGGGCTGTTCACCGTTGCGGGGTATGCGGCTCGCGTCGTCAGGTCTGGCGAACTCGACGCGACCGTTGTGATCGGTGCGCGTCGTTTCGACTGATTCCCGTCAGAGCGCGAGGCGACCTTCGAACTCGCCGTCGACGACCACACCGGTCGGGACGAAACCGAGCCGTTCGTAGAAACCTTTCGGTCCACCGGGCGCGTCGACCCACGACAACAGGATCGCGTCGTGTCCCTCGGCGCGAAACCGATCGGCGAGCGCACTGATGGCACGACGTCCGACGCCGCGCCGTTGATGGCGCCGGTCGATCAGGAACCGCCACAGGTAGGGCACCGGCTCGCCCGGGGACACTGCCGAGAGCAACATGAATCCGACGATCTCGCCGTCGGCCCGAACAGCCAGCGGAGCGGGGACGACGCGATGCTCGCCATGCATCGGTGGCGCCACGATCTGGGCGAACGACCGATTCATCGGTGACACGAATCGTTCCTGATGTCGATGCGTTGCGAGCGCGGAGACGTCGCGCAGGTTGTCGTCGTCGATCTCGACCAACTCGACGACGTCGCACGACGTCGGTCTGCTCAGCCAGTCGACTCGGTCCTCGCGCAGCAGCGCGAACTGCATGTCATCCACCCACTGGCCGCGGACCAGCACCGAACGGCGCGCGAGCCCTTCGAACCGGAACCCGAGGTGCTCGATCACACGCATCGACGGGGTGTTCTCGGGATCGATGGTTGCCACGATTCGTCGCACCGCCGAGCGAGCGAACAATGCGTCGATCATCGCGCCGGCGGCTTCGCTCGCGTATCCCTTGCCGTGGTGCTGCGGAGCGAGCGTGAACCCGATCTCGGCGGTGAGGCCGCCGTCGGACATGCCGACGCCGAGGTCGCCGACGACTTCGCCGGCGACCTCGATCGCGATCTGCACCCAACCGTCGGTCGGGAGTCGGTCGATGTCCTCCTGCTCGGCGAGCATGCGCTGTGCATCGACGAGATCGAACGGCATCGGCCAGCTCTGGAAGTGGGCGATGTCGGGCAGGTTCCGGTACGAAGCAAGCGCCGGGGCATCGGCGATCCGCATGATCCTCAGCGTCGAGCGCTCGGTCTGAAGCGGAAGCACGGACATCGCCTCAGTCAATCAGACGTTGACCTCGCGCTGGAGGCCTACTGGCGCAGCTGGGCGTACTCGATGACGCGGGTCATGACGACATCGTCGACCTTGTGCGCCGCGCCCGCGTCGAACGGTGGCTGGGGGTCGTACTCGATCATCAGTTGCGATGCCATCGCGGCGGTGTCGTCGACGAGCAGTTCGAGGAGGCGCAGCGCCATGTCGATGCCGCTCGACACGCCGGCCGCAGTGATGATCCGCTGATCGAGGTGCTCGACCACCCGCTCGGCCGTGGGGATCGCGCCTGTCTTGGCGAGCTCCTGATACGACGCCCAGTGAGTGGTCGCGGTGAGGCCACCGAGCAGACCTGCTGCGCCCAGTACCAGTGAGCCGGTGCAGACGCTGGTCGTGTAGGTCGACGTTGCGTGCGCGGCGCGGACCCAGTCGAGGACGCGCTGGTCGTCCATCAAGGCCCGCGTGCCGACGCCGCCCGGAAACACGATGATGTCCGGGTTGGGCAGTTCCTCGAA
Source organism: Acidimicrobiales bacterium (assembly GCA_038227995.1). GTDB lineage: Bacteria > Actinomycetota > Acidimicrobiia > Acidimicrobiales > Ilumatobacteraceae > WLMZ01. The sequence goes on from JBBRPP010000015.1 coordinate 30,693, forward strand.
CGTCTTGTCGATCGTGATCCCGAGGAACCCGTTCTCGCTGCGGACCTCGCCCTTGACATGGCCGATGAAGTTGATGTCGAACCCGGGGACTCGTTGCAGGACCTCGTACGGGCCGATGCCGTCGAGTGCGGTGAACCGAGGGAACAGAGGGATGGCGATCTGCATGGTGATGGACTCCTGGTGGCTGGTGGCTGGTGGCTGGTGGCTGGTGGCTGGTGATCGGTTGTTGGTTGCTGTGTCAGCGGGCTGAGGTGCCGGCTGCGCCGAAGCGGCGGCGGTAGTCGTCGGGTGCGACACCGACCCGGCGCAGGAACGACCGGCGCATGGTCTCGGCGGTGCCGAAACCGCACTGGCGGGCGACGGTCGCCACGCTGGCACCGCGATGCTCGAGGCGTTGGCGCGCCGCTTCGACCCGAATCCGCTCGACGTACCTGGCCGGTGGTTCGCCGACCTCGGCCGTGAAGACGCGCGTGAAGTGGCGTTCGCTCATGTGGATCGCGGCTGCGAGTGATCCGACGCGCAGATCGGCTGCCGGGTTGGCGATGACGAGATCCTGCGCGGCCCGGACCGCAGGCGTCTCGGCCGGTTGGCTCCACACCGGCGCGGCGAACTGCGACTGGCCGCCGGGCCGACGCAGGAACATCACGAGGTGACGCGCCACGGTCTGGGCCACATCGGCGCCGTGATCGTGCTCGACCAACGCAAGGCTGAGGTCGATGCCCGCGGTGACTCCGGCTGACGTCCAGACCTTGCCGTCGTTGACATAGATCGGATCGGCGTCGACCTGCAACGCGGGAAACTCGGCAGCGAGCCGCTTGGCCCGGTTCCAGTGCGTGGTGACGTGCTTGCCGTCGAGCAGACCGGTGGCCGCGCCGAGGAACGTACCGCTGCAGACGGTTGCGAACCGGTCGGCCCGGCGGCCGGCGCGAGCGAGGCTGCGGACGAACGCGGCGTCGTGATAGGCGGCATAGACCCCGTTGCCGCCCGGGATCAGCAGCGTGTCGATTGCGCCTGTCGTGGGAATCGCGTGGGGTGCGAAGAACGTCAGCCCGCTCTCGCTTGTCACCGGACCGGGCGCTTCGGCACAGACGAGCAGCTCGTACGGCGGCGCGGAAACAATGTCGGCTCCGATGTCGGCTTCGGCGGCGGTTCGAGCGCGATGTTCGAGGACGTCGTTCGCCCCGGCGAAGACCTCGTGTGGCCCGACGACGTCGAGCGGCTGCACACCCGGATAGCACACGATGACGATTCGCCGAGTGGTCGACGTTGGTGTGGCCCGGTTCATACCGCCATCGTGACGTGCGGTGCCGATGGCGTCAATGACATTGATCCCACCTTTCACGCCAAACGGTGACGGAGCCGAGGGCCTCGGTACGATGGGCGACGCATTGCGCAGGCCGCGATGCGCAGTCGTGAAAGGACCATCGTGGACGTACGCATCGGCGTGACCCAAGCACCCCGTGAGATCAGCATCGAGATGGCTGACGACTCCGATCGGGCGGCGCTGAAGACCAAGGTCGAGGCCGCGCTTTCCGGCGCCGTCGATGTGTTGTGGTTGACCGACAAGAAGGGTCGCGATGTCGGCGTCGCCGCCGCCAAGATCGCGTACATCGAGGTCGGCACACCCGACAGCGAGCGCCGCATCGGCTTCGGGGGCTGACACCTCGGTGCCGTCTCGATGAGCGCCCCGTGAACCTCCTCGACCGGCAGCTGATCTTCGTCACCGGCAAGGGTGGCGTCGGCAAGACGACCGTCGCCGCTGCGTTGGCCCAACTCGCCGCGCAGCACGGCAAGCGCACGCTCGTGTGCGAGATGGATGCCAAGGGATCGTTGGCGGCAGCCTTCGACTGCTCGCCGTTCCCGTACACAGCGCGCGAGGTCGACACCGATCTCTTCGCGATGGCGATGAACACCGAGGACTCGCTGCGCGAGTACCTCAAGCTGTTCGTGCGGATCCCCTTCGTCGGCCGCATCGGCCCGCTGGCGCGCACGTTCGACTTCGTCGCCGACGCGGCACCCGGCGTGAAGGAGATTCTGGCTGTCGGCAAACTCTGCTACGAGGTCCGCGAGCGCAACTACGACCTCGTCGTCGTCGACGCGCACGCCAGCGGCCACATCGTCGGCCAGATCGGCGCACCGCGAGTCATCAACGAACTGGTCCAGGTCGGGCTCGTGCGCGATCAGACGAAGTGGATGCTCGACATCCTCGAGGACCCGGTGCAAACCGGGCTGGTCACGGTGACGACGCCGGAGGAGATGCCCGTCAACGAGACGATCGAACTCCTGGCCCAGGTCCGCGAGAAGACCGGCGTCGACCTCGCCGCGGTGATCGTCAACCGCGTGCTGCCGGCGTTGTTCGGCACCCGCGAAGCACAGGTCTTCGACAAGCTGTTCGACCGAGATGCCGAGCAGTTGCTCGTCGCCGCCGCAGGCAAGCACGTTGCCGACGTGATGCAGGCGGCGCGGATGAACGAGTCGCGGCGCCGCATCGGTGCCGGACACCTCGAACGGTTACGTACCGACGTCGGTGACGACGTGCCGATGATCTATCTCCCCGAACTGTTCACGCGGGCGACCGGACGGCGCGTCGTCAGCCTCGTGTCCGATGCGCTCGGTGAGGAGCTGATCTGATGGCTGCCGCAGCGAAGAAGCCGGCGGAGAAGAGCATCGCCAACCTGTTGGCCTCGAAAGAGATGATCATCGTCTGCGGCAGTGGTGGCGTGGGCAAGACCACGACCGCCGCTGCGCTTGCGGCAGAGGCAGCGGTTCACATCGGTGGCCGGGTGCTGGTGCTCACCGTCGACCCTGCGAAGCGGTTGGCGAACGCACTCGGGTTGCAGGCGTTCGGCAACACTGAGACGCGAGTGCCGCTCGAGGCCTTCACCCAGGCCGGCGTGAAGCCGCGCGGCGAGCTGTGGGCCGCGATGCTCGACACCAAGGCCGGCTGGGATGAACTGATTCGCCGCCATGCCCCCGATGCCCAACTGCGCGACACCGTGCTCGCCAATCCGCTGTACCAGAACGTGACGGGTCGCTTCGTCCAGAGTCACGACTACATCGCGATGGAGCGACTGCACGAACTGCACGCAAGTGGTCTCTACGACCTGGTGATCATCGACACGCCGCCATCGCGCAATGCGCTCGACATCCTCGACGCGCCGGGCCGGATGATGGAGTTCTTCGGCAGTCGCCTGCTGCGCTGGCTGACGGTGCCGTACCGATCGCGGCTGTTCACCGTCGCATCCAAGCCGTTCTATCAAGTGGCCGACCGAGTGCTCGGTTCGCGCTTTCTGCAGGACATCGCCGAGTTCTTCGTCCTGTTCCAGACGATGGAGAAGGGCTTCGTCGCTCGGGCTCGCGAGGTCGAACGACTGCTCGCCGATCCGCGCACGAGCTTCCTCGTCGTGTCGACGCTGGAAGCAGCGCCCGCGCACGAGGCCGCGTTCTTGGCGACGGCTCTGGCCGATCGCCACCTCCCACTCGGTGGCATCGTCATCAACCGGGCGATGCCGGAGGTACTGCGTCAGCCGGTGGTGGCCAAGGCCGCGACGCAACTGAGCAAACAGGCCCAGTCGTCGAGCCTGGCTGCTGACATCGGGGCCTCGATCGATGCCGACCCCGCCGTCGTGCGTGGCATCCTGATCGAGATCGGCGGGCGCTTCCACGACATCGCGATGGTCGCGGCACGTGAGGCCGAGCGCCGTGCCGATCTCGAGCGTTTGGCGCCCTTCACCGCGACGGCACCCGCGCTGGATCACGATATTCACAATGTTCGCGGCCTGCTTGAGCTGGGGGATCATCTCTGGCAATAGCCGGATGCGCCAGACTCAAAGGCGCACCTGCCGCACGCACGAAACCTGCAAGCATGAGAGAGGCATCAGGAGAATCATGGCAACGCTTGCCGAACTCACTCGTCAACACACGTCACTGTCCCGAGACGAGACGGGTCACCTGCAGCACCTCGTGTCCGAATGGGGAATGCTCGCCGACTTCTGCTTCGCCGACCTGCTGCTCTACGTCCCCGCCGGTGAAGGGCGCTGGATCGTCACCGCCCATGTGCGTCCGGCGACCGGGCAGACGATCTACCTCGCCGACTGGGTCGGCGCGTGGGCCAGCGAGACCGAGCTGCCGTTGCTCGCCCTGTCGATGTCGACCGGCACGGTGCAGGAGGGCGAGATCCACGTCGAGAGCCTCGGCGCTCCGGCCCAGATGTTGGCCATCCCGGTGCGCTACGGCGAGCGGGTGATTGCCGTCCTGACCCGCGAGCGCACCAGCATCTCCAGCCGTCAGCCCGGTGAGCTCGAACGCACCTACCTCGCGACGTTCGATCGCTTCGCGAAGATGATCGCCCAGGGCGGCTTCCCGTTCCCGGGCAAGATCGCCGATTCCAGCGCTGCGCCACGCGTCGGCGACGGTGCGATCCTGATCGACGAGGAAGCTCGCGTGCGCTACGCATCGCCGAACGCCGTGTCCGCGCTGCATCGTGTGGGCATCAGCGCCAACGCGGTCGGCATGCGCCTGGCCGAGCTGGGCTTCAACGACAGCTCGGTGCGTCAGGCGTACGAGCGCAAGGAGCCGGTGATCGAGGAGTTCGATCAGAACGCCGACGTGACACTGCTGTCGCGGTGCATTCCGATCATCGACGACGACATGGTCACCGGTGGCGTGTTGTTGATGCGCGACGTCACCGAGCTGCGCAAGCGCGATCGTCTGCTGCTGTCGAAGGACGCGACGATCCGCGAGATCCATCATCGGGTCAAGAACAACCTGCAGACCATCTCGTCGCTGCTGCGGTTGCAGGCCCGGCGCCTCAGCTCCGACGAAGCCAAGGCCGCCGTCGCTGAATCAGTGCGCCGTATCCGCACGATCGCGCTCGTTCACGAGACTCTGTCTCGCGAACCTGGCGATGACGTCGCGTTCATCGAGATCGTGCGCCCGCTGTTGCGACTGGCCGAGGAAGGATTGCAGTCCGTCGACCGCCCGGTGCGTTTCCGCGTCCAGGGTGACGGGGGCCGGCTGCCGTCGACCGTCGCGACCCCGCTCAGCGTCGTGCTCACCGAGTTGCTCCAGAACGCCGTCGATCATGGCTTTCCCGAAGGAAGTGCCGGCGGCACCGTGGTCGTTCAGCTCGCCAACGACGGCACCGAGCTGCGGGTACGCGTGCTCAACGACGGCCGTACCCTCGAGCCCGAGTTCGACCTCAACAAGGCGACCGGCCTCGGCCTGTCGATCGTGCGCACCCTGGTCACGACCGAGCTGGCCGGCTCGCTCGCGATGCGCGCCGGCGAACCCGAGGACTTCGTCGCGGCCGATCTTCCCGAGCAACCCCACGGCGCCGGCACCGTCGTCGACCTCCGCGTCCCCCTCGACGAAACCTGAGTTCGGGGCGGCGCGCATCGGGCATGGTCGTCGGGCTATTCGTTCGCCGCCACAACCCTGAGTTCGGACGCGCTCGCGCGGACGAACGTCGGACCCGACCGCGACGCGCGCGGCAACATCCGCTCGGGCGTCCGCCTTGCCGCCAGTCCGGATCCGTCAGGTGTCGTTGTCCCAACCCGGTGGGCCGGTCGTTTGGATCGTGCCGTCGGGATAGGTGATGGTCAGGCTTCGGTCGTCGGGGTCCATGGCAATTTTCCAGCCTCCTTCGTGGGCGCAGTGGTGATGTTTGGAGCAGAGCGGGATCAGGTTGTCCATGTCTGAGGGCCCGCCGGCGTTGTCGGGTCGTAGGTGATGGGGTTGGGTGTGGCGCACGTGGACGCGACACCCATGAATCGCGCAGGTGGCGTACATGGCCGCGAGCGCTCGCCGTTGGGCGCGGTTGGCGAGGCGTGCTGATCGGCCGAGGTCGAGCACGACACCATTGCCATCGCGAATGATGGGGAACAGGTTGGCGCTGCACGCCCAACGTCGATAGGTCTCGAGCGGAAGGTCGGCGCCGAGATCGTTGCGCATCAGCGATTGGTCGTGGGGCCCGAAGAAGAGGGTGCGGGCATCGATGTGGACGATGATCTCGGCTCGATCGCCGATGCGGAGCAAGCTGTCCTCGGGTTCAGGTTCGGGTTCGGGTTCGGGTTCGGGCCCGGCTTTCGTATCGGAATCCTGATCGAAGCATTCGTCGGCGTCCGAGTTCACGTCGTGGTCGCTGCCGTCGGTCCGGCAGTGATCGGGGTCCGTACTGAGCGTGACGTTGCGCTCATCGTCGGGTGTGGTCGCCGCCCCATCGCTGTTGCCGTTGCCGTGGCCGTTGCCGTTGCGCTGGTTGCGTGTCGCTGTGCCACCCTCCGGTCGTGGGGACGGAAAGTCGGCAGATCCATGTGGTTGCTGCGCCTTTGTGGCGCCGTGTGCGCCGCGCTCGGTGAGCCGCAGCAGTGCTTGGGCCGCGAGGAAGTCGTTCTTGCCGTCGCCGGTCGGGCAGTTGTCGGGAACCTTGGTGTGGAAGAGCGCGGCGATCGCGTTCTCGATCCGCCTCTGGAGGATCAGCCCGGTCTCGGGGTCGAACTCCCCGCGCATGACCCACATGCCGGTGTCACGGTCGAGCCACCAGCGAAGCCGGGTGGCGCGCTTTTGCTGTGTGAGTCGGTCGGCGCCGTCGCTCGGATCGAGGGCGCGCACGATCCTTCCCAGGACCTTGTCGAACTGCTCGGGTGTGGAGGCGGCGGCGACAGCGGTCAGGTTCTCGTGTTGTGCAGCGAACTCGTCGCGTTGTTCGGGCTTCAGCCGGGCGAGCGCGCGACCGAATGCGTCGACGTGTTCGACCGAGATGGACCCGTCGCCGAGGGCTGCCTCCAGCGACGGGGCCGAACCTAATGCTCGCCCGCGTCGAACGGCTCGGTCGCCCTCGCGTTTCGATGTCTTGCCTGCCGCAGCGATGTCGCCCTCCGGAAAGATCGACGGCGATCCTTTCGCCAAGTCATCGAGATGGCGGGCGAGGCGGGCCTGGGCCGCTGCGGCGAATGAAGCGACCGTTGCCGCGTCGACCAAAGCGCCGCGGGTCTGGTCGACATCGAGGGCGTCGATGTCCATCACGATCAGGCGTTGCACACAATCGATCACGGTCCCACACGCAGACGCTGCGGTCATCGACATTCACCCCCGATCAGACTCGAGACGGATCACCAAGCGAACGGCCGAAGCCGTCGAACATGACCGGGGAAGATCAACAACTCGAAGCGTACGCGAGGGGTGTTACACAGTGACCTGAGGGTTGCTGACGTCCGAGATCCACCTGATCACGCAGGGTGCTGCGACCAAGAGCCTTGCCGACGCGCGACTCCACGCGTCGTCGCGTGAGCCGCAGCCAATGAAGCATTCGCTCCGACGGAAGTCAGGTGTGGTCGTGTGAGCCGCGATCGCGGCGTGTCGATCACCGTGATCGCGTCAGCCGCGACCGACAGGCAATCAGCCGGCGAGGCCGGTCTTCAGCATTGCCACGTTGGCGCGCCGCATGACGCGGCGCTCTTCTTCCGAGGTGCCACCCCAGATGCCCGAGTCCTGGTTGGTCTCGAGGGCGAACTGGAGACAATCGTGGGCGACCGGACACTCGCCACAGACTTCCTTCGCACGTGCGATCTGCGTCAGCGCGTGACCCGTCGTGCCGACCGGGAAGAACAGATCGGGGTCGGTGTCCCGACACAGCGATCCTGAACGCCACGAGTAGTCGGCATGGGCCAGCGTGAGGCTTGACGCGAGAATCGACACGTTGAGGACTCCTTCGAAGAAGGTGTGAATGGAGGGGTCGCCGCCCGCAATCTTGCTTGCCATCTACGGGCCCAGCGAGCGACGTCCGTACGGTACGTTGGCGCCGATGACTTGACAAGGGATTGGTTTCAGGAATGTGTCCATTTGGCCAACATTTGATGACGCCCATCACGAAAACAGATAGCGAGCGGTGACGACGAATGGTTGTTCAGGTACTGGCTCACCGGGGCGCGTCGCGTGCCGAGCGAGAAAATACGGTCGAAGCGTTCCGGACCGCGCACGTGATGGGAGCAGACGGCGTCGAGCTGGACGTGCGTCGCACCAGCGATGGCGAGCTGGTCGTCCACCACGATCCGCACCTTGCCGACGGCCGGATCATCATCGAGACCGCCCGCGCCGAAATGCCTGCTCATGTGCCCGGACTCGACCAGGCGCTCGATGCGTGCGCCGGTATGTGGGTGAATCTGGAGATCAAGAACGATGCGACGGAACCCGACTTCGATCCGGCCGACGAGATCGCCGATGCGACCATGGCGTTGCTGGCGCGGCGGGGTGAGCCCGAGCGTTGGTTGATGTCGTCGTTCCGCATCGAGACGATGGACCGCTGCCGTTCGTTGGCTCCGCACATCCGTACCGCGTGGCTCACGTCCATCGTTCCCGATGATGTCGTGGCGATCCTGCAGGCGAAGGGCCACTCCGCGCTGCACCCGTGGGTCCGGTTGCTCGGACGACACGTGATCGAGCAGTGTCACGCCGCCGACATCGCCGTCAACACCTGGACCTGCGATGACCCCGACCGGATGCGCGAGTTGATCCAGTGGGGCATCGACGGCATCTGTACCAACGTGCCCGACGTCGCGCTCGCGGTACGGGCCGAGACGAGCTGACCGAGCGCCGTCAGTGCGCCGGTTCGGTCCGTGGGCGGACGAGCCGGATCGCGTCCGGGACGTGCCGGAACTCGAGCGAGTCGACCTCGCCGAGGTAGTCGCCGTCGAGCTGGTACGGGAACGGTTTGTGATGCCCGACCCGCAGTGACTCGACGTCGTTGTGAACGTCGAGGTACTTCGTCGGCTGGACACCGCCGCCACGCAGCGCGCCGCCGAGCGACTTCAAGATCGCCAGCGCCTTCATCGTCTTGAACGTGATGACCACGAGTCCGTTGTGCAGGTTGGCGGACGGCGCGAGGTCGAGCGGCCGGTTGCCGAGGAAGGTGTACGGATTGGTGTTCAGCACGATCGTGAAGAAGCCGTCGGTGACGTGATCACCGTTGTCGAACGTGACCTCGAAGTGCGGATCGTCGCGGTCGTAGCTCAGCATCGTGCGCACGCCCGCGTAGATGAAGAGCGGGTGGCCGGCCCAACGTTTGAGCGACCCGTGCTTCTCGACCTCTTTCACCACGGCTGCGTCGTAACCGACACCAGTGTGGAAGCAGAAGTAACGGCCGTTGACCTGACCGAGTCCGATCGGCTCGATGTCTCGCGTGTTGATGCCGTCCGCGAGCTGCTGCACCGCGAGCACGGGATCGTTGGGCATGCCCAGCGTGCGCGCGAACACGTTCGTGCTGCCGCCGGGGAGGACTCCGAGTGCGGTCTGCGTGCCGGCGACCCCGGTCGCGACTTCGTTGAGCGTGCCGTCGCCGCCGTAGCCGATCACGACGTCGACACCTTGGCGGGCGGCATCCTGGGAGAAGCGCGTCGCGTGACCACGACGGTTGGTCTCGACGATCTCGACATCGTTGCCGCGAGACAGGACCTGATGCACGATGACGGTATTGCGCGCCGTCACGGACGACGCGAATGCGTTGACGACGAGCAGGATTCGCAAGCCCAAGACGGTACCAGCGGTTCCCTTCTGCTCGGACCGCTGCCCGGACTGGTGTCACACGTCTCCGACCTGGTTCGGAAGCCAGTTGGCAAGCTGACGAACCGGTCGGTAACAATGGTGGCTTATGAACGTCATCGTATGCGTCAAGCAGATCCCGGACCCGGCAAGTCCGGGCGCGTTGGATCCATCAACCAACACGCTCAAGCGTGACGGCAAGCTCATCCTGGACGAGTCCGACAGCTACGGCGTCGAGATGGCGTTGCAGCTCGTCGACAAGGCCGGCGGTGGCGAAGTCAGCCTGATCTCGATGGCACCGAACGGCGAGGTTTCCGGTCTGCGCACCGCGTTGGCGATGGGCGCGGCAAAGGGCGTGCTCATCTCCGATCCCGAGCTCAAGGGTTCCGATGCCCTCACCACCGCCAAGGTGCTCGCTGCCGCAGCGCTGCGCATCGGTGGCTTCGACCTCATCATCGCCGCTACCGAGTCCAGTGATGGCTACACGGGCACGGTGCCCGAGCAGATGGCCGAAGTCCTCGGGCTGCCGTCGGTCACCTTCGCCAAGCACGTCGCGATTGCCGACGGCAAGCTCGACGCCCAGCGTCAGACCGAGCAGGGCTACGACGAAGTCACGTGTCCGCTGCCCGCCGTCATCAGCGTCACCGCTGGTGTCGTCGAGCCTCGCTACCCGAGCTTCAAGGGCATCATGGCCGCCAAGGCCAAGCCGGTCGATCAGGTCACCGCCGCCGATCTCGGGGTCACCCCGGTCGGTTGGGCCGGTGCTGGCCAGAGCATCACCAACGTCGGCCAGGCTGAAGCCCGCGCCGCCGGAACAGTTGTCGAAGACGATGGCGAGGGCTACGCGCAGATCGTCGCGTTCCTCGAGAACCTGAAAGTGATCTGAGGAACCGCATCATGAACATCTGGGTCTTTGCACAAGCATCCGACGGCGCGCCCACCACGGGCACGCTCGAACTCCTCACCAAGGCGCGCAGCCTCGGCACCGTCTCGGCGTTCTTCGGTGGCGACGGCGCATCGGTCGCCGCTGCGCTCGGCGAGTACGGCGCATCGAAGGTGTACGCCACGGGCGATCTCGCCGGCAAGCTGCCCGGCGTTGCCGTGGCGTCAGCGATGAAGGCCGTCATCGACGGTGGCGATTCGCCCGATCTGATCATCTTCCCGCAGTCGACCGAAGGACGCGATGTCGTCAGCCGGTTGTCGGTCAAGCTCGACAAGACAGTGCTCACCAACAACGTCGACATCGCCGTTGACGGTTCAGCGGTCAGCGTCACGACGCCGATCTTCGGTGGCAACGTGCTCGTCACGACGTCGTTCACAGGCAGCGCTCCGTACCTCGCGGCGTTCCGCCCGAAGAGCTTCGCGGCCGAGTCCGCCGGCGGCGGTTCGGCAGAAGTCGTCTCGGCTCCGGTCGGTGACCTCGGTGCGGCCGGCGCCGCCACCGTCACCGCTGTTCACGTCGAAGAGAGCTCAGGCCCCAAGCTCGACGAAGCAGCGATCGTCGTCTCCGGCGGTCGTGGTCTCGGCGAGGCTGCGAAGTACGAGATGATCGAGCAGTTGGCCAAGCTCCTCAAGGGTGCGCCCGGCGCGTCTCGCGCCATCGTCGACGCCGGCTGGGTGCCGTACAGCTACCAGGTCGGCCAGACCGGCAAGGTCGTCAAGCCGTCCGTCTACATCGCGTGCGGCATCTCCGGTGCCACGCAGCACATGGTCGGGATGAAGGGTTCCAAGAACATCATCGCGATCAACAAGGACAAGGAAGCCCCGATCTTCGGCATCGCCGACCTCGGCATCGTCGGTGACGTGCACAAGGTCCTGCCGAAGTTGATCGAAGCGCTCCAGGGCCGCTGAACCCTCGGTTCCGCCGGGCTCGTAGGAGCTCGGCGGAGCGATTGATCGTTGCCCGCCGAGCCGGTCGTCCCTGCACACGGGGCGCGGTCATGGCGTGACCGTCGGCGACTACCCTTGGTCCATGCCAGACGCCTCGTTGCGCTTTCGCGCGCCGACACGCCTCCGCCGGCTGGCCGGGGTTGCCACAACCGCGGTCTTCGGATCGATCCTCGTCGGGGCGGCACCGGTCGCAGTCGAACACGCGGGCGCCGTCACGCCGACCGTCGCTACCGTGGCGAACGTCGTTTCGTGGGCTCCCTACTGGCAGTCGGGCACGGCCCTGCAGTCGTTCGTCGGTCAATCGTCATCATTCGACGAGCTGACGCCGTTCTTCTTCACGGTGACGAGCGGTCCGACCGGTCCGACCATCGGTTTCAACAGCAACATGTCGCCGAGCACGCGGTCGGCCAGCCTGGCTGCATACCGGACTGCAGCAACGAATGCCGGGAAGCCTTTGGTGCCGACGCTCGTCGACGCGATGGGAGCCCGGGGCATGGCCGGTGTCCTCGCCGACCCGACGGCGCGCGCCGCCCACGAACAAGCGATCATGGACTTCGTCACGGGAACGGGCACGAACAGTTCGGGGCCGTTCGACGGCATCGATCTCGACTACGAGAACTTCGCGTTCAGTGACGGACGCGCCTCATGGCCCGACACCGACGCCGGCCCCGGCACACGCACCAACTGGGCGTCGTTCCTGACGGAGTTGTCGGCCATGCTGCACGCTGCCGGCAAAACCCTGGCGGTCAGCGTTCCCCCGATCTACAACAGCGGCCAGGATTCGAACAGCGGCTACTGGGTCTACGACTTCGCCACCATGGGCCAGGTCGCGGATCACATCCGGATCATGACGTATTCGTACAGCGTCAGCGCCCCCGGTCCGATCGCGCCGTACAACTGGGTGTCCAGCAGCATCGACGCCGCCATCAACATCGGCGTGCCGCGCAGCAAGATCCAGATGGGCATCCCCGCCTACGGCACGAACTGGGTGACCAACATCGAAGGCAGCTGTCCCGTCGATCCGGCAACGGCCGGAACCTCGAACGTGAAGCTGATCACGCCCGGCAAGGGCAGTGTCACCACGGCCGGCGCCCCCGCCTTCGCACAGAAGAAGGGCGTCGTTCCCGTTTGGGACGCAACCACGAGAGAGATGAAGTTCAGCTACGTCGACGCGTTCGCCGGCAAGGACCTGAACGGAGCGAACGTCGAGTGCAACGTCAGCCGAACCGTCTGGTACGAGGACTCCCAAGCCATCTATCAGCGAGTGATGTTGGCACAGTCGAAGGGCATCGAAGGCGTCGCGATCTGGGCCCTCGGGAACGATGATCCGGCAACGTGGAACGCCATCCTGGCGGCACGGAACGGCACCAAGTTCACGCCGCCCGATCCGCTGCCGCCGGCGGTCGTGCCTCCGCCGGGAACGCCGGTGACATCGATCGGCGCGCTGCCCGCGCGCTACGTCGACACACGCATCAACCAGAAGACCGCTGACGGCCAGTATGCGGCGAAGGGTCACACCACCGCCGACAGCACGTTGACGGTGCAGATCGCGGGCCGCGGGCCGGTGCCCAGCGGTGCGACCGCGGTGACGCTCAACGTGACAGCGCTCGGCCTGGGCACTGGCTTCATCACCGTCTATCCGTGCGGCACACGGCCGACCACGTCGAGTCTGAACGTCAAAACCGGTCAGACGATCTCCAACTCGGTGATCACCAAACTCAGCTCGTCCGGCGCCGTGTGCATCTACACCCAGCAGGCCGCCGATCTGGTCGTCGATGTGTTCAACGTCCTGGCCGACACCACCTACGCGCCGCTGCCGACGCCGGCCCGACTGCTCGACACGCGCCCGGGCCAGACCACGATCGACGGTCAGTTCAACGGTGGCGGGGTGATCAAGGCCGGTAGCACGATCGAGCTGCCGGTCGCCGGTCGCGGCGGGATGGCGGACGCGGCCCAGACCGCCGTGCTCAACGTGACCGCGGTCGATGCTGCGGGTGCCGGCTTCCTCACGGTGTGGCCGTGCGGCACCGCGCAGCCGACGACATCGAACGTCAACTACACGGCCGGCGTCGCGGTTCCCAACGCGGTCGTCACCGGGTTGAGCGTGAACGGAACGATCTGCGTGTTCTCGTCGAACACGACCAACGTGGTGATCGACACGTTCGGTGAGTTGAACACCGACAACTTCCTGGCACTGCCGCAGCCGTCGCGACTGTTGGAGACCCGTCCGGGTCTGACCACGGTCGACGGGCAGTTCAACGGCATCGGCGTGCTCACCGCAGGTTCGACCACCGAGATTCCGTTCGCAGCGCGCGGCGGCTTGCCGACAAACCCGACCGCGGTCGTGCTGAACGTGACCGTCGATCAACCCGAACTGGCCGGCTGGGTCGTCGTCTATCCGTGCGGCACGGCTCGACCGCTGGCGTCGAACATCAACTTCGCTGCGGGTCAGACCCTGCCCAATCTGGTCGTGACCAAGCTGTCGACCACCGGATCGGTGTGCGTCTACGCCAACGTCAAGCTGCACCTCGTGATCGACGCATTCGGGTCGATGAACCTGTAGACACACGGGCGCGCCGGCTCCGCCGTCGTCCATGGTGGTCTGAGAGACTGCCGCCATGACCTATCGCGTTGTCGTCTGGGGAACAGGGAACGTCGGCAAGCCGGCGATCCGGGCCGTGCTCGCATCGAGTGATCTCGAGCTGGTCGGTGTGATCGTCAGCAACCCCGACAAGGTCGGCCTTGATGCCGGCACGCTCGCTGGTGTCGCCCCCTCGGGCGTCTTGGCAACGAACGACGTTGAGGCCGTGTTGGCGACAGCACCGGACGCCGTCGCGTACTGCGCTTCGGGCGACTTCCGTCCGCAGGAGGCGCTGGCCGACATCGAGCGGTGCCTGCGCGCCGGAGCCAACGTCGTCACTCCCGCGGTCTATGACCTGCTGCACCCGCCGACCACGCCACAACCGCTGCGCGACCGCATCGATGCGGCGTGTGCGGCCGGCAACAGTTCGGTGTTCGTGACAGGCATCGACCCCGGCTGGGCCTTGGACCTGTTGCCGCTCGTGCTGTCCGGCGTCGTCGGCGACATCGACGAGATCCGCGCCCAGGAGATCTTCTGCTACGAGACGTACCACGCGCCCGACGCCGTGCGGTACCTGATCGGCTTCGGTCAACCGATGGACGAGCTGCCGATCATGCTCGATCCCAACGTGTTGGTCAGCATCTGGGGCGGCATGATCCGCGTCGTCGCGGACGGCCTCGGTGTCGTGGTCGACGACATCACCACCACGGTCGAACGCTTCGCGTTGGAAGAGACGGTCGAGGTGCCGGGGATGGGCACGTTCGAAGCCGGCACCCAGGGCGCATTCCGCTTCGAGGTGCAGGGCATCGTCGGCGGGCGCCCGCGGATCGTGATGGAGCACGTCACCCGCCTGGTCCCGAACACGTCGCCACACCTCCCCAACGCGCCGAACGGTCGCCTCGGTTGTCATCGCGTGATCGTCAGTGGTCGGCCGTCCGTGGTCGTCACCGTCGAGGCCGACGACGGCACCGGCAACCCGGCCGAGGGTGGCAACGCCACGGCTGCCGGGCGGATGGTGCATTCGATCCCTGCCGTGTGCGCGGCCAAGCCCGGTCCGGTCCATCCCCTCGATCTCCCGTTGGTGATCGGACGCGGCCTGCGGGTCTAGGGACGCGTCGTCGGGCGCAGCCTGCACGCGTGTGCGCTGCCGCGATCTCGTTAGCCTCGACCGTATGAGTGTTGATTCGCGACCGCTGTTGACGTTCGACAACTCCTTCCGGCGTGACCTCGGTGGTCTGTACGAGCCGTGGCAGGCGGCTCATGCTCCGGCGCCGCAGTTGGTGGCATTGAACGACGAGCTCGCGCTGGAGCTGGGCCTCGATGTCGAGTGGCTGAGCTCACCCGAAGGTGTCGACGTGCTCGTCGGCAACGCCGTACCCGAGGGCGCCTCGCCCATCGCTCAGGCCTACGCCGGCCACCAGTTCGGCGGGTACTCGCCACGCCTCGGTGACGGTCGGGCGCTGTTGATCGGCGAAATCCACGACGTCGACGGCCGGCGACGCGACCTCCACCTGAAGGGCTCGGGGCGCACGCCGTTCGCCCGCGGCGGCGACGGCAAGGCCGCGATCGGGCCGATGCTTCGCGAGTACGTGATCGGCGAGGCGATGCATGCGCTGGGCATCCCCACCACCCGCGCGCTCGCTGTCGTGGCAACCGGCGAGATGATCCCGCGTGACGCGATGTTGCCGGGCGCGGTACTGGCTCGCGTCGCGTCGAGCCATCTTCGAGTCGGCTCGTTCCAGTACGCGTCAGCGCAACAGGACCCGACCTTGCTACAGCGTCTCGCCGACTACGCGATCGTCCGTCATCACCCGCAGGCCCTGGATGCCGACGATCCGTATCTGGCGTTGTTCGACTCCGTGCTCGATGCTCAGGCGGCGTTGATCGCGCGATGGATGCTGGTCGGGTTCATCCACGGCGTGATGAACACCGACAACATGACGATCTCCGGTGAGACCATCGACTACGGGCCGTGTGCGTTCATGGACACGTTCGACCCCGCCACGGTGTTCAGCTCGATCGACCACGGTGGTCGATACGCGTACGGCAATCAGCCGCAGATCGCACAGTGGAACCTCGTTCGGTTGGCCGAGGCGATGCTGCCTCTGCTCGGCGACGACGTCGAAGCGGCGGCCGCCGCGGCGACCGAGGTGCTGCAATCGTTCCCCGCGCGATACGGCCGGCGATGGAACGATGGCATGCACGCAAAGTTGGGTCTCGGCGGCGGTTCGGCCGCCGAGACAGAGTTGTCGGATGCCGACCTGATCGGGGACACCCTCGCGCTGTTGACGGCACAGCGGGTCGACTTCACCTCGTTCTTCCGGTCGCTGTCAGCGGTGCTGCGCGGCGATGCCGAACAAGCGCGATCGCTGTTCGCCGAGCCCGGTGCCTTCGACGGATGGTCGTCGCGATGGTTGACAGAAGTGGATCGCACAGGTGGCGACCGCAGCGACATCGCAACAGCGATGGACCGCGTCAACCCGATCTACATCCCGCGCAACCACCTCGTCGAGGAAGCGCTCACCGCCGCGACCGATGGCGATCTGCAGCCATTCGGCCAGCTCGTCGACGCTCTGGCCCAGCCCTTCGACGAACGCGTTGGACTCGATCGTTACGCCCACGCCGGATCGAACGGTCCGGGCCTGTACCAGACCTTTTGCGGCACGTAAGGCCGCGAAGTTGCGGTCTCTGACGTCAGCGAGTGATCGGTGCCGCCGAGGTCTGCTGACCGCTCATCGATTCGAGTTCGTCGATCAGCCTGCGCATCAGATCGGTCAACACCGGCCGCTCGTCGGGCGTGAAGCCGCTCAACACCTTGGCGTAGTGAGAACGCAAGAGTGCCGTCGCGCGACCCGACGCCTTGCGGCCCGCGGCGGTCAACTCGACGAGCAGTGAACGGCGGTCATCGGGATCTGGCCGGCGGCGCACGTAGCCGGCGTCTTCGAGGCGGCGTAGCGTCTTGGTCAACCCGCCGGGCGACTGGATGACCAATACCTGCAGTCGTGTCGGGCTGAGCGGTGAGCCCAGATGCGACAGCATCTCGAGCACGCTCACTTCGGAGGCTGTCATGCCCACCTCAGCACAGCACGCTTCGATCGCCACGGTGTTGAGTCGAGACAACCGTGTGATCCAGACCTCCAATGTATCCACACTGGAATAATATTTGCTGGAGTAGTAAAATCCACCGATATGAAGACCCAACGATTGACGGGAACGCTTGGCGCTGAGATCTCAGGGTTGCACCTCGAGACCATCACCGACGGCGAGTACACCGAACTGCACGATGCGCTGATCGAACATCAGGTCGTGTTCCTGCGTGAGCAACATCTCAGTCCCGATGGACATCGATCATTGGCGTCGCGGTTCG
The DNA here is from genome assembly GCA_038227995.1 of Acidimicrobiales bacterium. GTDB lineage: Bacteria > Actinomycetota > Acidimicrobiia > Acidimicrobiales > Ilumatobacteraceae > WLMZ01. Next base: position 48,068 of record JBBRPP010000015.1, read on the forward strand.
GGACCCCCAGCGTGTTCCCGCTGCAGCGCCACTTCGGCGGCACCGAGGTGCTCGGCATGATCGAGGACACCGAGACGAACGGACCCGATGCTGACACCTGGCACACCGACATCACGTGGATCGACGCGCCACCCAAGATCGCGATCCTGGCTGCGCTCGACATCCCCCCGTATGGCGGCGACACGCTGTGGGCTGATCTCCACCGCGCGTACGACGGACTGTCGCCGGCGATGCGGTCGATTGCTGACGGACTCCGCGTCCGCCACACCCAGGGCGACGCCTTCTGGGCCGCGATCGGCAAGCGCATGGGGACCGAGCAGGTCGCGGCGCTGAGAGTCGCATTCCCCGGAGCCGAGCATCCACTCGTTCGCACTCACCCGATCACCGGTCGCAAGGCGCTCTTCATCGCCGGCAGTTTCATGGACTCGATCGTCGGCATGGCGCCGGACGAGAGTGCGTGGATGCTCGATCACTTCCGTCGCCAGATCGACGAATCCAAGTTGCAGGTGCGATGGTCGTGGAAGGTCGGCGACGTGGCCATCTGGGATGAGCGGTGCACGAATCATCGCGCTCTCGGTGATCACTATCCCCAGCATCGACTCATGCGCCGCTGCACCGTCGACGGCGACATACCCGTCTGACCGGTCGACGCTCGCCGTTCGCCGTTTGCCGGTCGACGCTCGCCGGTTGCCGGGCGCCGGGCGACGCTTCGCTACACCAGCGGCCAGGGGTACCGGCGACCGCTCTCGTCGATCGGGAACTCGCCCTGTTGCAGCAACCATTCGGCGCGCTCTTGAATCGCGGCGACTTCCTCGTCGTCGAGCAGGGCTGCGATCTCCAGCGGTACGCCGTCGACGAGGCGCTGCAGGGGAGCGATCGATGCATCGGGGATCGCCTGGCCGGCGAACTCCCAGATCACCGTGCGCAGCTTGAAGTCGGACGCGAAGCACAGGCCGTGATCGATTCCCCAGATGCGGTTGTCGCGGCCGAGCAGACAGTGCCCGCTCTTGCGGTCGGTGTTGTTGGCGACGATGTCGAGCACGGCCATCAGGCGCATCGAGTCGTGCAGATCTTCGCGCTTTTCGTAGATCGTGAAGTAGTGCTCTTGGTGATCGGCGTCGACGAACCACTGCAGCGAACCGTCGCCCAGCGGCCCGTCGCGCACGATGGTGGGTGGCACCACATGGAATCCCATCGCCTCGCTGAGCAGATACGCGGCGACCTCGCGACGAAAGAGCCCGGGCTCGAAATCCCACAGCGGACGCTCGCCGCGGAGCGGCTTGTAGATCGCCTGGCCGCGTTGATCCTCGCGGCACACGTTGACGAGGAACGTAGCGTTGCTGCTCCACGGCATCCGTCCCTCGATGTCGATCTCGCCGGTGCGCAGCAGATCGAGGCGCTGCCCGGTGAGGACCTGCAGTGCAGCCGGGTTCAGTTCGGCCGGGTTCAGTTCATTTTGGGGCATGGGTGTCCGTCGGGGTCGAGTGGTCGGCCACAGAACACGCACGCCGCCCGCCCTGCTGCGACGACATTCTCGGTGTGCTCACAGAACGCCAGCGCCTGGCCGCGCTCGAGCAACAGCCGAACGTGGCCGCGGTCTTCGAGCGCCTCGGGATCGGGTTCGCCGTTCTCGTCGACCACCACCACTTCCTCGAGTTGGATCAGCAGCCGGTCGCTCTCGCGGTCGTAGCCGAGTCCGATCGCGCCGAGCACGAACGCAGCCTCGACCGGCTCGTGCAGTTCGAACGTCGTCGGCAGCGGCTTGACGTTCGGCGATGGCAGGTCGTTCATCACCTTGCGCAGATACTCCGCGATCGCTGACACTTGCTGCTTCTCGCACTTCACCGTGATCCGGATTTCGCCCTGGCGGACCTGCAGGTAGAACACGCGCGAACCGGGTTGCCCGATTGCCGCTGCGGTGAAGGCATCGACCTCGTCGAGTTGGAAGAACACTCCCATCGGCGGCCTACGACGGTCGCAGCTCGCTGAGCGAGCCACCCGTTGAGTTGACGGTGAGGACGATCGGCCCCCCGGTGCTGTAGGCCACCGCGCTGATCGAACATGTCGAGATGACGATGCGCTGGAAGAGGTCGATGTGGGTGCCCATCGCGTGGGCGACGGCGGCCTTGATCGGATCCGCGTGTGAGACGCACACGACCACACCGCCGGGATGCTTGGCGCAGATGCGATCGATTGCGCTGACGATGCGCGTCTGCATCTCGGTGAAGCTCTCGCCGTTGGGGAAGCGAAACGTCGACGGCGAACGCTGAACGGTGGTCCATTCGGGCAGCTTCATCAGGTTCTTGAGCTCGGCACCGGTCCAGTCGCCGAAGTCGCATTCGAGCAGCCCGCGATCGATCTGCACCTTCTGTCCCAGCGCCTTGCCGATCGGCGCGGCGGTCTCGCGAGCCCGTTCCAGCGGCGACGCGTAGATCGCATCGACGTTGGTGATCGCGGCGATGCGCTCGGCAGCCTTTTCCGCCTGAGCCCTGCCGACATCGGCGAGGTGCAGGCCAGGGGCGCGGCCCGGCAGCAGCTTGCCCGTCGTGGGTGTCTGGCCGTGACGGACCATCAACACCAACGTGGGCTTCGGACCGGGGGAAGTCTTCTTGGCCATGTTCCGTCAATGTAACGCGAGGACCGGGAATTGACGCCGCCCCGGTCGGCGACACGTGACACGATTGGCGTTGTGGGAGGCGGGCGATCGTTTCCGCGGTCGCTACCGTCGGTCGGGTGAACTCCACGCCGCCGCCGCCGGGTTCGACGAAGAAGCTGTTCGCTCAGTTGCGGACCGACATCATCGATTGCCGCGCGTGTCCGCGATTGGTCGAGTGGCGCGAGCGGGTCGCGGTCGAGAAGCGGGCGTCGTATCGCGACGACACGTACTGGGGCAGGCCGATCTCCGGCTTCGGTGATCCGTCGGCGTCGATCATCGTGCTCGGGCTGGCTCCGGCGGCTCACGGGGCCAATCGCACCGGTCGGGTCTTCACCGGTGATCGCAGCGGCGACTGGTTGTTCCGGGCAATGCATCGTGCCGGCCTCGCCAACCAGCCGACGTCATTGTCTGCCGACGACGGTCTCGCGCTCACGAACGCGTGGGTGACGGCCGCTGTCCGCTGTGCCCCTCCCGACAACAAGCCGGAAACGAGCGAGCGCGACAACTGTCGCCCCTTCCTGCAACGCGAGTTCGCGCTGCTGCGCCGCGCACAGGTGGTTGTGTGCCTGGGCGCGTTCGCGTACGAAGCGGCATGCTCGGAGTTCGGTGTCAGACCGCGGCCGAAGTTCGGCCATTTGGCCGAGGTCGCCGCGCCGAACGGACTCACCCTGTTGTGCTCGTTTCATCCCAGCCAGCAGAACACGTTCACCGGCCGCTTGACCGAGCCCATGCTCGATGCCGTCTTCACCCGTGCCGTCGAGTTGGGCTGAGGAGAAGCGCGCCGGGTTTGCCTGGCTGAGGCAGGCGGAAGCGGCGCGGTGCGCTGCGTGGCTCGTGAGTGCGCCGGGTTTGCCTGGCTGGCGCAGGCGAAGGCGGCGCGGTGTCGCGAAATGCACGCCGCGTACGGCTCAGCGGCCGAGGGCCGACTTCAGCGCTGATGCGGCCAGTGCGTTCGCGGACTTCGCGTCGTCGAGGAAGTCGAGCATGCTGAAGAAGCCGTGGAACATGCCGCTGAAGCGCACGTGCGACGTGACCACACCGAGCGACGCGAGTCGAGCTGCGTACTGATCACCTTCGTCGCGCAGTGGATCGAACTCGGCGGTGATGACCAGCGTCGGAGGCGAGCGGCGGACAGCGTCATCGTCGGCGAGGAGTGGAGAGACGCGCGGGTATTCGACCGAACCCTCGCTGCCCGAAAGGTAGTGATCGATGAACCACTTCATCGAGCTCGCCGTGAGGAAGTAACCCGTCTCGTTCTCGACATACGAGGCGCTGCCCCGCCGACAGTCGGTGACCGGATACACGAGCAGCTGGAACCGCAGCGGCACGATGTCGAGTTGGGCGACGACGGCAGCAAGATTGCCGCCGGCAGAGTCGCCACCAATCGCGAGTCGAGTCGGATCGCAATCGAGTTCGGTGGCGTGGGCATGTGCCCACTTGGTCGCGACGACGCAGTCGTCGAGCGCGGCAGGAAACGGATGCTCGGGCGCGAGTCGATAGTCGATGCTGAGGACGGCGTGGCCGCTGCGATTGGCCAACGAGCGGCAGACGTTGTCGTGCGATTCGAGATCACCGATCACCCAACCGCCGCCGTGAAAGAACACCAGCAACCCCAGGCCCAGCTGTGCGTTCGGCCGATACAGCCGCGCCGGCACACCGCCCGCATCGATGTCGCACGTCTCGAACACGTCTTCCGTCGGAGGGCGACGTAACGCAGCCCGCGCATCGCGGGCCTCCTGCGGGGTACCGGCGTCGATCGATGGGGCACCGACCGCCGTCATCATCTCCAACAACGAAGCGGCCTGGGCATGCAGTGGCATCGAGGTTCTCAGTGAGCAGCCGGGGCTGCACCGCCATCGGCTGCCGGGGCGGCCGCGCCGTCGGCGGGTGCAACGGCCTTCTTCTTCGGCGGTGGGACCCCGACCGACGGAGCGCGGTCGGCGAACTCAGGCCAGCGTCGGCGGCTGACGATGGAGAGCAGGCGCAGCAGGCGCATTGCCTCCTTGTCCTCTTGCGCGGGCCGGGCGATGATCGAGCCGTCGGCGATCATTCGGTTGATGACTTCCTCGCCGAGTTCGGTGCGAACGATCGTCAGCGTCCAGTCGTTGTCCTCGCCGATGCCGCCGGTGGCGATGTCGCTGTGTTCGGCCGCGAAGTCGGGGCAGTTCTTGCACCCCTGGCGGGTCCAGCCGTGGCACTCCTTGAGGTCGATCTCGTGGTACGACCCGTCCTTCATCCAGATCTGGAACACGCCCTTGATGTTCATCTTCGCCATCTCGGACTTCTTCAGGCCGTACTTCGCCTCGAACAGCTCGGGGAAGATCGCGTCGTCGAACGTCTTGCTGCACAGCAGACCGATGTTGAACACGAACGGCTTCGACACCTTGCCGGCCTTGCGGTCCCACATCGTCGGCGGTGACGAGGTCTGGCAACCCATGCCGACGAGCGCCAGCTTGTTCAGCCCTTCCTCCTTCGCCGTGCGCAACGCAAGCGGGTTGGCGCAGTAGGTGTAGCGGCTGCCGGCCGTGGCCAGGATCTCTTCCTTGTTGTGGACCAGCGAGGGCTTGGCCTTCCACGCGTCGTCGTCCTCGACGCCGCTGACCATCGCGGCCTCGATGTAGTCGTTCTCCATCAGCCAGATCAACATCGCCGACACGAAGCCGCCGTCCTGGCCGATCTTGTGGACCATGTCGTCGCTGGCGCGGGTCAGGTACAGCGCCCGCCACACGCCGGCCATCTCGTCCGGTTCGCGAACTCGGCCGAAGAGGTGCATGTCGGCGGCTGGTTCCCATGCCCGGAATCGAGGGCAGGCGCGGGTACAGGTCGTGCAACCCTTCTCGCCGTGGATGCAGTTGTCGAGGCCGAGTTCTTCCTCGAGATGGAAGGGCAGGTACTTGCCCTCCTCGTGCTCGTAGCCGATGACGTCGTGAGGGCACGTGACGACACATCCGGCGCAACCGGTACAGAGGCCCGTCGTGACGACCTCGGCATACAGTTCCTTCCACTGCGCAGTCCAGCGTTCGGCCTTCGGTGCTGCCGGTTCGGTCGGTGCCGCATCAGTGAGGGTCATGATCTGAATCTATGTCGTGGCGAACATGTGGCGCACAGTCTGCGCCGCGACCTCCGTCGGCCGCTAGACATGCAGAAACGACTGAGGGAGTGAACGATGGGGATGATCGGCGAACGCATTGTGCGCACAGAGGATCCGGCGCTGTTGACGGGCCACGGCACGTTTGTCGACAATCTCGACATTCCTGGTGCCGTGCACGTCGTCTATGTGCGGTCGCAGATGGCGCACGCCCGGATCACCTCGATCGACACGAGCGATGCCGCAACGGCGCCCGGCGTGCTCGGCGTCTTCACGGCGGCGGACCTCGATCTGCCGCCGTTCCCGATCGACATTCCGTTCCTGCCCACCAACTTCCCGCGCACCGGGATGGCCTCCGACGTCGTCCGCTTCGTGGGCGAACCGGTCGCCGCGGTGGTCGCCGAGACGCGGGCGCAGGCAACAGACGCCGCTCAGATGGTGATCGTCGACTACGACGTCCTGCCCAGCGCGGTCTCGATGGCTCAGGGCTTTGCCAACGACGTCCTCCTCTTCCCCGAAGTCGGCACCAACGTGTGTGTCCAGATGCCTGGGCCCGCGGTCGACTTCTCCGAGTGCGAGGTCGTCGTCAACGCCGACATCAACAACCAACGCATCGCCCCGGCCCCGATGGAGGGCCGCGTGGCCGCCAGTCGCTGGGAGTCCGACGGCCGCCTCACCCACTGGCAGGCGTGCCAGGGCGCGCACCCAATCCAGGCCAAGTTGTGTGAGTGGTACGGGCTCGACGCGTCGCAGGTCCACGTCATCACGCGCGACGTCGGCGGCGGCTTCGGTGCCAAGGCGTTCACGTATCCAGAAGACCAGCTGTTGCCGTTCTTCGCTCGTGCCGTCGGCCGTCCGGTGCGTTACACCGAGACCCGCAGCGAGAGCATGAACGGGCTCGGCCACGGCCGGGCACAATTGCAGAAGCTGTCGATCGGTGGAACGCGCGACGGTCGCGTGACGCACTATCAGCTGACCGTTCAACAAGACGCCGGCGCGTATCCGCGCATGGGAGCGTTCCTGCCGTTCCTGACGCGCATGATGCTGACCGGCACGTACGACATCCCCAACGCGTCTGCCGGATTCATGACGACGTTGACCAACACCGTCCCGACGATCGCCTACCGCGGTGCCGGGCGACCCGAGGCCGCCGCCGCGATCGAACGGGCGATGGACCTCTACGCACGCGAGATCGGCATGGACCCGGTCGAGTTGCGACGCAAGAACCTCATCGCCGCCGACAGGTTCCCGTTCACGACACCGACCGGTACCACCTACGACAGCGGGGACTACGAAGGTGGGCTCGACAAGATGCTCGCCGCCGTCGACTACCCCGGGTTGCGAGCCGAGCAGCAGCGCCGTCGCGACGCCGGTGACACGGTGCAGATCGGCATCGGGGTATCCGTCTACGTCGAGATCACGGGCGGGCAAGGCGGCAGCGAAGTCGGCGAGGTCTACGTCACCCCCGCGCTCGACGGCAGCGACGACGTCGACGTCAAGGTCATCACCGGCACCACGCCGTATGGCCAAGGCCACCGCACGACATGGGCGATGCTCGTCGCCGATCGACTCGGCGTGCCGTTCGACCGGATCACGGTCGTGCACGGCGACACCGATCTCGTCAGCAGCAGTCAGGTCACGGGCGGATCGCGCTCGGTGCAGATCGGCGGGACGAACGTGATGCGGGCTGCGACAGCCGTGGCCGATCAGGCGCGTGAAGTCGCGGCACGTCTGCTGGAGGCCGACGTCGCCGACGTCGTGCTGGAAGACGGACGGTTCCACGTCGCGGGCGCTCCGGCGATCAGCCGTTCATGGATCGAAGTCGCCAAGGCTGCAGCGACGAACAACACGTTGCTGTCCGGCGCCGGCGACTTCAGCCAGCCGAGCGGTACGTTCCCGTCGGGCGCTCATCTGGCCGTGATCGAGGTCGACATCGAGACCGGCAACGCTCGTTTGCGGCAACTCGTCGCGGTCGATGACGCGGGTCGCATCATCAACCCGCTGCTGGCCGAGGGGCAGGTGCACGGTGGCTTGGCGCAGGGCATCGCCCAGGCCCTGTTCGAAGAGATCGTCTACGACGAGGACGGCAACCCGCTCACGTCGAACTTCGCCGACTACGGCATCGTCTCTGCAGCTGAACTGCCGAGCTTCCAAACGGTCCATGCCGAAACGCCGACGCCGCTCAACGACCTCGGCGCGAAGGGCATCGGCGAGAGCGGAACCATCGGCGCCACACCCGCTGTGCAGAGTGCGGTCATCGACGCGGTGTCGTACCTCGGCGTGCGCCACATCGACATGCCCTGCACGTCGCAGCGCGTCTGGTCCGCGATCCGAGCCGCCCGCTCGTAGAGCTCCGTCCGCGGGGTGCGACCGCGTGCGTTCACTCCGACGGATGTCAGGGATGGTCGCGCGTGGCGCGACCGGCTTGCCGCGGCGCGCGCTCAGGTGTCGAGGTGGAGCCTCACGGTCACGTGGTCGCCGAGCTCGAGATGCTCGGCCTTGCGGACCGCAACCTTGATCGGCACGAGGTAGAACTCGCCGCGCGGAAACAGCGACGTCGTGAATTCTGTCTCGCCGATGCGGGCCTTGACCGGGATCACGCCCCAGCCGTAGGTGACGATCGATGACACGGCCTCGATCGCGGCGCTGGCCTCTTCGGGCGCGACCACGAAGTGGAAGGGCGAGGGGCCGCGCCAGTGGATGATCTCGCCACTGAACTCGAGGTCCATCCCAACGGCTACGACCCGGAGACAGGAAGCCAGGCGTCGCCGCCGAGGATCTTGTCGGCCTCGGCAGGTCCCCACGAACCACGGAAGTAGGGGTGCACCGGGCCGGGGTTGTCGAGCGCGGGTTGGACGATGCGCCACGTCTGCTCGACGATGTCCTGGCGGGCGAAGCGCCGGGGCAGACCTGCGAGCGCGTCGTCGATGAGCCGTTCGTAGGCCTCGCGTCGCTCGCCGAGCGCCGCCGCGAAGTCGACCGTCATGTCGACCGACTGACTGTCGAGCGCCTGGCCCGGTGTCTTGGCCTGCATCGAGAACGTCACGCCGTCGTGCTTGCCGAGCCGGAACCGCACGAGATTGCGTCCGGGCGGTGGGCCACCGGCTTCGTCGAACAACAAGCTCGGCGTCTCGCGAAACTCGACGACGACCTCGGTTTCCGCGGTCGCCAACGCCTTGCCGGCGCGGATGAACCACGGAACGCCCGCCCAACGCCACGAGTCGATCTCCAGCTTGGCTGCGGCAAACGTCTCGATCGATGAGTTCGGGTCCGCGCCCGGCTCTTGCCGGTAGCCGACGTACTGGCCGCGCACGAGGTACGCCGGATCGATCGACCGCATCGCGGCGAAGACCTTGGCCTTCTCGTCCTGCAGATAGCTGCTGTCAGGGCCCACCGGAGGTTCCATCGCGCACAGCGCCATCACCTGCATCAGGTGGTTCTGCACGACGTCGCGAATCGCGCCGACACCGTCGTAGAAACTGCCGCGGCCCTCGATGCCGATGGTCTCGCTCATCGTGATCTGCACGCTGCGCACGTAGTTGCGGTTCCACACCGGCTCGAGCAACGTGTTCGAGAAGCGGAAGACGAGCAGATCCTCGACGCTCTCTTTGCCGAGGTAGTGGTCGATGCGGAAGATGCGCTCTTCGGGGAACACGGCGTGCAGCGTGACGTTCAGCTCACGCGCTGATTCGAGATCGCGGCCGAACGGCTTCTCGACCACGATGCGGCCGCGCGTGTTGAGACCGACAGATGCCAGCGACGTCGCGACCTCGGGGAAGATCGACGGCGGGATCGCCATGTAGAACACGCAGTTCTCGCTGTGATGGCGATCGAGCTTCTTGGCCAACGTGTCCCACGTCTTGGTGTCGGCGTAGTCGCCCTGGACCAGGTCGAGTCGCTTGCAGAGCGCGGCGATGACCGCCTTGTCGGCGTCGGGCTCGGCTTCGAGGACCGACTCCTCGGCGTGTTCGCGGAAGGCCTTGTCGCTCCACGTGCTGCGCGCGACTCCGATCACGGGGACCGTCAGGCGGCCGCGCTTCTCGAGGTGGTAGAGCGCCGGGAACAGCTTCTTCTTGGCGAGGTCGCCGGTCGCGCCGAACAGCACGAGTGCATCGGCAGCAGGTTGGTTCTGCGACATCTCAGTGAGCCTCGCCGCCAGTTGTGACGACGCGCTCGACGTGCCCGCCGAACTGGGCTCGCATCGCCGACAAGATCTTGTTGGCGAGATCGTCATTGCCGCGCGACGAGAAGCGCTGGTACAGCGCAGCCGACAGCACCGGCACCGGCACACCTTCGTCGATCGCGGCGTGCAGCGTCCACCGGCCTTCGCCGCTGTCGCTGACCTGCCCTGCGTAGGCGGCCAGCTTCGGATCGCCGACGAACGCCGCCGCGGTGAGGTCGAGCAGCCAGCTGGCCACCACGCTGCCGCGACGCCACACCTCGGTGATCGCGGGAAGGTCGAGATCGTATTGGTAGTACTGCGGCTCGGTCAGCGGCGCGGTCTCGGCGTCCTTGCTGTGATCGATCGCGCCGATGTTCGCCCCGGCGAGCACGTTCAGGCCCTCGGCGTACGACGCCATCAGCCCGTACTCGATGCCGTTGTGGACCATCTTCACGAAATGGCCGGCACCGTTGGGGCCGCAGTGCAGCCAGCCGCGCTCGGCAGTGGAGGGCTCGCCAGTGCGTCCGGGCGTGCGCTCGGAAGTACCGACGCCCGGAGCGAGTGTGTCGAAGATCGGGGCCATCTCGGCGACCGCGACATCGGGGCCGCCGATCATCAGGCAGTAACCGCGTTCGAGACCGAAGACGCCGCCGCTGGTGCCGACGTCGAGGTAGTTGATGCCCTTGTCGACGAGCGTCGCCGCCGTGTCGACGTCGTCGCGATACCAGCTGTTGCCGCCGTCGATCAAGGTGTCGCCGGGGGAGAGCAGGGGAGCGATCTTGGCGACCGTGTCCTTCACGAACGCGGCCGGCACCATGATCCACAAATGGCGCGGCGCTTCGAGCTTGGCGATGAGATCGGGCAGCGATGTTGCACCGTCGAAGCCCTCTTTCTCCAGCCCGGCCACGGCATCGGCGCTCACGTCGTAGACAACGCAATCGTGTCCCGCCTTCTGCAGGCGTCGCACCATGTTGGCGCCCATTCGTCCCAAACCGATCATCGCGAGTTGCATCTCGCCAGGTTGCCATGTTTTCAACCCGCTACTGTGACGCGCTGTGAATTCTTCCGACCTCGACCGCGATGTCGCCGGCTGCGCCGCGGCTCACCAGCGTTTGCTGGCCACGCTGGATGGCCTCGACGACGAAACGGCGCGTCAGCCGTCGCGTCTTCCGGACTGGTCCGTCGGCCATGTCATCACTCACATCGCCCGCAACGCGGACGGCTTCACGCGCATGCTGGCGGGGGCCGAGCGGGGCGAAGTCGTGGCGATGTACGAGGGAGGGATGGAGAGTCGAGCCGCCGACATCGAGGCCGGTGCGGTTCGGTCGGCCGCGGAACTCGTCGCCGACGCACGGCTGGCTATCTACCGACTGGAACAGACGTGGGCCGGTCTCTCCGAAGTCGGCTGGCAGGGCCGCGGGATGACGGTCTTCGGCGAGGCGCCGGCGGTGACGATTCCTGGTCGGCGTCAGCGCGAGGTCGAGATCCATCACATCGATCTCGGCCTCGGCTACGAGTTCGAGGAACTGCCCGGCGAGTACGTGCGCCTCGAACTGAACAACATGACCGCGTTGTGGGCGAGCCGCCAGCCGATGGGTCTGACCGACCTGTCGAAAGCGGCCCTCGCGTTGCCAGACCCAGCGCGCCTTGCGTGGTTGATGGGCCGCCGTGTGATCGACGGACTCGCACCCGCCGCCATCTACTGAGGCGCCGCTCAGTCCGTCAGCTGTTCGGTCTCGTTCTCCGATGTCTCGTGGATGCTCAGGATCGTCTCCTTGATGTTCGACAGCTGGTCGCGCGTCGCCTCCGTCATTCGGGATTCGTTGGCGACGAGCCACTCGTCGAAGTCGTGGCCGTAGACCTCTGCCGTGGTCGGGCCAAGTCGAACATCAGGCACCGGGGGCGGCGGACAGTTCGACGGGACCAGGCCGCCGGCCACGAGCTGATCGAACGTTGCGCCGACGACGGTCGCCGCGGCGACGGACGTGACGATGTCGTACGTCACGATCGCTCCACGTTGTGCCTCGACGACCGATTGCGGTCCGACACCGAGCATCTCCAATCCGTCTCGGATCGCGGTGAGCGCGGGGCCGCCGCCGGCACCGACAACGTTCCCGACGAAGGTCCCTCCGGTGGGCAGCAGGCTGCCGGCAAAGCTGATCACCTGCCACGTGAAGTTCCACGTGTCCTGTGCATGTTGCGCGTCGTGAACGGTCGCCATCTTGGCCAGGCCGTCCACCTCACCGATCAGCTCGGCGAGGTCTGCGATGGCTCGATGACGCTCGGCCCACGTCCCCGACGTTGCCGCCGTCAGGTTGTTGCGCACCGTCTCGCCATAGTCGAGGATCCGGGCCAACGCCGCCGGGTCGTCGAGCAGGAACTGCTGGATCGCTTGCCGTTGCTCGTTCGACAGCCCGAAACCTGACGCGGTCGATCGGCGCATCGGGAGCAGGTACGGCGCGAGGAGATCTGCGGCGGCGATGTCGAGGTCGCGATGATGATCTGCCCATTGGGGCTGGCCGAGCCGGTCGAGCATCGCCATCATGAACGTCGGCACGATGATCTTCGCTTCGCTCAGTGGCATCGACTGCGGGTCTGTGCCGGCGATCAGAACACGATTGGAGATCCGGCCGTCGTCGGCGCTGTCGAGCAGCAACGCCGAGTCCTTCACCGACAGGACAACGAACGCATGAGCCGCACCCGGCGTCACCAACATCGTGTCGAACAGGAAGTCGGCCGCCCGCGGACCGAGCGACACGTGATCGGGATCGATCAACATCGTCCGCTCACGTTCGATCAACGATCGGGCCACGGTGGCCAATCGGTCGGCGTCGAGATGCAGATGTTGGACGAGCAGTGCCGCTCCGTACGGCTCGATGACGTCGAGCAGGGTGGTCGGATCGCTGTCCGGGTGGCGCGCTCGGTCGCTGGTGAGGATCGCTCCGAGCGATGCGAACACCGAGTCGATGTCCGGCACCTGTGGACCGTCATCATCTTCCGCGCGACCCGCCACGCCACTTCGGGCCGCGGTCTCGTCCGCGTCGCGGGCAGCCCCGAGGCCGTCGCAGAGGGTGGCCCATCCGTTCGACGTCAGGGTCGGCAGGAATGCGTCGACGAGTTCCGGCGAGAGTGCGATCGTGGCGAACTGAGCGGCGAGCCACGCCGTCTCGTCGGCGGTGAAGGGTCGCTTCGGATCGCGCCGAGACAACTCGAGTCCCAGGGCTTTGGCGCCCGCCACGGTCATCGGTGCATCGGTGCATCGGCGCTCGTGCCCGGATCCGTGTCGAACGTCCAACCCGAGTGTGAGGCGAGCAGGCTCAGGCGAACGTCCGCGGGAAGCATCGTGACGGGCGTGTAACCGGTCATCGCTCGGCAACCGAAAAGGCCGTCGATGAATGGTCCCCACTGGCTGCTCAACAGTGTCCGCGCCGCCGACACGGTGCGCATCGCCGATGCCGCTTCGGGATCGACCACGATGATCATGTCGAGGCCCAACTCGGCGCGCATCATCGCGTCACGAAGTGAGCGAAGTGCCGACGGGTCGTATCCCATGTACGTGCTCATCGGATGAATCCCTGCGTGGCCGAGGCGACCGCAGCCGCGTCGAGTTGGATCGCCTGTTGCTCCAACCGGCCTGCTCGGGTTCGGAGATCGTCCGCTGCGCCCACCAGTTGCGATCGCATCGCGACGAGATCGTCGAGGCATCGCTGTGGGGTCGGACCGAGCCACGTGTCGGTACCGGCGCGGCGAAACAGCACGCTCGCGTCGGCATCGTCGAGTCGCTTCGCGGTCCGACGCAGCGTCGCTGCTCGGTCTCGAAGTTGGCTGGCCGCAGTTTGGGCGATTGGCATCGTCGTCTCCTCGGACGACTGAGTGCTCTGCGACGACCGAAGTGGAAAACTGCAGCGAGGTCAGCGAGGCAGCGCGTGAACCTCGATGTAGCGGTCGAGCGGGACATCGGTGGACAGATAGGTGCGCACGTCCTTCGCCACCAGCCTGTCGATGTCGGTGTAGGCGTTGGTGAAGTCGGTGGCCGTGTCACCGATGCCGGTGTGCTGGGCAAGCAGGTAGCCATCCAACTGTTGGTTGTTGATGTAGTTGTATCGCTGCGAGACGACGGCGACGGCCGCCTGGATCTCGGCGTCGGTCGGGCCCTTTGTGGCCAGATCGGTGATCTCCGCGTCGAGCGCTGCGGTGACGGCTGGGATCTGGTCGGGGGCGGCCGTGATCTCGATGTACAGATCGACGAAGTCGTCGCCACCGTCGTCGGCGGGCGTGATGTAGAACGATGCGCTCGGCGAATACGACTGGCCGAGGTCCTCGCGGATGCGCTTCAGGATCCGTGCCGACACGACGCCACTGGCGACGTCGGCGAGCACGTGGTTCGGCACCGTCTTGGCGACACGTGTGCTGTAGAGACGCAACAGTGTGGCCGTGTCGCCGGTGCCCGCCTTGATGTCCCTCACGACGACACCGGCGGGTGGCGGCGGGGTGATCGACGCGCGCGGCACATCGGAGCCCGTGCTGGGCAGGCTCCCGAGGTACTGGCGCACCAGGTCCGATACTGCAGCGACATCGAGGTCACCGACGATGGTGAACGTCCACCCTGATGCGTTGCCGAAGTCGGTCGCCCACGCTCGTTTGATGCCGTCGGCGTCGATCGTTGCAATGTCGGCCGCAGTGAGAGCGTTGGCGAAACGTTCGTCGTCGCCGTAACGCGCCTGTTGCAGGGCGGCCTGCGCCGCCGTGGCTTGGTCGGCGAACGGATCAGCCGCGCTGGACGTGGCGTCGGCGATCTCGCGCTGCAGGGCCACGGGATCGATGTTCGGGTTCGCCATGTAGAGATGGATCAACTCCAGCATCTTCTTGACGTCGCCCGTCGCCGCCGTGGCGTCGATCGTGTCCGTGTTCGGACCGATGGTCGGGCGCACGTCGATGGTCGTACCGGACAGAAGCTGCTCGAGCTGCGTCTGGTCGTGTGCGCCGGCGCCGCTGGTGGTGACGACATCGGCGGCGACCCGGCCGTCGACCACGTCGGCGGCCGGTAGGCCGTCGAGGCCACCGTTGCTCACTGCTGAGAGGCTGACCTCGTTGGCGCTGATGTCGGTGTGGTCGAGGATCACGGTGACGCCGTTGCCGAAGTCCAACTCGGTGGGCGTCAGGTACAGATCTTGGTTCGGGGTGAGTCGCTTGTTGCTGGTCTCCTTCACCGGCGCCGGCGGATCCATCAGATCGCCGCTCAACACGTCGGTGGCCGGTCGCTGCGTGATCGAACGTTGCGGCAGCGCAGCGAGAGCGTCGCCGATCTGCGCCAACGTCGGCAGTGCTGCGTCCTCGCTCTGCGGGCCGTACACGGTGACATACGGACCGGCATGATTCCATCGATACGCGAATCGGGCGTCGACGAAGGCGGCGGTCATGTGGTCGAGGATGAACGTCGACAGTGTGTGATCGGCATCTGCGGCCAGGATGGGACTCCCGGTGAGGAACGTGGTGGCGTAGCCGTCCGCGTAGTCGGCGTCCTGGCGGGTGTCTCGCGCCTGGTACGCCTCTTCGATCTGAGCTCGATCGTGGTCGATGGCCCGCTTCAGCTCTCCTGCGTCGAAGCCGAACCGGTTGGCGCGCTCGAACTCGTCCAGCAGCGCCAACATCGAATCGGTGGTTCGGCCCGTCTTGGCTTCGACGTCCACGCTCGGGGCGTCGAGGGGGCGCACGAGGTTGTTGTCGGCGACGTAGGCCCGCGAGAAGGGAGTGTCGCCACGCTTCGAGTCGTCGCTGAGGCGGTTGGCGATCATGGTGAAGATCACCTCGTCGGCCGCTGCGTTGGCCTTGCTCGTCAGCGTCGGTTGCTCGGCGACGAGCGGCAGCGTCAGTTCGACCGTCCGCGTGGTGAGGTCGGGGTCGGTGATCCGGCCCGGAACGCCGGTGTCGGAAGGTGTGATCGTCAATGGAGCGGCTGTGGCCGCGGTTGCCCGTGGCTCGAGTCCGCCGAAGCGGCTCTGGATCTCCGTCATCACCGTGTCGACATCGACGTCGCCGATCACCACGACTGCTGCGTTGTCGGGCCGGTACCAGGCGTTGTAGAACGATCGGAGCGTCTCCGGTGACATCGCCTGGATCGCGTCGCTGGTCCCGATCGGGGCCTGATCGGCATAGGGCGACCCCTTCAGGAACATCGTCTCGAGCGCAGCTTCGGTTCGGCCGTCGCTGTTCTCACTGCGCGAACGGAACTCGTCGAGGACGACACCACGCTCCTTCGTCACCTCCTGCGGGTCGAGCGTTGCCGCGGACAGCCACTCGGACAGCACGTTGATGCCGGTGTCGAGCGTCTTGCTGCTCGTGGTCGGCACGTCGAGCTGGTACACCGTTTCGTCGTACGTCGTGTAGGCGTTGATGTCGGCGCCGAACTCGGAGCCGGAGTTGCGCAACACGTCGATCAAGTCGTTCTTCGGATAGCTCGTGGTGCCGTTGAACATCATGTGTTCCAGGAAGTGCGCCACGCCCACCTGTTGGGCCGTCTGCCTGCCGGATCCAGCGTTGACCGCGAGGCGGAGTTCGGCCGAGCCGCCCGGGCGATTGTTGTTGCGGATGTAGTAGGTCAGCCCGTTGGGCAGCGATCCCGTGCGCACATCGGGGTCGCCGGTGGTGATTGCCGGCAACGTTTCGAAGGCCGGCGATTGCAGAGTGCCTCGGGGAGCGGGCGTGCTGGTCCACGGCGCCGTTGCCGGCACACTGACGTCGGCGCCCGGTGTCGTCGAGTCGGTGGCAGAGGACGAATCGGAGGGTGCGCTCGATTGCTCCGAAGCAGCGGTCGACGAGGTGGTTGTCGTGCTGCCTCCAGCCCCTTTGCTGCTGGTGCATCCCGCTCCGAGCAACAGCCCACACATCACGACACCGATCACGCTGTACCGAGCTCCCCGCATAGCGGGCGACGGTAGCTGGTGATCGGTCAGCCAGGCATCGGATTCGGCGAATCGGGGGAGTGATCTGCTGCGTGAGCAGTCGTTTGCGCCGACAGGTCGCGGACCACGATGTGGTGCGGCAGCTCGGTGGTCGCGTCGACGAAGCCGTCGCCGACGACGCGGCATTGGTGGCGTTCGTAGAAACGGAGCGCTGAATCGCGGGCTCGTGCCCACATCAATTCGTAACCATCGGCAGCATGGCGAGTCACGGCGGCCTCGATCAGCAAACCGCCGACGCCGGTGCCCTGCAGGCTGGCCGCAGTTGCCATGCCGCGCAGTTGGATCGCCCTCGGGCCGGGAACTTCGGGACACTCCTTCGGAGCCCACGACGACGTGGCAACGATGTCACCGTGTACGTCTCGAACACCGAGGTGCAGCGTGCCCGGCAAGAGATCTTCGGGGAAGTCGACGGGTCGGTTCGGGTCGGCGTTGCGCAGCACGGCGCGCCGCAGCGGATGCGTGTCTGCGGCGGTGATCTCGACGATGTCCACGGTCACGACCCGACTGCGGCGACGGGCTGGGCGGAGCCGCCCTCGGCCGCGGAGACGTACATCGCATCGACGATCCGGTGGGCCTCGACAGCGGTGTTCAGGTCGGGCCATGCAGGACGTCCGGCAGCCACGGCGCGCACGAACTCGCCGTCGGGGTTGAGCGTGCCGTCGACGATCGCCTCGGCCGCCTCGGTGAGCGCTTGCCCGGCGAGCGAGTGTTCGGTGCCATCGCTGTCTGTCCAGTCGACGGGACCGAACCAATCGTCGGTGTGGATGACGATGAAGCGGTTCTCGCAGAAGATCTCGGCACGTCGCAAGCTCGGCCGGGCGAGGTTGTCGTGCCATACCGTCGTCAGCGTGCCCAGCGCGCCATTCGTGAACATCAGGCTCGCGGTGACGACGTCTTCGATCGCGTCGAGTTGATGGAAGTTCGCCTCGTGCGCGCTGACCCGCGCGACGTCGCCGACGACGAACCGGAACATGTCGATGTCGTGGATGCTGTGCTCCAGCAACGTGCCTCGACCGACGAGTTCCTTGTTGCCGCGCCAGGTGCTGCTGTAGTGACCTTGGATCGGGATGAACTGATCGTCGCGGAAGACAGCAGCCATCACCCGCCCTGCGGCCGCCTCTGCCGCGAGATGCTTGGCCCACACGTACGCGGGCGCGCGGCGCATGACGAGCCCGACCTGGTGGGTGATTCCGGCAGCGTTGGCTTGCGCTGCCATCTCTTCCGCAGCGGCCAGCGAGATCGCGAGCGGCTTCTCGCAAAAGACGTGGATGCCGCGGGCGACCGCCTTGGCCAATTGCCGTGGGTGCTCGCTGGTCCACGTGCAGATGTACACCGCGTCGCATCCATCGAGAACCTCGTCCTCGGTCGCGCACACGGTGTGGCCCGATGCGGCAGCGAACGCGGCCGCACGTTCCGTGTCGGGGTCGTAGACGCCGGCTCGAACGACAGCGCATTCGGCTTCGGCCCCGCTCTTGCGCAGGCTCTTGCTGTGATAGGTGGCGATCAAACCCGCCCCGAGGAATCCGACACGCATTCGGTCAAGCTACAGCTCGGTCACCACCGTGTGTGGTGCATCAACGGTCGCTGCCGCCGACCGTCAGGACGCCGCGGGCGATGTCGATCGCCGCCATCACGCCGATGGGTACCGCGATCGGGTTCTGTCCGTGGCCAATGGGCAGGCCGCCCAGAACGGGGACGTCGAATCGGCTGAGTCGATCACGGAGGACATCGATGACAGACCAGGCGCCGTTCGTGTGCGCATCGGCTTCGCAGTCGGTGAAGTGACCGACGGCGATGCCGCGCACGCCGTTGAGATGACCGGCATTGTGGAGCATCGTCAGCTGGCGATCGATGTGGCCGAGCCGTTGGTTGTGACCCTCGAGCAACAGGATTGCACCGTCGAAACTCGGCAACGCCCAGCCCGCAGCGGTGGCGATCGAGTCGAGGTTGCCGCCGATCAGTCGGCCGCTCGCAGTGCCGGCCGTCGTGAGAACTTGTGTCGGCTCGTCATCGCTCGACCGGACGACGATGGGCTCCGTCGTGAACACGACCCTCAGAAATGAGCTCGCCGATGCCGCCCCGAAGGTCTCGGCATCCCAGCAGGCGCCATGCACGGATGCCACACCGCAGTGACGAAGGAGCGCCATGTGTAGCACGGTGATCTCGCTGAAGCCGAGGACGATCTTCGGATCACGTCTGACCGCGTCGAAGTCGATTCCGTCGGCGATTCGGTACGCGCCCTTGCCGCCACGGGTGGCGAAGATCGCGCGCACCTGAGTATCACGGAACGCGTCGTTGAGGTCGGCGAGACGATCTTCATCCGGCCCGGCGAGGTACCCGTACTCATCGAACACGTGCGGCGCCAGCTCCACCTTCAATCCGAGCGACTCCAGTGAGCGCACGCTTCTCTCGACCGCTTCGCGATCGGGGGTGCTCGCCGGTGACACCATTCGGACGATGTCGCCCGGTCGAAGTCGTGGCGGCACGATCACCTTCGTGTGCCGCTCTTCGATCACGACCCCATACCGACCGAGAGCAACTCGATGATCGTGGCTTGTTCGGCTTTCGCTTCGGGCGAGCCGGTTCCGCCTCGGCCCGTCGTCTGTTGGGCCAACGTGCGTGCCGTCGAGCCATTGTCGTTCGGACGGTCGGGATCCGCACCGGCCGCCAGCAACGCGCGTACCGCAGCCGAGCATCGGTTGCGGACCGCACGATGTAACGGTGTCACGCCTCCGGTGGCAGCAGACTCAACGTCGGCTCCGACGCTGAGGAGGTACGCGATCATCGCGACCTGCGCTTCCGGATTCCATCCGGTCGACCCCGGCCCGCCCCGGGCGGCCGCGTGCAGCGGTTCGGCACCACGACGGTTCCGGGCCATGATGCCGGCACCGGCCTCGACGAGTGAACGAGCGGTCGGGACGTCGAACGCGAGGGCCGCCACGTGGAGGGCGGTGTCGCCGGAATAGATATGTGAGCTGCACTCGGTCAAGAAGAACTCGAGCGGAGCTCGCCGAGTCGCGCCACTGCCGAGCGGTCGTGACGCCAACGCCGGATTCGTCCGCAAGAGCTGTGCCACAGCATCGCTCTCACCAGCGGCGATCGCCCGCATGAGCACCATCAATGCCGCGTCATCGGCCATCTGCGTGATGCTACTCACGCCACGATCGACGGGCGGACGAGCCGATTCGTGCACGCCGGGCAGCGGTGAGCCATGATGTGACCGTCGCCGCGTTCCGGGGGGAACGTCGATGATCGACGAGGGGCACGATGAAGCAGGGGAAGTGTGAATTCGATGCGTTGATCGGCGCGCAGGGCATCGCCTACCGATGCGGCACCTGGATGCGGTCGCGGCGTTGCATCGCGATGAACAGCCTCGGCTCGGGGTCGATCGGGTTGGTCGCGATGATCGTCGTTGCCGGGGTGGTCGCGTTTCCCGCCTTGATCACATCAACCGAGCAGGTTCTGGTCCAACTGCTTCGGTTCTGATCGTCACTGCACCACAGACGGTGTCCGCGGCGCGAGGCCCGCGGCTCGATAGGCGGCGTCGATGACGCGCATGTTGGCGATGCTCTCGTCGGGAGGAGTGAGTGTCGGGGTGCCGTCGCGAACGGCCGCGACGAAGGCCCGAAGTTGATACGCATACGTCGAGCCGTCGCTGGCCACCTTCTCGTGACGCTTCTTGCCGCCGACTTCCACCGTCATGCGCGAGAAGACCTGCGGCGCGATCGGGTTCAACACGCGCAACGTACCCTTCGTGCCTTCGGCGCGAGCCATGAGCCGCAACACCGACGTCGACCACATCGAGGCGGTCACGCGCGCCGTGGCGCCTCCGGGAAACGCGAGATCGACGACGGTCTTGCGGTCGATTCCCGGTGAGCGCAACAACGATGTCGCCGCGGTGACTTCGGGTTCGGCTCCCGCCAACGTGCGTGCCCAGTGGATCGCGTAGCACCCGGCGTCCATCAGCGCGCCGCCGGCGAGATCTGGGTTCCAGCGGATGTCGCTGCGTTTGAAGTTGGGAAAGCACAGCGCGGTCTCGATGTGGCGCAACTCGCCGAGCTCGCCGCTCTGCATGATCTCGACCATCCGTGCCGCAACGGGGTGGTAGCGCCAGTGGAACGCCTCCATCACCACGAGACCGCTAGCCGCGGCGACATCGGCGACGTGCTGCGCCTCGTCGGCGTTGGCGGTGAACGGCTTCTCGCACAGCACGTGACGTCCAGCCTGTAGTGCAGCGATGGTCCAATGTCCGTGGAGCCCGTTCGGCAACGGGTTGTACACCGCGTCGAGGGTGTCGTCGGCGAGCAGCGCCTCGTAGCTCGCGTGCACAGTCGCGATGCCGTGCTTCTTGGCGAACGCCTCGGCCCGTTGGGGGTCGCGCGCGGCAACCGCCGCGACCTCGATGTCGGGATTCGAAGCCGCCGGCTTCACGAGCGCAACGGGCACGATCTTGGCCGCGCCGAGCACACCGATTCGCAGCGGTGTCGTCATCGGAGATCTCGTGCACAGTTGTTTGCCGTCATGGCGGTGAACCTACCCGGGGCTACCCGGGAAAGTAGCCGTTCACGTCGGCGATCAGGTCGGTCGGTGCGCTGTTGAACAGGCAGACATCGCCGTTCGCCCCCAACTCGGTGATGACTGCCCCGGGGATGGTTTGACCCGCGCCGAAGTTGAGGTTCGACGCCAACGGCGGATCGATGCCGCACGGGTAGACCGTGACGAAGCCGGACCCGGTCGGGTCCGTGACCGTCACGTTGAGCACCGCCGTCTTCGCGGCCGCCGGGACACCGCCGCGGCCGGCCACGTGGACCACCGTGACCGTCCCGGCGGGTCGCAGTCCAGCACCGGCGGACGCTCCGTCGATTGTCGCCGCGGCAGGTCGCGTATCGAGCAGGCGGGCGGGCTGCAGTGCGACGAAGGAGGTGATGGCCGGGAAGTAACCCAACACGTCGACGATCAGGTGAGTGGATGCCTGGGTAAAGACGCACACCGCTCCGCCTGCACCGATCCGGGCGATGACGAGGTTCGGGATCGTGAGCCCGGCCGTGTAGTTCAGGTTCGATGTCTTCGGCACGTCTGAGCCACATGGGTACACCGTTGCGAAGCCGGCCGCTGACGGCTCGGTCACGGTCACGTTCAACACGACGGCCGAGGCGTCAGCCGGTAGACCGGCGCGGCTGGCGATGGTCACCGGCGTGACTGACGCGGCAGCGACCGCTCCGCCTCCTTGCTGCATCCCGTCGATGGTCGATGAACCGGTGCGAGTGTCGATCACACGGGCGGGGTTGATCGCGGTGAAACTGGTCGTCGGCGGAAATGCCCCGTTGACGTCGACAACCAGTTGCACCGTCTGCTGGCTGAAGATGCACACCGCTCCTCCGAGTCCGACTTTGGTGATGACCGCATTGGGAATCGTGCTGCCCGCCGCGTAGTTGAGGTTCGAGGCGGTCGGCTGGATGGATCCGCACGGGAAGACGGTGACGAACCCGGCGGCGGACGCTTCGGTGACCGTCACGTTCATCGCCACGGCCGTCGCGTCGACGGGCACCCCGCCGCGGCCGCCAACCTGCAACTGCAGCGTCGTGCCACCCGCCACGGCGCCGCCGCCGGCGAACGATCCGTCGACGGTCGACGAGTTGGGTCTGGTGTCAGCGAGCCGCGCTGGTGGGAGTGGCACGTAGTCCGCACCGCTGCTGACCGAGACAGAGAACACCGTGCTGGCGGTCAGGCCGACCCCGTCGGTGGCAGTGCAGGACACGATTGTGGATCCGACGGGGAACACCGAGCCGGACGAAGGGGTGCACGCCACGGTCGGGGCACCACGGTTGTCGGTGGCGACGGGAGCGAGGGCCACCGCCACGCCTGCTGCACCCGGCGGGGCGACGGCCGTGATCGTGGGGGTCGCGCCGAACGCCGGCGGTGTGACGTCTCGCCGCAGCAGGATCAACTGGTTGAGGGACGTGGCGATCACGATGGCCAGATCGGTGGTGAACCGGCCGCTCGGATACATGTTGGGGTTGGTGACCGTGCCGAGCGCACTGTTCGTGTTCGTGACCGACCCGACGAGCCCGGCCGGTGGCGCGAGCGTCACTGCGCTTGCATCGACGATCGAGCCGTTGTCCCATCCGACGAACGGGAGAACGAGGTAGCCGTCGACCGATGTTTGAAACGCGATGTCGATGCCATCGTCGGCCGTGCTTCCCGTCAGGCTGTTCGCCGGCGACACGCTGCCGGCGAGCCCGATCGCACCATCTGCCCACGTGATGGCTCCCACATTGACCTTGCCGGTTGCGGTGCTGTCCCAACCGCCTTCGCCGACTGCGTATCGGCCATCGGGCAAGGCCTGCACGTGTGTGCCGACCTGATCGAGCGCTGTCGTGCCGACCAGGCTGTTGGCCGTGGAGACGATGCCGGCGATACCGACCGTGCCCGAACCCCATGTCGCCGCACCGGCAGAAACGACACCGCCGTTCGCCCAATTTCCACTTCCGACCACGTAGTTGCCGTTCGTCAGCGCGACCACTGCAGAGCTCCCGACGTGATCGAAGTTGTTGCTTCCGATCAAGCTGTTGAACCCGCTGACGACGGCATGGCTGCCCGTGGCGCCGTTGCCGAACGTGACCGCGCCGCCATCGGTGATGGCGCCGTCCCACACGGGGCTGACCACGACGTAGTTGCCGTTGGCAAGCGCGACCGTGCGCACCGAGCCGACGTTGTCGTTCAGCGAGCTGCCGATGAAGCTGTTGATCGAGCCGAGCGTGCTCACGGTTCCTCCATTGCCGTTGCCCCACGTCACCGCGCCGACGTCCGTCCCCAGACCGTTCCAGAACGGGCTGTTGACGACGTAGTTGCCGTTCGTCAGCGCGGTGACACCCCCGTCGGAAACGAAGTCGTTGGCGACCGATCCGACGATGCTGTTCGCAGCCGTCACCGAACCAACGGGTGAGCCCGTCACACCGTTGCCCCATGTGGCGGCGCCGGCATTGGCGCCGCCGACACCGTCCCAGTAGTCGCTCGCGACCACGTAGTTGCCGTTCGTCAGGGCAACGACACCGCCGCCGCCGACCGTGTCTTGGGCAGTGGTGCCGACGAGGCTGTTCGCCGAGCTGACCGTGCCATGGACCCCGACCGTGCCGCTGCCCCACGTGACTGCGCCGAAGTTCGATGCGCCACCCCACGCCGAGCTGTCGACCACGTAGTTGCCATTCGTCAGCGTCGTCACACCGTTCTTCCCGACCCGATCACCGTTGCCCGTTCCGACAAGGCTGTTGGCGGACGAGACCACACCATGCGGCGTTCCCGTGGTGCCGTTGCCCCACGTCACGGCACCCGCGTTCGGTGCAGCCACGGTGTTCGACCACGTCGTGCTGACGACTGCATAGCTGCCATTCGTCAGCGGCACGACGCCGTCTCCGCCGACGGCGTCGTTGGCCAGTCCGCCGATCAGGCTGTTGCCGGCAGAGACGACGCCCACCACCCCGAGGGTTCCGTTGCCCCATGTGACGGCTCCGATGTTGGCCGAACCCCAGATCGGAGACGCAACGACGTAGTTGCCGTTGGTCAGCGCGACAGCGTTCGTTCCCACCTGATCATCGAAGGTCGTGCCGACCAGGCTGTTCGCCGCGGTCACGGCACCCGTGACACCAGCAGCTCCAGTCCCGAACGTGGCGGCACCGGCCTTGGCCACAGCGCCGTTGGCCCAGATCGGCGACAGGACGACGTAGTTGCCGTTGGTCAGCACCGCCTCGCCGTTCACGCCCACGCTGTCGTTGGGCTGCGAGCCGACCAGGCTGTTGAGCGCCGAGACGGGCCCGTCGAGGCCGGTCGTCCCGTTGACCCATGTGCTCGCCCCGGCGTTCGCTGCCGCGCCGAGACGCCAATGTGAGCTGTTGATGACGAAGTTGCCACCGCCCACTTCGTTGATCTCGTCACTGCCGACGCGGTCGCCGGCTGAGCTGCCTGTCGTCCGGCTGATCAGCTGGTTGGTGGCCCCGTTGTACAGGTAGACGGCCCCGATGTCGGCCGCGGCACCGTCGAAGAACGGATCGTCGACCACGAAGTTGCCGTTGGTGAGCACGGTCACGTAGTCGCCGAAATGGCCGCTCCCCGTCGGACCGTTGATCGTCAACGTCGTCGTCGCGTCGACGTTGGTCGCTGCGGAGACGAAATGCGGACCGCCGACACCGAGCGAGACCGTGCACGCGCCGATCACGAGGATGCCAGCCGAAAGCCACGAGGGGGAGTACATCGTTCCACCCTGTTCTCTTCGCGTACGCGCGTCCTGAGTAAGACGTACTCATTGAGCGAGCGTCACGTGGGACGTATGAGGAGCTTCGATAGAAGCCTCACACGAAGCCGCTACAGAACGACGCTCAGGTCACGACGGTGGGCGATTGCATGAAGAGCGCCAGCATCGGGTCGTTGAACGTCGCCCACTCGCCCTTGCTGAAGTTGACATCGACATCGATGCGTTCTCCGGTCACGAAGTCGAAGTGGAGGTGCTGACTCATCCGTCCGCGGTCCTCGGCTGTCACGCGAAACGATGAGCGCGGCCAGACGGTGGGGGCCTTCGTGACAGTGAAGTTCTGGCCGGCGATGAAGTCGAACATGTTGACGGTCGTCTGCGTGACGGCGACGAGTTGGTTCTGGACGACGGTGTCGCGGACCTGGCGACGGCTGCGGTTGAACATCCGCCCACCGATGAACGACATGGACGTGATCGCCTTGCCGAGCACGGCGTCTGCCACGAGTCCACCCGCGTATCCGGGCGTGGAGATGAAGCCGACAGCGAGGATCGGTTCGGACAGGTAGGGCTGGATCTGTTGGATGTACGTCTGGCGATATTGCTCGGCGCTGGGAATGGGCATGGTGCCAGTAGACAGCGTGCTCGCACGCGGGTCATGAGTACCGAGTACTCATCGTCGGCCACCTGAGCGAGTGCGACGTTTGCGCGGCCACCGCGGGTCCGTTGGCTGCATCGGACGTGCGACAATCACGAGATGGGACGGATGTGGTTCACACGGTCAGTGGTGTCGAAGCGCTTGTGTGCAGTAGGTGTCGTGCTCGTCGGAGTTGCCGTGACCGCTTCGACGGCTTCGACGGCTCGGGCTGCGATGGCCGCCTCGTCGGCGCGCCGACCGGAGGTGAGCACGCCCGTGATGGTGTCGTTCGCTGCTGCGGGACAGACCGCGCAATCGTGGACGGTTCCCGACGGTGTCGGTTCGGTGCAGTACGACGTGATCGGCGCCGACAGTGTCGGTGCCGGCGGCTTCGCATCACGCGTCCAGGGCACGCTGACCGTGGCACCGGGCACGCTGCTCGACATCTGGGTCGGGCTGGAGGGAACGGCACATGTCGGCGCGACGCCAGGGCAGGGTGGATGGGGCGGCCGCAACGGCATGCGCCATGGCGGCAACGGTGGCTTCAACGGTGCCATCAGTGGGCTTGGCGGCGGAGGAGCCACTGAGATCGATCTGCACGACGGCAGCGCCAACCCGCCGGTTCTGATCGTGGCCGGGGGTGGCGGCGGTGCCTCGAACCAAGCAATGAACGGTTGCCCTTCTGCTGGCGCTGGCGGCTGTGGAGCAATTGCACCGAGCGGTGCAGGCGCTGACGGCCAAGCTGGTCTCGGAGATGGGCCGGTCGACCACATTCCGAATGGCGGTGCGGGCGGCACCCCGTCGGGAGGCGCCGGCGGCTCGATCACCTCGAACGACAAGACCGGCCCGGGCATCGCCGGGGGCGATTCGTCAACCGGTGCAGGCGGCGACGGCGGACCTGGGGGATTCGGGGGCGGTGGCGGAGGAGGCGGTGGCTTTGGCGGTGGCGGTGGCGGAGCGGGCAGTCGTGCGGCCACGTCGGTTGCTGGCGGCGGTGGCGCCGGTGGCAGCTACCCGCCTGGGGCGACGTTCTCGCGTGAGCAGTTCACGGGCGCGGGGTCTGTCACGTTCACGTTCACGCCGGTCGGCGCGCCCGCCGGAGCGACCCGGTTCGTGCCGCTGCCTCCGTCCCGGTTGCTCGACACTCGCATCGCGACTGACATCACCGGCGGCGCGGCGTTGGTCGCCGGCCAGGGGATCGACGTGCAGGTTGCCGGGCGCGGCGGTGTGCCGGCGACTGGTGTTGCTGCTGTCGTGCTGAACGTCACGGCTGCCCAGGCAACCGCGCCCGGTTTCGTCACGGTGTGGCCCTTCCAGCAGCCCAAACCGACCGTGTCGAACCTGAACGTCACGGCGGCCCAACAGAACATCGCCAACCTCGTCACGGTGCGTCTCGGTGCTGACGGGAAAGTCTCCATGTACTCCCAGTCGGGTACGCACCTGGTCGTCGACGTCGCCGGCTACTACGTGCCGGTCGCCGGCGCGATGCGCGGCGGCCGATTCGTGCCGTTGGCGCCAAGCCGCATCCTCGACACTCGGTCGGCGATCGGAGTCTCGAGCACGTTGCCCGTACCCGCCAATGGCACGCTCGATCTGAACGTCGCCGGATTCGGTGGGGTTCCCGCAACCGGTGTCTCGGCCGTCGTGTTGAACGTGACCGCTGCGGAAGCGCTGGCGCCTGGCTTCGTCACCGTGTGGCCCGCCGGCAGGGCGCGGCCGACTTCGTCGTCGCTGAACGTGACCGCAGTCGGGCAGGACATCGCCAACCTGGTGATCGTGCCGCTGGGCGCGGCCGGCAAGGTGTCGCTGTACACGCAGGCCGGCACCCACATGGTTGCCGATGTCGAGGGCTGGTTCGGCGACGACACACAAGACTTGTCGACGGCTGGGCTCTTCGAACCGCTCGCTCCAGCACGGGTGCTCGACACAAGGAGCGCGGTCGGCATCTCCACCACGACACCGGTCGCTGCGGACCACGCGATCACGTTGAGCGTGAGCGGCGTCGGGGGAGTCCCGAACGCGGCGGTCGCGGCGGTCGTGTTGAACGTGACCGCGGCTGACGCGACAGCTGTTGGTTTCGTCACCGTCTGGCCGGCTGACAAACCACAGCCCACGGCGTCGAACCTGAACGTGACGTTTGCCGGCCAGAACATTCCGAACCTGGCCGAAGTCGCGGTGAGTCCGGCTGGCAGCGTGTCGATCTACAGCCAAGCAGGCACGCACCTCGTGGTCGACGTCTCCGGCTACTACACAACGGCAGCGCCCTGAACCTGGCCCCGTTCGTCGAGGTCGAGGGCGAAGTCCGATGTTCAAGCACGTCCCCGCGGGGCCGATTGGGTGTGAATCTGGTTGGCGTTCCACCCGATTCCCACCCGAGCGGTCCAGTCGCGGAGGGTGTCGTGGCGAAATGCTTGCACAGTGCTGACTTTCGGCGCGCCACAATCGCGACGTTCGCGTTGTTGCTCACGCAAACCGTGAACGAGCGCCGCAGCCCGCGCTCGGCTGCCCCTGGCGCTCAGTCGCCGCCATCACCCGTGTGCAGTCAGGTCGGGTGGAAGGGGTCCCATGCGGCGGGAGCGGTTGCGAGGAACTGTTCGACGATGGCACGGCAGGCCTCGGGTGTGATCGAGCTGTCGCCCGCAGCGTCGGCCATCGTGAGGCGGGGAGTCAGCGAGCCGGGAGCCTCGGCGCGCCACGTCGATGAACCCGTCTCGGCCTCGTTCAGGATCGTCGCGAGCACACGGAGATCTGGCCGCGCCTGCACCGGCCGCGAGACGTACATCACCCAGGTCTCGTAGCGACATTCGAGCCGGTAGGTGCGGCCGTGGATGACGAGCAACCGCAGACACGCGGTCGATTGGTTCACCGCCGTCGGATGCACGGCGTCGTTGCGGCTCTGCGTGAATCGATGAGCGATCCGCTCGGCCCACTCCTCGGGCACCGTCACGATCGCCAGATCCAAGTCCGGTCGTTCCTCGATCAGTACCTCACCGCGAGCGATGGCATCGAGGCTCTCCTGCAGATGCGCGTCCTCGCGCTCCCACAAGGTGCGGACGCGGTCGGGATGATCGAGCAGCTCGGTCATCCGCGGCAGCATCGCTTCGTACAGCCGCCCGCACTGGTCGGGGTACGAACCCTCGAACGTCGCGCGATCGAGCGGCGATGTTTCTTCGTCCTCGAAGGCGGCGATCGCGAACGCCAACCGGGCGGCATCGCGTGACACGAACGTTCCGAAGTCGCCGGCGGCTGCGACGTCGATCACGAGATCGCGGCGGGCGGTCGCGGCGACTGGATCGATCAGCGCGTACGCACTGCACAGTCCGTCCTGGTCGAAGTGGCTGTTGCTGACCACGTCGATGCCGTCGAACCACGTCGGAAATTCGAGAGCGCGAAACGCGATCTGGGCGGACAGATCATCCAGCACTTCTCGTGGCGTCGGGCTGCCCGGCCAGTGCGAGAGCACGAGCCGCGTGGTGTCGTTCGCTGACCCATCGACGATCACGTTCGGTGTGTCGCCGAGGAGGTGATACGGCATGAAGCGAAGGGGAAGCGCCACACGGGCACGCTACTCGCGCCACGTATTCGGCAGTCGTGTGCACAGATCGTGCCTCGGAAATCCGCTTGGTTCACAACCACTAGTTTTGAGGCGACGACGAACACGACGAGAGCGAGACGCACATGGCCAAGACGACGATCAGCCCGCCGACAGCATGGGAGCTCGACCAGGTGGCCGCCGCGAACGAGTCGGGACAGCGCCCGATCGTGTTCGTCCACGGCTTGTGGTTGCTGGCCAGCAGCTGGGATCCGTGGCGCACCTTCTTCGCGGAAAAGGGTTACGCGTCGATCGCGCCCGGTTGGCCTGACGATCCTGCGACGGTCGCCGAAGGTCGCGCTCATCCAGCAGGCTTCGCCGGCAAGACGGTCGGCGGCATCACCGACCACTTCGCCGCGGTGCTCAGGGGGCTCACCATCAAGCCGGCGATCATCGGTCATTCGTTCGGGGGGCTGATCACGCAGAAGCTCGCCGGCCAAGGTCTGGCCTGTGTGTCGGTCCCGATCGACCCTGCGCCGTTTCGCGGTGTGCTGCCATTGCCGGTCTCTGCACTCAAGGCCGCATTTCCGGCACTCAAGAAGCCGGGCAACCGCAAGAAGTCGGTGATGCTCACCTACGAGCAGTTCCGCTTCGCGTTCGTGAATGCAGTCGACGAGCAAGAGGCCAAGCAGTTGTACGACGAGTATCCGGTGCCCGGCGCCGGCCTGCCGCTGTTCCAGGCTGCGTTCGCCAACTTCAACCCGGGCACCGAAGCGTCGGTCGACTCGAAGAACCCGGCCCGCGGACCGATGCTCGTCATCTCGGGGGAGAAGGATCACACGGTCCCTCGCGCCATCGCGCATGCGTCGTTCAAGAAGCAACAGCGCAACCCCGCGGTCACCGAGTTTGCCGAGATTCCCGGGCGCGGCCACTCGCTCGTGATCGACAGCGGTTGGAAAGACGTCGCCGAGAAGGCCCTCTCGTTCGTCGAAGCGAACTGGCCATCGGCGAAGTGACGATCGGGCTGGCCGCGACGCTGGCGGTCGCGGGCAGAATGACCGGATGCGAATTCTGCTCACCAACGACGACGGCATCGACTCCGAGGGGCTGCACGTGTTGGCCCGGGCGATGGTGCCGTTCGGCGATGTCGTGGTGGCTGCACCGGATCAGGAGTTCTCCGGCGCGGGCGCCGCGCTCGGTGCGCTGCACCTGATTCAGCCCGAGGTTCGCCGCGTGTCGCTCGACGGCATCGCCGAGGCGTGGTCGGTCACCGGTCCGCCCGCGCTGTGCGTCATGTTCTCGCGATTGGGTGCGTTCGGCCCGCCGTTCGACCTGATCGTGTCCGGCATCAACCCGGGGGCGAACGTGGGCCGGTCGGTGTATCACTCGGGCACCATCGGCGCAGCGCTGACGGGCAGGAACGGCGGCATCTCCGGCATCGCCGTCAGCCAGGCCGTGTCGGGCAGCGGCATCGAAGGCCAAGGGTGGGACGAGATGTTGATCGGTCAGAAGTGGGAGACAGCGGCTGCCGTGGCGAGCGCGTTCGTCGAGGGTTTCGTCGCTGCGATGCCCGCCGAGCCGGTGGTGGTGAACCTCAATGTGCCCAACGTCGACTTTGCGGAGATCAAAGGGTGGCGTCACGCTCGCATCGGCCTCGAGCCGCCGCGCAAGGTCTCCGATGCGAAGCTGGAACCGAAGATCGGCCACGAAGGCGCGTTCCACGTGCGCATGTCGTGGGGCGACGCGCTCGATCTACCGGCAGACAGCGATGGCGGTCTGGTGAACGCCGGCTATGTCTCGGTCAGCTACCTGACCCGGATCGAACACGGTGACCGTCTCGATCTGCTCGGCGCAGAATCGACGATGGCGACCGCGCTGACGAACGCGTCGAAGGCCTCGTCAGCGTCAACCGGCTCAATGTCAACCGACTCAGCGTCAACCGGCTGAGTACAGCTCGATCAATTCGCGACCGACGGCGGCCAGTTCGGCGATGACGTCTGTCGGTTCATGGATCTGCAGCTTGGCGCCGAAGCCGGCGATCTCGCCCGCGAGTGCACGTGGCGAATGGCCGCGCACCTCGACCTCGATTCGGCCGTCCGGCGTTGCTCCACCGATCTGCAGCCGGCTGCCCATCGACGTGCGCAGGACCCACAACAACTCCGGATCGGCGCTGCCACGCGCCCATGCCGGCGCACGTTTCTTGTCGACCTCGTCCGCGATCAACTTCCACGCATCGGCGAGGATGAAGCCGTCGGGCCGGACCACCCGTTCGCCGCTCGGTGCCACCGACGCGATGCGATCGATGCGGAACGTGCGCAACCCGGCGGCCGTGTCGGCGACGAGGTACCAGATCTCGCCCTTCGTCGCGAGTCCCAGCGGGTGGACGGTGCGTTCGGTGGTGTTGCGCTCGCGGTCGACGTAACCGAGCACGGCCTGCTCACCCTCGATCACCAACTTCTGGATCGCGTCGAGATGCTTGGGAGCCGGCCTCGACATCGTGGTCGTTCCCCAACCGGACGGGTCGGTGACCACGGCGACCGACGCGGCTTCGGCGTGATCGCGGAACGTCTCGGGAAGCGCGCGCACCAGTTTGCGGAGCGCAGCCTTGATCTCCGGTGTCGCGGTGGACGACGGCCCGGCGACGAGGAACAACGCGCGAGCTTCATCGGAGGTCAGTCCGCTGAGATCGGTACGCGCTCCGCCCAACAGTTGCCAGCCCCCGTTGCGCCCCTGACGCGAATAGATGGGCAGCCCGGCCACACCGAGCGCGTCGAGATCGCGTCGAGCGGTGCGCTCGGAGACCTCGAGTTCGAGTGCGACTTCGGCCGCAGTCACCTGACCCTTGCTCTGCAACATCAGCAGGATGGCCACCAAACGATCAGCTCTCATGCGGCGAATGTAATTCGGGAAAGCGGACAGAAGGTGTCCTGTTTGTCGTCGCATCGTGATCCCATGACCGACACCGCAGCAACAATCACCGACCCACGACCCAACTTCACCAAGGCCGTCTCCATCGCACGCGATGTCATCGGCTCGGTTCGTCCCGATCAGCTCGACGACGCAACGCCGTGCGACGAGTTCACCGTGCGCGAACTCGTCGGCCACATGATCGGTGCGGTGCAACGAATCGCCGACGCCGGCGTGGGACGTAGTCCGTTCGACGCACCGCGCCTCGTCGCAGGCCTCGCCGATCACAAGTGGCAGGCCGCGTTCGACGCTCAGGCCGCCGCCGCCGAGCAGGTGTGGAGCGACGACACCGTGTTGACCGCAGACCTGAACCTCGGCTTCGCCGTCCTGCCCGGGTTCGTGTCGCTCATGATCTACGCCAACGAGCTCACCGTCCACACGTGGGACCTCGCCCGCGCCACGGGCCAGCGTCCGAACTGGGATGCCGACGTGCTCGAGATGGCGTACGGCGTGATGCAGCAGGCGCTGCCTGCAGAGGGTCGAGCCGAGCGATTTGCGGCGGCCGCGGCGAGTGTCCCTGCGGGACAGCCGTTCGACGTGCCGTTCCGACCAGCGGTTGTCGTCGCCGACGACGCGCCGATGATCGATCGGTTGGTGGCCTTCAACGGTCGTCAGCCGTCAGCCCTACGCTGACAGGCATGCAGCGTCCGGAATCGAACGACGACGGCTTCGAGATCATCGACGACGGCGACACGGTCTGGCGCATCGACCGTTCGTTCATGACCTCGAACTGGACGTGCATCTGGGGGCGTGGATGTCAGGGCATCCTGGAACGGTCGGCGCCCGAGCTCGGCCAAGGCTGTTGCTCGGTCGGCGCCGAGCTGGACGGGATCGACGAGGCCAAGATGGTGGCGGCGCTGGCCGCCACCCTTGGCCCGGACCACTTCCAGTTCCACGCGGTTGCAGCGTCCGACGGCGTGCTCACCGGTTCGTTCGAGGGCGACGCGCACATGAACACGCGCGTCGTCGATGGCGCGTGCATCTTCCTCAACCGTCCCGGCTTCGACGGCGGCTCCGGCTGCGCGCTTCATCTCGCAGCGCTCGAAGCGGGCGAGTCACCGTTGGACTGGAAGCCGTCGGTCTGCTGGCAGCTGCCGATCAAGGTCGATTGGGAGATGGGCGAGGACTCCGTCGAGGTCGCGACACTTCGGCCGTGGAGTCGCGCCGATTGGGGCAGCGACGGCGAGACCATGGCGTGGTGTTGTACCGAAGGCGCCGACGCGTACGTCGGCGAGCGACGAGTGATCGATTCGTTGGGCGACGAGTTGCAAGGTGTCGTCGGCACGCCGGTATACCTCGAACTCCGTCGCCGCCTCGCCATCACACCGTGAAGTAGTGACCCTGGTCGAGGTCCTCGATCAAGCCGACGTGGGTCGGCTCCCATCCCAGAAGCGTGCGCGACAGGTTGCTGGAAGCCGGGCTGTCGAGGCCGAAGAAGCCCGCCAGCCACGTGAAGTGCCGGGGAGCGTCTTCCGCAGCGATGGACACCAGTGGGACATCGAGGTTTCGGGCGAACGCTGCGGCGATGTCCTTGGTCGCAACACCCTCGTCGCCGGTGCAGTGCAGCGTCGTTCCGGCCGGCGCATTCTCGATCGCCAAGCGGAACATGGGTGCGGCATCGAGGACGTGCGCGGCGGGCCAGCGGCTGGAGCCGTCGTCGATGTAGCCGGCGGCGCCACGGTCGCGGGCGATCTGGATCAGGGTCGCGATGAAGCCGTGATCACCGTCGCCATGCACCGTCGGAGGCAGCCGCACGATCGACGAACGAATGCCGCGTTCGGCCATGCCGAGGACCAGTTCAGCGGTCGCCAGGCGGGTTTGCGGACCAACCCCGTGTGCCGCGTGCATCGGGTCGGAGCCATGCCCGTCTGCTTCGGTGGCAACCCGGCCGGCTGCAAGGCCGAGCAGACCCGACGCGATCACGAACGGACGATCGGATCCGGCCAGTGCGTCGCCGAACGTCTCGACCGCGCGTCTATCCGCGTCGGCCGCACCGGCGAAGTCTCCCGTGAACGCGAGGTCGTGCTTGAACGCGAGGTGGATGACTCCATCTGCTGCTGCTGCGGCGTCGCGCAGGACATCGAGATCGTCGAGCGAGCCGCGTTGCACCTCTGCGCCTGCAGCGGTGAGGGCAGCGGCAGATTCGTTCGAGCGGGCCAGCCCGACAACCTGATGCCCGGCGGCGAGCAGTTCGGGAACGACGGCCGAGCCGATCCAGCCGGACGCGCCGGTGACGAGAATGCGCATGAGAAGTGACCTCCAGTAGGGCGCTGGTCCTCGACGAGAATCAGCGATGTCAGTTGCTGTCATCAATGTAGCAGACAATGTCAGCAACTGACATCAGGGTAGGATTCTTTCCATGGTGCGATGGGAACCGGGCAGTCGCGGCAGGCTCCAGGAAGCCGCCTTGTCGCTGTACGGCGAGCGCGGCTTCGAGAACACCACCGTCGCCGAGATCGCCGAGCGCGCCGGGCTGACCGAGCGCACATTCTTCCGCCACTTCGTCGACAAGCGCGAGGTTCTGTTCTCGGGCGCCGCCGCGCTGCAGGAGTTGCTCGTCAACGGCGTCGCGAACGCTCCCGATTCTGCTGCTCCGATCGATGCCGCAATCGCCGCGCTGGAGGAAGCCGGAGCCGTGTTCCAAGAACATCGAGAGGGAGCATTGCGGCGTCAGGCGATCATCACTGCGAACGCCGAACTACGCGAACGCG
The DNA here is from genome assembly GCA_038227995.1 of Acidimicrobiales bacterium. Classification (GTDB taxonomy): domain Bacteria; phylum Actinomycetota; class Acidimicrobiia; order Acidimicrobiales; family Ilumatobacteraceae; genus WLMZ01. The sequence continues at coordinate 83,025 of JBBRPP010000015.1, forward strand.
AGCTGATCAAGCTCGCCACGTTGGCCACAGCGCTGGCCGACGCGCTTCGTCGGCGCGGCGTCAAAGATCCCGCAGCGAGCCTGACGGGTGAGGCCGCAATCGCGATCTTCAAGATCGCATTCGAACGTTGGGTTGCCCCGTCGAACAAGCGAACTCTGCCTCAGCTCATCCGAGACTCACTCGCAGCGCTGAAGGCCGTCACGGCCGGACGGTAGCGACGTTTGTCGGAACGCGGCTGTGGGGCCTGTCACGGACCCCACAGCTCGTCTTGTTCTGTTGTGATGTCTTGGCTCGGACCCGGCCGCGTCGTGTTGGTCGAGAAAAATGCGGTGACGTCGGTCTGAGAGAGAACGGACCGGGGCGTTCCCGGCGGAAGAGACAACCCGTTTCTCGCTCACATCGAGTTCACGCCATTTCCGGGGAACGGCCGGTCAAGGGCCCGTGCCAAGAGTGGTGAGCTCGCGGTGTGGTACCGCGATCAGCGAGGCGGAGAACGCTGGGTGGAGCCAATCTTCATCTTCGAACACCTCCGTTGGGATGGGTCTTCGTGTGATCTTTCCAATGCCCATCGTTCGCCTGTTGACGCCTCGTGTCAAGGGCCAAACTGAGTCATTTCGGCATCGGCCACACGGCTCGCCGTGTGGGCGGTGGGCTCGATGTCTGGTCGTCAACTGCCGAGATCGGTGAGGGCGACGACGCGATCGGCGATCGTGGTCGCCTCGTCGCGGTCGTGGGTGACGAGCAGTGCGGTGGTGTCGGTCGCTCGCAACAACGCCGCAAGGTCGATCGCGAGTTGATCGTGGAGGTCGCGATCGAGTCCGGTCAGCGGCTCGTCGAGCAAGACGATGCGCGGCGATGGCGCAAGGGTCCGGGCCAGAGCAACACGTTTTGCCTCACCGCCGGAGAGCGTCGTGACTCGGCGAGGCCCAAAGCCGGCAAGTCCGACCAATTGCAACACCTCGGCGACGCGTCCGGGTCGATCGGACCGAGGCACGCGATGCATGCGCAGCCCGAAGTCGATGTTCTGTTCGACGGTGCGATGCGGGAACAGTTGCTCGTCCTGGAAGACGAAGCCGATGTCGCGCATGTGGGTCGGCCGGCGCCTGATCGATTCGCCGTCGAGCAAGACGTCGCCACTGTCGGGCTCGATCAGGCCGGCGATGATCCGCAGCAGTGTGCTCTTGCCAGAGCCCGATGGACCCAGCAGCGCGACGACCTCATGACGGTCGATCACCAACGACACGTCGGACAGCACGACGCGCGCTCCGAACCGGATGGACACGTCACGAACGTCGAGCACGGTGACCCTCCCGGAGCCGCAGACCCTCGACCGATCCGATGACGACCAGGGTCAACAGCGCGAGCACACTCGCCAGTACGTAGCCCTCGGCGTGAAACACCGGGCCCGGGCGGTTGAGCAACTGCTCGATCGCGATCGGCAAGGTCGTGCGACCCTGGCGCGTCAGGAAGCTCGTCGCGCCGAACTCGCCGAGCGAGATCGCGAGTGCGAAGCCGGCCGCCGTTCGCAGCGGACCGAGCGAGAGCCGGACATCGATCTCGCGCCATACGCGCAGCGGCGACGCACCGAGTGTTGCCGCAGCACCGCGCAGTTGATCGTCGATCGAGCGCAACGTCGGTAGCAGCAGGCGCACGACGAACGGAGTCGCGACGAGCGCATGCCCGAGCGGGATCAGCCAGGGCTCGGCCCGCCAATCGACCGGCGCGACGTCGAATGTGATCAACATGCCGAAACCGATCGTCACCGCGCTGGTGCCGAGCGGCAGCATCACGCCGACATCCAACAACCGGCCCATTCGACCGAGCGCGGCGATCGCGAAAGCGGCGGCACCTCCGATCACGATGCTGATGACCATCGCCACGATCGCGAACCGGATCGATGTCGTCAGCGCCCCGAGCGCGTCGACCCGGTTGCCGCCAATCGTCGCCACCGCTTGGCTGCTGGGGGTGAAGACCGCCCTCCACGCGGCGAGCGAATGGCCGGTCGTCGTGCGGGTGCTGCGTTCGACCAACGCGCCGAGCGGCGTTCCGACGATCAACGCGATGGTCGCCGTGGTTGCAACGACGGCGACACGCTCACCGCGTCGGCGGGCGGGACGTCGCGCATCGAGCGGTTGCAGTCCAAGTTCGTTCCGCCGCCGAGCCTGCACCCGTGCGAACCACAGAACGGCGAGGCCGAGGATCACCAACTGGGCGATCGACAGGACGGCGGCCACGCCGATGTCACCGAAGCGCGTGGCGCGCTGCCAGATCTCGACCTCGAGGGTGGTGTGGGCCGGTCCGCCGAGAATTCGCACGACCCCGAACGACGTGAACGTGAAGAGAAACACAACGCTTGCCGACGCGGCGATCGCCGGGGCGAGCAACGGCAGCGTGACCTCGCGCATCGCCTGCAGCGGTGATGCGCCCAGCGTGCGCGCCGCTGATGTGAGGTCGGGCGGTAGTTGTTCCCACAACCCGCCGACGCCGCGGACGACGACCGCGATGTTGAAGAACACGTGGGCCAGAAGAATGGCGACGACACTCTGGTCGAGTGACACCGGCAGGATCGCGAGGAACGCCGCACCGACGACGACGGTCGGCAGGACGAACGGCACCGTGACCAGCGCCGTGAAGAACCGGCGCCCGCGGAATTCATAGCGGGCCAGGACCCAGGCGGGGACGAGCCCGATGACAACAGTGACGACGGTGCTCGCGGTCGCCTGCCACAGCGTGAACCACACCACGTGACGCAGCGCCGCGTCGTGCACGATGTCTCGCACCGCACCCGTCGACGCGGCACGACCGACCAACGTCGCGACCGGCCAGATGTAGAACACCGCGATGAACACCGCCGGCAGCGTCGCGAGCGTGACGAGCGTCCATGTCGGCAGACGGCCCGTGCGCACGCGGCCCGCGTCCGCACGGTCCGCGTGCGCACGGGCGATCGAACTCATCGCTGCATCATCGGACGACTGTCGACGTCCAACTCGCGATCCACGCTTTCGAGTTGGCCTCGATGTCGGCCGGTGTCACGGTGAACGGCTTGGCGGGACGAACGGCGTACTTCGTGAACTCCGGCGGCACGGTCGCTGCGGTGCGGGCCGGGTACACGTAGAGGTTGAGCGGGAGCAACTCCTGGAACTGCTCGGACACGAGGAAGTCGATCAGCTGACCGGCGGCCTTCGGATACTTCGTTCCGCGGAGGACACCGGCGAACTCGACCTGGTGGAAGCACGTCGTGTCGATGACCCCGGTCGGTGCCGACGCAGGTGGCGGTGTCACGCCGATGACCTCGAACGGGGGGCTCGATCCGTAGCTCACCACGAATGGGAACGCGCCCTTGCCAGATGATCCGGAGAACTGCTCCTGGTACGCCTGGTCCCAGCTGTCGACCACCGAGACACCGTTGCTGCGGAGGTCTTTCCAGTACTGCAACCAGCCGGCAGCGCCGAACTTGCCCACGGTCGCGAGCATGAACGCGAGGCCGGTCGATGACGTCGCCGGATTCTCGACGACGAGCAGATGCTTGTACTCGGGTTTGGTGAAGTCGTCGAGTGACGTCGGCACGGCGAGGTCGTGGGCCTTCAACCACGCGATGTCGTAGTTGATGCAGACGTCGCCCTCGTCGACGGGCGTTGCATCGTGGTTCGGCACGAGCGCGTCGCCGACGGGTGACAGGTTCTTCAGCTCGGGAGACGTGTACGGCGCGAACACCTTGCCCGCGACGGCACGCGAGAGCAGCGTGTTGTCGACGCCCCACATCACGTCGCCCTCAGGGTTGCCGGCCGTGAGCGCGGCCTTGGAGAGCATCGTGCCCGCATCTCCTGCCGTCACGATCTTGACGTCGATGCCGGTGTCCTTGGTGAACGTCGTGAACGCATCCTCGGGCACCACGAACGAGTCGTAGGCGACGATCGTGAGTGCCTTCGGCGCTGCTTCCTTGGCGGGTGTCGAACTGCCGCACGACGCCAGCAGAGCGGTGATGCACAGGCCGAGCGCGACGTGGTTGCGAGCGCGAACGCGAGAAATGTTCATGACGATTCTCCGAATTGGAAGGGGATGATGACGGTGAGGACTCCGCCGGCGACCTCGATCTGGACCGACGGTGCGACGCTGACGTTGCTGATGCCGAGGCTGGACCCGGGGCTCAACATGGCGTTGGAGAGCGGCCATTCGGTCCCGCGCTCGCCGACGCCGACGCACGGTCCGTGGAGGGCGAGGATCGAGAACGTGGTGCCCGCCGGCAGCTTCAGCTCGATCGCTCGTGGGCCGTGGAGGACGTGGACCAGGGCGTCGGCCCATCGCGCAGCGACGGATGAGCATGCAGCCAAGGCCGGGTTGCCGAGCGCAATGAGCGCGCCCATCGAATGATCGAGCCGGTCACCTCCGCCACTGAGCATGACGACGTCCGAGGCCCCCGAGTCGATCGCCGCGAGCAGCGCGAGTTCGGTGTCGGTCGCGTCCTTGCCACGCGGGTGCTCTTCGATCGGGATGCCCATCCCGCGCGCCCACGCGAGCGCGGACGGGCTCACCGAGTCGAGGTCGCCGACGACCAGCATCGGTTTCAGCCCGACCGCCAGCGCATTGTCGAGTCCCGAATCCGCGGCGATCACGTGAGCATCGGCGGGCAGACCCACGAGCGCCGAAGCACGCGGGGGAGCCCCACCGGTGACGACGATTGCAGTTCGGCTCTGCGGCACGATGCGCTTCCCTCCGCTGGCATTACCCAGATCAGGTTGAAGGGTCGGTGCCGGCGGGCACCCTCTCAGCCCGCCGTACCTGCGAGCTCCCCGTGAGTTGTGCTCACACCGTAGCGCCTGAACCCTCGCTCGCAAGTGGTGCTTCGGACGAATGATCGGCACGGGGCGCTGTTCGCTGGTTGAGCACCACGAACGCGAGCAGCCCACCGAGCACCAGTGCCATGCCGACAAGCTGCCAGCCGTGCAGCGTCTCGTCGAGGATCAGGAACGACCACACCGCGGCGAACGCCGGTTGGGCGACCTGGGCGACGCCGATGGTGCCGATGGGGACTGTCTTCTGGGCAAAGACCATCAGACCATGAGCGACCACACCGGTTGCCAGCGTCAGCAGCAGGATGAACATCCAGCCGTGCGCGTTGACGTCGGTGATGTCTCCGTTGATCAGCGCGACGGGCACCACCGACATGACGGCGAACGGCGTCATCGCGGCCATGTACTGCACGACGTCCATGTCCTTGCGGAAATGTCGGGTGGTTGCGATGTAGCCGACCCACATGCACATCGCCAGCGCTCCGAAGATGTCGCCGCTGATCGACGCGTCGCCCGACGACGGCGCGCTGAAGAGGACGATCGCAACGCCGCCGAACCCGAGCACGGCGAACATCAATGCCCGGGGGTTGATGTGCTCGTGGAAGAACTTGGCGCCGATGGGCACCACGAGGAACGGCGTCAACGCCGCGATCAGTTCGGCGTTGGCGACGCTGTTGTGTGTCGCTCCGGCGTAGAAGAACGCAATGTCGAGGCCGAAGAACAGGCCCGGGATCAATGCCCGCTTGAGATGCGCGAGCTGCGGCCGGCGGCCGGTGGCGAGCAGGATGCCGTTCCAGATCAGCGCGGTCACGATCATCCTCCAGAACGCGACGATGACACCGGGAGTGTCGGCCCGTTTGACCAACGTCGAGCCCAGCGAGAAGACGACGATCACGATCGCAGTCGCGATCAGTCCCAGCGCCTTGCCGCTCGGACCGCGCCGAATCGTGACGGGCTCGGTCACAGCTGAGAGAGCGGAGGAATCGCGCTCACGAAACGGACTCGCGATAGAGATCGGGTTCGATGTAGATCAAACCCACCGACGGCACCTTGGTACGCACTGCCAGTTCAGCGCCATCGACCGCAGTCGCCAGGTCCTCCATCGTCATGTCGCGCGAGAATTCGAGCTTGACCGCGACCATCAGTTCGTCAGGACCGAAGTAGAGCGTGCGGAGATGGATCAATCGGCTCACGTGCGGGGCCGACGTGAGCGCGTCGACGATGGCTTGCAGATCGGGCCCAGTGGCGCCTTCACCGATCAGCAGCGCCTTCATCCGGACCGCGAGGATCGCGGCGACGACGATCAACAGCAGGCCGATCGCCACCGAGCCGACGGCGTCCCATCGTGGGTTACCGGTGACCGAAGTGAGCACGACGCCGAGCAGCGCGAACACGAGCCCGATCTCGGCGCCGACGTCTTCCAGCAACACGATCGGCAGCTCGGGGTGCTTCGCGGTGCGGACGAAACGCCAATACGACATCTCCGCGGGTTTGACGTGGTTGACCTCTTTGACCGCCGTCATCAACGAGAACGACTCGAGCGCGACTGCAGCGCACAGGATGCCGATCGCGATACCGATGCTGTCGGCCTCGTGAGGGTGCTTGAGTTTCTGGATGCCTTCGTACAGAGCGAAGAGACCGCCCATGCTGAACAGCACCAGGGCGACGACGAAAGCCCAGAAGTAGCGCTCGTTGCCGTAGCCGAACTGGTGTTGCTCGGTCGGCTTGCGGGCCGCGCGCTTGCCGCCGAAGATGAGCAGCGCCTGGTTTCCCGTGTCCGCCAACGAGTGTCCGGCCTCGGCCAACAAGCCTGCCGAACCGGTGATCAGGAAGCCGACGAACTTGGCGACTGCGATGCCGAGGTTCGCAAAGAATGCTGCAATGATCGCTTTTCGGCTGCCTTCCTGCATGGAGCAAGGTTGCCACACCAGGTCTTCGAGCACAGTCATGAGGAACCGACATGGGGCAATTGGACAACGCGCGATCGATGGAAGGTCGAGTCGCGCTGGTGACGGGCGGTGGACGGGGGATCGGGCGCGGCATCTCCGAACTCCTGGCCGAACAAGGCGCCACCGTCGCCGTCAACTACCGCCGCGATCGCGCCGCTGCCGAGGACACCGTCGCCGCGATCCGGGCAGCGGGTGGCGAGGCTCGTGCATATGAGGCATCGATCGACGACGCCGACGCGGACGGGGCCATGGTCGACGCCGTCGTTGCCGACTTCGGGTTCGTCGACATCCTGGTCTGCAACGCCGGCATCGCATCGCGGGGTCACTCGGTCGCCGACACGGATCCGGCGGAGATGATTCGCGTGGTCGCGACGCATGCCTTCGCCGCCCACCACCTGTCACGGTTGGTGTTGCCATCGATGCGTACACGTGATCGCGGCGACATCGTGATGATCTCGTCGATCGCGACCTCGAACTTCAGCGCGAACGGTGCGCCCTACAGCATGGGCAAGGCCGCACTCGAGGCGCTTGCGCTGACGCTCGCCAAGGAAGAACTGCGCAACGGGATCCACGTGAACATCGTCGCCCCGGGACTGGTCGAGACCGACATGGGTGTGCGCCTGGCGAGGTCGTTCACCGGCAACCGAGAGCTCGAGGATCTTCGTTCCCTCGACCGACATTCGTCGTTCGGCAGGGTGTGCCAGCCGAGCGACGTGGCGAACGTCGTGTTGTGGCTGTGCAGCGCCGGCGCCGGCTACGTGACCGGTCAGCGCATCATGTGCAACGGCGGGGGCACGTGAGCGGCTGCTGGCCGCCTGTGTGGTCCGTCGCGAACGTGCAACGGTGCCAGACGGTAGCGTTTTCGCCGTGAGTCCACTTTCTGCGCCAACCGAAACCGAGCAGATCATCTCGATCTCCGCGGCCGCCCACGAGCAGATCCTCCAGATGCGTGATCAGGAACCGGAAACCGATCGCCTCGGGTTGCGCCTCGAAGTGGTCAGCGAGCCCGGCGAAGAGTTCCGCTACGACCTCTCGTTCGAGATCACCACCAAGGCCGCGTTCTCCGACCAGGTTCGCACCCACGACGGTCTCAAGGTGATCGTGCCCGCCAAGGACATCGAGCTCCTCACGGGCGCCACGCTGGACTACACCGATTCGCAGGGTCTCGTCATCCGCAACCCGAACAAGCCGGCACGGGTGTCCATCGAAGGACTCGTCAGCGACGATGCCCTGTCGGCCGAGGTCGAAGCGCTCGTGGTCGCCGAAGTCAATCCGGCACTCGCCGCACACGGAGGCTTTGTCACGTATGTCGGTCACGACACCGAGGGCACGGCCTACATGACGATGGGCGGCGGTTGTCACGGCTGCTCGATGAGCAAGTTGACGATGCTCGAAGGTGTGCAGACGATGATCGTCGATCAGGTCGAAGGCATCGACCGCGTCAAGGACCTCACCGATCACGCATCGGGTGAGACGCCTTACTACAACTGACGCTCACGGCAACGCGGCATCAGGCCCAGCGGATCTGCACCCGATCGCCGAACAGGCCGACCACTGATCGGTCACCGTCGACCGCCGACGGATCGAGACAACCGCGGTTCCACAGCGCGAGCAGCACGTCGGACGCAGGAGCGGTGACGGTGCAGTCGGCGTCGTACGTGCCGCGCAGCGTGACCGGTTGGTCGGCGCTGATGGTGACGTGCCATGCCCCGGGGGCATCGGTCGCGACGACCTGAAGCGTTCGCGGATGGTCCGAACGCAGCGCACTGTTCTTGCGGGGAAGGAAGCCGGTCAGCAGTTCGTCGATCCCGTCGGCGGCAAGTGCCGCGGCGAACGGGGTCGGCTGCCCCAGCGCTGACTCCGCGTCGGCACGATGGATGCCGGTCTCGAAGGTCTGCCGTCTGGCCCAGAACGTGGCAGCGGGCGGGGCATCGGCTAAGAACGTGAAGCACTCGAGATCTGGATCCGCGTTCGCGAGTGTGGTGCGCAACCGAATCAGGCCGACCTGGAACCACCGCGTGAGATCGGCGTCGGCGGGGAGCTCGCCGAGGAAGTCGTCGGGGATGGCGGAAGGCTTCGCGATCGCGCCGCGGACGACCGTTTCTGCCCACCGGTGCACCTCGCCCTGATGATGGACGAGATCGCGGATGGTCCACTCCGGGCACGTCGGCAGGGGTGCATCCGGGCCGGCCGCGTCGATCGCGGCGGTGAACAGGTCCCCTTCGTGATCGAGGGCGGAGATGTAGTCGTCGCGATCCATGGCTGCGTCCTTCCTGATCGGTGAACCTGACCTACGCTCGCCCGATGAGCGTCGACCTGGGGGAACTGTATGCCGCATCGCGGCATCGAATCACCGATCTCGTGATGTCGTCGCCGGCCGATGCGTTCGGCATGCCGTGCCCCGCGACGCCCGAGTGGAATGTGCACGATGTCGTCGCCCACCTGCGCGGCATCACCGAGGACACACGAACCGGGAACCTCGACGGCGTTGCGACGGACCCGTGGACGGCGGCCCAGGTCGCACGTCATCGCGACACGTCCATCTCCGAACTACTCGCCGGCTGGTCGCAGGATGCCCCGCTGCTCGAATCATTTCTGTCGTCGCCCGCGGGTGGCGGAGCGGCGCGTGCCGTGATCGATGTGCACACGCACGAAGCCGATCTGCGCAGCGCGCTCGGGCGAGTGGCGCCGCTGCCCGACGAGTTCGCGAGGTGGGCGATGCCGGCCCTCACGGAAGGCTTCCTCGCATCAGCGGCGGCCGCCGGACTGCCATCGCTGCGCATCGTCACCGACGAGGGCGACGAGATGGGTTCGGATGACGCCGATGTCACGTTGCGGGTCGGCCGCTACGAGCTGTTCCGGGCGGTGCTCGGCCGGCGCAGCATCGCCCAGGTCGCCGCTTTCGACTGGGGTGGCGCCGACGGGGCTGCCTTTGCAGCGCACCTCTTCGTCTTCGGCCCCCGCGAGCTCGACCTCACCGAGTGACCGCGGATCAACGGGCTCGCTGTGGGCCGCGGATCAGCTTGCCGGGCAGCGCGCCGGTGAACTCGTCGTCGGCGATGGTTGCCACACCGCCGACGAACACGTGGCGATAGCCGCGTGCCTTCTGCACCAGACGCCGACCGCCCGCCGGGAGATCGAACGCCATCCGCGGCACGTCGAACGAGAGCGCGTCGTAGTCGATCAGGTTGAGGTCGGCACGCATGCCGGGCGTGACCAGGCCACGATCGAGCAGACCGTAGAGCTCGGCCGTCTGGCGCGTCTGCCGGTGGACAACGTGTTCGAGCGGGAGACGCGGCCCGCGAGTTCGGTCACGCGTCCAGTGGGTCAGCATGAACGTCGGCGTCCCACCGTCGCAGATCGCGCCGCAGTGCGCGCCAGCATCGCTCAGCCCCATACGCGTGCGCTGATGCTGGGTCACGGCGTACGTCATCGACAGGTCGCCGTACGCGTAGTTGAAGAACGGGGCGTAGATCATGCCGTTGCCGTCGGCCGACGTGAGCTGGTCGAGGACGAGTTGCATCGCGGGCAGGCCGGACGCGGCGGCGACTGCGGCCACCGATGACGTGGCATCGGGCTCATAGTCGATGTCGGGACCGCGGACCGGATAGGTCCGGCCGAGTTTGTCGAGCACGACTGCTCGGAACAGGCCGCCATCGTCGGGGACGTCGTCGATGATGCGGCGCCGCCGTTCCGGCTCGGCGAGTGCCACCAGCCGCTGAGGCATCGGTAGATGAGCGACCTCGGCATAGGCGGGGTGGAACAGCAGCGGATGCACGCTGCCGTGGAGGCAGTACAAGATGCCGATCGATCGACCCGCGACCTGCGCGAACAACGGCACGTCGGCGGCCGCGGCTTCGTCCAGCAGCCCGAGCACGTCGCGCCAGACCTCGGGCGCTGAGTCGGGTTGGTTGAGGTTGACGCAGACGGGCTGGCCGGTGATCGCCGCGAGGTCGCGCATCCACGGCCACTCGTCGACCGGCAAGCGGGCATGCTCGGGCGCGAACTGGAAGACGCCGTGGCCGGCGCGTCGGATCGCGGCACCGATGCCGAGCAGCTCGTCGGGTGCTGCTGATGTGCCGGGCACGAGTTCGCCGTCCTTGCTGCGATGCAGGGGAGTGCGGCTGGTGCTGAAGCCCAGCGCGCCGGCGTTCAACGCGTCCTCCACGAGTGATGCCATCGTCGCGATGTCGTCGGGTGTGGCGAACTGGTTCGATGCACCGCGTTCGCCCATCACGAACGCACGGAGCGGGCCGTGGGCGATCTGTGTGCCGATGTCGAGCACGTGCGGCCGGCTCGCGACCGAATCGAGGTATTCGGGGAAGCTGGTCCAGTCCCACGTGATGCCTTCGGTCATCGCCGAACCGGGGATGTCCTCGACGCCCTCCATCAGCTCGATCAACCACTCGTGTCGGTCAGCCGCGGCGGGCGCGAAGCCCACACCGCAGTTGCCCATCACGACCGTGGTCACGCCGTGCCACGATGACGGTGTCATCCACGGGTCCCAGCTGACCTGCGCGTCGTAATGCGTGTGCACGTCGACCCATCCGGGTGTCAGCAACAGACCGTCGGCATCGATCACCCGACCGGCGTGCACAGTCGATGCGGATCCCGCCTCGCCGACTGACGTGATGGTGGCGCCGTCGACGGATACATCGGCGGCGCGAGCCGGCGCGCCCGAGCCGTCGACCAACATCGCATTGCGGATGACGAGATCTGCCATGGCATCAGTTGATCAGATCGTCACGCCTCAGCGCGCGGCGTGCTATCTGTAGATCCATGACCGAGTTGCGTTGGGGCGTCATCGGGGCGTCATCGAAGATCTACCGCCAGAGCCTGCGACCAGCGTTCGAGCAGGCCGAGCGACACACCGTGGTCGCCGAAGCCAGCCGGATCGATGGCAGCGAGACGCCGTACGCGACGTTGCTCGATCGATCCGACGTCGACGCGGTCTACATCCCGCTGCCCAACTCAGGCCACAAGGCGTGGATACTCCGGGCGCTCGAAGCCGGCAAGCACGTGCTCTGTGAGAAGCCGCTGACGATGTCGCAGGCCGACACCGAAGAGATGTTCGCCGCCGCGACGTCCGCCGGTCGCGTCCTGATGGAGGCCTACATGTGGCCCCACCATCCCCGGGCGCGTCGCATCCTGCAGCTCGTGTCCGATGGCGAGATCGGCGAGCTTCGATCGGTGCGCAGCACGTTCACGTACTCGTCCTCCGACCTGACCAACCACCGGTTCGACGAGCGCGGCGCGGGCGCGCTGTTCGACGTCGGAATCTATTGCCTCGGTCCGGCGATGCTGATGGCCGGTCGGGATCACGTCGCGGTCGCGGCGGCAGCCGTTCGCAATGCAGTGCACGTCGATGTCTCGATGACCGGCTTCGTCGATTGGGGCAGCGGCCTCGGCAGCAGCTTCGACGTCAGCTTCGAAGTGCCGGCGCGGCGCACGCTGGAGGTCACCGGAACCGGCGGCGTGCTGACGGTTCCCGGCTTCCACGCGCCCGGTCCGATCGAGCGATCGGAGATCATCATCCGCCGCGCCGACGATCACGACGACGTGATCGCGGTCGATGGGGCGAACCCGTTCGTCGGGATGGTCGAGCAGTTCGCTGCCGTGATCGACGAGGTCGAACATCCCGTCTTCGGCCGCACCGAGAGCGTGCGCCTGGCGGCCGTCATCGATGAACTGCACGAGGTCTCGCGATGACGAGCGCGCGGCCGGATCAGATCTCGCCGGTCAGCCGACCGATGACCTCGTGATGAAGCATTCCGTTCGAACTGATCGCTGAGTTCTCCTCGAACGTGCGAGTACCCAGTCGATCGGTGAACGTGCCACCGGCTTCCTCGACGACGATCATGGGCGCCGCGAGGTCGTAGGGCTGCAGCCCGATCGCGTCGACGGCGATCTCGACGGCACCTTCCGCGACGAGCATGTGCTGCCAGAAGTCGCCGAATCCGCGAGCGCGATACGACGCCTGCTGCAGCGCCACGAGTCGGCCGGTCAGACCGAGCGCATCCCAACCGAGGCTGTAGGTCGTGCAGACCTGAGCATCGTCGAGGCTGTCGATCGTGGACACGCGGATCGGCTTGCCGTTGACGAACGCGCCGCCACCGAGCGAGGCCCACCAGCGGCGGTTCATCGCCGGCGCGGACACGACTCCGACGACCGGCCCGCGGTCGCGATGGGTGAGCGCGATCAGTGTGGCCCACACCGGCACGCCGCGTACGAAGTTGCTGGTGCCGTCGACAGGGTCGACGATCCAGCGCCACGGCGAACGGACGTTGCCCGATGTGCCGGCTTCCTCGCCGTAGAAGCAGTGGTCGGGGAACGCCTCGGCGACTGCCTCGCGCAGCGCTGTCTCCGCATTGCGGTCGGCGACGGTGACCTCGCTGCGATCCGGCTTGCGGTCGACGACGAACTCGCGGCGCTCGTAGACGGGCAGCGTGATCGCGTCCGCGATGTCAGCGCCAGCGAGGGCGAAGGCGAGTTCCTTCGCCAGATCCAGTTGTCTCACGCACTGACCGCCCTGATGGTCGCCGCGATGCCGTCCGCATCCAGCCCGAATTGAGCCAGGATACGATCCGGACGCGCCTGCGGGATGAATCGCGTGGGCACCCCGAGAACCTCGACCGGGATGGCAGGGTCGAGTGCGTGGACGGCGTCGGCGATGGTCATGCCGATGCCACCGTCACGGATGCCGTCCTCGACGGTGATCACGGAACGGTGACGAACGGCGTCGGCGATCATCGCGGGGTCGAGCGGCGCACAGCTGCGCACGTCCCAGACCGTGCAGTCGTGGCCGGCGGACGACACGATCTCGGCAGCCTTCTCGGCGGCCTGCACCATCCGGCCGATCGCGAGGATGCACACGCTGCCGTCGCCGCTGACGGTGCGGCGGGCGAGCAGGCCCACTCCGACTTCGTGCTCGCCGACCTGACGTGCCGTGCCCTTCGGGTAGCGAATCATCACCGGGCCTTCGTCGGCGAGTGACATGGCGTCGTGCAGCATCACCTGCAGCTCCTGTGAGCTGGATGGTGCGAGCACGCGCATGCCGGGCACCTTGGCCAGCAGCGCCATGTCGTAGACGCCGTGATGACTCGGGCCGTCGTCGCCGGTGATGCCGGCTCGGTCGAGGCAGAAGATGACCGGGAGGCGGTGCAGGGCGACGTCGTACACGACCTGATCCCACGCCCTGGAGAGGAACGTCGAGTACAGCGCAACCACGGGGCGCAGTCCACCCATCGCCATGCCGGCAGCGCCTGTCACGGCGTGCTGCTCGGCGATTCCGACGTCGAAGAAGCGGTCGGGGAACCGGGCCTGGAACGGGATCAATCCGGTCGGGCCGGGCATCGCGGCAGTGATCGCGACGACGCGCGGATCGGCCTCGGCCTCTTTGATGATCGCTTCGGCGAATGTCTGGGTGTAGCCGGTGGGGATCGCCTTCGGTGGCCCGATCGCAGGGTCGAAGACCGGCGTGTCGTGGAGGTGTTTCTCGTCGTCGTCCTCGGCCGGGGAGTAACCGCGACCCTTCTGGGTCACGACGTGCACGCAGATGGGGCCTTCGCCGGAGAGCTCGATCGCGTTGCGGAACGCGAGCTCGAGCTCGGCGATGTCGTGGCCGTCGACGGGACCGACGTAGCGCACGCCGAGTGCCTCGAAGAACGATGGCGGCTGCAGGAACTCGCGGACGGCGGCCTTGAACGCCTCGACACCCTTTTCGGCCTGCGGACCGACGACGGGGAGATCACGAAGGAAGCGCTCGATCCGTCGCTGGCGGCGAACATACGTGGGGTTGAGGCGGATGTTCGTCAGCCCGTGACTGAGCTTCTCCGTGATGCGCTCGGGGAAACCGTGGGCGTCGGTGGCCTCGGGAACGGTGAGCGGTGGGGCATTTCCCGCCGGTGAGAACGCGGTGAGATTGGAGATCGTCGGTGCATAACTGCGGCCGTTGTCGTTGAGGACCACGATCACGCGGCGCTTGCTGTGGCCGATGTTGTTGAGGGCTTCGTACGCCATCCCGCCGGTCATCGATCCGTCGCCGATGACGGCCACGATGTGGCGGCGGTCGCCATCGGTGCCGGCGTCGCGAGCGGCAGCCAGACCATAGGCGTACGACAGGATCGTGCTTGCGTGGCTGTTCTCCACGAAATCGTGCTTGCTCTCTTCGCGACTCGGGTAACCGGAGAGGCCGTTCGCCTGGCGCAGTTGTTCGAAACCGCGTTGGCGACCCGTCACGATCTTGTGGATGTAGGCCTGATGGCCGGTGTCCCACAGGATCGCGTCGCGGGGTGATTCGAACACGCGGTGCAGCGCGAGCGTCAGTTCGACCGCCCCGAGATTCGACCCGAGATGACCGCCCGTGTCGGCCACCGATCGGACCACGAAGTCGCGGATCTCACCGGCCAATTCGTACAACTCTTCATACGACAGGTTGCGCAGGTCAGCGGGTTCACGGATCGACTCGAGAGTCATGCAGGTCAGACGATACCCCTTGCGACCGGGTGTGATGTAGTCACTCGCTGGTCATTGCTCACACACGGATCAGTCATCAATTCGACGTCCCCCGTTAACCTGGCGGTATCTCTGTTCTGATCGAGGCCCAGGCGCGCGTCTCCGAGGCGCCGGACGTTGCTCGAGCACGCGCGCCCCGGAAGCCGTCGATGCTCCTCCGCGTTCTCGCGGTCCTCGGCGTGCTCGCGATCTACGCCTTCTACCGCAACCTCCGCGTCGGTGCGGGCCGAGACGTCTTCGTCCACGGCATGCCGATCGACCCGTTCAAGCATGCGCTCACGGTCCTCAAGGTCGAGCGGCTGTCGTGGCTCGATTTCGAGCACTCACTGCAACACTTCGCGCTTCAACACGGGCTGCTGATCCGGTTGTCGAACGGCTACTACTCGTGGGTGCACCAGATCATGACGCTCGGCGTCGTGGCCGCGGTCCTGCTCAAGGCGCCGTGGGGCAAGGCCAAGCGCTGGGTCGTCGCCCTCCTGTTGCAGTTGCCGATCGCGCTGGTCCTGTTTCGCCTCTACCCGTTGATGCCACCGCGTCTGCTCGACGAAGGCGCGCCGTGGGGCGGCCGAATCCTGGCCACTCATCGTCACCTGCACCCGACCGGCTTCATCGACACGTTGGTCAAGGTGCGCGGGCCGTGGTCACCCAGTCCCGTCGCGTTGAACGCGTTCACGAACCAGTACGCGGCGATGCCCAGCCTGCACTGCGCGTTCTCGTTGTGGGTCGGCATCGTGTGGTGGAAGTGGGCCAAGGGCAAATCGTGGCGCATCGTCGGCCCGCTCCATACAGCCTTCATGTTCTTGTGTGTCGTCGTGACCGGCAACCACTACGTTCTCGACGCCGTTGCCGGCTGGGCGATCTGCATCGCGATGTTGGTACTGACCACGCGTGGCGGAGCGATCCGGTCGTGGCTGAGAGCCGTGCGCTCGAACGATCAGCCCGCGCAGGCAGAGGCCGTCGGTGCCGAACGGGGCACATACAACGTCATGCCGTCGACCACTCCCGTTGCGCAATAGTTCGTCTGTACGAACGCGGCGATCGGACTCGTCGCGAGGGGATACCGGTTACCGCCTCGAACAGCGGCAATCGCCGCGTCGATGATCAACACCGGGTGGTTCGCCTCCAGGTCGCCGAGCAGGTTCTCGGCCGCGCCGGGCGACGAAAGCACATACGCCGGCACGCCGGGGCGCTTGGGGGTCACGCCCGTGATGAAGCCGATGTGCGGATAGCGCGTCGCCGGATCGCGGCCGCTGGTCCAGTAGATCTCGGGCGCCTGTCCCCACACGAAGATCTTGTCGCCCGGCTTGGTGCGCGCATCGATCGCCGACACGATGTGATCGACGCTGGGGATGTCGTGGAACAGGGTCGGGTCGAGCAAGGTCCACATGCTGAACGCGGCACCCCCGAACAACCACAGCAGCGCGAAGCGGGGCAGCTTGGCTCGGAACCTGCTCAGGCCGGTGAGGGCCGGGGCCGCGGCGAGGACGAGTGATGGGAGCAGTTGGTTGAAGTAGTGAAGGATGAATCGCAGGCCGATTGCCGTCGCGAACAGGCTGGCGATGATCCACACCGCGAGATCCATCGGCAGGCGTTTGCGCCCCCACGCGATTGCCATCAACAGCAGCACCCCCATCGTCAATCCGGCGAAGCTGCCGAGTTGCTCGAGCGTCACGATCGTGACGGTGGTGAGGTGAGTTCCGCTGAGGTAGTTGTCGCCGGTGCCCGTGAACCAGTGCAACGCATCGCCGAGTCCGAACGGAGCGAGACCAGCGAGAACCACGACGATCGTCGCAGCGCCGGCGATCACGAGCCGCCTGATGCGACGCACCCACGTCTCGGCCATCGTCAGGCATTGGACGATCAACGGCAGCGCGCCGAGCAGCATCGGCTGCTTGAACAACCCGGCGACACCGAGTGCTGCGCCGGCGAGCAGGGTGCGGCCGCGGGCACCGAGAACGAACGCTGCCACTGCCGGCAGGGTTGCCAGCAGCTCGAATCCGACGGCGCGTGAATCCTCAGCCGGCAGGAGCGAAAACGCGACGACAGCGAGCAAGGCCACCGCGAACGGATCGACTGCCGGCCACCGGCGGCGGGCCTCCATCGCGACCACCCACATCGCGGTCACGGTGGCGGCAAGCGCGAGCCACCGTCCGGCGGTGAGTGACCAGTTGCCGAAGATCGGCTCGAGCAAACGGTAGAGCGTGAATGCGCCGGGCGGCTTGCGGTCGACGGCTGTGCGGTACAGCGACGCGCCGTGGCGCACCATTCTGGCGATCGTCGCGATCGTCGCTTCGTCGCTGTTGAGGGCAGCCTTGCGGAAGAGCGCCGGCGCGTGCAGAACGATGGCAAGCAGTGCGGTCAGGGCGACGTGACGTGGTGTCAGCCGTGATGTCGGCGCTTGCTCAGGGTCGGCCCGATCGTCGCTTTCGCCGACGTTGTCGCGTTCGAGTCCAGGGTCAGCCGGGGATGAGGACATCTTCGCTCGGAACCTCGGCGACGGGCTCTGGATGTCTGCCGCGGAGCTGGTCGACCCCGCGCGCGATGAGATAACCGGCACCGATGATCACCAGCCCGCCGGCGGCGTCGATGATGTAGTGGTTGGCGGTCGCGACGATCACCAGCAACGTCACGATCGGATACAGCACGCCGAGGATCTTCGTCGATCGTCGTTTGCCGAAACGCAACAGCACGAGCATGCACCATGTGCTCCAGCCGATGTGCAGGCTCGGCATCGCTGCGTACTGGTTGGACACGCTGTCCATCTTCTTCGAGTCGAAGTTCCAGAGGCCACCCACGTCCCGCAGCGTGTCGACGAACCCGAAGTCCGGCACGTGCTCGCGCAGAGCGATGTTCTCGCCCGAGTACACCGATTCTGAGACGGGTGCGTTGATCAGGCGTGGTGGCATCAACGGAAACAACGCGAATCCGACGAGGGCCAGCACCGTCGTCACCATGGCGGTGGTGCGCCACCGGCTGAAGTTCTCGCGATGGCGGATGAACAGCCAGATCAACAGCGCCGGGGTGACGACGAAGTGGGCGGTGCCATAGAAGACGTTGAACCACTCGACGATCCAGTTCGCGTGGACCACGCGATCAGCGCCCGTGCCCGTCGTCGTGACGAACCAGCGCTGGATCGACTGCTCGTGGAACAGACCGATCGCCTTCTCGAGGTTGATGATGTGGATGGCGTTGTGGAACGCGTGCACGGGGTCGTCGCCGACCTTGACCTTGGCCGAGCCGAACTGGTTCCGGACGAAGCTGTAGACGAGGTAGACAGCCGCGATCACGACGATCTCGCGCATCCAGGGAATGGCGGCGCGCAGCTTCGTCGGTGGGTTCTCCGCTGGCACAGACACGAGCATCAACTCTAGGGCGTCGGCTCACCGCCAGGAGCGCAGCGTGTGCCGAACCGCAGGTGGCGGCCATCGCTCGCGAGATGTCCCGCTCTGATCGATCGAAGAGGGACGTGCGCTCGACTCCGCTCAGGCCAGCGCCAACGGCACTGGCGTAAACTCGTCACATGCTTGGGGCGCGCCAGTTCATCGGGTTTCTTCTCATCACCGACGCGGCTCGTGCGAGAGAGTTCTATTGCAACGTGCTGGGCTTGCCGCTGCTTCACGAGGATCACTTCGCGGTCGTGGTGGATGCGGGCGGCACGCCACTTCGGCTGTCGATCACGGCAGCGGTCCCGGAACCGGCGGGCACGAGCGCTGGGTGGCTCGTCGATGATGTCAGCGCGACTGTGCGTGCACTCACTGCCGGTGGCATCTCATTCGAGCGATTCCCGGGCATGGACCATGATTCGGATGGGGTGTGGCGACCATCTCCCGAGAGCGGCGGAGTCGCGTGGTTCAGAGACCCCGATGGCAATCGACTCTCGCTGACGAACCGACCCTGAGCGCGACTGCGCGCTTGGCCGGGCGGCGATGCCCACATCGAGGCACGCGCGACCGGGTCTGACATTCGTCGGAGTGGGACCGTTGGCGATCGCGCCTCGCGCGACCATGCCTGGCATCTGTCGGAGCGAAGGTCATTTTGCCCATCGGCCTTTCGTTGTTTCGGCTGCGTGGCTCCGGGTCATTCCAGAGACATCGCACCGTCCAGCGCCCGTCCCGTCGATCACCCGAGTTATCGATGCGGAGGCGGTCCGGCCAGGTCCCGTCGATTGTCTCGATTGACAACCAGACCAAATCCGAATCGTGTCCCACGCGCACAGGTTGCCCGATTCCGACTGTCGTGTCCACGTGCCGATCGAAAGGTGTGTGTGCCTGAGCTCCGTCACGACTCGTGACGGCCACCACCGCTGCGGCTGTCGCGCTCACGAACCCGAATCACGCAGATCAACGAGCGCGAGGTCGGTTGTCTCGCACCATCACAACCGTGAAGCGAGGGCGACGATCAAGAAGACGACACCGATGAGCCCGAGCACGACCATGATCATGCGCACGAGAAATCGACGGTCGTCAGGATCTGTTGGCCGTGTCCGCTCGGAGATCGTGAATGCCCGGGCGAGCGCCTCGGCGTGTCGAAACCCGACGCACGCCCCGGCAAGGGCCACCACGCCAAGCGCCAATGGGGCCTACTCGACTGACGACTGCGCCATGATCATGGAGAGCATGATTGCAGAGCATCGCGCGGTCGCCGGTCGGCAGCTACGCGCCGAGACGATGCTGGACGTCGGCGAGCGTGGCCGACCAAGCCGTGAGCGATTCGGCATCCTCTGACCAAAGCTCTGCCAGCTCCGAGTCTGCGCCGAGCAAGCGTTCGACGGCGCTCTTTGCCTTGGCGACAAGGGAAGGCGGTGGCGTTACGGCATTCGCTTGGACCCACGCAACAACGTCTGCGCAGTAGACGGAGCCCTACGTGTCAGGCTTAGGTGAGACGCCCGCTGTTGCGGATCTTCCCTTGTAGGGCGAGAACGGTTACCTATTTCGATGTCTATGCCTATCGCAGTGTTGAACGGACGTGTCCATGATGTGGGCGTGTCTGATGTTGA
>JBBRPP010000016.1:0-102065 GCA_038227995.1 Acidimicrobiales bacterium
CCACGGCCCCACCGTGGCTTCGAACCTGGTGTGTCTGTGCCGAACCCATCACCGGTTGATGCACGAAGGCCGCTGGACCATCACCGGCAACCCCGCGGCTGGCGGGACACTCCACTTTCATCGACCCGACGGCACCACCATCACATCCCACGCCGAGATCGTCACCGGCGACGGTGACAACCTCGAGATGACTGGACGCTCACCCGCCGACCCGGTCAACGCCATCCCCATCGACCACCTCGACCTCGACTACACCATCGACAACATCCACGGCAACGAACACGTCCGCAACCAACACCGAACCGGCAACCCCAACCACAACTGACAGCAGCCAAGTTGGCGACCGACGTCTGGTTCGATGCAGCGTCGAAGCCGACCGTGGTCGATTCGATCAGACAACCTCCCGCGGCCCCAGACGCTCACAGCAAGTCCGCAGACCCCCGGCCGGGCTACGAAGCGGCGATCGCCACGACGGCGAGCGCCATCAGCACGCCGTTGCGGACGAGATGGCGCCAGCTGAGTGGCTTCGCGCTCCACGACCCGAAGCACGCACACGGCGGCCGGTGACCGCGTCGCAGCTGGACGACGAGCAGCGTCGAGAACGCAACCAGCATCGCGAGCGCAATCGATGCGAACAGCGGTCGCCACGCCTGCGCGCACAACAGCGCGCCCACGATGATCTCCACGAACGGCAGCGGAGGCACGGCGACGGCGGGCGCGCCCAATGCTGCGGCCTGGGCCGGCCACTTGGGTCCCGCGGCCACCTTCGCCGCGCCTGCCAGCAGGAATGAAGCCCCGAGCAGAATCGAGGCGACCACCGCGGCGATCACACCGAGAGCGTCAGCCCTTCGGCTGCCGCCAGTACCTCGACGCCCTTGCGTTCGCCCGCGATCTTGGCCAGCTTCGTGATGTGGTCGATCGATTCGTCGCAGCGGGTGGGGTCGTGATGGAAGAGCGCAAGCCGCTTCGCGCCCGCTTCCGCCGCGAGCCACACGGCGTACTCGACGGTGCAGTGACCCCACGTGCTCTTGTGCGCGAATTCCTTCATCGTGTACTGCGAGTCGTGGATCAACAGGTCGACGCCGGCGGCAAGCTCGATTGCGGCGTCGGCGGCTTTCATCGATCCGTCGTACGGCATCTGATGATCGCTCATGTACGTGATCGACGTGCCATTCCACGTCACGCGGTAACCACACGTCGGTCCGACGTGCGGGATCAGCCGAGCCATCACCGTCACGTCGTCGGGGTGATCGGGATCGTCGGGGTCGACCGACAGGACGAAGTCGGTATCGCTGACGTCGTGGAAGTTCAGCGCGCCCGGGAATGCGGACAACTCGATCGGGAACATCGGCGGACGAATCATGCTCGTCAACACCTCGTTCACCGTGCGACCGTCCTCCTGCGCGGGGCCATAGATGTCCAGCGACGCGCCGGGCTGCAGGATCGGCGAGAAGAACGGAAGTCCTTGCGTGTGGTCCCAGTGCAGATGGCTCAACAGAACGCAACCGTGGAAGGTGCCGTCGACAGGTTGATGCAAACCGAAGTAACGCATCCCGGTGCCCATGTCGAACAACACCGGCGCGTGACCGGGTATCGCCAACGACACACACGATGTGTTGCCGCCATAACGAACGATGTCATCCCCATTGCACGGAGTCGATCCACGCACCCCGTGAAAGGTGACCCCGATTTTCTGCTCTGTCTTCACACGACCCCCGAACCTGCCACCGTAAGCATTCCGTACCCACTTGTAAACGTGCGACCCTTGTGACGTAGGTCGCAGGAAGCTACCTTGCGGATGTGGACCTCGCCGAACCATCGCTCTCGACGCAGTTCTGCATACCCGGAACCGACACTCCGTACACCGGACTGATCGCAGTCGTGAAACGCGAATGCGCGACGTGCGTGATGGTCACGCCCGTCCTTGCGCGCATCAGCGACACAACGGGCATCGTCGTCTACACGCAAGACGACCCATCGTTCCCTGACGGCGTGGCCTCGATCCACGACGACGATCTCAGCGTCAGCTGGCATCACGAGATCGAGACCGTCCCGACGTTGATCCGAGTGATCGACGGCCTCGAGACCGACCGCACCGTGGGCTGGAGCCGAGCAGCGTGGCAGGCGTTCACCGACATCGCCGATCTCGGCGACGACCTGCCGGTGATGCGACCGGGCTGCGGGTCGATGTCCGTCGACCCCGACCGCGAGGATGAACTCCGCGCTCGCTTCTCCGGCAGCGTGCTGCTCGCCCGACGAGTCGAGATCGCCGACGCTGAAGACGAGATGGAAGCACTCTTCGACCGCGGCTGGACCGACGGACTGCCGGTCGTGCCACCGACGCCCGAGCGAGTGCTGCGGATGCTCGCCGGCACGACGCGAGCGCCGTCCGACATCGTCGCCGTCGTGCCCCCAGATCTCGTCGATGTCTCGGTCGAGAAGATCGCGATCAACGCGGTCATGGCCGGCTGCCGGCCCGAGTACATGCCGTGGGTCATCGCCGCTCTCGAAGCGCTGTGCACCAACGAGTTCAACATCCACGGCGTGCTCGCGACCACGATGCCCGTCGGTCCGGTGATCGTGTGCAACGGTCCCGGCACTCGGGCGATCGGCATGAACAGCGGCATGAACGTGCTCGGCCAGGGCAACCGCGCCAACCTCACCATCGGGCGCGCCGTTCAGCTCGTGATCCGCAACGTCGGCGGCGGGCGGCCGGGTGAGGTCGATCGGGCGACGCACGGCAACCCCGGCAAGCTCAGCTTCTGCTTCGCCGAGGACGAGCTTGCGTCGCCGTGGACATCGCTGGCGACGTCACGCGGCGCCGAGCTCGGCACGAACAGCGTGACAGTCTTCGCGGGCGAAGGTCCGCGCTGCATCGTCGATCAACTCGCGCGCGAAGCAGATCATCTCGCGAACACGTTCGCGGCGTGCTTGAAGACGTTGCACAATCCGAAGCTGGTCATGGCGTTCGATGCAATCGTCGTCGTCGGTCCCGAGCACGCCCGAGTGTTCGCCGATGCCGGGTGGAACCGCGAGCAACTGATCGCCGAGCTTCAAGCACGGCTGCAGTTGCCCGGCACCGAGATCGTGCGCGGAGCGGGCGGCATCGCCGAAGGTGTACCCGCCCATCTCGAAGGCGTGACGCTGCCCAAGTTCCGACCCGGTGGTCTCCTGGTCGTTCAGGCCGGTGGTGGCGCCGGCCTGTTCTCGGCGATCATCGGCGGGTGGGCGAACGGCGAGGTCGGCAGCCAACCCGTCACGCGACAGGTCGGGTCGTAAGGTGACTCAGCGCACACAGATCACACAGATCATGGAGATCACATGAGCATCGTCATCCTCGACCCGACCGGCGAACGCCAGGTCGCGGAGCGAACCCGCTGCTCTCGACCGGCGTCGTTGTCGGGCCTCACCGTCGGCCTGCTCGACATCTCCAAAGCGCGCGGCGACATCTTCCTCGACCGGCTCGAAGAACGGTTGGTCGAGATCGGCGCCAACGTGAAGCGGTTCCGCAAGCCGACCTTCACCAAGCCGGCTCCCGTCGATCTGCGTCACGAGATCGCCAGCCAGTGTCAGGTCGTGATCGAGGCCCTCGCCGATTGAGGCAGTTGTACGTCGTGCAGTGTGCACGACATCGTCGATCTCGAGCGCCGGGGTATCCCGAGCATGTTCATCGCCTCGGGCGAGTTCGTCACCGCGGCCGAATCCCAATCGAAGTCGCTCGGCTTCCCGACGGTTGCTCGCGTCTTCACCCCTCATCCGGTGCAGGACCGCACAGACGACGAGATGCGTGCGTACGCCGATCTCGTCTTCGACGAAGTACTGGCCACCGTCACAGCACCCGCCGATCAGCCGAGCGAGTAGACGTCGCGCTCGACGCGTGCCAGCCCGTCAGCCACCAATGAGGCCGCCAGTCGCTGAGCACGCTCGTCCTGGCCCGGCCATCCCATCGTCGCGCTCAGATCTCGGGCGTGGATCGGCCGTTCCCCGAGAGCCTTCATCAGCCGACCTCTCCCCTGCCGGTCAGAACCCTCGAAGCGACTCTGCTTGACGCTCACGCCGGCCGACCCCGGCGCCGGATCGATGCCCACTCCCCCATATGCGCAATCGGGTCGAAGCGGACACTCATCGCAGCGAGCGGCGACGGGTCGGCACAGCACCGCGCCGAGATCCATCAGGCACTGGTTCCAAGCCCATGCCTGCTCGCCCGGTAGAGACGCGTCGGCTTCGGTCTGCACTTCGCGCGCGGTCAGCGATCGCCCGACCAATCGCGCGTACACCCGAGCGATGTTCGTGTCGACGACCGCTGCATCGGCTTCGAACGCGAACGCCAGCAATGCACGGGCCGTGTACGCGCCGACACCGGGAAGCTCCAACAGTTCATCGAGGGTCGACGGGAACGAGCCGATCTCCACAACACGTTGCGCGGCGGCGTGCAGGTTGCGTGCCCGCCGCGGGTATCCCAGGCCCTGCCAGATCCGCAAGACATCGGCCAACGGGGCAGCAGCACACACGGCGGGCGTCGGGTACACGTCGAGGAATTCGAACCACCGTGGGACCACGCGCTCGACCTGAGTCTGCTGCAGCATGACCTCGCTGACGAGCACGGCCCACGGATCTCGCGTGTGCCGCCACGGGAGATCACGGAGCTGAGCCAAGCCCCAACTCAGGACGCGGTGCGCGGCAGCTTCCTGCATCGGTCCCTCACACGTCGTCGTCGTCGCCGTAGTCGTCCATCATGTCGAACAACTCCGGATGGCGGCGAGCGAGCTCCATCGACTCGTCGCTCTTCGGACGGCGCGGCGAGAAACGCTCGTGGAAGTCGAGCGTGCTCTCGGTGACGCCAGTCGATTCGTTGGCGACATCGCGCAGCCGTCTCAGTTCCTCGCGACGTTCGATCCGCCAGGGTCCGACTCGCAGCGTGAGATAGAGCAAGCCACCGAGCAGGATCGGGAAGAATAGTTGGGCGAAACGGTATGACGCAACGCCCAGCGAAGCGGTGACGCGGGGCAGACCGAACCCGATCAATGTCGGGATGTAGACGCCCTCGACGATGCCGAGGCCGCCCGGGGTGATCGGCACCACGGCCGCGATGTTGGCGAGGCCGAACGCGACGATCAGCCCGTCGATCGACAGCGAGCCGCCATACGCACGCAGGAACACCCACAGCGCCGCGGCGTCGAGCAACCAGTTGGCGGCCGCCCATCCCGCGACGCGTCCCAGCAGGGCGCGATCACTGATCAGTTCTTCGATCCGGCCGCCGATGTGGCGAACCGCATCTCCGGTGCGATCCTCGTTCTGGCGGAGTCGACGCGCGATCCAGCGCAGCACCTTCTCGGCGCGGCTCTGTCCCTCCATCAAGCCGAAGACGATGGCGGCTGCGAGCCCCATGATCAGCACACCGGCGATGGCCGCGCTCACGTAGGCGCCGTTCACGCCGTTGAGCGGGATCGACACGATCAGTCCGATCCAGAAGATGAGGTTGAGCACAACGGCCGAACCGAGTCCGGCGGTTCCGAGCGCGAAACCGGCGTCGGGACCCGGCACGCCGGACAGTGTCATCAATCGATAGCCGAGCGCAGAACTGGCTGCGCCGCCACCGGGCACGACGCCGCCGAGCGCTTTGGTGCTCATCTGGATCCGGAACAAGCGCCACGACGACACGAGCTCACCGGAATCACCGAGCGCAGCCTTGGTGAGCAACGAGTAGCTGTACAACGCCGCGCATTCCAGGCCGAGACCGATGATCAGCATCACCGGATTCACGTCGCGCAGCTTGTGCGCGGCGTTGCGGAATCCGGGGATTGCGGGAAGGACGAAGAAGTAGATGATCGCCGCGAATGCGAGCAGCTTGACGACCGAGCGCACCGGCTGACGCCCCGACTTGTTCCGTTTCTGGTCGACCGCAACGGGGCCCTGGGGCGCGGACACAGCGTCGGTTGCCTCTCCCATGTCCTGAGCCATCCCTCTTTGTTAGCCGATCACGGAGCGGTTTCCGCTCCATCCGAGGAACTTCACTGGGTCTGCATGGCAACAGAGGTGGGAAACGATCGGACCACATCGTGCAGCGCATCGAGCAGTGGAGCGCGCACATCCGCGGGAACCTTGCCGAGGTGCACGACCACGAGGTCGCGTGCGGGCACGACGATGATGTACTGGCCCTCGTAGCCGTGAGCGGCGAGGCTGCCCGGTTCGTCGCGCCAGATCCACCACTGCGCGCCGTAGCCGAAGTGCGGCGGATCCGGGTCGACGGCGACCTGGGTCCGGGCCTCATCGACCCATCCCTCTGGCAGCAATTGGTGGCCGTCCCAGTTGCCGTCGCGCAGGTAGAGGTAGCCGAATCGGGCGAAATCGCGGGCTGTTGCGTAGACGTACGACGACCCGACGAACGTGCCGGCCGTGTCGAACTTCGGTGCCGCGCTGGTCATGCCAAGCGGACCGAACAGACGAGTCTGGAGAAACTCACACATCGCGACTTCGCCGCCGACCGCGTCGCCGGCGATCCGAGCGAGGATGTTCGTCGTTCCCGACGAGTAGTTCCACACGGTGCCCGGCGGGTGGTGCAGCGGAAGACTCGCCGCGTAGGCCGCGTGATCGTCGATGCCCGACCCGAACAACATGTCGAGGCAATTCGAGACCGAATCGTCGACGTAGTCCTCGACGAACTCGAGGCCCGATTTCATCGCCAGCAGATCACGAATGGTGATGGCGCTCTTGTCCGTTCCGGCGAACTCGGGGACGGGGGCCGCCGCGTCGATGTCGATCCGGCCGTCGAGCGTGAGCATCCCGAACACGGCCTGGGTCATGCTCTTGGCCATGCTCCACGAGATCAGTGTGGTGGCTTGGTCGGTCTCCGGTCCGTACTGCTCGGCGACGATCCGTCCGTGATGAACGACGACCGTCGCCAGCGACACGCCACCGCCTTCAGGAAGATCTCGCATCGCTCGCAATGCGTCGTCGAGCGTTGCGACATCCACACCGGCGTCGGGTTCGGCCGACGACCACTCCTGGGTCGGCCACGGCAGTCCGACGGGCTGGGGAGGCATCGCGATCATCTGACGAACGTAGTCGACGCGCGCTTCCGCTCGGCGTGGCCGGCATGCGAGGCTGAGCGCATGGCCGATGAGATGTCCGAGCAGACGGCCGAGACGCCAGTTCGCTCGCCGTGGTTCGACACGATTCGCGCGTGGGTCGCCGCCTTCGACGAGATCGCGCCCGGAGCGATCGAAGGCCTCTACGTCGTCGGCTCGATCGCGCTACGTGACTGGCAGCCGGGCTCGAGTGACATCGACATCATCGCCATCACCGCCGAGCCGGCCGACGACGAGATGGCCGGAACGCTGCGCACCGCGCGCGCCGTCTTCAGCGACCGCCATCCGTTCCCCACCGTCGATGGTCCGTTCCTGGCGTGGGGCGACCTCATCGTGCCGCCCCAGAGCGTGACTCGGCCGTGGACGCTGAACGGCCGCTTCCGCCACGACGCTGAATGCTTCGAGATCAACCCGGCCACCTGGTACACACTGGCGACGTACGGCGTGCAGGTGCGTGGACCGGCGCTGTCGGACATTCCGATTCCCCGTGATCCGGAAGGCCTCGTGCGTTTCGTCGAAGACAACGCCCGCGACTATTGGGTCCGAGTCCTCCGCGAGCTCCGCGGCTCGATCGGCGAGCTCCAACCGACCGACACCCTGCCCAGTTCCGTGCCCGTGTGGTGCCTGCTCGGCGCGTGCCGGATGCTGTACACCGCGGCCACCGGCGATGTGTGCTCGAAGACCAGTGCCGGCCACTGGGCGGCCGAGATCCTCGGCGAGCAGCATCGCGCAACATGTCACGAAGTCGTCCGCCTGCGCGCCGCGCCCGAGCAGGAGATCGGCCTCCCGCTGCTGCGGGCGACTGCCAGTGCGATGGCCGAAGCCTTGCGCCTGATCACTCCCGCTCGCTGATCGCGCTGGCGGCTCGGGGTGTCGATCGGGTGAAGCGCCCACCAGATCGACACCCGAACGGCTACTTGTGCGCTTGGTGACCCGTCAAGTCGTCGGGTCGAAGTCGGTCCACTTGCCGGGGGTGGTGGGCGCGGGTGCGGTCGCCAGCGCGAGCGCTTCGTCGATCGTTGTCGCTCGTTGCGCGAGTGCGGCATGCTCGGCGCGCACGAAGCCGGCCGAAACCGCCTTGTCGAACATCTCGATCATCGGCGCGTAGAAGCCCTCGATGTCGAACATCACCACCGGCTTGCGGATGAAGCCGAGCTGGTTCCACGTCAACACCTCCAGCAGTTCCTCGAACGTACCGAACCCGCCGGCCAGGGCAATGAAGCCGTCGGCGAGCTCGGCCATGCGCGCCTTGCGCGTGTGCATGGTCTCCTCGACCTCCAGCTCCGTGAGGCCGGTATGCCCGACCTCGGCTCGCAGCAGGCTTTCCGGGATCACCCCGGTCACATGACCGCCACCCCCCAGGACGGCGTCGGCAACAGCACCCATCAGGCCCAACCGACCGCCGCCGTAGACGAGGCCGATGCCGCGGCGCGCCATCTCGGCCCCGAGTCCGGTCGCTGCCTCGATGTAGGCCGGCGAGGTGCCGACGTTCGTGCCGCAGTAGACGCAGAGCTTGATGGTGGGTGACGCGTTCTCAGCCATGGTTCGAGTCTGGCAGCGTCGCGGGAGTGACACATGGCGAGTTGCGGAACACTGGATCAAATTCCGGTGCGCGGCTACTCATCAGTAACATTCGGCCATGACAGCTCCCGATCTGCAGGCCGCCAACGAGGTCATCGAACTCGCTCAGAGCGTGGTCGGCAAGGCCATTCGGCATCTGGCCGCAGCGGGCGGCCCCGATCAGAACCAGGTCGTCGCATACGACCTCGCCCACGCCGCGTCGGCTGCGGCGACGGCGCGTGCGTTGCTCGACTACGGCGCCAAGGGCGACGTCGAGGCCCGCATCACATGTGCGTTCGCGGCCGACATGGTCCACGACCTGATCACGCGCATCGCCGGCCGCGAGTCACTGTGGGGTGTCGACACTGCGCCGATGCGCGACGCCCATTCGTTCCTGGAGACGTATCGTGCGCCCGAGTTCCTTGCGTCGTTGGCGACGCAGCCGGGCCCGCGGCATCTGGTCGATGAGTTCGAGTTGGTGCAGGACACGTTCCGTTCGTTCGCCGACAAGGTGATCGCGCCGCAAGCCGAGCACGTGCATCGCAACAACGAAGACGTTCCGGAGGAAATCATCAGTGGCCTCGGTGAGATGGGCGCGTTCGGCCTCAGCATTCCGGCCGAGTACGGCGGCTACAGCGAGGGTGGTGCCGGCGAGTACGCCGCGATGGTGATCGCGACCGAAGAACTGTCGCGTGCGTCGCTGGGCATCGGTGGTTCGTTGATCACCCGGCCCGAGATCCTCAGTCGGGCGCTGGTGAAGGGCGGCACCGAGGAGCAGAAGTTGGAGTGGTTGCCGAAATTGGCGACTGCAGAGGTGATGGCGGCGGTTGCGGTCACCGAGCCCGACTTCGGCAGCGATGTCGCGGGCATCAAGGTCACCGCGAACGAGGCGGTCGGCCCCGACGGTGAGCCCGGGTATGTGATCAACGGCGTCAAGACGTGGTGCACGTTCGCCGCCCGAGCAAACGTGTTGATGCTGTTGGCTCGCACCGACCCCGATCGCAGCAAGACCCATCGCGGGCTCAGCGTGTTCATCGTCCCCAAGCCGCTCGGTGACGCGCACGGATTCGAGTTCGCCCAACCGGCACGTGCTGACGGGACGGCAGGCCGGATGGAAGGTCGCCCGATCGACACGATCGGCTACCGGGGCATGCACAGCTACGAGATCGCGCTCGAGAATTGGTGGGTCCCGGCGGACAACCTGATCGGAGGCGAGGCCGGCAAGGGCAAGGGTTTCTACTACCAGATGGAAGGATTCGAGAACGGCCGTCTGCAGACCGCGGCGCGTGCCGTCGGTGTGATGCAGGCCGCATACGAAGCAGCTGTCGACTATGCCAACAACCGCAACGTGTTCGGCTCGAACATCATGGAGTACCAACTGACGCAGGCCAAGCTGGGCCGGATGGCCGTGCTGATCCAGGCAGGCCGGCAGTTCGCATATCACGTCGCCACACTCATGGCGAAGGGTGAGGGCACCACCGAGGCCAGCATGGTCAAGGCCTACGTGTGCAAGGCCGCCGAGTGGGTGTGTCGTGAAGCGATGCAGATCCACGGCGGCTACGGCTACGCCGAGGAGTACAGCGTCAGCCGCCTTTTCGTCGACGCTCGCGTGCTCAGCATCTTCGAAGGTGCCGACGAGACGTTGTGCCTCAAGGTCATCGCCCGGCGACTGATCGAGGCCTCCAAGGTCTGAGTCGCGTCAGCGACCAGCCCGTCACCCGTCGCAGTCGTCGTCGGGGTCGTCTCCTGCGCACGCTGCTAAGCCTGCGCACGCCGTATCGGATGCCAATCCATCGAGGATTGCGGTCGAGATGTCGGCGAGCGAGTCGAGTTGGTCGGGTGTGAGCGCGTCGACGAACCACGTTCGCACGTGTCCGACATGGCACGGGGCGGCGGCCTCGATCATCTGCCGGCCCTTTTCGGTCAACGCGACGTGGGCCTTGCGGGTGTTGCCGCACGACTCTTTGGTGACGAGCCCACGGTCCGACATCCGGCTGATCTGATGGAAGAGCCGGCTCTTCTCCCATTGCGTCGCGGCACCCAGTTCGACGGCCCGCATCCGGCCGTTCTCGGCTTCGGACAGGTGGACCAGGATCTCGTAGTCGGTCTCTGACAC
This sequence comes from Acidimicrobiales bacterium, assembly GCA_038227995.1. GTDB lineage: Bacteria > Actinomycetota > Acidimicrobiia > Acidimicrobiales > Ilumatobacteraceae > WLMZ01. Next base: position 10,765 of record JBBRPP010000016.1, read on the forward strand.
GCCGCTGTCCTGCTGCAGGTGAAAGGCGATCCGACGCCGCAGTTGGTTCTGCATGGCCATGAAGGCGCGCCACGCACGAGCCTCTCGGTCGTCGAGCCACTTGGTGTCGGTCACCAGAACATCGTACAAGTTTTCCATGTGAGTTGACATATCAACTCACGTTGGTATAGTTGACATATCAACTCGACCAGCAATCAAAGGAACAGCAATGACTGACACCGCAACGATTCCCAACTACACCTCCGGCACCTGGACCATCGACGCCGTCCACAGCGAGGTCGGCTTCTCGATCCGCCACATGATGGTCAGCAAGGTCCGCGGCAAGTTCACCAAGTTCTCCGGTGAGTTCACCACCGGCGACTCCCCGTTCGATTCCTCGGTCACCGCCGAAGTCGAACTCGGCTCGATCGACACCGGCAACACCGACCGCGACAACCACGTCCGCTCGGCCGACTTCTTCGAAGTCGAAGCCCACCAGGTGATGAAGTTCGTGTCGACCGGTGTCCGCCAAGAGGGCGGCCAGTTCTTCCTCGACGGCAACCTGACGCTGAAGGGCAACACCAAGCCCGTCACGCTCGAGCTCGAGCTCGGTGGCTTCGGTCCCGATGCCTACGGCGGCACCCGCGCCGGGTTCACAGCAACCGGTGAGATCAAGCGCAGCGACTTCGGCGTCGACTTCAACGCCGTGATGGAGACCGGCGGTGTCGTTCTCAGCGACAAGGTCGCGATCAACCTCGAGATCGAAGGCGTGCTGAAGGCCTGACCTTCGGCCACCGAACAACTCGATCACGGACGGCCGAGCGCATCACGCGCTCGGCCGTTCGACGTTTTCCGATTCTGCGCGTGTCCGCATCTGCGCGCCTACAGCAGTTCGGCGAGCGAGCGGATCCGCTCGAAGTCGGCTCCCGCGTGATCGTCGTAAGGGTCGAGCAGGATCGGGTGCAGACCGGCGGCAGTCGCGCCCCCGATGTCCATCGTCACCGAGTCACCGATGTAGGCGATACGCGAGCGCTCGACCCCGAGGAAGTGCTCGAGCGCGAACTCGAAAATGCGCGGGTCTGGCTTGGCGATCGCAACGACGTGACTGTCGATGATCACGCGCATCGGCACGAATGGTCCATCGCCGACCTGGCACACGCCCGAGCGGGCGAGGACTTCGACGATCTGCCCGCTCGCGTTCGAGACCACACCCATCGGCACCCCGGCGTCGGCCAGCGAACGAAGCGCGGCGACCGACTCGGGGATCGGCCATCGCCACGTGTAAGCGTTGCGAGTGCGTTCGAGGACGTGTGCGGCGTAGGCCACATCGCGCCCCGGCACCCCGATGCACTCGCAGTACGCGTGGTTGTAGTCGTCCCAGAAGGTCTCGCCCGAACCGGCGGCCGACTTCACGGCCATCCCGCGATAGTGCGCCCGCACATGGACATCGATCGTCGGATCGCCGCCGTACGGTGCCAGCAAAGGGCCAAGGACCGTCGGGTCGGGCAGCAACAGGATGCCACCGGCGTCGAACAGGATCGCGTCGAATCGATTCACGGCACGAAAGCTAGCGATCCGACACGTGACAACTATCCTCGTTCAGGTGCGCAGCCCACGTGATTTCTTCAAGCCGCTGGCCGTCGGGGCCCCGCAGCCGCTCCGCGAGATTCCGTTCCGCCCGAGCCGGGTGATCCACTTCTTCCCGCCACACAACGCCAAGCTGGTGGCCAAGCTGCCCGAGATCGTGCCGACGGTCGACATCCTGCTCGGCAACCTGGAAGACGCGATCCCGATGGCCGACAAGGCCGCCGCCCGCGCCGGATTGGTCACGGTCGGCAAGACGGTCGACATGGGAACCACGCAGCTGTGGACCCGCGTCAACAGCCTCGATTCGCCGTGGGGTCTCGACGACATCACGACGCTGGTGACCGAGATCGGCGACAAGCTCGACGTGATCATGGTCCCCAAGGTCGAGGGCGCGGAAGACATCCACTACGTCGACCGCCTGCTGGCCCAGCTCGAGGCCAAAGCCGGGCTGACCAAGCCGATCCTCGTCCACGCGATCCTGGAGACGGCTCGCGGCGTCGTCAACGTCGAGGAGATCTGCGGCGCATCACCGCGCATGCAGGGCCTGTCGTTGGGGCCGGCCGATCTGGCCGCTGACCGGCGGATGAAGACCACTCGTGTCGGAGGCGGACACCCCGACTACGTCGTGCGCGTCGACCCCGACCCGGATGCTCCCGATGCGCCTCGGGCCACGTATCAACAGGACCTGTGGCATTACACGATCGCGCGCATGGTCGACGCCTGCGCGATGCACGGCATCTTCCCCTTCTACGGCCCGTTCGGTGACATCAAGGACGTCGTCGCGTGCGAGGACCAGTTCCGCAATGCCTACCTCCTCGGCTGCGTCGGCGCATGGAGCCTTCATCCGGCACAGATCGAAATCGCCAAGCGGGTGTTCAGCCCGCGGCCGGCCGACGTCGCTCACGCGCAGCGGATCATCGACGCGATGGGCGACGGAACGGGTGCACTCATGATCGACGGCAAGATGGAAGACGACGCGTCGGTCAAACAGTGCAAGGTCGTCGTTCAACTCGCCCACGACCTGTCGGCTCGCGATCCTCAGCTCGCTGCGTCCTACGGATTCTGAGCAGCTGCCGTGACCGATCAGACCTCATTGCGACCGCGCCGCTCGGTGCTGTACATGCCGGCCGCCAACGAGCGTGCGCTCGAGAAGGCGAAGACGTTGCCCGCCGACGCGATCATCTTCGATCTCGAAGACGCCGTCGCTCCCGATGCGAAGGAAGCGGCACGCGGCAACGCTGTGGCCGCGGCGTCGTCCGGTGAATACGGCCACCGCGAGCTCACCATCCGCTGCAACGGGCTCGACACGCAATGGGGCCAGGACGATCTCGCCGCAGCGGCGAAGTCCGGAGCAGCCGCAGTCGTGATCCCGAAGGTCGGCTCGGTCAGCACAGTCGACCTCGTGTCGAAGATCCTCGATGCATCGGGCGCTCCGCCGACGATGACGATCTGGGCCATGATCGAGACGCCGACCGCGATCTTCGATGTCCGCGCCATCGCCGCCCATCCACGGGTGTCAGTACTCGTGATGGGCACCAACGACCTCGCCCGCGAGCTGCGGGCCAAGCTCGTGCCCAGCCGGCATCCACTGCTCCCCCACCTCGCCACCGCGCTTGCGGCCGCACGCGAAGCCGACATCGTGATCCTCGACGGCGTCTACAACGACGTCAAGAACCTCGACGGGTTCCGCGAAGAGTGCGTGCAGGGCGCTGAGATGGGTTTCGACGGCAAGACCCTCATCCACCCCGGCCAGGTCGACATCGCCAACGAGGTCTGGGCGCCGACCGATGACGAGGTTGCCCACGCCCGGCGCGTGATCGAGGCGTTCGACGAGGGACTCCGCGAGGGCCGCGGCGTGATCACGGTCGACGGTCGGATGATCGAGAACCTGCACGTCGAGAACGCTCGACGGGCGATCGCCGTTGCCGACGCGATCAGCGCACTGGGTTAGACCAGCGCCGGCTCGCGCGAGTCGCCGATGTCGAGGTCGCTGACCGGGCCGCGACCGGCTTCGTACTCGGGCTCGGGAAGACCGACGCCACCCTCGACATCGAGGTTGGGCAACAGCCGATCGAGCCAGCCCGGCAACCACCAGTTCCAGTCACCGAGGAGCTTCATCGTCGCCGGCACCAGGACGGTGCGGACGATCGTTGCGTCGATGAACACCGCGGCGGCCAGACCGACGCCGAACATCTTGATCGTCGGCGAGTCACCGAGGATGAACGAGGCGAACACGCAGATCATGATCAGCGCGGCCGATGTGATGACACGAGCCGTCGCCGAGATGCCCTCGATGACAGCTGCCGTGCTGTCCTTGTGGTGGAGGTACTCCTCGCGAACACGGGAAAGCAAGAACACCTCGTAGTCCATCGACAGCCCGAACAGGATCGCGAACATGATCATCGGCAGGAAGGAGACGATCGGCACGGTCTCGTCGAGGCCGATGACGCTCTTGAGCCAGCCCCACTGGAAGATGGCAACGATGATGCCGTACGCGGCACCGATCGAGAGCAGGTTCATCAGGGCAGCCTTGATCGGCACGGCGATCGAGCGGAACACCATCATCAGCAGCAGGATCGACAGGCCGATCACCGCACCGATGAACCATGGCAGGCGACTCGCGATCTTGTCGGACAGGTCGATCGAGACCGCTGTCTGACCACCGACATAGACGTGAGCGCCGGGCGTGTCGGCGAGCGCAGACGGAACGATTTCGTCGCGCAGACGGTGGACCAGATCCGAGGTCTCGACGGCCTGCGGCGACGACTTCGGAGTGACCTGGATGATCGCGGCCGTGCCGTCGGCGTTGGCCTGAGCAGGCGACACCGACTGGACGTTCGGGTCCTTGGCGATGGCGTCGGTGAGACCTGTCAACTGCGCCGCGGTGGTGCCGTTGTCGAGCTCGGCGGTGAGCAGCAGCGGTCCGTTGAAGCCAGAGCCGAAGCCCTTCGACAACAGGTCGTAGGCCCGACGGGTGGTGAGCGTGGTCGATGCCGTCCCGTTGTCGGTCATGCCGAGACGCAGGCTCAGGATCGGCGCAGCGAGCGTCAACAGCACGACCACGCCGGAGATGAGGTAGCGCACCGGATGGTTGGAGACGTGGCGACCCCAACGGTGCCAGCCGCTCTCCTTGACGACCGTCGCCTGGCGAGCGGCACGCTTCTTCATCCCGGGCAGGCTGACCTTGTCGATGCGGTGCCCGGCGAAGCCCAACAGGGCCGGCAAGAGACTGAGCGAGATCGCGACCATCACCAGCACGGTCATGCCCGACATCAGGCCCATCCACGTGACGTTGGGGATGCCTGCGATGGCCAGGCCGCAAATCGCGATCACGACGGTGATGCCGGCGAACAACACTGCAGATCCCGATGTGGCGATCGAGCGGCCGGCGGATTCTTCGACGGTCATGCCGGCGCGCAGGTTCTCGCGATGACGGGTGACGATGAACAGCGCGTAGTCGATGCCGACGCCGAGGCCGATCATCGAAGCCAGAACGGTGGCGATGTCATTGATGTCGGCCACGGCCGAGATCAGCGTGATCAGACCGACGCTGACCGTCAGGCCGAGGATCGCGGTACCGATCGGCAAGCCCATCGCGATGACCGAACCGAACGCCAGCAGCAGAACGATGACCGCAGCCACGAGGCCGAACGCCTCCTGACCACCAGGCGGCACGTTGGTGGCCGCAGTGGGCAGTTCGCCGCCGAACTCGACTTGCACGGTGCTGGCCTTCGCCGCTGCGGCTGTCTTCTCCAAGGCCTTGAACGCCGGGACCTTGATGTCCGACAGCGGCTTGCTGTACTGGACCTCGACGAAGCCGATGGTGCCGTCTGCCGAGGTGTGCAACTGGGTGACACCGCTGACGTTGGGCTGAGCGGCGAGATCGGCGAGCGCCGTGTCGAGCGTCGCCTTCGCGGCGGCGTCACCGAGCGTGCCCTGCTTGGCGGCGAAGACGACCTGTGCCGACGTGCCGGCTGCCGAGGGGAAGCGCTCGCGCAGCACGTCGAGCGCCTTCTGCGATTCCACGCCGGGCACGGAGAACTTGTTCGACGCCTCACCGCCTGCCGCCTTGCCGGCGACGACCGCAAGGATCGCGAATGCGACCCACAGCAGGGTCACGCGGCGGCGATGTCGGACCGAGGCGCGGCCGAGCCGGTAGAGAAGTTGTGTCATTCCATGACTATGTGTCATAGACTGACAGAATGTCAACCTCTGTCACCGAAGTCACATCGACGGTGTGCCGTGGCGATTAACGTGTGCGCCATGCCGATGGGAAGGCTCCGTGATCGTCAGCGCGTCGAGACTCGCGCCGTCATCCTCGAAGCCGCCCTCGACCTGATGGAGACCAAGGGGTACGAGCACACCACGGTGGAGGACATCGCCGCCGCGAGCGGGGTCTCGTCCCGAACGTTCTTCCGCTACTTCGAATCGAAGGCCGACGTGCTGTTCGACAAGCACGACTCCGATGCCGATCACGACGACAAGAGCCAAGCGATGACGGCGGCGCTCGCCAACAGGCCTGCTTCGGAGTCGACGATCGAGGCACTGCGCGCCGTGTTGCACGACAAGCTCGGCGAGTTGTTCGATCACGACGACGGATTCAAGCTGCGCCAATTGCGCGTCGTCCTCGCCGAGCCGTCGTTGCGATTGCTCGCGCGTGAGGGCTTCCACGAACACGGGCCGCAGCTGGCGGCAGCGTTCGCGCAACGCCTCCACACGACACCCGACGATCTCGGCCCGCGAGTTCTGGCCGCCGCGTTCCAAGAGGCGATCTGGGTGATCCTCGAACGCTGGTCCGCCTCAGGTGGCGAGCTGGACCGCCTCCCCGTGCTGATCGACGAAGCATTCGCGACGATGGCCACCGGGTTCCGCTGACCCGACCATCGGTCCGGTGTTACAGCTCGGAACGGAACAGATCGAGGACCCGCAGCCACGCCGTGGTCGCGGCGCGCTCGTCGTAGACCTCGGGACGCGTGTCGTTGAAGAACGCGTGATCGACGTCGGGGTAGACGAGCAACGTCGCATCTTTGCCGAGATCGCGCAATGTGGTCTGCAGCGCGGCCGCGTCGGCGGGCGTGAACGAGTGATCGTCGGCGGCGTAGTGACCCTCGACCTTGGAGGCCAGCGCGGACCAGTCCGGTTGCGCCGAGGCCCACGGGATTACGCCGTAGAACGGGGCGGTCGCGGCCACGGCATCGGGGCGCTTGCAGCTGACGACGAGGGCCAAGCCACCACCCATGCAGAAGCCGACGACACCGACCTTGATCCGACTCGTGCGGCGCTGCAGTTCGTCGATCGCACCCGACATGTCCTTCGATGCTTCGTCCATGTTGAGCGCCATCATCAGCTTGCCTGCGCCATCAGGCTCGGTCGTGGTCTCACCGTGGTACAGGTCTGGCGCGAGCGCGACGAAACCCTCGGCCGCGAAACGGTCGACGACATCCTTGATGTGGGCGTTGAGACCCCACCATTCCTGGATCACGAGCACACCCGGACCGCTGTCGCCGGCCTGGTAGCCGCTGCATGTACCGCCGTTGCTCGCGAAGCTGATCATCTCACCCATCCCACCGACTGTAGCCCCGCTCCTGATCCTGTTGGGAACTTTGTTTTGGTACAAAGCGCGGTCTGTACTCCCATTTGTGTATCGAATACGATTGACGCCATGACCGCCCTCGAAGCTCCCCCGTCGGACACGTACCTCAACGATCGCGCCCATGTCTTCCACAGCTGGTCGGCACAGGCCGGGCTGAAGCCGATCGTCGTCGCGGGCGGCGAGGGCAGCTGGTTCTGGGACGAGAACGGCAAGCGCTATCTCGACTTCGCCAGCCAGTTGGTGAACGTCAACATCGGTCATCAGCATCCGAAGCTGGTCGCCGCGATCCAGGAGCAAGCGGGCAAGTTGTGCACCATCGCGCCGTTCCATGCCAACGAGCAGCGCAGCGAAGCGGCCCGCCTGATCGCCGAGCTCGCACCGGGCGATCTGAACATGGTGTTCTTCACCAACGGCGGAGCCGAGGCAACCGACAACGCGATCCGCATGTCGCGGATCTACACCGGACGCCACAAGGTCATGGCCACCTATCGCAGCTATCACGGCGCCACGGGCGGGGCGATCGCCGTCACCGGTGATCCGCGCCGTTGGCCGAGCGAGACCGGCGTCAGCGGCATCGTCCACTTCACCGGGCCGTACGCCTATCGCAGCAGCTTCTACTCCGACAGCGAAGAGCAGGAATCCGAGCGCGCCCTTGCTCATCTGCGCGAGACGTTGATGGTCGAGGGACCGCAGACGGTTGCGTGCATCATCCTCGAGACCGTTGTCGGCACCAACGGCATCCTCGTCCCGCCGCCCGGCTACCTGCAGGGCGTGCGCGACATCTGCGACGAGTTCGGCATCGTCTACATCGCCGACGAAGTCATGGCCGGCTTCGGACGTTGCGGCGAGTGGTTCGCCGTCGATCACTGGGGCGTCACACCCGACCTGATCACCTTTGCCAAGGGCAGCAACAGCGGCTATCTCCCACTCGGTGGCGTGATCATCAGCCAGCGCATCGCCGACATCTTCAAGGACAAGCAGTATCCGGGTGGACTCACCTACAGCGGCCACGTGCTCGCGTGTGCGTCTGTCGTGGCGAGCATCAACATCTTCAAGGAAGAGAACATCATCGAGCATGCGCGCATGCTGGGCACCGACGTGATCGGGCCGGCCGTCGCCGCGCTGCAGGCCAAGCACCCCAGCGTCGGCGAAGCTCGCGGACTCGGCGTGTTCTGGGCCCTCGATCTCGTCACCAACCGCGAGACTCGCAAGCCGTACGTGCCGTACAACGCGACCGGTGCTGACGCTGCGCCGATGAACGAACTGGCCGCGGCGTGCAAAGAGCGCGGGCTGTGGCCGTTCACCCACTTCAACCGGATGCACATCGTCCCGCCGATCAACACGCCGGTCGACGAAGTGCTGCAGGGCATCGCGATCATCGACGAAGTGCTCGACATCGCCGACCAGCGGTACGAGGCCTGACGCCGGGTGCGACTCAGCGGTAGTGACGACCCTCGTCACGTCGGTATCCCAGGCCCGCCACGACCGCGAACACGGCGGCCCAGCCGACGAGCCGCGCTGCCTGCGACAACACCGGACCTCCGAACGCTGCGCTCAATACGAGATCGTTCCAGATGCGGGTCGGTATCCATCGCGTCACGTGCGTCATCCGAGCCGGGGGGCCGCCGTGCTCACCGAACAACCCTCCGGCGTAGGCCAGCGGGAGGTACACCAAGTTGGTGACCGGCAACGCACCGCGGGGCGGCACCCAATAGCCGATCGCAATGCCGAGCAGACCGAACGGAATCGAACCGAACAGCACGGCGGCAAGCGCCGAGATCGCTTGTCGCGGCGAAGGATGAATCGGGCTGGTGATCGCTGCGGCGACGACCAACGGAATCAACGACGCCAACGAGAACACCAGCGCTGCCGCGATCCGCGAGCTGAACCTTTTCCAGACGGGTGCCCCGAGTGTGCGGACGTAGCGTTCCCACGGTGAGTCGCGATCGCTGGCCAGCCCGACTCCGAACTGGAACAAGAGCACGCCCAGCACGGCGAACGCCGCGAACGAGACGAGGGCGGCCCACGCTTTGTCCGGTGTCGCGTGCGACTGGCGTCCGAAGAACAAGAACAGCACCGATGGAAAGAGCAGCGTCGGCAGGATGAAGGAAGGCAGCCGGCCCAGCTCGCGCAGCGCAATCTTGGCGTACGGGAGGACCGACGCGCGACGGACCGAATGCGCTGTCATCGATTCACGCTCGATTCGTGCTCGGCACGAGCATCGAGGGACTGCTGCAGGTCCATCTCGGTGATGCGCAGCCCGCTGTACGGGATCCGGAGAGAGACGAGCGCTGCGACGAGGCGGTCGGAATCGGCCGCTGCGATGAGCACTTCTGCCGCCGACTCGGCGCTTGACGGCCGAAACGTCACACGACCGAACTCAGCCAGGCCGCGCACGGCTTCCTCGTTGCCCGTCGTGTCGAAGCGAACTGTCACGCCGCCGAAGTTCTGGCAGATCGCGGCAGGTGTGTCGTGCAGCACGACGGCGCCGCGGTTCATGACCGCGACGGTGTCAGCGAGGCTTTGGACTTCGTGTAGGTCGTGAGTCGTCAGCAACAATGAACCTCCTGCGGCGGTGTACGTCGTGGGCAGATGCCACATCGCCTGCCGCGCCTGGGCGTCGAGTCCGGTGGTGGGCTCGTCGAGAACAAGCACACTGGGCTTTCCGCAGATGGCCAACGCAAGGGAGAGACGACGTCGTTCGCCGCCGCTGAGTCCGCCTGCCTGACGGCGAGCGAGCGGCTCGAGCCCACACGCGGCGAGGACGTGCTCCAGCGGTGCTGGCTGTGAGGAATGTGATGCGACGAAGGCGATCAGCTCGTCGACCCGAATGGTCGTCGGGAAGGCCACTTCCTGCGGAGAGCTGCCGATGAGCGGTGCTCCGTTGGCTGTTGACGTCGGATCTCGTCCGAGCACGGAGACCACGCCTGCATCTGGACGACGGAGGCCGAGCACGAGGCTGACTGCCGTGGTCTTGCCGGCACCGTTCGGCCCAAGGAGCGCAAGTGCTTCGCCATGCGCCAGCTCCAGCGAGAAGTGGTCGAGCGCGAGGTTGCGTCCGAGTCGCTTGGAGACATCGACCACGCTGATGCACGGCGTCGTCGTGCTCACGAGACCGTTCCCACCGCTGCGACGGCCCGGTTGGCGACGCGCGACCGCGATTGAACGGGAGGGTCAGGCCTACAGGACGGACAGCCCGGGACGCGGAGCACGAGATGTTCAGTGACATCGACCGCGAATGGTCGCGACACCACGACCCGCCCGGGCACCCTGGGATCGAGTGATCCGATCCAGCGCATCGACTGTTGGACGGTGAGCGCGGCCGTGAGCGCCGTGATGTGCGGAAGTGCGACGGTGCCCATCATCGGTGCGAGCAAACGCACGGTGTCCGGGCCGAACTCACTCAACGTCGCTCGACGAAGTTGCAGGCATTCGAAGCACGCTGTCTCACCGGGGACGACAAGCGGGCCGACGGTCATCATCTCGCCGGCGTGCAGTTGGGCGACGATGAACGGCCCCCTCTCGCGTAGCTGAAGACGGTTCGCAGCAATGACCCTGTCGGGATCGGCGTTGTTGTCCGCGATGATGGTGAGCGACACCGCAGATCTGACCCCAGTTTCAAGTGTGGTTCGGATCGTTCGAACATCGTTCAGTTCGAGAAGGCGCACGATTTCGGCGGCGAGTGCTCCGTCGCCGGCGACGGCTATGAGCGCGTCGCTCAGCCGCCTCGTCGTGTGCTCGGAAAGGATCGGCTCGGTCGGGCCGAGCACATCGTCGTCGTCATCCATTCATCACTCGGAATCCTGAAGACCAGGTTCGGCCAGCGGAGCATGATTCATGTTTCATCCGCCCAATTCGTTGAGACCAGACAGCTGGTTCGAGGAAGACTTTATATCAGCAAGAATCGACAGTTACCAACTGTCAATACTTTCTTGCACTCACCCTGCGATGACATGCATAGTGTCAATTTCTTCGATCGGCTGGAGCACATTCGGCCGTCACGTATCGTTGGGCGGGTGCCCACGGACATCGACTCGATCCTCGACGGCGGGTCATCCGCGAAAGAACCCGACCCGATCGTGCCGACCGCCAGGTTCAGGCGGGGCCGCACCACGTCGACCGCAATCGTCGCCCTCCCCATCATGGGCTGTGTGGCGCTCGCCTTCGGGATCAGAGCTTGCCAGCAGGCTGCCGACAAGGCCGGCGAGTATCGCGGACCCGCCGCATGCGAAATCATCGACCAGGCCCGCGTGGCCTCGCTCGTTCCCGACCTCGGGCATTCCCGGTTCGACGCCGCCGCCGGATCGATCGATGTCGATCTGGTCTCACACAACAACTCCGGCGATGGCGCGAGCACGACCCACGATCACGACGTCCTCGGCTCGACGTGTACGACCACGGAGTTCTGGGTCGATGACAGCCTCGCCCCGACGGCCGACAGCGACACCGGCACATCGATCAACGGAGTCGGCTCCACGTCGGGATCGATCGTGGTGATTCGCGTCGAGGTGATTCTCGCCCGCGCCGACCGCACACTCGACGCCGGCGCCTTTCAAGAGAAGTGGGCGGCGGCCAAGGACCGGTACGGGCTCCCCACGTCTGATTCGAATGCGTCGATCGAACACCTTGGCGAGCCGGCGCAACAGTATTTCCAACGAGCGCGCAGCGACGGCCGTGACGACGACTGCTTCGCTGCCACAGACTTCGCCGCCTTGCCGGACACGCTGCTCGTCGCGATCGACACGACGGCAACCGGGCATTGCGACCAGGTCATCGCGCTTCTCGACGCGATGGTCGCAATGCTGGGCACGCCCCGCGTCACAGCAACCACGGCGACTTCAGGCTGACCTGGCCGCGTTCACCGACTGGGAGCGATCACGCTCACGGTTGGGAAGTACGTGGCGTAGCGACGCGCATCCCGAGTCAGCAGAGCCAATCCATCGATCGCCGCATGCGCTCCGATGAAGAAGTCTGGCAACGTCGACGTTCTGGCGCCGCCCCGACGGCGGTACTCACGGAACGCCTTACCTGCGAGGAAGGCCGCGTTCCAAGGCAGTGGTGATCGTCGGAAGTCCTGTGGTGAAAGGGCTTCCTCGAGATCCTCGATCCGCGAGAAACGCACGGACACCTCGGCAAAGATGATCGGGTTGATGACCAGTGGTCCGGCTTCAGCGGCAACTGCCAGTGCATCCGTCGACCAGGCTGCCCAGGATCGATCATCGGTCAGAAGATCCAGCAGCACATTCGAGTCCACCAACGTTCCGGCCACCATGGCTACTTGCCCCGCGTCAGCGCCATGATCTGATCGGTCGTCATGTGCACGTCTCCCCGTCCGCGAAGTCGTTCGGCGAGTTGTCGACCGCGAGAGGGATTGGTCGCCACCTTGTGCACGATGATCGTCTCGCCCGCCTGTTCGAACGCAACTTCGGTTCCTGCGCCGATACCGAGCGCGTCGCGCAGGTCCTTCGGAATCGTCACCTGACCTTTTTCTGTCACTCTCATGGTAGGAATCCTACTTGTAAGATTCCTACCGTTAACGCCGGGACGGAACGTCAGATCTCGACGACCTCGATCAGGGCCGATTTCGGTTGACGGGTGGTCAGGAACACACCGGCCAGCGAGATCACGAGGCCGACGATCACAATCGCTCCCAGGCCCTCGCTGAACAGGATCGCCCCTTCGATCGTGCTGAGTGCAGGGACGAGGAAGAACAGGCTGCTGACCCGCGCCGCTGCTCGTCGTTGCAGGAGCATCATCATGATGAGCACGGAGGCGATGGAGAGCACGAACAACGCCCACGCGAGCGACAGCCAGACCCGAGGGGTCGAGTGGAACTTCCAGTGTTCGTTGGCGACGGCCGCGATCGCGAGGACCGAGCCTGCCATCGTGAACTGGACCGCGGTTCCGCGCAGCAGCGGCATGGTCGTGCCCCGAGATCGCTGGACGAGAGTGCCCGCTGCCATGCCCAGGACGGAGACGGCCATCGCGACCAGGGCGCCGCCGGTGACCGTCGACGAGTGCCCGTCCAGATCGTGGATGACGACCGCCAGAACGCCAACAACCCCGAGCCCGATGCCCGCCCACTGCACCGGACGCAACTTCTCGCCGAGCACCCACCGCGCCCCCAGCGACGTGATGACCGGGTGCACGCCGGTGATCAGCGCGCTCAGCCCGGTGGGCAGTCCGAGCGAGATCGCGACGAACACACCGCCGAGGTACAGAGCGTGCATGCCGATACCGGCGACGGCTGCCCACGTCACCTGCGGCCGCGTGATTGCGGGCGCATCGATCACGATCGCGACAACCCACAGCAACACCGCTGCGCCGAGCAGGCGCACGGCGAGAAATGTCAACGGACCGGCATCGCGCGTCGCATACCGAGCGACGACGAAGCCCGTGCTCCACAGCACGACGAACAACACTGGTGCAGCCTGTTCGAGCGCTCCGGCAGGCGCCGATGTCGCCGGCACCGGCCCACTCACTCGGACGGCTCGGCCGGATCCCCGTCCACCGGGGCCTCCTCCGGGGAAGCGACCGATTCGACCTCTTCGAGCTCGTCGACCGGTTTCGCCGGCGCCCAGTGTGGACGTTCGCCTGTCTCGAACTCCTGCAAGTCGGCGAGCGCAGCGCGATATGCCGCTTCGGCCTCTACCACGCGCTGTCGGTGCGCTCCCGAGGCGCGCAACCGCTTGATCGCGTCGGCGGCAGCCTGCTTGTCGTCGCGGAGTCTGGCGTGGAGTCGCTCGCGGTCGAGCGCGTCGGCCGCGCGCTGCTGGGCGGCACGATCCGCAGCCTCATGCGTGCGCACACTCTCGGCGAACAAGCGCGCAGCGCGGGTCGCCTCATCGAGCACCACGGGTGCGGCGGGCGCCGCAGCCGCAGCCGCCGAGTTGATCCGTACCGGCCCCTGTTCCTTCGATCTCTTCCGTTTCGGCACGCGACTCTCGATTCCCCTCTTGTCCCGTCGAGACACCGTAGTTGTCGCCCTTCGAAAACGAGAAGGGCGAACCGTCAACCGTCGACGAGCGCAGGAGGGACTGACGCCTCGAGAAAGGCCGTGAACGACTCCGGCGTCGAGCCGACGATGTCGAAGCGCTCGAATGAAGCGATCGAGCGCCGGGCCACCTCTGCCTGAACGTGGTCGTCCCAGATGCCGAATTGAACGATCGCAGACGAGCCGACGAGCACGACTCGATAACCATTCGAGCGATAGTCGACGAGGTCGTCGACGACGTATTCGACGATTCGTTCGATCGTCGGGATCTCGAAGTCGGACGGAGGCAGAACCACGAGTCCGAAGTCTGCGGCGGCGATCATCGCGATCGCGTCGAATGAAGCGCACGCCTCGTTGGCGATCGCGTCGGCAACCAGCGCAACCCGATATGCGCGGGGATCAGGGAACAGCATCGATCGCCCCTGGCAGGTCGGACGGCGCACACGTCAATCCTCCGCCGGCGAGGAACTCGTCGAGCTCGTTCAACGTGGCGGGCAGATCGCGCGCTTCGTCCCAATCAGTACGGTCGAGCAGCATCCCGCTCGCGCGAGGCCACGGGATGTTGCGCTGCTCGAGTCCGAACTTGAGCTCTTCCATCCACACGCCCATGCCCTCGATGACCTCGTAGTCGCCATCGTTGAATTGAGGGCGGCCGCCCCAGTCCTTGGCCCTGCCGGTGTAACGGACGCCACTCGACGGGCTGCCGTCGAGACCGATCACGACGATCTCGAACCCGCGACGATAGAACTCGGCGATTGGCTCGGCCATGTTGGCAGCGAGGATCTGGCAGTGACGGCGATAATTGGCCTTGTCGTACAACTCGCGGCCCTGCCACCACCGGTTCACACCGGCGAACGCCATCTCCGGGCAGGGAAGCTGCTGGATGCGATAGCCGTGGCGGCGCAGGCGCTCGACCACGCCGGGCACGACACCTGCCGACCGCGCGAACTCCTGGACCTTGGCATTCTGGTTGACGAGGCAATGGGCCACGAACGCGACTCGCCGCACGGTGTTGAACGTCACCGGCGTCACCGAGGTCTGCGGGTCGGCGCTCATCACCGGAAGTGGTTGATCCGGAACACGTTGCCATCGGGGTCGGACAGCACCGACTGATACGCGCCGTAGTACGTCTCGTATGGATCGTGGAGCAGTCGTGCCCCGTTGACGACAGCACGGTCAGTCGTCGCTGCCACGGCGGCGTCAGTGTCGCACTCGAACGTCAAGTACTGGGTCGTCCCTTTCGGCTCGGCCCATTCCTGAATGTTCAGCATCTCGTACACGATCGGCGCGGAGAAGCCGATCGTCACACCCGAAGCATCGGCGCCGCGAAAGATGTCGCTGCGCAATTCGACGACCTCGGGCAGATCGAACGTGTTCGAGTAGAACTCGAACAGCGCGACGAAGTCGGCGCTGATGAAACTCGCCAGCGAGATGCTGACGGTCATGCGCTGACGCCCTGCCCGAAGGTCGACTGCTTGACGAACTTCGAGAACAGGTGCTCGCCAGAGGAGATCACCGCATGCCTGGGCTCCTCACCGGGCTTGAGGCACGTCGGCAGGCACGAGATCATCGCGTCGTAGTTGGGCTGGTGAAAGAAGACCAATGAGATGCGGCGAGAGTCGTTGGCCTCGTCGCGCGGAGGGTTGATCACACGATGCAACGTGGAGACCCAACGGTCGTTGGTCCACTCGGCCATCAGGTCGCCGATGTTGACCACGAGCGCGCCTTTGATTGCAGGCACGTCGAACCACTCGCCGCCCTTGGTCATCACTTGCAGACTGCCCGGGCGCTGCTCCTGCCGGAGCAAGGTCAGGCTGCCGTAATCAGAATGCGCACCGGCGCGCAATTGACCGGGCAACGGTGGGGTGATCTGATCGGGATAGTTCAGCACGCGGAACATGCTGATGTGCTTGTCGATCTTGTCTTCGAAATGGTCGATCTCGAGACCCAGACCGATCGCGAAAATGCGCATCATCTGACGCGACACCTCGCTCATCTCGCTGAAATAGCGCTCCCACAACGAACGCATCTCCGGCAGATCGGTCGGCCACACGTTCGGAGCGAAGTGCGGACCGGCGTCGGGACCGTTGTAGTACGGATCATCAGGAACATCGAACGGTCCCATGTCCATCTTTTCCTTGAGGTCGCCGGGCGCAGCCGCGTCGAGAGAGTACGACAACCCCTCTTTGCCGACCGCGGTCCATCCGCGTACTTGGTCGGGGGCAGGCTGTGCGGCGGTGGCCTTCTGCTCCTCGGTCAGGTCGAAGAACCGGCGGCTCACGTCGTAGACCTCTTGGATGAATTCCTCGCTCACCCCGTAACCGGTGATCTGGAAGAACCCGATCTCCTCGCACGCGTGGGCGACTTCCTTGGCGACTGTGGCGACGCCTTCGGGTGTACCCGCCAGGAACGGCGCGATGTCGATGACTGGAACGATGTCCATGAAATCTCTCTTTCTCGATGAACGTCGTCGCCTCGACTCGTCCCGGTGGGACGAGCCGAGGCGACTCGACGAACGAACTGACGGTGTGAATCAGATGTTCTGGACCTTGTCCTTGTATTCCATGAACATGAACGGGTTCTTCGCGACGATGTCGTCGATGGTGGCGCTGGTGGCGATCTCCTGCGCAATGACCGTACGGAACTCAGGCTTCTCACCCTTGAGCGAGGCCAACACGGCCTTGGCCGCGATCAAACCGGTCTGCGCCGAGGAGTAGTAGCGGGTGGCCTGCAGGTACGGCGTCTTCATCCAGGTGATCATTTCCTCGTCCGCGTCCGACGAGATGTGCACGACCTTGTCCTTGCCCTGGTCCTTCAGCCACTGAGCGATGCCGTCGGACATCGACGCCGAATACGCAACGATGATCGACAGGTCTGGATTGGCCTGGAACGCCGTCTCGACGACGCCGACAGCCTTTGTGCGATCGAAGAATCCCTGATCGCGGACGACGACCTTGAAGTCGGTACCTGCGAGCGCCTTGTCGAGGCCCTCGTCGATCTTCTCTGAGAAGCCCTGACCGACGACGCCCTGCACGACACAGATCTTGCCCGGCTTGACGTTGGCCTTGAGGTACTCACCGATCAGGCGACCACCCTCGACGGAGTCGAGTTCGGCGACACCCACGAAGTACTTGTCAGCATCGCTCGGTCCGGGCCAGATGCAGTTGCCTGCCGGGATGCCCTTGTCGAACGCCTTCTGCGCTGCGGCGCCGGCGGACTCGGCCGTGTTCGGCTGAATGACCAGACCGACAACATCCTTCGCGATGAACGCCTCAGCGGCAGACAACTCCTGCGCTGCGTCGTAGTTCACCTGCACGACCTCGAGCGTGTACTTGGTGCCCTCGAGCGCCTTGTACACGCCGGTCGTGACGCCTTTGGTGTAGTCGTTCAGGCCGTTGAGGGTGAGGCCGATCAAGCCCTCCGTCGGTCCAGCGGTCCCTGCAGCAACGGACTCGAGCGTCGAAGCGCCGGTTGTCGCGACCGTCGCCTCCGTGCCGCCGGTGGTCGTCGCAACGGTCGTCTCCGTTCCGCCACCAGCCGTCGTGGTGGTGCTGTCGACGGGGGCTGCTGATGTGGTCGACGTCTTCTTCGCGTCGCTGCCACAGGCCGCCAGCAATCCACCGCCGATGACAAGTCCCGCAGCACCCTGCAGGAATCGGCGGCGGCCGAAGTCTGAAAATGGCTCATTCATTGTGGTATCTCCCCTTGTTGTGGATCTGGTGGATCTGTTGGTGAAATCGGCACATTGTGCGGCACCGGTGACATCGAGCGCTGCATCCAACCGGCCATCACGGAACGCGAACCGACGCGGCGCCGGCGGAGGTCGCCGATCGCGGTGACGACGACTGCGAAGATCAGCACGCCGCCGAAGACGGCGTCGTTCCAGAACGTCTGCACGTTGTTGAACGTGAGGGCGGACTGCACGACACCGAGCAGGACGACGCCCACCATCGTGCCGAATGGCGATCCCCGCCCGCCAGCCAACGTTGCGCCACCGAGCACGACCGCCGCGATCGCCTGCAGGGCGAGCTGAGAGCCGACCCGTGGGTCGCCGGTCGAGATTCGCGCCATCGCCACCAGGCCGGCGAATCCGGCGAGCGTGCTGGAGATCACGAAGCACAACACCTTGGTGCGCGCAGTCGGGATGCCCGTGAGGTACGACGCCTCTTCGTTCGATCCAGTCGCATAGACGTGTCGGCCGAAGCGGGTGTACCGCATCACGAGTGCGGCCACGACAGCGACGATGAGGAAGAACCAGATCGGTGTCGGAAGGCCGTACACATTCATCCGGCCCAGCCACTCGAACCGTTCGCGGGCCGGAACCGGCGAGCTCTTCGAGATGCGCAGCGCGATCGAGGCGAACAGGCTCGTGCCGCCGAGGGTGAGGATGAACGGCGGAATCCGCAGCCCGGCAACCAGCAAGCCCCAGATCAGGCCGATGAGTGCGCAGATCACGATCACGAGTACAACGGCCCACAGTTCAGAGCCGCCGTCGTTGATGCGGGTCGCACCGATGACGCCGGCCAAGGCGGCCAAGGTGGCCACGGACAGGTCGAGCTGACCCGCTGCGATCAAGAAGGTCTGGCCGATCGCGATGATGCCGAGCACCGACACCTGCAGCAGCACGTTCTTGATGTTGTCGCTACCGAGGAAGTTGGCGTTCTTGTGGTTCGTGTACAACGAGATGACGATGATCGCGATCACGAGCGGCGTGACGAACCGCACCCCGTCGGACCGCATCAATCGCTGGCTGAACGGCGTGCTCGACGCGGTGTCGGGCTGGTCGAGCATTGCGTCGGAACTCACGTGGACATCTCCATCTCGAGCAATTCGTGTTCGGTCGCTCGGTTGCCGGCGACCTCGCCGATGATTCGTCCGGACCGCATCACCACGACGCGGTCAGCGATCTGACCGACTTCTTGGAAGTCGGTCGAGCAGATCAGAACGGCGGCACCGTTGTCGGCCAACCGACGCAGCTCGGCGTAGATGTCGAACTTGGAGGCGATGTCGATCCCGGCGGTCGGCTCATCGAAGATCAGAACCTTGCAGTCGACGCCCATCCAGCGGCCGATCATGACCTTCTGCTGATTGCCCCCGGACAGTGTTCCGACCGTGACGTCGATGGTCGCAGCGCGCACGTTCGCACGGGGCGCGAGCGTGGTCGCCGAATTGCGCACTCTGCGCGGGGTGAAGACCGGGGCGCGACCATCGGCCTGTTGGCCGAGAACGACGTTGTCAGCAACCGAGCGTTCGAGGAGCAGTCCCTGGCGCTTGCGGTCCGCCGGCAGGAACCCCACACCGAGACGGAGAGCATGACGACGGCCGCGGATCTTGAGCCGGACACCGTTTCGATCGGTGATGCTGACCCAGCCCGCCGAGGGCATCCGGCCACCAGCGGCGACTCGAGCCAGTTCGGACACGCCCGCACCGACCCCACCTGTGACGGCGACGATCTCGCCCGGGGCGACATCGACGCTGACGTTCTTGAGCCTGCCCGTGCTGACCGAATCGATGCACAGAACGGGCGCTGCACGCACAGCGATCGAGGCACGCTCGACGCGCGAGATGTCGACCGAGCGACCGAACATCGCCTGCACCACCCCCGCGGTGGTGAAGCCCGTGGCCGGACCCTGGGCAACCACTGCTCCGTCGCGCATCACCGTCACATCGTCGGCGATCTGGAAAACCTCGTCGAGGTGGTGACTGATGAACAACACCGAGACGCCGGCAGCGCGGAGTCTGTTCACGACCCGAAACAGCGGCTCGACTTCGTGACGACTCAGCGATGCTGTCGGCTCGTCCATCACGACGATGCGCGCATCGAAGCTCACGGCACGAGCGATCTCGATCATCTGAAGCTGGGCGACGGACAGCGAACGAACGGGAGCGTTGACATCGAGATCGATCTCGAGCGCTGCCAGACGCTGGCGGGCGACAGTCCGCGCCGTGCGCCAATCGACCTTGCCGAACCGTGTCGGGAGGCGATCGAGGAGCACGTTCTCGGCGACGGAAAGATCGGCAGCGATCTGGCGCTCCTGATAGATCGCCCGAACGCCTCGTGCCTGGACCTGGCGTCGGTTGGGCCGGTCGAGTATCTCACCGCCGACCCGGATCGTCCCGCTGTCGGCTTGTTGCGCGCCGGTCGCGATCTTGATCAGCGTCGACTTGCCGGCGCCGTTCTCGCCACACAGAGCGTGAACCGAGCCCGAGCGGACCGTGAGAGAGACGCCCTTCAGCGCGAGCACACCTGGAAACGACTTGGTGATGTCGTCGAGCTGCAGAGCGGCAGCCGCCGACGGCGATCCGTCGGCCGACACGTCGATCACTTCAGGACTTCGCTTTCACTGCGTCGGCGATGGCTGGCATGACGCGCTCACCATAGGAACGAAGTGTTTCGTCTTTGGCGTCGTGTTGTAAATAGACGGAGAACTGATCGACGCCGAGCGCCTTCAACTCCTCGAGGCGGCGGACGTGCTCTTCCACCGGGCCGATGATGCAGAAGCGGTCGACGATCTCGTCGGGGACGAACGTGGTGTGGCTGTTGCCGGCCTGACCGTGCTCGTTGTAGTCGTATCCTTGGCGACCCTTGATGTAGTCCGTCAGCGCCTTCGGTACGGGCGCGTCGTCGCCATAGCGGGCGACGATGTCGGCGACGTGGTTGCCGACCATTCCACCGAACCAGCGACACTGTTCGCGCGCATGGGCGAGGTGCTCGGGCGTGCCATCGGTGACGTACGCCGGAGCGGCAACGCAGATGGTGACGTCGTCGGGATTGCGTCCGGCGGCTGCTGCTGCATCGCGCACGGACTTGATCGTGAACTCGACGATCGACGGGTCGGCCAGCTGCAGGATGAAGCCGTCGCCGACCTCACCGGTGAGCGCGAGCGCCTTCGGTCCGTAGGCCGCGACCCACACCTCGCACCGGCTCTTCGATGCCCACGGGAAGCGCATCTCCGCGCCGTTGTATTCGACACTGCGCCCATTGGCGAGCTCGCGGATGACGTGGATGCTGTCACGCAACGTCTTCAGCGTCGTGGGCGCCCCGTTGGTGAGCCGCACGGCACTGTCACCGCGCCCGATGCCGCACACGGTTCTGTTGCCGTACATCTCGTTCAGCGTCGCGTAGTGACTCGCGGTCACGGTCCAGTCGCGCGTGGCGGGATTGGTGACCATCGGGCCGACGATGATGTTGCGGGTCTCGGCCAGGATCTGGCTGTAGATGACGTACGGCTCCTGCCACAGGATGTGGCTGTCGAAGGTCCAGACATGGCTGAACCCGTACGTCTCGGCCTTCTTGGCGAGATCGATGACGCGCGCCGACGGCGGCGTTGTCTGCAGGACGACGCCCAGATCCATCAGCGGTTCGTCGGGAAGCCGAGGTCGACCGTGCTGGTGGCGGGGTCGGGCCAGCGCGACGTGATCACCTTGGTGCGGGTGAAGAAGTTGATGCCCTCGGGACCGTACATGTGCGTGTCGCCGAACAGGCTGGCTTTCCAGCCACCGAAGCTGTAGTAGCTGACCGGCACCGGCACCGGCACGTTGATGCCGACCATGCCGACCTGTACGTCGAACTGGAACTGGCGGGCGACGCCGCCATCGCGGGTGAAGATCGCCGTGCCGTTGCCGTACTGGTTGTCGTTGATCAGCTGCAGACCTTCGTCGTAGCTGCCGATGCGGGTGACCGTGAGCACGGGTCCGAAGATCTCTTCGTCGTACACCCGCATACCCGGCTTGGCGTTGTCGATCAGACTCGGCTTGAGGAAGAAGCCGCCGGCCGGCGCACCTTCTCGTCCGTCGACCACCAACGTCGCGCCTTCGGCGACTGCCCCGTCGATGTAGCCGGCAACCTTGTCGCGGTGCTCGCCGGTGATCAGCGGGCCCATCTCGTTGCCGCTCTCGCTGGCCGGGCCGACCTGGATGTTGGGGATGCGCTCCTTGACCTTCTCGATCAGTGCGTCAGCGACCGAGTCGAGCGCGAGGACCACACTGATGGCCATGCACCGCTCACCTGCCGAGCCGTACGCGGCGCTGACCGCTGCATCTGCGGCCATGTCGAGGTCGGCGTCGGGCAGCACGAGCATGTGGTTCTTGGCTCCTCCGAGCGCCTGCACGCGCTTGCCGTTGCGAGTTCCGGTCTCGTAGATGTACCTCGCGATCGGCGTGCTGCCGACGAAGCTGACCGCGGCGATGTCGCGGTGCTCGAGGATCGCATCGACCGCGACCTTGTCGCCGTTGACGACGTTGAAGCAGCCATCGGGCAGCCCGGCCTGCTTCAGCAGCTCGGCGATGAACATGCTCGCCGATGGGTCCTTCTCGCTGGGCTTGAGCACGAATGTGTTGCCGCACGCAAGCGCGTTGGCGAACATCCACATCGGGACCATCGCCGGGAAGTTGAACGGGGTGATGCCGGCCACGACACCGAGGGGCTGTTTGATGCTGTAGACGTCGATGCCGCCGCTGGCCTGCTCACTGAAGCCGCCCTTCATCAAGTTCGGGACACCACAGGCGAACTCGATGTTCTCCAGGCCGCGAGCGACTTCGCCGAGCGCGTCGCCCAGAACCTTGCCGTGCTCGGCCGACAGCAGCGACGCGATCTCCTTGCGGTTGGCGTCGACGAGCTCGCGCATGTGGAACATGACCTCGGAGCGCCGCGAGAGGTTGGTGGCGCGCCACGCGGGAAAGGCCGCCTTGGCCACCGCTACGGCAGCGTTCAATTCCTCGACCGATGCGAGGTCGACCGTCGCCTGCTGCTCGCCCGTTGCCGGCTGCCAGATGACCCCGCTGCGTCCGGACGTTCCCTCGACGACCTTGCCGTCGATCCAATGCGAAATTCGCTTCATGATGTTCCCTTGCTCGCTCGGCCAGTGTTGTTCACACCAGATATTGGGACAGGCCACGCTTGACGAACTGTCCGTGACCCTTGGTACCCGTGTACGTGTCGTTCTCGATGACGACCAATCCGCGGGACAGCACGGTGTCGACCTTGCCGTCGATCTCGTAGCCCTCCCAGCTGGAGTGGTCGATGTTCATGTGGTGCTTGGCGTCGACCCCGATCGAGGTGTGCCCGTTCGGATCCCAGACGACGATGTCGGCGTCGGCGCCCGGGGCGATGATGCCCTTCTTCGGGTACATGCCGAACATGCGCGCCGGCGTGGTGCAGCAGGTCTCGACCCAGCGTTCGAGCGTGATCTCCTTGTTGACCACGCCCTGGTACAACAGTTCCATCCTGTGCTCGACACTGCCCATCCCGTTCGGGATCTTGGAGAAGTTGCCGAGGCCCAGCTCCTTTTGGTCCTTCATGCAGAACGGGCAGTGGTCGGTGCTGACGATCGCGATGTCGTTGGTGCGTAAGCCCTTCCACAGGTCGGCTTGGTGGTGATGCGTGTCGTGTCCCGACCGGATCGGCGGTGAGCACACCCACTTCGCACCCTCGAAGCCGGGCTTGGCAAGCGTTTCCTCGAGCGTGAGGTACAGGTACTGCGGGCAGGTCTCGGCGAAGACGTTGTGACCCGCGTCGCGCGCGGCCGCGATCTCTTCGAGCGCCTCGCTGGCTGAGACGTGCACGATGTACAGCGGTGCATTGCCGGCAACCTGGCTGAGGATGATGGCGCGATGCGTTGCCTCACCCTCGAGCGCTGACGGCCTGGTGTAGCTGTGGTACTTCGGGTCGGTCTCGCCGCGGGACAGCGCCTGCTGCACGAGCACGTCGATGGCGATGCCGTTCTCGGCGTGCATCATGATCGTCGAGCCGATCTCGCTCGCGGTCTGCATCGCGCGCAGGATCTGGCCGTCGTCGCTGTAGAACACACCGGGGTACGCCATGAACAACTTGAAGCTGGTGATGCCCTCGTTCTCGGTGAGGTAGCGCATCGCCTTCAGCGCGTCGTCGTCGATGCCACCGACGATCTGGTGAAACGCGTAGTCGACGGCGCACTCGCCCGCAGCCTTCTCGTGCCAGACGCCGAGGCTGTCGATGACGTTCTCGCCATAACGCTGCACCGCGAAGTCGATGATCGTGGTGACGCCGCCCCACGCCGCAGCGCGTGACCCGGTCTCGAACGTGTCGCACGCGTTCGTGCCACCGAACGGCAGCTCCATGTGCGTGTGGGCATCGATGCCGCCAGGAATCACGTACTTCCCCGTCGCGTCGATCGTTCGCTCGGCCGTGACGCCTTGCAGGCTCGCCTGGCCGGGCGCGTAGAGCGCAGCGATGGTCTCGCCGTCGATCAGGACGTCCATCAGGCTCCGTCCTGACGGGCTGACGACAGTGCCGTTGGTGATGAGCGTGCGTGCCATGGGTTGCTCCCTCTGTGCTCGGGTCGGGTGATCGGTCGGTCAGCGGGCGACGAGTTCGTCGTACGCGTCGGGACGACGATCACGATAGAACGCCCAGCGATCGCGGATATCGGCCAACTTGCCCATATCGAGGTCGCGCACGATGATTTCGGGCTTGTACGCGTCGCCGACGTCGCCGACGAACTTGCCCTCCGGGTCGACGAAGTAGCTCTGCCCGTAGAAGTCGTTCGTGCCGAGTTCTTCGATGCCGACCCGGTTGATCGCGCCGACGTAGAAGATGTTGGCGACGGCTGCGGCGGGCTGTTCGAGGCGCCACAGATATTCGCTGAGGCCGCGATGCGTCGCCGACGGGTTGAACACGATCTGGGCACCGTTGAGGCCGAGAGCCCGCCAACCTTCGGGGAAGTGGCGGTCGTAGCAGATGTAGACGCCGACCTTGCCGACAGCCGTGTCGAACACCGGGTATCCGCCGGTGCCGGGTGTGAAGTAGAACTTCTCCCAGAACCCGAACGTCTGCGGGATGTGCTGCTTGCGGTACTTGCCGAGGTATGTGCCATCGGCGTCGATGACGGCTGCCGTGTTGAAGTACAGGCCGGGCTGCACGATCTCGTACATGGGCAGCACCATCACCATGCCGAGCTCTTTGGCCAACGCCTGGAAGCGCTTGGTGGTGGGGCCATCGGGGATGTACTCGGTGTAGGCGTAGTACTCGGTCTCCTGCACCTGGCAGAAGTACGGACCATAGAAGAGCTCTTGGAAGCAGATGACCTTCGCGCCCTGAGCGGCGGCCTCGCGGGCAGCGTGCTCGTGCTTGTCGATCATCGCGTCCTTGGAACCCGGCCAATCGGTCTGGACCAACGCAGCTCTGATGATTTCAGCCACGAATCCCCCTTCCTCCTCGTGTGATGACCGGCATCGTATATGTCACAGGAATCTCCTGACAATGAGAGCTTTGTTACCGCACAATGCTTTACAGGCCGTTCACAATGCGCTTGAATCGAGTTCGGCGCGCGGATGTGCACGCGCCAGAAGCCGACGCAGAAGGCGACGAGGGAACCGCATGTTGAGTGACATCACCAACGCCGTCGACGATCGCAGCGCGCGCGGCATCGCTGCTGCGATCGGCCGGATGGTGACGTCGGGTGCGCTCGCGGTCGACAGCCGCCTGCCCACCGTCCGGGCCCTGTCGCGTGCGCTGGGGGTGTCACCGACGACCGTCAGCGAGGCGTGGCAGACACTTGCGGCCGTGGGTGCCATCGAGGCGCGGGGGCGCCTTGGTACGTTCGTCCGCCAGCCCGTCGGTCCGGGTGGACCGCGGCGCTATCGGCGGGTGACCGAGGGCCCGGGGCACTTCGCGCTCGACCTGTCGACCGGCACGCCCGACCCGGCACTGCTGCCGGACCTCGGGCGAGTGATGAAACTCGTCAGCCGCCAGTCGTTGACCAGCAGCTACCTCGACCAACCCGTGCTCCCCGAGCTCGACGCGATCCTGCGCGGCCAATGGCCATTCACGCCGGAGGAGCTGACGGTGGTCGACGGAGCGATGGACGCGCTCGATCGCGTGGCTCAGGTCGTCGTGCGGCTCGGTGACAGAGTCGTGGTCGAGCACCCGACGTTCCCTCCGCTGCTCGACCTGCTCGACCACCTCGGCGCGGAGGTGATCGGTGTCGATGTCGACGACGAAGGCGTTTCTGTCGACGGGCTGCGAGCAGCGTTGACCCGCGATCCATCAGCGGTGTTCCTGCAACCGCGAGCACACAACCCGACCGGCATCACGATGACGATGCGACGAGCGAAGGCCGTCGCGACACTGCTCGCGTCATCGCGGGCGGTCGTCGTCGAGGACGATCACAGCGGCGACATCGCGTCGAGCAAACTCGTCAGCGTGGGCACGACGCTGCCGTCGCGCACCGTGCACATCCGCAGCTTCTCCAAGAGCCACGGGCCCGATCTGCGCCTCGCCGCAATCGGTGGTGCCGGCGACGTCGTACGAGCAGTCGCCAACCGGCGGCTGCTCGGTCCTGGATGGAGCAGCCGCATCCTGCAAGCTGTGCTGGTGGCACTCCTCAACGATCCATCCACACATCGCACGCTCGCCGATGCGCGTGACGAATACGCGCGCCGACGGCAACTCGTCACGACTCAGCTGCACGAGCGCGGCGTTCCGTTCACCGGCAAGGACGGCATCAACCTGTGGATGCGTGTCGCCGACGAACGGTCCGCGCTGATCACGCTCGCCGCCCAGGGAATCGGCGCCGCGCCCGGTGAGCCGTTCATGGTTCGCGACGCTGCCGACTCGCTGCGGCTCACGGTGGGACTGCTGTCGGGATCCGACGCATCGATCGGCGCGACGACGCGCCAGCTCGCCGAGGCTGCCGGTTTCACGCCGACGCGGGCCGGGCAGCGATGAAGAAGCGGCCGGCATCCAACCAACCGGCGACCACGGCGGAGGCCCATCGCGACGATCTGCTGAAGGCGTTCAAGATCACCGGCGACGATCTGCTCGCCAACCGTGCAGGACGACTCGGTCCGGCGCAGATGCAGCGTCTGCAGCGCAGCCAGTGGACCACGATTGCGCTTGACGCCGTCTTGATCGCCGGTCTCGCGGCGATCATGGCCTTCGTCGCCACCAAGCCGCTGAAGCCGGTGCAGGTCGTTCTCAGCTCACTCGCCGCAATCGCACTGCTTGCCATCGGTTACGTGCAACTGCGCAACACACGGCGGGCGATCACTGCCGGCGTCGTGCAGTGCGTGTCAGGCCCGACGCGCGTGTACCGAGCCGGCCGAGCAGGCATGCGCATCCACGTCGGCGACCGCGACTTCCAACTGCCCGTCCACTTCTGGCACATCGCCAACGGCTACGGCTACCACGTGTACTTCGCCCCCGCATCGAAGCGGATCATGGCGATGGAACCCGCGTAGGTCGAGACGCTCGCGCAGCCGGCGCATCACGCAGGGAGCAAAAGTCGCATCTACTGCGACCCTTGCTGACAGCGTGAGGTCAATGGGTCGTTGACGTCGTTTCCGAGTCCGCTCGTGCCACGAAGGCCGCCTGGAACACGACCGTGCTGGTGCCGGCGGCCGAATCGATCTGCAGCCCGTAGCAGCCGTCGGCCTTCAACCGAATCGAGCTCAGCAGACCGAACCAACCACCCGCCATCGGATCGAGACCCGCCGTGCCGGTTTGATGCGTGGCTTCGTCCGGCACCAGCAACACGAGATCCGACGTCGGTACAGCGGCTTCACCGAATCGCACTTCCGCATCGCCATCGATCTGTCGCCCACGGATGAGGACCGGCCCGGCTGTGTTGGCGTCGATCGCCCAGACGGTCTTGAGCCCTCCCCACTCGGTCGACTTCCCGACGTCCTCCGATCCGATGAGCGTCGCGCCGCTCTGCCTGAGACCGACAGGCCGGGCGACGCCGTCACCCGCCATCGGACCGAGATCGGTGGACGGTGACGTGAAGAACGTGGTGACCGGGCACGCGCCGTCGACCATCGGCGGCAGCGTGAGCGGTCGAGCACGAAGCGCCGTCTCTGCTGGATCGGTCGTAGGCGTCGGTTCGCTGACTGGCGCCGTCACCACAGACGTGGTCGCGGTCGAGACACCGATAGCAGGGCCGCCACCGCGTTCAAGGGCGACACCGTTCGGCTGACCGAACGGCATGTTGCACTGGCATCCGCCGACGATCGGCGATACGAAACGGGGAAGGTTGACAAGGTGGAGAACGATGCCCGAGGCATCAACGAACGCGATGTTGGCGACGTCCAGCAGGTTCGGAATCGGCGCGGCGAAGGCAGATCCGTCCTGCCAGCGCGTTACCGGAAGCGTGATCCTCACGGTGTCGGACAGCTCGACGACCACGTTCTTGACCGATGACGGCGCGAGACCGAACAGAATCACACCGCCGTCCACTCCCGTCGCATCGAGGGCAAGCGCCGGCGCGCTTGGTGTGCCCAAGCCGGGTGACAGCATCGTGTTCTTCTCCTGTCCATCGACGAACACGCGCATCTCGACGTCGGGAGATGATTGCATCTCGACCGACCACGGATGACCGGAGATGATGCCACGGAAGGCCGGCAGCGTCTCGTCGACGCTTGCTGACGGATCGAAGGTCGTGGAGTCACCGGGCAGCTCAGCGCGGCTGACCGGGACGAGCGAGTTGGCGAGATCGAGCTCTTGCTGGCGGTGGTCGCCGTCCGAGTCTGCCGCGATGGACACGAACAACCCGTTCGATTCGCGCCACTCGAGTTGGCCGTCGTCGGCATAGCCGTCGAGTCCGCGTACACGCACTCGATCGGTCTCGCCGCCGAGTGGAAGGGTGCCGTCCTCCTCGTGCACCGTCAGTTGGTACGAGACCCCGGACGACGACGTCAGTCTCACCCTCCAGATCCACAGTTGCACCCCGGTGTAGTTGGGGATGCGTTGACCGCCGATGACCGACCGAACCGTCCAGCCAGAGGGCAGCTTGGTCACGTCGAAGACGTCGTACGGTCCGAAGTAGGGGCGGTCCCGCTGCAGCGAGCCGACCAACCAGGGATCGAGATCGATCGCATGGGGGTCTGCGATGGTCGCGTTCGGCCGAATCGGTCGCGTCGCCACAGAGGCCGGCGGGGTCGGGCCCGCGGGTTGCAAGCGGTCGCGTCGAGCGATCCAGACGAGGCCGCTGACGACCAACGCGATGACGGCGGCGGTGGTCAGCGCGGCGACGGCCGGATGCCGTCGCCCGCCAGGACGGTTCCCGAACGACACGTCCGTTGACGGCGCCGGCTCTCGCTCTGCCTCCTGCATCAATTCGTGGTGAAGTTCGGTCCAGAACGTCGCCGGCGTGGGTGGCGCTGCGAGCGTCGCGAGGGCTGAGCGAACCGCGCCATCAGGTTGTTGATCCATCGTCATCCTTTCCGATGTCGAGCACGGCTCGTACGTGCGCACGCGCGCGGCTCAGTCGCGACGCGATCGTGCCGGCCGCCACGCCGAGCACTGCGGCGGCCTCGTCGTACGAGAAGCCCTGGCCGTCGACCAACAGCAACGCTGAGCGTTGTTCAACCGGCAACTGGCCGAGCGCTCGTGCGATGTCGAGACGATCGGACACGGCGGTTGCGAGGTCCGTTGCGGCCGCTCGTCGACCGCTCCAATTGTCGCGATGGAGCCGCCGACGATTGGCGCGAACGTGGTTGAGTGCGGTCGTGTAGACGATTCGGTGCAACCACGTCGACACCGACGAGTCATGGCGAAACGACGGGAGGGCACGAAACGCGGCGAGGTAGGCAACCTGCATGACGTCGTCGAGATCGCGGCCGACGAGCCGGTACGCGAACCCACGCAACGCGTCGTCGTGCTCGCGCACGGTCGCCTCGAACTCGGCCACGCGCTGCGCGGCGACGTCGGTCAACGAACCAGCGATCGCGTGCTCTCCTTGTGTGCCGATGCCTCTTCGACACCGCCACTCGGGAGATCCTTCCACGGCGCGTCGGTCGCGGAATCAGAGCCGACCCGGCAACAATTCTTTTCGCAGGTCAGGTGCGATTTGTTGGTCGGGAAAGGTCGGGTTTGAGGTTGTGGTGCGAACATCAGTTCGACTAGGGTTTGGTTGTTGATCTTCCCCGATCCACGCTCGGCAGCAGCGGGAATGTTGCCTCGATTCAATGTTTGAGTGTCTCGCAGCGAAGGGGTGAGTGATGGACGGCAGCGCCGTTTTCGACATGTCAGTTTTCGACGACCCTGCCACGTTGGTCGTGCCGGGTCTCGACGAATTCCGTTCCCTGTCCGGCTATGCGCGTGACGAACTGTTCATGCGCGTGGAGCGGATGTCGCGCCGCTTGGAAGCCGTCAAAGCAGTGATGCTGGGCGAGGTGAAATCGTCGTTGTCGTTCTTGGATGATCATCATCACAACTCGCAGGCCTGGTTCCGGGCGGTCACCAATAACACCGCGGGATCGTCGAAGGTGGCGGTGCAGATCGCGGACTTGTTGGCTGCGCATTCGTTGTTCGCGTTGGCGTTCGCGGCGGGTGAGATCGGCCTCCAACACGTGAAAGCGTTGGCTTCTCTCTACGCGAACGAGCGGTGCCGTGACGCGCTGGCACTGGTCGAGCACGAACTCCTCGACGCAGCGAAGACGCTCGTCTACCGCGATTTCACGGTGTGTTGTGACCGGTTCAAGGCTCATGCTGATCCGGACGGCACGATGAAAGACCACGCCCTCGCCAAAGAGAACCGCAAAGCCACTTTGTCGATGGTCGGTGAAGGGTTCATCCTGCAGATCGAAGGCGACGCGTTGACGGGTGAGATCTTGCAGAACGTCCTCAACGCGCACGCTGACGCCGAGTACGCGACCGACGTCGCCGAACGCTTGGCCCGTTACGGCGACGACGCGAAGAAGTATCCGTTGCGGCGTACCAACGCGCAACGTCGGTTCGACGCGGTCCAGACGATCTTCGCGAAGGCCGCGGGCACGCGTGAGATCGCCGATCTGGTGCCGATCGTGAACATCATCTGTACTGAAGCCACACTCGCGGCGGCCGCGCGTGAGTTCTTCGGGACACCGTCGATGCCGAACGACCATTCGTGGCGTGAGCATTTGTGTGAAACGTCTGACGGGACACCGGTGTCGCCGTATGACCTGATCGTCGCCGCCCTGCTCGGCAACGTCCGCCGCGTCCTCATCGATTCATGCGGCCGGGTCATCGATCTCGGACGGAAGAGTCGCCTGTTCACCGGTGCCGCGCGTGAAGCAGTCCTGCTCACCGGCGACCGCTGCTCCTGGCCCGGATGCCACATGCGTTGCGGCAACATCCAGATCGATCACCTGCAGCCATGGGCGCGGGCGGCCGGGTTGACGAACAGTGTGAATGGTGGGCCGTGCTGCCCGATCCACAACCGGGCCAAACACAACCTTGGTGTCACCGTCATCCGCGACGAAACCGGCTGGCACCACTACCGACCCGACGGCACCGAAATCGCACCACGACAACAACCACCACCCCAAGCAGCCTGACCACCGCCCACACACCAGCGGCAGGTCAGGCCCGCAAGCAACCCACGTTGCAATGCCGCAGCGACCACAGGCATCCGGGATATCCGAGGTACAACGCCCGACACGCGCAAACGTGGTCAGCAAGGCAAACCGAATCGGCCGGTCGAACTCGATCGGCCGCGTTGGCGCGTCCGGTGACTCGTGCGATCAGCCGGGCTTCATTCGGCGCGGGACCACGACCACGGTGCCGTCGGGTTCGTGCAACACGCTGACGCTCACGCCGTAGAACTCACTGAGCGTCTCGGTGCGCAGCACGTGCGCCGCGTCACCGGACGACACGACATGGCCCTGATGCAACAGCACCAGCCGATCGCTGTACAGACCGGCGAGGGTGAGGTCGTGCATCGCCGACACCACCGTGAGGCCGTGCTCGTGGCGCAGCCGATCGACGAGTTCGAGTGCCTGCTGCTGGTGGCCGATGTCGAGGGCGCTGGTCGGCTCGTCGAGCAACAGGATCGGCGCCTCCTGGGCAAGCGCTCGAGCGATGACCAGGCGCTGCCGCTCTCCACCGCTGAGCGTGCCGAGCGGCCGGTCGGCGAACTCGGACAGCTCCAAGCGACGCAGGACATCAGCGACGAGATCGCGGTCGCGGCGGGTCTCCTGGCCGAAGTAGCTGACGTATGGGTTGCGGCCGAGCAAGACGTACTCGGCGCCCGTCATCTCGTCGGGCAACTCAGGTGCCTGCGGCACGTACGCGACCAACTCGGCACGCCGCCGCGGCGAGCGCATCGACAGCGGCGATCCGTCGACCAGCACCTCGCCGTCGTGGTCGACCAGCCCGGCGACCGCGCGCAGGATGCTGGACTTGCCGGCGCCGTTCGGACCGATGAGGCACAGCCACTCTCCCGGTCGGACTGTGTCGGTGAAGGTCTCGACCGCGACGCGCGAGCGGTAGTGCACCGTCAGCCGATCGAACGCGAGCGAGCTCATGACACCGCCTTTCGGCGCAGCACGATGATGAAGAAGGGTGCACCGATGAAGGCGGTCACCACACCGATCGGTGTCTCCGCCGGTGATTGCACCACGCGCCCGACGAGATCGGCGATGATCAGGAACGCGGCGCCGAAGACCACGCTCAACGGCAGCAGTCGTCGGTACGAGCTACCGGCCAACAGCCGGATCATGTGCGGCACGACGATACCCACGAAGCCGATGAGGCCGCTGACACTGACAACCGCAGCGGTTCCGAATGTTGCAGCGATCACGACGATGAGGCGGACACGACGCACATCGGTGCCGAGCGCGGACGCCTCGTCGTCGCCGACGCGCAGCACGTCGAGGTGACGCCGATGGGCGAGCAGGATGCCTCCGCTGATGACCACGTAAGGAATGACGAGGCGGACGTCACGCCACGTCGCACCGGTGAGTCGACCGAGGATCCAGTCGTACACGATCTTGATCACGTCGTTGTGGCGCTGCAGCACGAACGCCTGGATCGCCGTGGTGAGCGACGTCACCGCGACCCCGGCAAGCACCAGCGTGACGCTGTTGCGCACACCGCCGAAGGCCGTTCCTGCGACATACGTGACAGCGACCGCTGCCAAACCCATCCCGAACGCCGCCAAGGGCAACGGATCGATCCACCAGCCGGCTGTCGACGCACGACCCCACGCGAACACGATCGTCGCCCCCAGCCCCGCACCGGCCGCCACACCCAGGAGGTATGGGTCGACGAGCGGGTTGCGGAACACGCCCTGATAGCTCGCGCCGGCGAGCGACAACATCGCGCCGACGATGCCGGCGAGGACGACGCGCGGCATGCGAATCGTCCAGACGATGTTCCAGTTCGCCGACGAGATCCGACCTGCAGGTCCGATCATCACGCCGAGCACGAGCGCAATCGCGAGCGTGACGACAGCGATGATCATCCACCGCACCATCCCCCACTGGCGCCGTGTGCGCGCCACCGGGGATGCCGTGATGAGTGACTCGACTGCCATCTCGCTCGCCAACCGTCCGCTGTTCGTCAGCCGGTCGTCGCCGTGGACGACGTGCCCGACAGGGCGGCCGCCACGGCCTGGACGTAGTCGACGATGCGTGGTCCCCAGCGCGATGCGATGTCATCGTCGAGGGCGATGACGTGTGCGTCCTTCACGGCGGCAATCGGAGCCCAACCCGGGCGAGCAGCCACCGCCGCAGGCGTTTGCTGGCAGCACTTGGTGTCGGCGAGGAAGATGAACGCCGGGTTCTGCTCGACGATGAACTCCGACGACAACTGCGGGTAGTCGTTGCCGACCGGGCCCTTGTCGGCGATGTCGACGAGACCGAACAACGAATAGATCGACCCGATGAAGGTCTTCGATGTGACGCTGTAGTACGTGGGGTCGAGTTCGTGGTAGTAGGTCAGCGCCTTCGACGTGTCGGGCACTGACGAAACAGCAGTCGATATCGCCTTCTGCATGGCGCCGACGACGGTGGCCGCCTGGGCGACATGTCCCGTCGAAACGCCGAGCTGGCCGATCTGGGCGTAGACGTCGTCGAACGTGCTTGCGGCCGGGCCAACCCAGACGTTGATGCCGAGCGCGTCGAGTTGCTTCGACAGCCCGGTCGAGTCGTCACTGATCGCGACGAGGTCGGGTTTCAACGCGGCGATGGCTTCGACGTTGGGCTGATAGCCGGACAGGTCGTGCGGCTTCTTCAACGCCTCGGCCGGAAAGTTCGACTGGTCGTCGACCGCGATCACCTGCGCACCGGCGCCGATCGCGAAGAGCATCTCGGTTGCAGTCGGCGACAGGCTGACGATCTTGTTCGCGACCGGGATCGAGGCTGAGTCCGGTGTGCTGGGCACGGCCGGTGACGTCGTCGCAGACGATGCGCTGCTGGACGGCGCTGAGTCGGCAGTGGTTGCGACAACCGATCCGGCCGTCGTCGCAACGCTGCTCGGCGTTGTCGAACTTGCGGCCGTGACTGGCACCGCTGTGGTGCTCGTCGACTTCGCATCCGAGCCGCAGCCCGTTGCGGTGATCAACAGTGCGGCACTTGCCGCGATCAACCAATTTCGTTTCATGGATCCTCCAAAGAGTGGAGGACAAAGTCGCGTCACAGCGGCGATAGCCGCGAAACCGCCCTTGCCTCGAGGGAACTGGGTTTGCGGACACGAATGCAGGCGACCGGACTCGTCGAATCGCACGCGATTCGAACCACCGTTGCGGGTCAGTGCCGGGATCTCACCGGACTTCGCTGACAATCGGGTCATCGGCCTCGCAAGCGAAACCGACGTCGGCACAGTAGCGCACGAAATCGCGAAGCGGATGCGTGATCGTCAGGATCCTCGTCAGGTACCGGTCAGCCTCGCGACGATCGGCGCGAACTCGCGCACCTTGTCGGCCGGAATGACCGTGTACGAGTAGCCCCAGCGTTCGCGTCGGGCCTGCAGGCGTTCGGCGATCTCGGTCGGTGATCCGATCAGGGTGAGCGGCGAACCGAGAAGGCTCGTCGCGTCGGTCTCGAAGAAGCCGGCGATCATCTCCGCGAAACCGGTCGTGTCCTCGGTGACCTCGGCAACCGACAACCAGGCGTTGATCTCGAGGTCGTCGAAGCGGGCACCCGCGCCTTCGCGCAGCCAGCCAACCTTCTCGTCGATCCGCTGCGGCAGTGCATCCTGAGCGGCGGCGGTGTCGATCTCGCCCGAGTGAATCGACGCGTTGACACCGACGATGTCTGCGACCTGGCCGGCGAAGCGCATCACCCGGCGCTGTCCCCCGGCGATCACGATGGGTGGACCGCCGGCGTTGAACGGCTTCGGCGTTCCGTCGAGATCGGTGATCTCGTAGTGCTCGCCCTTGAACGTGACCGGCTCGTTGGAGAACAGGCCCTTCAGGATCGTGACGTGTTCGATCATCCGGTCGACGCGCACCTTGGGCGAATCCATCGGGATGCCGGCGCGGGTGTAGTCGAGCTTCTTCCAGCCGGCGCCGAGGCCGAGCTCGAGTCGACCCTCCGACAGCAGATCGATGGTGGCCAGTTCGCGGGCGAGAACGGCCGGATGGCGGTAGTCGCAGTCGAGGACAAGCGCACCCACCTTCAACGTGGTGGTCGCGGCCGCTGTCATCGCCATCGCTGCGATCGGGCCATACCCCTCGTCCATGTGGTCGGGAACGAAGACCGTCGAGTATCCGAGCGATTCGATTTCGCGGGCCGAATCGGCCCAGGACAGCCCGTCGAGGGGCTGATGCATCTCCGTTGCGAATCGGAACTTCCGTGGGTGCGCCATGGGGCGACAGTAACGGAGGTGCTCTACATCGCACTCATACGGAGCAGCTCGTGCGCCAGCGGGCACTCGGCAGCCATCGACATGGCGTCTGCACCGCCCAGACCTTCAGGCCCGAACACCCCTGTCGCCATCGCGAGCGGAACGACTTCGACGTCGTGATCCCAACCGTCGCCGGCGTCGTCGAGACGCGTCGTCATCGCGTTCCACATCGCGGCCGGCAGGCGCCGCCCGCGCGACGCCACGAGCCACACCGGCTTCTCGCTGCAGTACGCGACGGCCGCCGTGGGATGCGAGCCGATGGCGCAGAGCGCACCGTCGGGTCCGGCAGCGACAGCTTCGATCAACACGAGATCGCTCGCGGCAACGGCGGCGGCGACAGCTGCGGCGGGGATCTCCTCGGCATCGACGTCGCTGCGCTGCAGCCGGCGGACCAGCGAGGACCCCTGGTTGCCGGATCCGGCATCACCGGCATCGATCACCAATGCGGTGATGTCGCCACGGCGGATCAACGCTTCGCCGGCCATGTCTGGCCAGCCGACGACGCACACGGTCGCGCCGTCGGGCAACGCGTCGACCAGCTGGCTCGCGGTGGGATCGTCTTCGATGTGATCAGCCAGCGACCACGCCTCGCGAAATGGGTCGGTCGACGTCACCAGGTTGGCGCACAGCCACCACAGCGCACCCGAGGTCGGGTGGCGCTCGACGATACGGCGGCACGCAACGACCAGGCCGGCGGGGTCGAGGTCGAGTCCGGCGATCGCCGTCGCGGTCTCGCGGACCAGCATCCGCTGATCGCCGCTGGAGGCCCGGGCGACATACCGCAGACGCTCGATCGGGTGCATACGGGCAACGCTAACGGTTCGAAGCTGTGAGCGTGACGGCGCGGCGCGCTAGCGTCTCGCCGTGGCCAGCAATCCATCGCTCGATGTCGTTCTCACCGCCCTGGACGGGGAAAGCCGCCCACTCGAGGAATGGCTGACCACCTTCAACCTCGCCAGCGTCGTGCTCGACCCGTACACCAACGAGAGTTCGTGGATCCTCAAGACCGCGGCGCGCATCCTCAACGGTTTCCGCGGCGCCGACGTGCGTGTCAACTTCATCGTGACCTGTGGAGCCGACGATGCGAAGACGTTTCTCGGCCCGCTCGCCGACGAGTTCCTGGTGTTCTGCGACGCCGACCGTGCATTCGTCAAGTCGATCGCGCTCGAGACCCTCCCGGCCTTCGTGTTCGTCTCGATGGACGGCCATGTCGCTGCCGCAGCCGAAGGTTGGAACAGCACCGAGTGGCGCAAGGTCGCCGACCGCATCGCCCACGCGACGGCCTGGTCGCGTCCCACCATCCCTGCGAACGGCGACCCTGTCCCGTTCGAGGGCACGCCCGCGCTGGCCTGATCAGCCGTTCCGATCACGCCCTCGTTGCCTGACTTCTCCGGGCTCGAACTGCCGGTCGCCGAGGTCGTCGACGACGTGATCGCCGCGTTGTCGACGATCGGCTCGGCGGTACTCGTCGCCCCGCCGGGTGCGGGCAAGACCACGCTCGTGCCGCTGCGGTTGTACGAGCAGCCGTGGCTGGCGGGCCGCCGGATCGTGATACTCGAACCGAGGCGGCTGGCGGCGCGTGCAGCGGCGCACCGGATGGCCCACCTGCTCGGCCAGGAAGTCGGCGAGACGGTCGGCTATCAGACTCGCGACGAACGGCGCATCGGACGCGACACCCAGATCGAGGTCGTGACGGAAGGCGTTCTGACGCGCCGTCTGCAGCATGATCCCGAGTTGCCGGGGACCGGACTGGTGATCTTCGACGAAGTGCACGAGCGCAACCTGCCCACCGATGTCGGCCTGGCGTTCGCGCTCGACGCACGCCGCAACCTGCGCCCCGATCTCCGCATCCTCGCGATGTCCGCGACCGCCGAGGCGGCACCACTCGCCGCCGTTCTGGGTGGCGACGCCGGCCCATGTCCGATCATCACCAGTGACGGTCGCACGTTCCCGATCGACATCCGCTGGTCCCCTCCGACGAAGGGTCAGAAGCTCGATCAGGCGGTGGCCGAGACCGTGCTGCTCGCACTGCGCAACGACTTCGGTGACGTGCTCGTGTTCCTGCCCGGCATCGGCGAGATCACCCGCTGCTACCAAGCGCTCGACTCGCTCGTGCCGGCCAACGTCGATCTGTATCCGCTCGCCGGAGCCCTCTCCTTGGCCGAACAGGATCACGCGCTCGCGCCCTCGCCGGCCGGACGCCGACGGGTCGTGCTGAGCACCGACATCGCGGAGACCTCGCTCACCGTCGCCGG
Source organism: Acidimicrobiales bacterium (assembly GCA_038227995.1). GTDB lineage: Bacteria > Actinomycetota > Acidimicrobiia > Acidimicrobiales > Ilumatobacteraceae > WLMZ01. The sequence goes on from JBBRPP010000016.1 coordinate 48,756, forward strand.
CGTTCGCATCGTCGTCGACGCGGGCCAGGCTCGTGTGCCCCGCTACGACATCCGTGCCGGCATGACGCGACTGACGACGGTTGCAACCAGTCGCGCGTCGGCCGATCAACGCGCCGGACGCGCAGGCAGGACCGAGCCCGGCGTCGCGTATCGGATGTGGAGCAAGCTCGAGCACACGACTCGTCGAGCCCACCTGGAGGCCGAGATCACCCAGGTCGATCTCGCCGGCCTCGCGTTGGAGCTCGCGGCGTGGGGTACGCCGGTCGCGGACCTCGACTTCCCCGATCCACCACCCGAGCGCACGCTGACGCAGGGCGTCGAGCTGCTGCGGCTGCTCGGCGCGTTCGACGACGACGGCACGATCACTGCAGTCGGACGATCGATGTTGAGCGTTCCGGCACATCCCCGACTGGCGCGGATGGTCGTCGACGCCCACGGTCCTGCTGATCAGGCGCTCGCCTGCGTGATCGCCGCATTGCTCGACGACCGCGACATCCTGCGCGGTCGCGCCGATGATCTTCCGGCCGATCTCGCACTGCGCCTGCGCGTCATCGTCGGAACGGAACGCCACGAACGCGCCGATCGTGGTGCCGTCGATCGACTGATTCGTCGTGCTCGTGACATCGCCCGTCGAGTCGGCGTCTCACTCGATCTCGACGCGATGGACCCGGATCGCGCCGGCCAGGTGCTGCTGCTGGCGTACCCCGATCGCCTCGCAGTGCGACGCTCGCAACCCGGCCAGTTCCAGTTGCGGACAGGTGTCGGCGCATGGGTGGCCAAGACCGACCCACTTGCCAACGAGCCGTTCGTGGTGGCTGCCGACGTCGATGGCGATCGTAAGAACACGCGCCTCCGTCTCGCGGCCGGCATCGACGCCGACGAGGTCGCCGCAGCGTTGGGTGACGCGGTCGAGACCCGCAGCGCGCTGGTCTGGGACAAGGATCGCAACGACATCGTGGAACGCCTCGAACGTCGTCTCGGCAACATGAAGCTCGACGAGCGAGTGCGTCGCCCGGGTGCCGGCGCCGACACGACGGCGGCGCTGATCGAGCGGCTGCGCGCGACGCGGCTCGCGCCCTTGCAGTGGTCACCGGCCGCGCGCCAGTTGCGCGATCGCGTCGAGTTCGTCCGTCGCACCTCGGTAGAGGTGTGGCCCGACTGGTCCGACTCCGGGCTGGTGAAGTCGCTCGACGAGTGGCTCTCGCCGTACCTGAACGGCATGACGAGCATGCACGATGTCGCCTCGCTCGACCTCACAACCGTCCTGCGCGCCGGTCTGCAATGGCCACTCGGGCAACGGCTCGACGAGCAGGCACCGACGCACCTCGAGCTCGCCTCGGGACGATCGATGACGCTCGACTACAGCGGCGATCAGCCGACCGCGGCGGTACGAGTGCAGGACCTGTTCGGGACCGGCGAGCACCCCACCGTGGCCGGACGTCCCGTGCTGCTGCACCTGCTCTCTCCCGCCGATCGACCGATCCAGATCACATCGGATCTGCCCGGGTTCTGGGCCGGCACGTGGACCGACGTCCGCAAGGAGATGGCCGGCCGCTACCCCAAGCACCAGTGGCCAACCGACCCTGCGACCGCCGTCCCGAAACGTCTCAAAGACCGCTGACCGTCACACCTCGCATACTGATCCTGTTTTTCGACCGGGGCGGTCGAAGAATGGGATCAGTTCGGGGGTGGGCGGTACCGTTTCGGGCATGCCCGAGTTCGAGTTCAGCGAGTTGCTCCCCCTTGGCCACGATGACACCGAGTATCGGCTGCTGAGCACCGAGGGCGTGTCGACGTTCGAGACGTCGGAGGGCACGTTCCTGAAGGTGTCGCCCGCGGCGATCACGCTGTTGACGGAGACAGCGATGAAGGACATCGCTCACCTCCTGCGACCCGCGCACCTGCAGCAACTTGCGAACATCCTCGACGACCCGGAGGCCAGCGACAACGACCGGTTCGTCGCGCTCGACCTGCTCAAGAACGCGAACATCGCGGCCGGCGGGGTGCTGCCGATGTGCCAGGACACCGGCACCGCGATCGTGAAGGCCAAGAAGGGTCAGTTCGTGTTCACCGCCACAGACGGGGTGGCCGGCGGTGACGAGAAAGCCATCGCGCGCGGTGTCTACAACACATACCTCACCAGCAACCTCCGCTACAGCCAGATGGCGCCGTTGAACATGTACGACGAGGTCAACACCGGCAACAACCTGCCGGCCGAGATCAAGATCAGCGCGATCGACGGCGACGCCTACAAGTTCCTGTTCATGGCCAAGGGTGGCGGCAGTGCGAACAAGAGCTACCTGTTCCAGGAGACCAAGGCGCTGCTCAACGAGAAGACGCTGCTGCCGTGGATCTTCGAGAAGATGAAGACACTCGGCACCGCGGCGTGCCCGCCGTACCACCTCGCCGTCGTGATCGGCGGAACATCGGCCGAGTTCGCGGTGGAGACCGCGAAACTGGCGAGCACCAAGTACCTCGACCACTTGCCGACCGCGGGCAGCACGCTCGGCAACGGCTTCCGCGACGTCGAGTTGGAGAAGGCCGTGCTGAAGTTGTCGCAGGAGACCGGCATCGGCGCCCAGTTCGGTGGCAAGTACTTTTGCCACGACGTGCGCATCATCCGCCTGCCCCGCCACGGAGCCAGCTGCCCGGTCGGCATGGCCGTCAGCTGTTCGGCAGATCGCCAGGCGCTGGGCAAGATCACCAAGGACGGCATCTTCCTCGAACAGCTCGAGACTGATCCCGCTCGCTTCCTGCCCGAGATCGCGCACGACGACCTCGAAGACGTCGAGGACGCTGATGCCGGCGTCGTGCGGATCGACCTCACCCGACCGATGAACGAGATCCGCGCCGAGCTGAGCAGGTACCCGGTGAAGACCCGCGTGATGTTGACCGGGCCGATGGTCGTGGCCCGTGACATCGCCCACGCCAAGCTCAAGGAACGGCTCGACGCCGGCCTCGGGATGCCGCAGTACATGAAGGACTTCTGCGTCTACTACGCGGGTCCCGCGAAGACCCCCGAGGGCTATGCGTCAGGTTCGTTCGGCCCCACGACAGCCGGTCGGATGGACAGCTACGTCAACGAGTTCCAGGCGGCGGGTGGCAGCATGATCATGCTCGCCAAGGGCAACCGCAGCAAGCAGGTCACCGATGCGTGCAAAACCCACGGTGGCTTCTATCTCGGCTCGATCGGTGGACCAGCTGCCAGGCTCGCGCTCGACTGCATCACCAAGGTCGAGGTGCTCGAATACCCCGAACTCGGAATGGAAGCCGTGTGGAAGATCGAGGTCCAGGACTTCCCCGCGTTCATCGTCGTCGACGACAAGGGCAACGACTTCTTCGACCTGGTCAACAAGCCCTACGCCGGCACCCCGGTGAAGCTGAGCTGACTCCGAGATTTCTGCTAGCCGGTGGCCTTGCAACCGCGCTCGACAACGGCTCGCAGGGCGACGAGGTCGGGCGTGTCGACGCCGAGGATCTCGTGCGCGATGAGGCGCTGGTTGTTGCGTAGCACGATCTGCGAACTGACACACGCGGCGACTGCGCTGCTGTCGCCGTTCGCCTCCAGGACCCCTTCGATGTGCGACGTGTCCGCGTCCTTGTCGACCGTGCCGAACACGCGGTCGGCGCGCTGGGCCAGCGTCGTCGCCCCGACCACGAACGGACAGGCGGCGCCGTTGGCGGGCACCTTCAGGTCGACGATGTACTCGGTGACGAGGCCGGTGATGCATTTGCTCGACAGAAACGCCGTGTGGCCGGCGCCTTCCCACGTGATCGAAACGGCGCTGCCCAACGCATCGGCCATCTGCTTCGAGTACCGCCACGGTGTCGCCGGATCGCCCTTGGTGCCGACGACCACGATCGGCGCCGAACCAACGGCCGTGGTGATCTCCGGCAGTGCGGACAGGGTGTCGGGGAAACCATCGCACGCCTGTGAAGCATTGCCACGGCCGGCGAAGTCTGCGCATCGGATCGCAAGGTTGGCGAAGTCGAAGTTGGGTTCGGACTCCATGTCCGCCGGGTACCCGAACTGCAGATAGCTGGAGAACGCAGCCAACGTCGAAGCGTCACCCTCTGCTGCCTCCTTCAGTGCCACCGACAACAGCGGCCACAGCGACACGCTGTACATCGCACCGACGAGAATGTCGTCGACGTCGCTACGGGTGAGCTTCGTCGCCCCCTTGAAGTACTTCGTGGGGAGCAGCCGCACACCAGCCTCGACCTTGTCGAGCAACGTCTTGGAGTGCGGGCCGGCGAGACACGACTTCGTTGCATCGCACAGCTGCAGGAAGATGTCGATCGTTGCATCGAAGTCCTGGTTGGCATAGAAGTCGTCACCGAAGTTCTTGGTGGTGTTGACGCGACCCGCCGACGGATCGACCGAACCGTCGAGGACCAGCGCCCTGACGCGTTGCGGAAACATGTCCGCGTACACGCCACCCAACGCCGTGCCGTAGCTGTATCCAAGGTACGTCAACGTGTCGTCTCCGATCGCGGCCCGAACGCGGTCGAGGTCGCGGGCGACGTTGGGCGTGCCCAGGAAGCTGAGGTACCGACCGGTTGTGGCGATGCATCGCGACAGCGAATCGTTGGCCGGATCGAAGTCGCCCGGACACGTGACCGGCGTCGACTGGCCCACCCCGCGTGGATCGAAGCCGACGATGTCGAAGCGGTCGAGAATCGCCTGCGGCATGTTCTGGCCTTCGTTGTACGCGAGCATGATCCCCGATCCACCCGGTCCGCCTGGATTGAGGACGAGCGAGCCGATCCGCTGCGAAGGCTTCGCGGCCGGCAGGCGGTTCATCGCGACGGTGATCTGCGCCCCCTGTGGATCGGAGTAGTCCATCGGCACCGAGATCGAACCGCACTGCCAGGGAGCTTCCTCGTCCGCGCAATTACCCCACTGCACCGGGCCATCAGACGTGGTCCCTGACGTGCCTGTTTTCGGAGTCGACGTGTCTGGAACCGTCCTGTCCGGAACCGTCGTGTCCGGCGGTGCTGTGGTCGGCGTCTCGGTGTCGACGGTGGTGGGGTCGACGTGCTGCTCCGATCGAGCGATGCGAACTCCGGTGCTCGACGAGCAAGCCGCCGCGACGAGGGCCGCTGCGACCAGCGCGGCAATGGCCCGCTGGCGTGAGGTGGCCCGGGCCGTCATCGTCTGCAGCCTATGAGGGCAGCCGCGCGCTGTCAGGGCATCGCGTTGATTTCAGCGGCCATCTCGCCGAGTCGACCTTCCCCTGCTGTGGTCTGCCCGCCCATCGCCAGGAATCGCTCCATCGCGTCACGCGTCCCCAGCCCGCCGAGCGTCGACCGGAAGGCATCGCCCTCGGCCAACAGCGCCGGCACGACGTCGGCGTCCGAGCGCAACACCGAAGCCTTGGCGGCTGCGACGGCGTGCGGCGGGAACGACGCGATGCGGGCTGCCAAGCGCTCGACATGAGGCCACAATTCGTCGCGGCTCATCGATCGATTGACCCATCCCCACGATTCGGCCAGATCGGCGTCGACGTCGTCGCAGCCGAGCACGACTTCCAACGCCCGCGACCTGCCGATGAGACGAGGCAGCCGAACAGTGCCTGAACCACCGGGAACGATTCCGAGCGCGACTTCCGGCTGGTTGAACACTGCCGCGCCGCGCAGAGCGAAACGCATGTCGCAGCTCAGCGCCAGCTCGCTGCCGCCGCCGCCGACGCGGCCCTCGATCACCGCGATGGTGGCCTTCGGCATCGTGCGCAGCGTCTCGCACATGACGTGGAACGGGTTGAGAAGGGTCGAGGGTTCGCCCACTGCTGTCGGCATCTTCAGGATCAGCCCGACGTCGAAATGAGCGATGAAGAAGTGTGGGTTGGCCGAGGACAGGACGACGACTCGGACTTCGTCATCGACCGCCAGCAGTTCGACGAGCCGAGCCATCTCGCCGAACATCGCAGCATCGAGGAGATTGATCTCGCCGTTGCTGATCACGACGCGAGCGACGCCGCCGACGACCGTGACGGTCAGCGTCGTGAAGCCCTCGCTGTACAGCTTGCCGGCGCTCATCTCAGATCAGCGTCGCGAGTAGTGCCCGGGTGGCGGCGACCTCATCGGGGTTGCCGCCGAACTCGGCCGCGGTGAAATCGGTGACGCCGATGTCGGCCAGCTCGCGGATGCGATCACCGACTTCGGCCTCGGTGCCGATGATCGCGACGTCCTCGGGGCCGGCCGCGCCTTCCTTGTCGAGCATCGCCCGATAGCTCGGCAGATAGCCGTACACCTGGAAGACGGCAGCGGCGCGGCTGAGAGCGCCGGCGCGATCAGTGGTGACGCACACCGGCAACGCAGATGCGACCCGGGGCGTGGGCCTGCCGGCTTGCTCGGCGGCAGCGTTCAACGTCGGCACGATGTGACTCTTCAACGTCGCCGGGCCAGTGCACCACGTCACCGTGCCGTCCGCGAGCGCACCGGTGACACGCAGCATCTGCTCACCGAGCGCCGCGACCAGCACGGCCGGCCGCGTCGAACCCGGTGCTGAGACCGTGCCGTTCACCTGGAACTCTTCCCCCGCGAACGCGACGGGCTTGCCCTCGAGCAGCGGCATCATCACGCTCAGGTATTCACGGAGATGGCGGACCGGCTTGTCGTACGACAGTCCCCACATGTTCTCGACGACGATCTTGTGGCTCAGACCGATCCCCAATGACAGTCGGCCGCCGGCGGCGGCGTTCGTGGTCAGGGCTTGCTGGGCAAGCATCATCGGATGCCGTGGGTACGTCGGAACGACGCCCGTGCCCAGCTCGATGCGCGGCACCTCTCGGCCGACGACGGCCAACATCGTCAAGGCGTCGTGACCGAAGATCTGCGAGACCCACAGGCTGGCGAAGCCGGCGGCCTCGACCGCCTTGGCTTCCTCGACCAACTGGTCGATCGTGCCGTCGTTGGTGGTCTGGACGAAGATTCCGATGCGCATGGCCGAACGGTAGCCGCCGGTTGACACGGTCCTTCCGATCGGACCGTGTCAACGGGGCTGAATCAACCGGGACGCCGTTTGTGCGTCGACCGGGATCCGAGATTCCGCCAGGAGCTGTCAGGTGTCAGATTGCGCCGCGTCAGCGGTCGCGGTACTGATCCGGCTGCGGGCCGCAGAAGTCGGGGCGGCTGTCGACGCCGTGGCGCGGCGCCAGAAGGGCGACCGCCAGAGTGGCGGCGAAGGCTGAGCCGAGCGAGAAGATTGCGAACATGTTGATCACCTCCTGTGATTAGAATGCAACTCAGTATCTCAGAACTCTATTGATAATGGAAATGCATATTCATGACTAGTTCGATCACAAACAACGATCTACCCCTCGGAGTCGAGGTCCGCCATCTGGCCGCGCTGGAAGCGATCGCTCGAACGTCGTCGTTCTCGCAGGCCGCCACGCTGCTGGGATACGCGCAGAGCGCGGTGTCGCAGCAGATCGCAACGCTCGAGCGAGCGGTGGGGCACAAGTTGATCGAACGCCCGGGTGGCCCTCGTCCGGTCTCGCTGACCAGCGCCGGCGAAGTCCTGTTACGCCACGCGACCCACATCACCGCCCGGCTTGGCGCAGCCAAGGCCGATCTCGATGCCCTGACCGCCGGCGATACGGGTGCCCTCCGGATCGGCACCTTCCAGTCCGCAAGCGCGCGGCTGCTGCCTCCAACGCTCAGCCGCTTTCGCGAAGACTGGCCGCGCATCACCGTCGAGCTCCGCAACGAGCGGCCCGGGTCGGTCCTCGACGAGCTCGTCCGCGCCGGTCAGCTGGATCTCGCCTTCTCCGACACCGGCATCTACGGCGCGCCGCTGACCTTCAACGAGCTGATCGAGGATCCGTACGTGGTCATGCTCCCGCCCGACAGCCCGCTGGCGACGCAGGACGACATCGAACTCGGGTCGCTCGACGGTGCCCGGTTGATCTCCGGCTCGTTCGACGATTCGTGCGAGACGCGCGTGTTCGACGCCATCGCCCGCGCGGGCATCCGCCCCCAGATCGTGTTCCGCAGCGACGACAACCTGACCACGCAGCGGATGGTCTCATGCGGCCTCGGCATCGCGATCGTGCCGCTGCTCGCGGTCGAGTTGTTCGTCCCTGATGCAGCCGTCACCGTGCTGCCGCTTGCGCCGCGCGATCGTCTGTCGCGCCGGATCGGCATCATCTGGCATCAGGACCGCGACCGGTCTCGAGCTGCGATCGCATTCGCCGAGACTGCGCAAGCGGCCGCGCAACGCATCGCGCTCCCCCATGTTCCCGTGGTGACGTCGCGCCGCCAGGGCGCATCGCTGCTCGTCTGAGTCAGGCGAGGCTGACGAGTTCGAGCCAGTCGGGGCTGAAGAAGTCGACCTGGCCATCGGGCATCAGCAACACCTTGGTGGGCTTCAGTTGCTCGACGAATTCGGTGTCGTGGCTGACGAACACGATGGTGCCCTTCCATGTGCTGAGCGCGTCGGCGACTGCCTGACGGCTGGGCGGATCGAGGTTGTTCGTCGGCTCGTCGAGCAGCAGCAGGTTGTTGCGACCGACCATCAGCATCGCCAGCGCGAGCTTGGTCTTCTCGCCACCGCTGAGCGTGCCGCTGTCCTGGAACACCTTGTCGCCCATCAGCCCGAACATGCCGAGCATGCCGCGCAGTTGGGTCTCCGTCAGCTGGATGTTGCTCGGCACCTCGGCCCGGATGTTGGCGAGCAGTGACTCGTTGATGCGCAGGTTGTCGTGCTCTTGGGCGTAGTAGCCGACGTTCACGTTGTGCCCGAAGTGGAAGTCACCGAGTGTCGGCTCGGTCTCGCCCGCGAGGATGCGAAGCAGGCTGGTCTTGCCGGCGCCGTTGAGGCCGAGCACCAGCAGCCGCTCGCCGCGACCGATGTCGAACGTGACGTCTTCGAACACCGGCCGGCCGGAGCCATAGCCCTTCGACAGACCGTTGGCGGTGATCACCGTGACGCCGGTCGGTGGCGGTTCCGGGAAGCGAACCTTCATGATCTTGTCGCCGTTGCCGACGTTCACCCGCTGTGACTCGATGCGGGCGATCTGCTTTTCCTTGCTGTGCGCCATCGAGGCCTTGGTGGCCTTGGCGCCGAAGCGATCGACGATCGACTGCAGCCGGGCGATCTCCTTGCCCTGCAGCATCGCCTTGCGCGCCTGGCGCTCTTCGTCGGCAGCGCGGGCCGAGCGGTACTGGGTGTACGTACCCTTGTACTCGACGAGGTGTCCGGTGCCGTCTTCGCTCGGCCGGTCGAGGTGCAGCACGCGTGTGATCGCTTCGTCGAGCAGTTCGAGGTCGTGGCTGATGACCAACATCGCGCCGCGGTACTTGCGCATGTAGTCGAGCAACCATGTCTTGGCGTCGATGTCGAGGTGGTTGGTGGGCTCGTCGAGCAGCAACGCATCACTGCCGGCGAACAGGATTCGGGCCAGCTCGACGCGGCGCTTCTCGCCGCCCGACAGCACCTTGACCGGCAGGTCCATCCGGTCGGCGTTCAGGCCGAGCCCGGCCGCGATCGAGCGTGCTTCACTGTCGGCCGAGTAGCCGCCAGACATCGCGAACTCGTCCTGGGCTTTGCTGAATCGAGCGACGTTGCGCTCGCTCGCTTCCTCTTCCATTTCGATGCGCAGCTTCTCGATCCGCATCAGCTGATCATCGATGCCGCGACCCGACAGCACGTGGGTGATCGCGGTGCGGCTCTCGAGGGCGCCGGCGATGCGCGGGTCCTGGGGCAGGTAGCCGAACCCGCCCTTGCGCAGGATCTTGCCGGCGATCGGCTCGCTCTCGCCGCCGAGCACCTTGAAGAAGCTGGTCTTGCCGGCACCGTTTCGCCCGACCAGGCCGACCTTGTCGCGGGGCATGACAGTGAACGACGCGTCGTCGACGACGAGTCGACCGCCGATCTCCACTGAGACACCCTGGACTTGAAGCACCCGTCCAGGGTGGCAGCGAGGTCACTCAACCGCAACCGCGCGTGACCGATTGCCGATTACTGTTCACAGGGTGGATGCAGCGCAGATCTCGTCGCCGCTGCTGCCAACGCGTGCGTCGCGTCACTGGGCCGTCGCCGGTCCCATCGCCTGCGGGTGCGCGATGGTCGCCGCCGCGGCCTATGTCGCAGCGAACGACCCCACCGCACCCGGCACCCATCTGCCAGTGTGTCCGCTCTACGCGATGACCGGCTTCTGGTGCCCCGGCTGCGGGCTCACACGAGCCGCCCACGCCGCGTTGAACGGCCACATCGGCGCGGCGTTCGGCTACAACCTGTTCTTCCCGGTGTTCCTGATCGGCTTCGTCGTCGGCTGGTTCGCGTGGTTGCGCGCATCGTTGCATCGAGCTCCGTTGCAGTGGTTGACGCGGGTCCCGCTGTCGGTGCCGATCGCGTTCGGCGTGTTGCTGATCACTTACGGCGTGTTGCGCAACGTCCCAGCGCTCCACGTCCTCGCGCCGTAGCGCGGCGAGGCGCTGACCCGTCAGGGGCCAACGGGCTGTGTGGTCGTCGGCGGTGGTGCGTGAGTCGTCGTCGGTGCCGGCTGCGTCGTCGTCGGCTGCGTCGTCGATGGCTGAGTCGTCGACGGCTGGGTCGTGACCGGGGCCTGCGTCGTCGGGGTCGGTTGGGTGGTCGAGGTCACCTTGGTGGTGACCGTCACAACCGTTGTCGGGGTCGACCCGGCGCCGGATCTCGTCGTGGTCGTCGGCACCTCGGTGGTCGGCGTCGTGCTGCCCGAGCCGGGCTTGATGGTCGTCGGCGTCGGCGTGGCCGGAGCCGTCTTCTTCTTCTTGGTCAGGTTGCCGGGCGGGCCGGTAGCGCTGCCGCCGGAATCGTCGGTGTAGTTCGTCGCCAGGCACTTGCCCGGCTGGGCCGGGGCCTGACCCATCGCCGTCGCGATCCGCATCGCGAGCTCAGCGCGCCCGGCGGTGGTGAGGTGAAGGTTGTCGGCGCCGGTGAACGACGGGTCGGTGGAGATCGTCGCCCAATCGATCACGGTCACGTTCGGGAAGTGCAGCGCCTCGTCGAAGATGACGTCGTTCACGTCCTGCTGCTGCGGGCGGAACAGCGTCGTCGTCAGCAGGATGGTCGGGCGCGGGTACAGGCGCAGGATCAGAGCGTTGAGCGCGTCCTGGTACCGCTGTTTGTCGTAGCCGTAGTTGTTGCCGAGGAAGAGGATGGCCGCGTCCCATCCGGCGCTGAGACGGTTGTCGAGCACGGTCTTGCCGAAGTCGATGAACTTGCTCGTCTCCGCGTCGAGTTCAACCTGCCAGCCCATTGGCACGAGGTCGTCGCACAGGTCGTTGGAATAGCGCTTGGAGATCGACACCGACAACGAGTCGCCGATCATCAGAACCCGATTCCCGGTCACGCGGCTACCAACCGAGCCCTGAATGTTGATCGTCGTCGTCGTGGTCGAGTCCGACGTCGGCGGCGCCACCGATGTCGTCGCCTCGCCGACTGACTGGGTGCCGCTCGGCGGGGTCGTCTGACCCGCGCCGGGAAGCTCACCAACTCCACCGACGGTATCGATCGTGCTCGACCGAGAGCTCGACTCGGCGGCGACGCTGCAGCCGCTGACAGCCGCGGCGAACAGCATCGCTGTCAGCGCACACTTGAGTCGTCGGGCCGCCGCCGTGGAAATCATGAAACCAAGAGCGTACCCCGGCCCGCCTCGGGGCCGGGGGGCGCCCCGGTCAGAACAGCGTCAACTCCACGTCAACGCTGGGCCATGAAGTGGCTCAGCTGCGGGCTTTGAGGGCGTCGCGGATCTCCGTCAGCAAATCGATCTCGGTGATCTCGGCGGCGGTCTCTGCGGGCTCGGCAGCCTTGTTCTTGCGCTTGAGGTTGTTGTACATCTTCACGATCGCGAACAGAACCAGACCGGTCAACACCAGGGTGATCAAGGTGTTGATGAAGGCGCCGATCTGCAGCGTCGCATTCAGTTCTTTGCCGGTGACCGCATCCTTGCCGACGTTGTGACGCAACGTGATCGTGATGTTGTTGAAGTCGGGCTGTCCGAAGATGGCGGCCACGAGCTGCATCATGATGCCCTCGGTGAACGCCTTGATCACTGCGCCCACGGCACCGGCCAGGATCACGCCGACGGCGAGCTCGATCATGTTGCCGGACGCGATGAATTCGCGGAACTCCTTCAGCAGTCCTTTGCTGTCAGCCATTCGTCTTTCCCCTTTGCTCATTCACCGGCAGCCACGGCGGCCACGCAGTTCTCTATCTCTACTCGGGCGTCATTGAAGCACGCTCCGGCGGCGAGATCGTTGATCGTTCGCGGGATCAGCGCGTTGGCCGTGCGCCCTCCGTCGACGTGGCGAAGCCACAACCCTTTGGGAATCGAGACCACGCCAGGGCGCAGCGTCGAATCGATGCGCGCCGGCAGTTCGATGTCGGCCAATTCGTTGAAGACCCGGACTCGCGAGCCGTCGACGATGTCGCGGTCGGCGGCGTCGACGGGATGGATCGACACAACGGGATCCGGTGGCTCGAATTCGGCGAACATCGAGTTGATCGTGCGATTGGTCGAAGGCGTGATCATGTTCAGTCGGGTCACGGGTGCGGCGACGTACATCGGCACGGGGAGTTCGCTCGACGGGTCTGTCAGCCGCGCACGCGTCGAGCCGTCGGCAAAACCCGGACGAGTGTCGACGAACTGAACTGTGGCCCCGCTGGCGCGAAGCGACTGAATCGCATCGCCACCACCGCCGTCGGTGCGCATGGCCGACGCCATGCGCGCCGGGTCGGGGTCGAAGTCCGCTGCCGGCAGCCCGAGGTGTTCGGCCAAGACCGACGCGACTTCGTCGTTGGTTCGACTCTCGCCGACGCGTGCGATGACGGGCTCGATCTTCAGCATCGCGAACGAGCCGTACGACGTCGCCAGGTCAGTCGTCTCGTAGTGCGTCGTCGCGGGCAGGACGACGTCGGCCAACGCTGCCGTGTCGGTCATCACCTGTTCGTGGACGACCGTGAACAGATCGTCGCGTGAGAGTCCGGCGATGAAGGCCGACTGGTCCATCGCCGTCGCGACCGGATTGGCCCCTTGCACGAAGAGGACTTTCGTCAGTGGCCACCCATTCAGCTGTCCGTTCAGCGCGAGGCCGACGTCGTTCATGCTCATCGCGAGGCGTGGTGGACGATCGACCCCGTGCGGCCACAGACCGTCGCGCGCCAGAGGCGCTGTGCCCGACGTGGAGTGGATCGCTCCGCTGCCGAGCACGCCGAAGTGCCCGGCCAATGCCCACAGCGCAAGTGCGGCGATGCAGCCCGAGCCGCCGTTGCGATTGCGCTCGAGGCCCCATCCGAGTCGCAGCATCGCCGGCGACGCGGAGGCCAGCATCGACGCGAACTCTTCGATCGCGGCCGGCTCGACACCGCACTCGGCGGCGGCGCGCTCGATCGTCCATTCGCGCGCCCCCGCGATGAATTCCTCCGCACCAACAGTGTTCGCAGCGAGGAATTCGGTGTCGTGACGGCCGCGTTCGACAAGCCAGTTGGCAACGGCGTAGGCCAGGACGACGTCGGTGCCGGGCCGGATCGCCAGATGGAGATCTGCCCGAGCCGCCACGCCTGTTCGGCGCGGATCAATCACGACCAGCTTGGCCCCGCTCGCCTTGACGGCCTTGTTCAGCAAGGGAATGAGGTGTGTGTTCGATGCGTTCGGATTCGCGCCCCAGATCACGATCAACTTCGAGTGCACCACGTCCATCGGGTCGGCGCCGATCATCGATCCGAAGACCTGCTCCCACGCCGCGGTGACGGTGGCAGCGCAGATCGTGTGCTCGACATCGGGGCAGCCGAGGCGCTCGAACAGTTGCAACGTCAGACCGCCGTTGGCGAACACACCGGCTGACGAGCTGTACAGATACGGCACGACGCTGTTGACACCGAACTCGTCGATCGCCGAGGACAGACGCGCAGCCACCATCCCGGCAGCTTCGTCCCACGATGCCGAACGGAACTGACCGGATCCCCGTGCACCGACACGGACCAACGGCGTCATGATCCGCTCAGGCGAATACACCCGCTTCGCATGGTGCTTCACCTTCTGACAGATGAAGCCCTGTGTGAACGGGTTCGCCCCATCGCTCTTGTCAGCGTCGACCGCCGTGATCCGCCCGTCGTCGACGGTGACGGACAACGAGCACGTGTCGGGGCAGTCGAGCGGACATGCGGTCGTGAGCACCTGGCGCATGCGTGCAGTCTTGCTCGTCAGCGTGCGCGCCGCCACCGAACTTCGCCACTACCGTTGTCCGCTGTGAGCGTCCAGCCCGGAACCGACGAGTCCGGGCCCGACGCGACCCACGACGATCTGCGTGCGGCCAGAGACCGCCTCGTCGCCGCCGGCGAGCACCCGGTCAAGGCCATCGACGAGTTGGTCCTCGACCGCCTCGACGCCCTGCAGGTGTTGCGCGCCGACACGCCCGAGGAGAAGGGCCGACTGCTCGAGAAGATCGGCGGTCCTGGCAAGCCCGAGCAGGACATCGTCGACCAGCTGTCGAAAGTACGCCCGCTGTGGCGGCCCGACCGGTTCGAGGAAGCGCACCGAATGGCAATGCGATCGATCGAAGTGCTGGACCGCAACGGCGCCCGCGATGCGACGATGCCGAAGATCGGGCCGCTCAAGCCTCCCGCCCAATTCGCTGTCGGACTGATCACTCGCTGGATCGTGAAGAACCACCAGAACACGCTCGTGACGAGAGTGCGCAAGTTGTACGAGCGGCGCGAGGCGAATGCGATCTGGGGGACACCTGAACATCACATGTTGCGGCGAGCGCGCATCAACGCCGCGCAGGTCGAGAAGGGCTTCAAAGCCGACGCGCTCGGTTTGCCCACGTTCCTGCTCGGTGGCGCGTTCCTGACGACCGTCGCGTCGGGCTTCCAGGCGATCTTCCGAAGCGCGCTCAGCTCGACCATCGGCACCATCGTCTTCGGCACGGTGCTGGCTCTCGTGCTGGCTGCGATCTCGTGGGCCGCGCTGTACGGAGCCGGCGTGGCGCGGCGACGAATTCGGCTCTGTACGGACCAGCCGATGAAGGCCCTGTGGGAGACCATCGGCGCAGCCGGCAACCCGCCGCGCGATGCGAGCTACGACTTCGCCCTCTATGCGATCGTGCTGACCGTGCTGGCCTGGATCGTGATTCCGCTCGGCGTCTGGTTCGTGTTCCACCGGATCAACGCCGACATCCACCACGACGTGCAATCGACGACCACCACGATGCGCGCAGCGTCCGCCCTGATCCGAGCCCGGCTCAGCTGACCGGTCAGTGGTTCTGAAGGTCCTCGAATCGATCGATCCGGCGCAGCGGTTTGAAGCCCAGCCAGAACAGCACGACAACGGCGATCGTCGCGAACCCGCCACCCGCGACTGCCGGAACGAGGCCGAACTGCTGCGCCGCCATGCCGCTCTCGAAGGCACCGAGTTCGTTCGACGCGCCGATGAAGACGTTCTCGACTGCCAGGACGCGGCCACGCTTCTCGTCTGGCGTCAGCAATGGCACCAGCGAGCTTCTGACGAAGACGCTCACCATGTCGGCACCGGTGAGGATGATCAACGCCGCGAACGCGATCGCGTAGTTCTTGGTGAAGCCGAGAACCACAGTAGCGGCGCCGAACACGCCGACCACGATCAACAGCGTGCGGCCGACGTGCCGCTTCAACGGGTGCGACGCGAGGAAGATCGCCATCATCAGAGCGCCGATGCCAGGGGCGGCGCGCAGCCACCCATAGGCGACGTCACCGACGTGCAGTCGGTCGGTGGCGATGGCCGGCAGCAACGCGACGGCACCACCGAAGAGAACCGCGAACAGATCGAGCGAGATGATGCTGAGCAGGATCGGTGTTCGGCGGATGAACCGCAGACCTTCGACGGCTGATCTGAGCGTCGTCTTCTCGTCCGGGTCGCGCGGTTTCGGCTGACGTTTGAAGCGCACGGGCAGCACGCAGACGAGGCCGATCGCGAGCAGTGTCGCGGCCGTCGCGTAGGCGACCCACGGCGCGATCACGTACAACACGCCGGAGACCGCGGCGCCGAGGATCGTGGCGCCGGTGAAGGTTGCGCTGAACAGCGCGATGACGCGCGGCAGCGCGTTCTCCGGCGCGATCATCGGCGGGATCGAGCGGGTGGCCGGGGCCGTGAACGCCCGGAACGCACCGAAGACGGCGGAGATGATGAAGAACGGCCACACCGCCGTCGGGTGTGATACCGAGTAGAAGACGAGCGCGACGACACACAGCAACTCGCCGCCGAGCGCGAGCGCGGCGACCTTCTTGCGGTTGAAGTTGTCGACCACCGTCCCGGTGACGAACACGAGGAACGGCGCCGGGGCGAATTCGGCCAGACCCAGCCAGGCGAGGTCGCTCTCGCGGCCGGTGATGTCGAAGATCTCCTTGCCGAGGATCGCCAACTGCAGCGCGATGGCGGTGTAGACGAGCACCTGCGAGATCAGGAAGACCCGTACGTCGCGGTCGGCCAGGACCTCTCGTCCTGTCGGAACGGTCGGCGACTCGGGACTGCTGATACTCACTCGGAGCACGCTACCGACGGTCCCCGTTCGGCCTCATGATCATTTCGTGCTACACAGATTCGGTGACCTCGCTCGCTGATGAAACCCGCTGGATGGACGCAACCGATCAGGCTGCCCTGATCGCGAAGGGCGACGTGTCCCCGCCCGAACTGCTCGAGGCGGCGATCGAGCGGATCGAACGGATCGACCCGACCGTCAACGCCGTCGTCATCCGCTGGTTCGATCACGCTCGCGACGTTGCCGCCGGCGCCGACCTGCCGAACGGCCCGTTCCGCGGCGTGCCGTTCCTCATCAAAGACCTCTTCGCGTCCTACGCTGGCCAGCGGATCAGCAACGGCAACGTCGCCTTCAAAGAGGCCAACGTGATCGCCGAAGCCGACACCACCCTGGTCAGCCGCTACCGCGCAGCGGGACTGGTCATCGCCGGACGCACCAACAGCCCCGAGCTGGGCAGCGTCCCGACCACCGAGCCACTCGCGTGGGGCGCGACGCACAACCCGTGGGACCTCGAACGCACACCTGGTGGATCCAGCGGCGGCGCTGCCGCCGCGGTTGCGTCCGGCATGGTTCCGTTCGCACATGCCAGCGACGGCGGTGGCTCGATCCGCATTCCCGCGTCGTGCTGCGGCCTGGTCGGTTTGAAGCCGAGCCAGGGACGCATCACGCTCGGCCCCGTTCGCGACGAGAGCGGGCTCTCGGTCGAGCACTGTGTCAGCCGAACGGTGCGCGACACTGCCGCGTTGCTCGACGCAGTTCGCGGTCCCGGGGTGGGCGACACCGTCATCGCTCCGCCGCCCGTCCGGCCGTACATCGACGAGGTCGGCGCAGACCCCGGCCGGCTCCGCATCGGCGTCCTCGACCATCATCCGCAGGGCGGTCACGTCGACGGCGAATGCACCGACGCCACCCGCCGAACCGCTGCCCTGCTCGAATCTCTCGGTCATCACGTCGAGGACGCGTGGCCGGTGGCGCTCGAGGACACCACGTTCGGCTCGAAGTTCGGCGCGCTGTGGAGCGCCAACATGGGCCTCTCCAAGCGACGCTTCGAGGACCAGCTGGGGCGACCGTTGGAGGACCGCGAGTTCGAGCCGCTCAACCGTGTGCAAGCCGACTTCGCGTCGCACTTCAGCTCGGTCGAATACGCGCTCGCACTGTCGGCCGTGGCGCAGTACCGGCGCGCCATCCAGTCGTGGTGGGCCGACGGGTGGGACCTACTGCTGACACCGACCCTGGCCGAGGTGCCGTTGACGTTGGGCACGATTCGCAACGACCCCGCCAACCCAATGAGCGCGATGGTGCGCTCTGGCCAGTTCGTTCCGTTCACACCGCCGTTCAACACCAGTGGCCAGCCGGCGATCAGCGTGCCGCTGCAGTGGACCGACGGCGGCTTGCCCATCGGCGTGCAACTGGTCGCCGCGTACGGACGCGAAGACGTGCTGATCCAAGTGGCAAGCCAGTTGGAAGTGGCCCAACCGTGGGCGCAGCGAGTTCCGAACATCTGACGAGTTCGAGAACGCACCGCGGTTCAACGGGCGGTCCAACCACCGTCCACGATCACCGACTGGCCGGTCATGAACGTGCTCGCCCGGCTGGCGAGCAGCAGCAGCGCTCCATCGAGCTCGTGCGCTTCACCCATGCGTGGGATCGGCGAGTTGGCGTTGATGAAACGCTGGCTGCCTTCGTCGGTGTCCATGCCGGCCGTCATCTCGCTCTCGAACCAGCCGGGACAGAGGGCGTTGACGTGAATCCCCTTGCGTGCCCACTGCAACCCGAGCTCGCGAGTCAAGTTCACGACACCGCCTTTCGACGCGCAGTAGTGGGCCTGCTTGACGGGCGACGAACCCACGTGGCCGAACATCGAGGCGATGTTGACGATGCTGCCGTACCGCTGGGCGACCATCGGCACCGATGCGAGCTTGCTGAGGTGCCACAACGCGGTGACGTTCAGTTCGATCGCCTGCCGGAACGTGTCGAGGTCTTCGTCCTCGATCGCGACCTTGGCACCAATGCCTGCGTTGTTGACCAGGATGTGCACCGTCCCGAACCGCTCGATCGTCGCCGCGACGAGCCGCTCACGGTCGTCCGCCAGCGACAGATCGGCGGCGATTGCATGGGCTCCGGGCAGCTGCTCGACCAATTGCTGCAGGCGATCTGCCCGGCGCGCCGCAATGACCACGGTTGCGCCGGCCGCGTGGAGGACCCGGGCAAACCGCTGGCCCAGACCGGCGGATGCTCCGGTCACGATGGCCACCTGACCGTCGACGCGGAACATGCCCGCGACGTCGATCGTGGGACTGTCGATGGTGGACATGGGAAGGCTCGGGGCCGGCTGCATCACGTGGTCGGACATGGCGTCACGTTACGACAGGGCGTCGAACATGTCGGTTTCGAGAATATGTGTCAGAAATGTGATCGATTCGGGCATCACCGACGTCTATACAACTATGAACACGAACATCACCGCCCCCCACGGTTCCACATGGTCCCGAACCGCAACGCTCGCGGTGATCGTGACCGGGTCGGCAGCCCTTGCCGCCTGGCTGCTCGCAGCGATCGCTCACCTGTCCGAGCATGCCGTCGTCGTCAGCGTGATGGTGGCCGCGTTCGCGGCGAGTTGGATGTTCACGAGCCGTCCACGATTTGCCAGCCACCAGCTCGGCCGGTCGACGCAGGGTCATCGGGTCACCCTCGTCCCCGTCCGGCAACGGGCACGCTGAGGAGCAATCAGATGTGACACGATGCGGCCATGGTCGCGTCGACGTCCCCGCTCATCGTCCTGGTCCATGGTGCGTGGCACGGTGGATGGTGCTGGGCAACGTTGCAGGCCGAACTCGACCTGCGCGGCATCCCGTCGCTCGCCGTCGACCTGCCCGGCCACGGCGCATCGACGCAACCGCTGACCGACCTGCACGGTGACGCCGCGTCGGTCACCCAACTGCTGACTCAGTTGCAACAGCCGATCGTGCTCGTCGGCCACTCCTACGGAGGTGCGGTCATCAGCGAAGCGGCCGCCGAATCCGCGAACGTCTTCCACCTCGTCTACCTGACGGCGTACGTGCCCGACATCGGTGACGCCGTCATGACCATGGCCCAGACGATGCCGCGGGTGCCGACGACACTGGGTGGCGCGATCGTGTTCGGCGACGACGGAACGAGCACGATCAATCCGGCGTTCGCTCACGACGCGTTCTACGGCCACTGTGATCCGATGGCGTCAGCGGCCAACCTCTCCCGGCTCTGCCCGCAGCCCGTGTCGACGTTCGCCCAGCCGCTCACCGCGGCCGCGTGGCGCACCATCCCGTCGACGTACGTTCGGTGCACCGACGACCAGGCGATCCACATCAGCCACCAGGATCTGATGGCCACCAAGTGTGGTTCGGTCGAGACGCTGGACACCGACCATTCGCCGTTCAGCTCGATGCCGGTCGAGACCGCCGAGATCCTGGCTCGAATCGCACGGAGCCACGGCGGCCCGATGGTCGCGACGTGACACCACCGCCCGCCGCGATGAAGGTTCGCATCGGTTACGGCTTCGGGGTCAGCACCACGCTGAACGACGGCGGATTCGCGTCGGTCGTCGACACCCTCGAACGCCTGCGCTTCGACAGCCTGTGGCTCAGCGAACGGATCGGAGGCGATGCACCCGACCCGCTCGTCGCGATGTCGTTCGCCGCCGGTCGGACGCAGCGGCTCAAGTTCGGGATGAGCGTGATGGTGCTGCCCGGCCGGAACCCCGTCGTGCTCGCCAAGGAACTCGCGACGCTCGACCGGCTCTCGAACGGTCGGCTGCTGCCGGCATTCGGGCTCGGCGTCGCCAACCCGCACGAGCAGCAGGCGTTCGGTGTCGAACGCAAGGACCGGGCCAAGATCTTCGACGAGGCGCTGGCCGTCATGCGCTCGTGCTGGACCGACGAGACGACGACGTTCCACGGCGAGCGGTTCAACTACGACGAACTGCGCGTGCGACCGAAGCCGGTTCAGCAACCGCTCGAAGTCTGGCTCGGTGGGATCGCGCCGTCGGAGATCAAGCGTGTCGGCCGGCTGGCCGACGGGTGGCTGCCGTCGTTCGTTGGTCCGGCCGATGTGGCGGCGGCGCGTCCGATCATCGAACAGGTCGCGGCCGAGCACGAGCGCTCGATTCCCGAGGACCACTACGGCGCGCTGATCCCGTACACGCACGGGCCACTTCCCGACGCCTTGAAGTCGGGGCTCGCCGCACGTCGCCCCGACCTCGACGACCCGAGCGTGCTGGTTCCCCAGGGTTGGGACCAACTGCTGGCGCAGATCGACCGGTTCGTCGACGTCGGTACCACCAAGTTCGTGGTCCTGCCGATCGTCGAGCCCGGCGGCGCCGAAGGCTGGACCGCCGAACTGGAAGCCGCGGCCCAGATGCTGCTCCCCCGCCAGACCTGACCGACTCGGAACGGGCCGGTCGCGGACGTCGGTCAACGGTTGATCAGGTAAGCGCCTCCGGCGGTGATGCCGACCACGGTTGCTCCGTCGGCGACCGCGCCACCGACGTGCGTGGCGAACGCATCTCGCCATTGCAGCGCCCGGCCGCGATCCTGTTTGCGCAACGCGACGATGTTGGCCGGCAAGGCGACACTCACATGCATGGCGTCGGACGGCGTGACGGTCGGCGACCCGTCGTCCGCGACCGAGACCAACGGCGCCCACCGAGCGGTGTCGACGACCGGCGGCTCGTCGTCGATCCCCCAGCGCACGAGGAAGCGGTCGGAACCGAGACCGGCGCTGAACTCGTCATCGAGGAAGCCGTAGAAGTCGCGATGGAACGACTGCACGCGTGCGCCGAGCTTGCCGAGGTTGAAGCGCGCGTTCGCGATGTGCAGTGGGTCGTACGTCCACTCGACCGCTGCGTAACCGTTGGCCTTGGCCCAGTCGCGCTGGTGGTGCTTGACCCGAGCGCCCAGGCCGAGCGCGCGGTAGCTGTCGAGGAAGCCAACGACGTGCGAGTGCACTCGCCACTCGTCGCCGACCCGGGTCGGCCAGCCGTAGCCGCCACCGATCATCCGCCCGCCGTCACGGACGCCGACGAGGTAGCAACCCGAATGCGCCATCGCGGCGAGCGAATCCGGCGACGCCACGCCGCTGGTCTCGACGAAGCCCCAGACATCGGCCAGGGCCCGCGCCAGCTCGACACATTCGGGGTGGGTCTCGACCGGAACGATCTCGATGGCCGGGCTGGTCGCGTTCATGCGGGGACAGTCTGGAGGACGTGCAACAGTACGTGCAATGGAATCCGATGCGATCGTGGACCCGACGGCGATGATCACGCCCCAACTGTTCGAGTTGCGGCGGTTGAAGATGCCGCTGGTCCGGCCGTTCCGCACCAGCTTCGGGACCGAGACGGTGCGCGAGGTCATGGTCGTTCGGGTCGTGACGGACCGCGGCGAGGGTTGGGCCGAGTGCGCGATCGAAGCGGACCCGCTGTACCTCAGCGAGTTCCTCGATGCCGCCGACCACGTGTTCAGTGACCATCTCGCTCCCCGACTCTTCGCCGCCGGGCCGTTGCGCGCCGAGCAGGTGGACGACATCCTCGAACCCGTCAAGGGCCACCGGATGGCCAAGAGCGCGCTCGAGATGGCCCTGCTCGACGTGCAGCTGCGAGCCGCCGGACAATCGTTCCAGCGCTCCATCGGTGGCACGCGAGCAACGGTGCCGGTCGGCGTCTCCGTCGGCATCACCGACACCATCGACGAGCTGGTCAGCAACGTCGCCGGATACGTCGCCGACGGCTACACCCGCGTGAAGCTGAAGATCGAGCCGGGATTCGACATCGAACCGGTGCGCCGAGTCCGTGAGGCGAACCCCGACGTGATGCTGCAGGTCGATGCGAACACCGCCTACTTCGAGCGCGATATCGATCACCTGTCCCAACTCGACGCGTTCGATCTGCTGCTGATCGAGCAGCCGTTCGGCGAGGACGATCTCCTCGCCCACGCCGAGCTCGCCCGCCGAATCACGACGCCGGTCTGCCTCGACGAGGCGATCCGCTCGCTCGACCACACCCGCACCGCACTCGCCCTCGGAGCCGCACACATCATCAACATCAAGCCGGCCCGCGTCGGCGGATATCTCGCCGCGGTGAAGGTGCACGACTTCTGCGTCGCAGCCGGAATCCCGGTGTGGTGCGGCGGCATGCTCGAGACCGGCATCGGACGGGCGGCCAACCTGGCCCTCGCCTCGCTGCCGGGTTTCACCCTGCCCGGCGACATCTCGGCCACGAAGCGCTACTGGACCCGGGACATCACCCGGCCATTCGAGTTGGTCGATGGCGAGATCACGGTGCCGACGGGACCGGGTTTCGGGGTCGAGGTCGACACCGAATTCGTCGACGAGATCACGTTCGAGCGCCGAGAGCTGCGACCGGCCTGAAATCGTTGACTTTTCGTTCAGCCACCGACGGCCCCCAGGGCCTGATGTCTAGGGTTCTGGACATGGTCGAAACCGACGCTGCGACGAGCGGACGGCATCGCCTCACCCTTCGACCGCACCACGAACAGGGCTTGGCGACGACGATCACGATCTCCGGTTCGTTGACCGATCACCATCGCCGTCAGCTCGAAGCGGTGCTCGTCGACCCGCTGCTCGAATCCGGGGTGTGGAATCAGCACGTGACGGCCGGCCAGCTCGACATCGGCCTCATTCCGGGGGTCACCGACACGGCCGCAGCCCAGGTCATGCACGCTGCCCAGCTGCTCGGAATCACGATCGACGACGCCTCGGTCGGCCGGTTGGTCGATGTCGAAGGCGACGCGTCGAACAGCATCACCGATGCCGAGATCCGGCGCACATGGGCCAACGCTGTGATCGAGCGGTGGGCGCTCGGAACAGAGGTCGAGCCCGGATTCGCCGCCCGTGAGGCGATCTCACCGGCCACCGAGATGATCGAGCTGCCGCTCGACGACGCGGCGCTGGCCCAGCTCGGACGAGAGCGCGGTTTGGCGCTCGATGTCGCCGAGCTACACGTCATCCGCGACCACTTCGCCACGGTCGGCCGCGCGCCCACCGATGCCGAACTCGAGACGCTCGCCCAGACCTGGAGCGAGCACTGCGCGCACAAGAGCTTCCGTGCCGACATCACGACCGACGAGGGCACGTCGATCGAGCCGCTGCTGGCCCAATTGCGGCGCTCGACCACCGAGATCGAGGCGCCGTTCGTGGTGTCTGCGTTCGATGGCAACGCCGGCATCGTCCAGTTCAGCCCCGCCCGCACCTATGCGCTGAAGTGCGAGACACACAACCATCCATCCGCGATCGAGCCGTTCGGCGGCGCCAACACCGGCGTCGGTGGCGTGATCCGCGACATCGTCGGCGCCGCCCATCGTGCCATCGCCTGCACCGACATCCTTTGCTTCGGGCCGGCCGACACACCAGACGCGGCACTGCCCGAAGGCGTGCTCAGCCCGCGACGGATCATCGATGGCGTCATCGCTGGAATCGCCGACTACGGCAACAAGATCGGCCTCCCGACGGTTGCGGGCGGCGTCCTGTACGACCCGGCCTACATCTCCAACCCGCTCGTCTTCGCCGGCTGCATCGGTGTCGCTCCGGCCGGCCGGCCCAAGCTGACCGGCCCCCATCCCGGCGACCGCGTCGTGGTGCTCGGTGGCCGAACCGGTCGCGACGGCATTCGCGGCGCGACGTTCTCGTCGATGGAGATGGATGCCACCACCGGCGACGTCGCCGGAGCCAGCGTGCAGATCGGTGATCCGATCATCGAGAAGCTCGTCAGCGATCTGCTCGTCGACGCCTGGGATCTCTACACCGCGATCACCGACTGCGGCGCAGGCGGACTCTCGTCAGCGATTGGCGAACTCGCGGAGCACACCGGCGCAGATGTCGAGCTGACGCTCGTGCCGTTGAAGTACGCCGGCCTTGCGCCGTGGGAGATCTGGCTCAGCGAAGCGCAGGAACGCATGGTCGTGTCCGTTGCCCCCGCGCAGATCGATGCACTCACCGAGCTGGCCGACCTACACGGTGTCGAATTGTCCGATGTCGGTTCGTTCACCGGCGACGGCCGCCTCGTCGTGCGCCACGAGGGCGTGCCGGTGATCGATCTCGACACGACGTTCCTGCACGACGGTCGACCCAGACGTCACATCACGGCCACGCTGCCGAAGCCGGTGCGTCTGCGCACTGCGATCGTGTGCGATGACACCGCGACGTTGCTGCTGCAGCTGCTCGCTCATCCGAACATCGCCAGCAAGGCCGCCGTGATCCGTCGATACGACCACGAGATCCTCGGCTCCACCGTCGTCCGTCCGCTGGTCGGCGTCGAGCACGACGGGCACGGCGACGGTGTGGTCCTCGTCGACCCGAACGACACCGACGGCATCGCGATCGGCATCGGCGTCAACCCCTGGTACGGCATCCACGACCCCGAGCGCATGGCGTGGGCCGTTGTCGACGAAGCGATCCGCAACGTCGTCGTGGCGGGTGGCGATCCGTCGCGGGTGGCGCTGATGGACAACTTCTCGTGGGGCAACCCGACTCGTCCCACGACCTTCGGCGAACTCGTCGTCGCTGTGCGCGGGTGTTGTGACGCGGCCCATCAGTACCGGGCCCCGTTCGTGTCCGGCAAAGACTCGCTCAACAACGAGTACCTCACGGTCGAGGGCGATCGTCATGCGATCCCACCGACGCTCGTGATCACGGCGGTGGCACCCGTAGACGACGTCGCCAATGTCGTCACGCCCGACCTCAAGGCCGCCGGCAACGTGATCGTGTTGCTCGGACGGACGGTCCCCGAGTTCGGTGGCAGCCACGCGGCGATGGTGCTCGGCGACGCCGAACTGCGAGCCGTTCCGTCACCTGACCCGGGCGCTGCGTGGCGTTACAGAATGCTGCACGAGGCGATCGGCAACGGGCTCGTCGCGGCTGCCCACGATTGCAGTGAGGGCGGGCTGGCCGTTGCTCTGGCGGAGATGGCCATCAGTGGCCGGCTCGGCATCGACATCGATGTGTCGGCGGTCGACGACGATGCCATCACAGCGCTGTTCAGCGAGTCGGTGGGTCGCATCATCTGTGAGATCACTCCCGATCACCTGGCCGAGTTCAAGGAGCACCTCGGCGCCGAGGCCGTCATCATCGGCCACGTGACCACCACCGGTTCGATGAGCGTCGTCGGTCAGTTCGACCTCGCTGTCGATCAACTCGCCGCGGCGTTCAACGGAGCAACTTCATGAGCCGCCCACGTGCGCTCGTGCTGCGTGCCCCGGGCACCAATCGCGACGGCGACGTCTCCTTCGCACTCGACCTCGTCGGCGCCGAATCGAAGCGGGTCCTGATCGAAGAGGTGTTCGCCGATCCCAAGCTGCTCCACGAAACGCAGATGCTCGTGATACCCGGCGGTTTCTCGTTCGCCGATGCGCTGGGCGCGGGCCGGTTGTTCGCACTCGAACTCGCGACGCGGCTGCGCGATGACCTCACCGCCTTCGTCGAATCGGGCAAGCCGGTGATCGGGATCTGCAACGGGTTCCAGGTGCTCGTGCGCACCGGCCTGTTGCCGGGATCGGGCCTCACCGCCGCGCTCGGTCAGAACGCGCCCGACTCGATCTCCAACGGCCGCTTCATCTGCGACTGGGTCCGCCTCCAGCCGACCTCGACGCGATGCATCTGGACTGCCGGACTCGTCGCTGACGAAACCGTCGTCGAGTGCCCCATCGCCCACGGCGAGGGTCGCTTCGTGTGCGACGCCGACACGATGGCCACCCTGGAGGCCAACGACCAGATCGCGTTCCGCTACGTCGGCACCAACCCCAACGGATCACTCGCCGCGACGGCTGGTGTCTGCGATTCGACCGGGCTCGTGCTCGGCCTCATGCCCCACCCCGAAAACCACATCCTCCCCCGCCAGCATCCCCTGTTCCTCCGCGGTCACCGCGGGGGCACCGGACACGGACTGTTCGCGGCAGGCGTCAACCATGCGAAGGAACTCTGATGAGCACGACCACCACCCACTCCCCCGCTCCGGCACCGTTCACCGACATCGTCCTCGACCTGCCCGACCGCCGCGTCGGCAAGGTCCGCGTGTCCTACGAACTGCCCGACGACGAGCGGCTGTTCGTCACCACCGATCGCCTGTCGGCGTTCGACCGCATCGTTGCCGCGGTGCCGTACAAGGGCCAGGTGCTGAACGAGCTCGCCGCATGGTGGTTCGCGAACACGGCTGACATCGTGCCCAACCACGTTCGCGGCGTCCCGGATCCCAACGTCACCGTCGGCGTCACCGCCAACCCGCTGCCGGTCGAGGTGATCGTTCGCGGTCACATCACCGGCGTCACCTCCACCTCGCTGTGGCGGCGCTACAGCGAGGGCGAGCGGACGATCTACGGCTACACCTTCCCCGATGGCCTGCGCGAGCATCAGCCGCTGGAACAGGCGATCATCACACCCACCACGAAGGCCGAGCAGGGCGCACACGACGAGGCGCTGACGTGCGCCGAGGTCGTCGAGAGCGGGCTCGTCGAACCGAGCCTGTGGCAGCGTGTCCAGGACGTCGCGTTGGCGCTCTTCGCCCGTGGTCAGGAAGTCGCCGCGGGCGCCGGACTGATCCTGGCCGACACCAAGTACGAGTTCGGTCTCGATCCCGCCGGCGACCTGATCATCATCGACGAGATGCACACCCCCGATTCGTCCCGCTTCTGGGTTGCTGCAACCTACGACGAACGGATTGCCAACGGTGAGGACCCGGAAAGCCTCGACAAGGAGCCGATTCGCCGAGCCTTGCGAGACGTCGGCTACAAGGGCGATGGACCATCACCCGACCTCGGGCCGGAGGTCGTCGCCCAGACGACCGCTCGCTACATCAACGCCTTCGAGCGGCTGACGTGTCGCACGTTCCTGCCCGGCGCCTACCCGATCGAACCGCGCCTCACCGAGGCACTCCACAAGGCAGGTGTGCTGTGAACCCACTCGTCGTCATCCTGATGGGCTCGTCGTCGGACCGCGACCACTGCGCCAAGATCGCCGGAATCCTCACCAAGCTCGAGGTCGACCACGTGCAGCGCATCGGTTCGGCACACAAGACACCCGAGCACGTACTCGCCATCATCGACGAATACGAGTCGGCAGAGCGTCCGGTCGTGTGGGTCACGATCGCCGGACGCAGCAACGCGCTGTCGGCATTCGTCGATGCCAAGGTGCTCTCGCCCGTCATCTCGTGTCCGCCGCTGAGCATGCCCGAGGATGTGTGGTCGAGCCTGCGCATGCCGAGTGACGTCGCCCCGCTCGTCGTTCTCGATCCCGCCAATGCAGGCTTGGCCGCGGCCAAGATCGTGGCGCTGCACGACCCCGAACTTCGTCGCCGCCTGGCGACACACAAGGCATCGGAAGCCGCCAAGGTGACCGACGCCGATCAGGAGATCACACATGCTTCCAGCTGACGGTACGCCGGTCACGATCACCAGTCATCCCACTCGCCGCCACGACGACGAGGACTCACCCCACGACGAGTGCGGTGTGCTCGGCATCTCCACGCCCCATGGCGAAGGTGTCGCCCAGATGGCATTCTTCGGGCTGTTCGCCCTCCAGCATCGTGGCCAGGAAGCAGCGGGCATCGCCGTCAGCGACGGCGTCCGCGCCAGGATGCACAAAGACGCCGGGCTCGTCAGCACGATCTTCACCCCCGAGATCCTCACGCCGCTCGCCGGCTACCACTCGATCGGGCACACGCGCTACAGCACCACCGGCGGATCAACGCTGAAGAACATCCAGCCGTTCCTCGTCGAGACGATGCACGGCACGCTCGCGGTCGCCCACAACGGCAACCTCGTCAACGCCGCGGCACTGCGCGACGAACTGCTCGGACGCGGCTTCGGGCTCAGCGCCACCAGCGACACCGAAGTGTTCACGCTGATGTTGGCTGCCGCCGGCGGGCGAACGTGGGAAGAGCGCATCGAGCGGACGATGCCCGCCTGGAAGGGCGCCTACTCGATGGTCATCCTCGCCAACGACCGCGTCCTCGCCGTTCGCGATCCGTGGGGCTTCCGGCCCTTGTCCGTCGGACGCCTGCCTCGCGGTGGATGGTCGGTCGCGTCGGAAACATGTGCGCTGGAGACGCTCGGTTGCGTCGACATCAGCGAGGTCAACCCGGGCGAGATCGTCACGCTGATGGGTGCTGACATCCACCGCCGCCAGGCGATGGCACCGACCAAGGGTGCGAACTGCTCGTTCGAGTTCGTCTACTTCAGCCGTCCCGACAGCGAGTGGGACGGCCGCAACGTGCATCACGTTCGCCAACGCCTCGGCGAGGAACTGGCCGACGAGTGGCCCGCCGACGCCGACGTCGTCGTGCCGGTGCCCGACTCCTCGATTCCTGCTGCGATCGGGTACTCGCGGCGCAGCGGATTGCCGTACAACGACGGGCTGATCAAGAACCGCTACATCGGCCGCACGTTCATCGAGCCCACTCAAGCGATGCGCGAGCGTGGCGTCGCGCTGAAGTTCAACGCGCTCGGCGCCAACCTGGCCGGCAAGCGTGTCGTGCTCATCGACGACTCGCTCGTGCGAGGCACCACCGCCGGGCCGCTCGTCTCGCTGCTGCGCAAGGCCGGCGCCAGCGAGGTGCACATGCGCATCACCTGCCCGCCGATCACCCACGCCTGCCACTTCGGCGTCGACATGGGCCACGACAACGAGCTGATCGCCGCCAAGCTCACCGTCGACGAGATCCGTGAACGGATCGGCGCCGACTCGCTGGCGTTCCTGTCGCTCGATCGGATGATGCGGGCGATCGACCGCGAGTCCGGCTACTGCAACGCGTGCTTCACCGGTGTGTACCCGATCGAGGTCGGCGAAGCTCAGGGCAAGCTCGACTTCGAGGGCGTGCTTGCGTGAGTCTCGCTGATCAGGTCGACGCGCTCGTCGACGTTCTGGTTGTGGGCGGCGGCGCCCGCGAACACGCGATCGCGTGGGCCGTTAATCGATCACCGCGCTGCGGCCGTCTCGTGGTGGCTCCGGGCAACGACTCGACGCCCGGGGAACGCGCCGACATCGCTGCCGACGACGTTGCCGCGCTCACCGCGTTCGCGACCGAGAACGGGATCGACCTCGTCATCGTCGGCCCCGAAGCTGCGCTCGCGGCCGGGATCGTCGACGCCATGACGGCAGCCGGCATCACGATCTTCGGCCCCACCAAGGCCGCCGCCCAGCTGGAATGGGACAAGGCCTTCACACGCGCTGTCGCTGCCGAGCTGTCGTTGCCGTCGCCTGCGTACGCGAGCTTTGAATCCAGCGCCGATCTCGAGGCCGCGTTGGCGTGGTGGCACGCACTCGGCAAGCCGATCGTGGTCAAACAGGTCGGTCTCGCCAGCGGGAAGGGCGTTGCGGTGCCGCTCGACGACGAGAGCTGCGAGGCAGCGATCCGCTCGTTCTTCCTCTCCGGTGGAGTCGTGCTCGAAGAGCGTCTGCAGGGCCCGGAGTGTTCGCTGTTGGCATTCTGCGACGGCACCACGGTTCGACCGTTGCCGTTCGCCCAGGACCACAAGCGGCTCGGCGAAGGCGACACCGGACCGAACACCGGCGGTATGGGCGCGTACGCGCCGGCGCCCGTTCCGTACGACGCAGACGACCTCGCCGCTCGGTTCATCCAACCCGTCGTCGACCACATGGCGATGCACGGGAACCCGTTCGTGGGGATGTTGTACGCCGGCCTGATGCTCACGGTCGACGGACCGAAGCTGCTCGAGTTCAACTGTCGCTTCGGTGACCCCGAGGCCCAGGTTCTGCTGCCACTGGTCGCCACCGACTTGATCACGCTCACGCTCGCGTGCTGCCACGGACAGCTGGCTGCGCAGCCGATCGAGCTACGCCCCGGTGCCGCGTTGGGCGTCGTCATCGCTGCTCCCAACTATCCGGCTCCTGGCTCGATCATCGGCGGCCCGCCGATCGAGTTGCCGACCGGCGACGACGAACTGGTCTTCCGCGGTACGGCCGGCAGCCGCGAGTACACGGTGGTCGGTCTCGCGCCGACGCTTGATGCAGCGCGCGACAACGCCTACGCCCTCACCGAGCGCATCGCACCCGCACATGCTCGCTACCGCCGCGACATCGGCTGGCGCTCGCACGGCGCATCTCTGTCGTCCTATGCGGCGGCCGGCGTCGACATCGACGAGGGCACGCGCGCCGTCGATCAGCTCAAGGCCAGCGTCGAGCGCACCCACACGTCGGCCGTCCTCGGCGGCATCGGTGCGTTCGGCGGCACGTTCGACCTGTCGCAGATCGTGACGATGCAACACCCGGTGCTGGTCGCCTCGACCGACGGCGTCGGGACGAAGGTCGAACTCGCTGCGCGAGCCGGTCGCTACGACGTGCCGGGCCAGGACATCGTCAATCACTGCATCAACGACGTGCTCGTGCAGGGCGCGCGGCCGCTGTTCTTCCTCGACTACTTCGCATCCTCCGAGATCCGTGCCGAGCAGGTGGCTGCGGTCGTGAACGGCATGTCCGTCGCGTGCGCGGCCTCCGGATGCGTGTTGCTGGGTGGCGAGACGGCAGAGATGCCCGGCGTCTACGTGCCCGGAGCGTTCGATGTGGCCGGCACACTCGTCGGCGTCGTCGAGCGCGATCGCCTCCTGCCGCTACAGACCATTGCGCCCGGCGACATCCTCGTCGGCCTCGCGTCGTCAGGGCCGCACACCAACGGCTACTCGCTGCTGCGCAAGCTGTTCGCGTGGTTGCCGCTCGATGCTCAGCCAGAGCCGCTCGACCGCCCGCTCGGCGATGCGCTGCTCGTCCCCCACCGCAGCTACCTCAATGCGCTGCAACGAGCACTCGGCGATCACGGCTTGATCAAAGGTTTGGCTCACATCACGGGCGGCGGCTTGATCGACAACGTGCCTCGCGTGTTGCCCTCGAACTGTGATGCAGCGATCACTCTCGGCTCGTGGCCGATGCCACCACTGTTCCAACTGGTGCAGGACGTCGCGACCGGGATGCCGATCGACGAGCTGTATCGCACGTTGAACATGGGCATCGGCATGGTCGTGGTCGTCGACGCCGATCGCGTCGGCGAGCTCCGCGACGCGATCCCGGAACCGACGTGGATCATCGGTTCGATCGTCGACGGTGACAAGCGAGTCCAGCTCGCGTGAAGGCCAATCCCCGGCGCCGGATCGCGGTGCTGGTCTCCGGCACGGGGAGCAACCTGCAAGCTGTCCTCGACGCGATCGGATCCGGCGCGCTCGATGCGACGGTGGTGGCCGTCGTGTCGAACCGAGCCGACGTCTACGCGCTCGAACGCGCCGAGGCTGCCGGCGTCCCAACCGTGTGTCTCGTGCCCGGTCCGGGGGAAGCGCGAAGCGACTACGACGCCCGACTGGTCGCGACGGTCGCCGAGTTCGAACCCGACTTCGTGCTGCTGGCTGGCTGGATGCGCTTGCTGTCGATGACGTTCCTCAGTCGCTTCCCGAATCGGGTCATCAACCTCCACCCCGCCTTGCCCGGCCAGTTCCCGGGGACGCACGCGATCGAGCGCGCGCTCGAGGCTGCGCAGCGTCTCGGCCTGCACCGCACCGGCGTGATGGTTCACTTCGTACCCGACGAGAACGTCGACGACGGTCCCGTGATCGCGACGGCCGAAGTCGACATCCACTCGGACGACACCGTCGAGACGCTGTCCGCACGGGTCCACGCCGCCGAACACGCGCTGCTCATCACCGCGCTTCGAGCGGTTGTCGCCGGCGCAGGATGATGCCGCGAGACATCTTCGGCGGTCCGGTTCGTCGTCCCAGTACCGGCGCTGATCAACTCGTCGGCTGAGCGCGCCACCGGGGCCGCGATACAGGGAGAACGCCGATGATGTTGGATGGCAAGGTTGCGATCATCTCAGGCATCGGGCCGGGATTGGGTCAAGAGCTCGCCTACGTCTTCGCCCGCGAGGGCGCCGACGTCGTGCTCGCGGCGCGCACGAAGTCGAAGCTCGACGAAGTCGCCGCCGAGGTCACGGCGCGTTATCCCGGGCGACGAGCCCTGGTCGTTCCGACCGACATCTCCGATGCCGTGCAAACGCAGGCTCTGGTCGACGCGACCATCGCCGAGTTCGGACGCATCGACTGCCTCGTCAACAGCGCCTACCTGCCGCCGCCCTTCACGATGTTCGAAGATGCCGATCTGGCGACATGGAAGTCGTCGTTCGACATCACGGTGTTCGGAACGTTGCAGCTGACGCAGCAATGCGTTCCGCACATGCGGGCGGCGGGCAAGGGATCGATCGTGTTCGTCAACTCGATGATCCAGAAGAAGCCGATCGCGACCCAGTCCGGCTACGCCACGTCGAAGGGCGCGCTGACCATTGCGGCTCGAATGCTCGCCAAAGAACTGGGCGCGCACGGCATCCGCGTCAACTCGACGTTCATGGGATGGATGTGGGGTCCACCGGTCGAGATGTACGTCAAGTGGCAGACCGCGCTCGGGCGCACCAAGGAAGATGTAATCGCGGAGATCACCAAGGACATCCCGCTCGGCATCATTCCTGACGACGCCGACTGCGCCAACGCCGTTGCCTTCCTTGCGTCAGATCTCGCCAGCGTGATCACCGGCGCCGAGCTCAACGTCAACGGCGGCGAGATCATGCTCTGATCGCCGTCGAGCGGCGGTCACGACCCGAACGTCGTCGCGAGATCGGCGAGTGTCGTGGTCACGTTCCAGTTGCGAGCGGTGGACACCACGCCGAGCTTGCGTTCGATGACGGCGTTCGAGAGCTTCGTCGTTCCGGCACCGTTCGCGTAATGGAGGTAGATCTCGCGGCCGACGACTGCGAACTCGTCGTCACCGAACGACATCGTCTGCAGCGTCGCGACGGCATCTGCGCTCGGCTCGTGATCGAGGAAGCCGACGTACAGCCGCTTGGTGTCGACCGTCGAGTCGAGAAAGGGGTTGGAGGTGGTCACGGCGCGCATCTCGTTCGCGGTGCGCACGATCGCGCAGACTGTCAGGCCGAGATGCTCGCGGATCAACGCCTCCACTCGCTCCTTGGTCGTCACCTCGCGATCCGACGTGGTGACGATGACGTTGCCGGTCTGGATGTGGGTCACTGCATCGGCGTAGCCGGACGCGACGAAAGCAGCGCGGAGGTCCACCATCTTGATCCGGTTCGCGCCTGCGACGTTCACGGCACGGAGCAGGACGACGATCGTGGTCACGAAACGAAGTTACCCGCAGTCAGAGTTCGAACCGGTAGCCCATGCCCGCTTCGGTGATGAGGTAACGGGGCTGGCTCGGGTTGGGTTCCAGCTTCTTGCGGATCGCCGCCAGGTGCACGCGCAGGTAGTTCGTCTCGCTCTCGTACTGCGGTCCCCAGACGTGCTGCAGCAACTGACGTTGCGTGACGAGACGACCAGCGTGCCGAGCGAGGTATTCGACGATGGCCCATTCCGTCGGTGTGAGGTGCACGTCGTCTTCGCCGCGCATCACGCGCTTCGCGGCGAGGTCGATGACGAAGTCGTCGGTTCGCACGGTCGGCTGAGGAGCCTCGGGTTGGTGACGACGCAGCGTCGCGCGCAGCCGGGCGAGCAGCTCGTTCATGCCGAACGGCTTGGTGACGTAGTCGTCGGCGCCGGCATCGAGCGCGGCGACCTTGTCGGCCTCGGATTCACGGACCGACAGGATGATGATCGGCACCGCCGTCCAACCGCGCAAGCCGCGCACGACATCGATTCCATCGATGCCGGGCAGACCGAGGTCGAGCAAAACGAGGTCGGGGTGATGTGCCGCAGCGCGATGCAGCGCCTCTTCGCCGGACTCGGCGAGGTCGACGGCGTAGCCGCGGGCGCGGAGGTTGACGTCGAGCGCGCTGCGGATCTGCGGCTCGTCGTCGACGACCAGGATGCGGATCGGCGCGGGAGTGGTCATGTGATCGCACCACCACGGGTTGGCGCGACATCGAGGCCGATGCAGAAGGTGACCCCGCCGCCTGGTGTGTCGTCGATCTCCAGCGTTGCTCCCATCGCGGCGATGAAGCCACGGGCGATCGCCAGGCCCAAGCCGACCCCCGCATCGTTCGATCGGTCACCGAGCCGCTGGAACGGTTCGAACACTCGCTCGCGTGCATCGAGTGGGATACCAGGACCGCGATCGATGATGCGCAAGTCGACGCGCGTCCGGATCTGACCGGCCTCCACCCGCACCGTGGCCTCGGCCGGTGACCATGCGATCGCGTTCGAGACGATGTTGGCGACGGCCCGTTCGAGCAGCGCAGGATCGGCCGTCACCAGCGGGAGCGTATCGGAGACGTCGACGCGCACCCGGCCGGCCGAGTGCGGCGTGTCGGCGAGCGCTGCCGCGATGATGTCTTCCAGCGCGACCGCGCGGTTGGCGCTCTCAACAGCGCCCGCCTGCAGGCGGCTCATGTCGAGGAGGTTGACAACCAGCCGGTCGAGCCGATCGGCTGCGCCATCGATGTTGCGCAGCAAACTCAACCGGTCCTCGTCGGAGAACGACACGTCGTCCTGCAACAGACCGCTGGCCGACGCCTTGATCGAGGCGAGCGGCGTGCGAAGGTCGTGCGACACCGCTTGCAGCAGTGCGGTGCGAAGCGCGTTGGCCTGCCCCAGGCTTGCAACCGTCTGAGCCTCGGCGCGCAGCCGGCGGGCTTGCAGCGCGAGCGCGAGCTGATCGGCAAACGCGCGTAGCAGCGCCTGGTCGTCGACACCGAGTACCCCGCCGATCAGCACGATCTGGATGTCACCGCCGGGGTCGAGCGACAGCGCGGTGCCATCCGATGGCTGCGTCGGCTGCGGCTCGCCCGAACACGCCGTCACCGTCCACGCCGCGCCCTTGCGTTCGAGCACTGCCGCGGCCTCCAGCGAGAACGTGACTCGCAGCTGATCGACGAGCTCGGGCAGCGGGTCGTCGTTGCCGACGAGGGTTCCGGCGCTGCGCGCGAGCGCCCGCGCCTCGGCTCGGGCACGAAGCGCATCGTGGTTGCGTGCCGCCGATCGGTTGACGAGCACGCTGACGAATGCGGCGACCGCGATGAACACGATCAGCATCACGATGTTGGTCGTGTCGTTGACCGTGAGCGTGTGGAACGGCGGGACGAAGTACCAGTTCGTGAGCAAGAACGCGACGATCGATGCGACGAGGCCGGCGAACAACCCGCCGAGTGCGGCGATCACGACAACGAGCCCCAGGCTGATGATCAGCTGAGATCCGAGGCTGATGTGATGGCGGAACTCGGTCAGCAGCAATGTGGCCGCCGGCAAGCCGATCAGCGAGATCAGCCAGGCAGCGATCTGCTGCCGGCGCGGCAGCGGTGAGCGGTGCGGGACGCGCGGCAGCGCCGATGGTCGCAACGTCTGGCGGTGTTCGGCAGCGATCACGTGAACGTCGATGTTCTCGACGTGGCGCAACAGCGATGCCGTCATCGAGCCTCGGAACGCCTGCCCGACGCGTGACCTTCCGCTCGCGCCGAGGACCAGTTGTGTGGCCATCTCCGCCTTGGCGAACGTGGCCAGTGCCTCGGCGATGTCGTCGCCGATCACTTCTCGGTATCGACCACCCAGCTCGCCGAGCAACGTGCGCTGTGCATCGAGCTCGCTGCCGGTCTGGCGCACGGCCGGGTTGGTCGAGCCGACGTGCACACCGATCAGGTCGGCCTGGGCCCGTCCCGCCATCCGAGCCGCGCGACGGATGAGGTGGTCGCCGCCCCGAATGCCCGTCAACGCGACCACGACTCGTTCACGCGTCTCCCACGGTTGGGTCATGCCGTGATCGGCGAGGTACGTCTTCAGCCGTTCCTCGACCCGGTCGGCGACCCACAGCAACGCGAGCTCGCGCAACGCTCCGAGGTTGCCCGGACGGAAGTAGTTGGCCATCTGCGCGTCCAGCTCTTCGGCCGGGAAGATGTTGCCGTGGGCCAACCGCCGGCGCAGCGCCTCGGGGCTCATGTCGACGAGCTCGATCTGATCTGCAGCGCGCACGACGGCATCCGGCACCGTCTCAGTCGGCACGACGCCGGTGATCTGCTCGATGACGTCGGTGAGCGACTCCAACCGGTCCACGTTCAACGTCGAGATCACGTCGATGCCGGCATCGAGCAATGCCTGCACATCCTGCCAACGACGCGGGTTGACCGAGCCCTGCGCGTTGACATGGGCATAGTCATCGATCAACACGACGTCGGGAGCGCGTGTGATGATCGTTGCCAGATCCATCTCGCCGACCGGCCCACAAACCGGCACGATCTCCAGATCACGGATGCGAGCCGCCGTGTTGGGTCGATCGTGGGTCTCGACCGCGCCGATCACGACATCGGCGCCACGCTCGGACCGTCGCCAGCCCTCGTCCAACATCGCGCAGGTCTTGCCGACCCCGGGCGCCGAGCCGAGGTAGATGCGCAGGACGCCGACGGACATGAACGTAGTGTGCCTCCCGAGACACCCTTTGCGCCTCCTTGCCGTGCGCGGAGCCTGTGACACGGTCGTTCGCAGACGTCTTAACGGCATCTTTACGCCCGAACTCGCTCTCTATGCGCGGTCTTGACGGCCCCGATCGAGGTGCTGTTGTTCACTGGGAATGTGCTCACCGAAGAACGAACCAGTACCCCAATCCCCGCGACGGGCAAGGTGAAATCTCCCCCGAAGCGGCCCAGCACGCGTCGGGTCACGATGGCCGAGCCGCTCGGCTACCGGCTGAAGAACAAGGTCCTCGGTCCGCCGTTGCACTCCGAGCAACTGCAGCACGAACGGCTCGGCAATCCCACCGCGCTCGCCGTGTTTGCGTCGGACAACTTGTCGTCATGCGCCTATGCGACGGAGGAGATCCTCCGAGTCCTGGTCGTGTTCGTCGGCGTCGCGGCCTTCTCGCTGGTCACGCCGATCACCATTGCGCTGCTCGTCGTCCTCGGCTTCCTGATCCTGTCCTACCGCCAGACCATCAAGGCGTACCCATCAGCCGGTGGCGCCTACATCGTCACCCGCGACAACTTCGGGCTGATGCCGGCCCAGGTCGCCGGCGTCGCCCTGCTCACCGACTACATCCTCACGGTCGCCGTGTCGGTCGCGGCCGGCAGCGATGCGCTGGCGTCGGCGATCACGCCGCTCGCGCCGTACAAGCACTGGATCGCAATCGCATTCGTCATCATCATCGCCTACGGCAACCTGCGCGGCACCAAGGAGTCCGGCAAGCTGTTCGCCGCACCGACGTACTTCTTCATCGTCAACATGATGATCCTGCTCGGCGTCGGCGCCTATCGGCTGGCCTTCACTTCGCTCAAGCAGGGCGCAACTGACAAACCCGGCATGCTCGTTCTCGGCAGCCACCACAGCAATTCCCTCCTGCTGGGCGCTTCGGTGTACATCATCCTCAAGGCGTTCGGTTCGGGCGGCGCAGCCGTCACCGGCGTCGAAGCGATCTCCAACGGCGTGCCGGCCTTCAAGGACCCGTCGTGGAAGAACGCTCGCAAGACGCTCGTGGTGATGGGCGTGTTGCTGGGCATCATGTTCCTCGGCCTGTCGATCCTCGCGGCCCACACCCACGCCATGCCGTACAGCAGCGGCACGCCGACGGTCATCTCCCAGGTCGGCGACTTCGTCTACGGCCGCAGTGCCGCCGGACGGTTGCTGTACTACATGCTGCAGGCCGGCACGATGCTGATCCTGGTGCTCGCTGCGAACACGAGCTTCGCCGACTTCCCTCGCCTTGCGTCGTTCCACGCCGGCGACAACTTCATGCCTCGCCAGTTCATGATCCGCGGCCACCGCCTCGTGTTCTCGAACGGCATCCTGTTCCTCGCCGGCGCTGCCATCGTAACGCTGCTCGCAACGGGTGGTGAGGTCAGCCGGCTGATCCCGCTGTACGCGATCGGTGTGTTCACCAGCTTCACCCTGTCGCAATCGGGCATGGCCAAGCATCACATCACGAAGAAGGAGAAGGGCTGGAGGTCCGGCCTGTTCATCAACGCGATGGGTGCACTGCTGTCGTTCCTGGTGCTCGCGATCGTGACGTACGTGAAGTTCCCGGAGGGCGCGTGGGTGGTTGTCGTCCTCGTCCCGATCATGGTGTTCGGGCTCGTGCGCCTCAACAAGGCGTACGAGAACGAGGACCACGAGCTTCACGAGGACGCCAAGGCCGCAGCCGAGACCCCCGCGCTGCGCCGCCATGAAGTCGTCGTGCTGGTCGACAAGCTCGACGTCGCCACGGCCAGGGCGATGCAGTACGCGAAGACACTCTTCCCCGACGAGCTGCGCGCCGTGCACTTCGACCTCGACCCGTGGAAGACCGATCTGCTGACCGAGGCCTGGCAGGAGCTCGGCTTCAGCAAGTTCCCGCTCGACATCATCGAATGCCCCGACCGTCGCATCGCCCGCGCCGCGCTGGAGCTTGCCGCCAACCTCACCGGCGACAACGAAACCGAGCTGAGCATCCTCATCCCGCGCCGCGAGTACACCAAGGTCTGGCATCGCCTGCTGCACGACCGTTCGTCGAACTCGATCTCGGCCGCGCTCTCGACACTCGCTCACTGCAACGTCACCGTGGTGCCATATCACCTCGGCAGCGGCATCGTCATCGAGACAGCAGCCGACCGGACCTTGGCCGATGTCGTGTCGGCCACCTCGTCGGAGACCAACGGCAAAGCCAAGCACGGCAGAGCAGCCACGCACATCGACGTGCGCGGGCTTCCCGATGAACGCGTGCGGATCATCGACGTCGAGCTGCGCGAGCGCGTCATGATCGCCGGTCGAGTCACCGGCATCCGGGTGCAGCCGTGGGGCAACGCACCGACGCTCGAGTGCACCGTGGCGGACGAGACCGGCAGCATCACGATCGCGTTCCTGGGTCGTCGTTCGATCGGTGGCATTCGACCGGGCACCGTCCTGTCCGTGTCGGGCGTCGCCAGCCAGCAACACGGCACCCAAGTGATCGTCAACCCGCTCTACGAGTTGATCTCGGTACCGGCCATGCCCGAGTCGCCGAGCGAACACCACTGACACGCGCGTGGCGCCGCTCGGGCGCGAAGCTGACGCGATGAACGTTCGTCGGCTCGCCCTGGTCGGCGCGCGATGTGCCGTGGTCGGCGCCATGGTGTCATCGACCGTGGTATTCAGCGCCGCACCGACCACGGCGATCGCACCGATCACGGCGGCGGACGGCAACACGTTGGCGCCCTTCTGCGCCCGGGTAGCCGTTGGAGTGTCGGCCGGAGAGATCCAGGTCCCCGATCTTGTCGAGTTGTCCGGCCTCGCCGCCAGCCATGCGCATCCCGGAGTGCTGTGGGCCCACAACGATTCGGGCGACTCCGCACGGCTCTTTGCGATCTCCGTCACCGGTGCCCCACTCGGCACCTTCGACATCACCGGTGCCGGCGCCACCGATTGGGAGGACATCGCCGTCGGCCCCGGTCCGGAACCCGGCCAGGCGTACATTTACATCGGCGACATCGGCGACAACAACGCCCAGCGCGACCATGTCACGGTCTACCGAGTGCCCGAACCGGGCGCTGCCCCGAACGGAACGAACGGCGCGCTCACTGGCGCGCTCGCGCTGAACCTGCGGTACCCCACCGGACCGGAGGACGCAGAATCGTTGTTCGTCGATCCGGCCAACGGCGACCTCTACATCATCACCAAAGTGCTCAGCGGGGCCTCCAGGGTGCTCGTTGTGTCGGCCGCTGATCTCAGCTCGACTGCGACGGTCACGATGACACAGGTCGCGACGCTGCAGATTGCAGACACCGGCGCGTTCGATCCGACGGCGAAGCTCGCCCTCCCCGCTGCGCTCGCGACGGCCGCCGACATCTCACCCGATGGCAGCACCATTCTCGTTCGCACCTACCAGCAGGTGCTGGCCTACCGGCGCGCCGACGGGGAGTCGATCGCCGACGCGCTCGCCGGCACTCCCTGCTCGGCGCCTCAGGTCGCCGAGCCACAGGGCGAAGCGATCGCCTTCTCGGCGGCGGGCGATGCCTACTTCACGTCGGGCGAGACGCAGCTGGCGGTCCGGCTCGGCGACGAGCCGGCTGGAACCGAGCCGCGGCTGGCCGAGTTCACGATCGCGGCACCAGCGGTCGACACGACGACGACAGAGCCCGTCACGACGCCTGAGCCCGCGACGACTGAGCCCGCGACGAGCGCGCCTGTGACGGCAGTCGCCGCACCGATCGGATCGAGTCCGGCAACGGATCCGCAGCCGACGGTGACGCCGACTCGACCGAGCTCATCCAGCGCGTCGAGTTCGTCGGGCTCGTCATGGATCTGGGTGCTGGTCGTCGCCCTGGCGATCGGGCTCGGCGCGGTCGCCGCCGTCCGGGCCAGGAACCGCCGAACGACGTCACCTCCGGAACCGCCGGTCAGCCGGCGGTGAGTCCGCACAACGTCGAGTCGCCGCCGACCGGCAGGTCGAATGTCGGGACCGAGCCGAGATCGATGGTCACGGCGAGCAACTGCCCGGCAGCAATCGGAACGACTCGTGGTGTGGAAACCGCGTCGGATGCGGCCGTGCGCAACGTCATCGTCACGTTGCCGGCGGCTGCTGATTCGATGGTGAAGCCGGCTCGATCGGCGATGGTCACCTCGATCTGCGGTGTCGCGCCGGCCGGGTGCACGGTCACGCACCCGGACGCGTCGACCGAAGTCGTGGCGTCGACGACGCTCGAGATCAGCGGTGCGCCCGCAGCGGAGGCGGAGGCCAATGCCGGTAAAGCGACGACTGCGAAGTGGGCGAGGTACAACGACTGCGCCTGCAGCAGCGCAGTCGTTGACACGCGTGGCGGCGGAAGGGCTCCGCTGCGAACGAGATCGCCGAGCGAGCCCATCGACAGCTCGACCGCGTATGTCGGGTCGGGGATCGCCGCAGGATCGATGCCCGGTTGACGAGCGATGGCTGCCGCGGCCTGAATCGTGGCTCGGCTCGGCTCGGTGATGGCCAACCGCTCACGCTCGAACTGGAGCAGGTTGGCAACATTGCCGACCAGCGCCCAACCGAGCAGCACAGCAACGAGGATGATCGGCGTGCGCAGTCGCGCGACGGCCTCGCGGATCACGATGATCGCGCTCGGCAACAGCAACACACCTGCGACGTACGCGTACCTGGACGACACGGATTGCTCGATGCCCAGCGACGAGCGGTCGATCGATGCCAACGCGAACAAGGCAATAGCGCCGACCGCGCAACCCCACGCGGCAGCCGTTCGCCGAACTTCGTCCTTCCCGATGAACGCGGCCGAAAGGACGACCATCAGAACGAGCACCCCACCTGCACCCTTGAATTGCGTCAGGTTCTCGATCGCGGCGGTGAGACCTCGGTACGTGTACGGCGGCATCTGATCGATGTGGAAGGCGGGGTCGGGGCTCGCGCCGTACTTTGCGTACCACGCGAGGTAGACGATGGCCGGCACCCCGACGTGCAGTGCAGCGAGCCGCCAGCGGCCCTTGATCGCCAGCGTCACTCCGACCGCGATCACGACGGGAATCGCGGTGCCCGAGCACATCAGGCCACAGATCGCGAACACGATGCCGAGCAAATCGCGTCGACCGAACCACCGGCCGTCCCCGGGGGATGGATGGTCAGCGAGCAGCAGTTGGCACAGGCCGAACGCGACCGCCGCAGTGAAGCCGACCTGAAAGCCGAACGCAAGGCTTTCGGCGC
The DNA here is from genome assembly GCA_038227995.1 of Acidimicrobiales bacterium. Classification (GTDB taxonomy): domain Bacteria; phylum Actinomycetota; class Acidimicrobiia; order Acidimicrobiales; family Ilumatobacteraceae; genus WLMZ01. Next base: position 90,867 of record JBBRPP010000016.1, read on the forward strand.
CGCTGCCCAGCAAGAGAATCACCGACGATCCGGCAAGCGCGTGCCACGGCGAGAGACCGAGGCGCATGAGCATCAGCCGGACCAGGGCGACAACTGCGACGTGGGCAGCCAACGCGCCCGCAAGGTACGGCATGTAGGTGTGCAAGCCGAACACCTTGAACAGCAAGGCGTGGAGCAGCACCGGCAATGTGCTCCAGTGGCCGTTGTGGGCCGCAAACAGGTAATCGGCGTAGTGCCCGCTGGAGAACTGCTGGCGCCGCGTGATGATGAAGGCCCACTCGTCGCCGAAGACCACAGGTGACGGCCGAGGAACAACATCCAGACGAACGCTGCGCCAGCGAGTCCGGCGAAGGCGATCAACGGTGTCCGTCGACTCTTCAGCGCACGATCGATCATGTGCGGCCGAGCCTAACTCGATGGTCTCCGGTACGTTGGCGGTTCAATCCATGCATGGTCGACGTCGACCGGCGAATCCATGAGGAGCCACCATGACCGCTGTCGATCGGCCGGCAGACGCTTCGGGAACGTTCGCACTCGGAGGCGACCTCGTCGTCAATCGTCTCGGCTTCGGCGCGATGCAGCTGACCGGCCCCGGCGTCTGGGGTGATCCCAAGGACCCGGACGAGGCGGTACGAGTGCTCCGGCGCGCCGTCGAACTCGGCGTCAACTTCATCGACACCGCCGATTCCTACGGGCCGTTCGTCAGCGAGCAGCTGATCAAGCGGGCGCTGCATCCGTATGCCGACGATCTCGTGATCGCGACCAAGGCCGGGTTGACTCGACCCGGTCCGGGCGTCTGGGAACCGGACGGACGGCCCGAGTATCTGCGTCAACGAGCCGAGCTCAGCCTGCAGCACCTCGGTCTCGAGCGGATCGATCTGTACCAGTTGCACCGCATCGACCCGAAAGTGTCGTTGGCCGATCAGATCGGCGAACTGGTGCGGCTCCAGAGCGAGGGCAAGATCCGCCACATCGGGTTGAGCGAGGTCTCGGTCGATCAACTCGAGCAGGCGCGCCGCATCGCCACGATCGTGTCCGTGCAGAACCTCTTCAACCTGTCCGATCGCAGCGCGGAGCCATTGCTGAATCACGTCGAAGCCAATGGCATCGCGTTCATCCCGTGGTTCCCTCTCGCGACGGGCAAGCTGGCCAGGCCAGGGGGACCGCTCGACGCCCTGGCCGCCAGTCGCGATGCTCATCCGTCGCAACTCGCCTTGGCGTGGTTGCTGCGCCGTTCGCCGGTGATGCTCCCGATCCCCGGTACGTCATCGGTCGGTCACGTCGAGGACAACATCGCGGCCGCGCGGATCGAGTTGTCGGCTGACGAATTCGATGCGCTGTCGAAGACCGGTGGCGCGAAATCGTTGCTCGATCGTGGCCGCTCGCTGATCCGGCGATTTCGCTGATCCCGAGTCGCGTCAGATCTTCGGCGATCGACGTTTGACACAACGCGCGACCGGGCACAGATGCACCGTGTCCGCCCCGTCCCCGCTGTCCGCCGAAGCGGGCCCCGACGAACGACGGCAATGGGTCGACGAACGACGCGAGTCGTTGCCAAGCGGCCGTTCGGATGTCTTGCGAGGATCGCCGGTGACCGCCAACCATGCCGACGGCTGGGATGCGCGGCACTGGTCCAGGCGGTTGATCCACTGGATCAGCGCCGTCGCCTCCCACGCAGCAACCGCGATCCTCGCCTGCCTGCTCGTGATCGCATGGACGATCGTCGGCGCCGTCAGCGGCTTCCCGCGCTGGTGGCAGACGACGCTGTACAGCGTGACCGGCTCCGTGACGTTCGTGATGGTGTTCGTGATCCAGCACGCTCAGGAACGACAGACCTTTGCGAGCCAGCGCAAGCTCGATGAGCTGATCCGTTCGTCGAGCCAGGCTGACGACTCGCTGATCGCCGTCGAAGAATCCGACGACCGGCATCTGCAAGCCCTCGCCAGTTTGAACTACACCGATCGCGCCCTGGCGACAGAGCGCGACTCAGATCTCTGACGTCGAGCCGAGCCTCGCCGAGATCATGCGGATGACAGTGACCGCAGCGCTGCAATCGCAGCTTGGGTGACGGCCCTTCGAAAGGTTGGGCCGGCGGGCTTGCCGAGCACCGTCATCCGATGATGGATCGGACCGTTGACGAAGCTGTACGCCACCTCGGTGTCGAGGTCGGGTCCCAGCTCGCCCCGCCGCTGGGCGCGTGCAAGCATGCGGCCGAGCAGCTCGAGTCGCGGCACGAGGAACTTCTCGTTGAGGGCGGCGCGGAACTCTGGGTAACGCTGCAGCGCGAGGGCCACGTGCTCGGCAAGGTCGTCGCGGCGAATCGACAACGTCTGAGCGACGCCGTCGATGAACGTCGCCAGGTCGGCCTCGAGTGTTCCCTTGTCGATGTCGAGCAACTCGGTGTGCAGCGACGCCAACGCTGCTGCGACGAGTGTCTGCTTGTTGGTCCAACGGCGGTACAGCGTCGCTGACGAGACACGGGCGCGACTGATCACAGCGGCCACCGTCAACGCTCCGTAGCCGTCGGCAGCGAGCACTTCCAGCGTTGCGTTGAGGATCGCGTCGTCGGCGGCGGCACTGCGATGCCGGCCGCGCCGCACCGGCTCGGCGACAGCAGATGTCACGCGCCGACCACCGCATCCGCTGCTTCGCTCGCGGCAGACAGATCCGGCTCGGTGACGTCGCCGGCGCGCGCCGGAAGGAACGCGAACACGACGACGGCTGCGACCATCACGATCACCATCGCGACGACGATCGCGAGCCGTAACCCGGACACGAACTCGGACTTCGCGATCGACGTGAGTCGAGCAGCGGCGGCAGCAGGGAGTTCTCGTGCCACCTGCAACGCCCCGCCGATCGAGTCCTTCGCCCGCGTCAGTTGCGACGCGGTGAGCGACAGAGATCCGACGCGATCAGCGAGGCCGGGTCGGTAGACCGTCGCCGACGCCGACCCCAGGATGGCCACACCCAGCGCACCGCCCATCTGCCGTGTGGTGTCGTTCATCGCCGAGCCGACACCGGCCTTCGACCGTGGCAGTGAACCCATGATCGACTCCGTCGCCGGGGCCATCGTCATCGCCATCCCGGCTGCGACGAACAGGAACCCGATGAGCAGGTGCACATAACCGTTGGCCACCGGAATGGTCGAGATGATGGCCAATCCGATCACGACGGTCACGAGACCCGAGCCAACGACGATCTTCGTGCCCATCCGTTCGACGAGCCGCGGTGCCAGCGGCGACACCAGGACCATCAACGCTGCCATCGGCAACATGCGCAGTCCTGACCCCAGCGCAGAGAAGCCCAACACGGTCTGGAGGTACTGGGTGGCGAGGAACGCCTGCCCGAACATCGCGAAGAACACCAAGGTGATCGCGATGTTGGCGGACGAGAACCGGCGGTTCCTGAAGTAGCGCACGTCGAGCATCGGGTGGCTGCTGTGGAGCTCCCACATCAGGAATGCAGCAATCACCGCGATGCCGACCGCGAGCGAGCCGATCACGACCGGGTCTCCCCAACCGTCCGTCGGCGCTTCGATGATGGCCCACAGAACGGCGACGAGACCGAAGATCGACAGGCATGCGCCGATCGGGTCGAGCCGAGGCGCGTGCTCGTCGCGCGACGACGGCAGCAGACGCCATCCGCCGATCACCGCGACCACGATGATCGGAATGTTGACGAAGAAGACAGACCCCCACGAGAAGTGGGCCAGCAGTACTCCGCCGATCACAGGGCCCAGCGCACCACTGGCGCCGGCGACCGCGGCCCACGCGCCGATTGCTCGTCCGCGCTCGCGTGGGTCGTGGAAGATGTTGGTGAGCAACGACAACGTCGACGGCATGATCAACGCCGCACCGATGCCCATCGAGGCGCGGGTGAAGATCAGCTGCGTCGCACTGCCGGCGAACGCCGATGTGGCCGAACCGCAGCCGAAGATGATCAGACCGATGAGAAGCGCACCCTTGCGCCCGTATCGGTCGCCGACGCTGCCCAACGTCAGCAGTAGGCCGGCAAAGACGAGGGTGTAGCCGTCGACGATCCACTGCAGCTGGCTGGTGGATGCGTTCAGATCCTTGACGAGCGCGGGGATCGCGACATTCAGAATCGTGTTGTCGAGCGTGATGACCAACAACGACAGACACAACACCCCCAGTGCCCACCACCGCCGTTCGTAGACCTCATCCACATCCATCCGTGCGACGATATACGAAACGACTTCGTTTCGAAGAAATGCTCAGCGCCGAGGCGGCCCGCGATCGGCGTCGATGAGGTCGCCCCGACGCGACGGCGACACAGCGGGTCAGCCGGCAAGCGGTCGACGTGAGACAACGGCGATGTAGTCCCGCGGATCCGGCGTGAGGTAGCGGGTCCCCGGCTTCTTCATTCCGTCGAGAAGCTTGACGCCGGTGATCTGTCCGTTCGCGTCGTGGTGAAACGTGTTGAAGCTCACCCATGCGTGGTTGATGTCGAGTTCCATCGCTCTGATCGCGCCAGCGTGTTGGAGGAGGGCGGCCAGCGTCTTGGCCGACAGGCCATCCGACGCGACGTAGATGATTCGTCCCTTCGCGTCGATACCGATCCCAGAGCGCCACACGTCGGGCACGTTGCCGACTGTCTTGCCCCAACGGTTGGCGGTGTTGTCGTCGACGCCCTTGACCACCTGGCCGCCGTCGACGATGAGATCCAGGTTCTGGCGCACGGCGACAGCGTTGTCGGACGCACCGACGTCGCGGCCCCATTGACCGATCTTCATCGATCCGTCGGCGAGAACGACCAGCGTCGCGGCTCCCGGACGAATTGATCCCAGTACACGACCCCCGACGGCGAAGCCGCCGCGACAGTCGATCATCTTGAATCCGGAGTTGAATGCTGCGACAACGGCTGCCGATTCGGCCGCGGTGAGTCGGTCGCCTCCAGGCCACGGCCCATTGCCCGGGTCTTGCGTGCCGGGCACGAGCCGAAACCGAATCTTGGACTGATCGATCCTGACCACTGCGGCCCGCAGAGTTGTGTGAACGGCGTCGGCTTGAACAGAGGCAACCTGCATCGCCGGCGACCCACCGATCGTTTGGCCCAGCGTCTGCCACACGCCGTCGCTGGGCATCACGTTCGTCTGGTCGACGGCCCCCGCTCCGGGCGCGGCCGAGAACGTTGTCGTTGCGATCGAATCGATGGCTGTCGCGGATGACTGCGTCGACGTCAGGCCTGTCGTCGCGACACCAGCCAATGCCGTCGGTGTCATCGCGCTGATGCTGACCGAAGCCGAGGGGACGTTGCCGAAGTGATGTCCGTCGAACCAATTCGTCGATCGCCACATCACGCTGTGAGCATCCGAGACGGTCAGTGCTTGCGCGTACGACAGTCCGGCACAGATCAGCGCGGGAGAACAGAGCACCCCAAACCAGCGGAGAACGAGCCGCGGCAGAGGCAGCCTCACGGGCGCACACCAGTCCGCGCCGCGACGCGGTTGAGGATGATCACGCGAACGGAACGCGCTTCACGCGGCCGCTCGCCGGATCGTGAGCCGTTGCCGCGAGCTGGTGCCACCCCAGACACCGACCTCAGACCGCTCCAGAGCGGCGTCGAGGCATTCTGTGTTCACGACGCACCGTTCACAGACTGCCTTCAGCTCGGTCAGCGACTGGCCGGTCACCGGAAACCACGACATCCCCGGGAACTCCTTGCACAAGGCGTCGCGATGCCACTCGGGGCGAGTCCAGCTCGGAAGGTCATCCTGGATGCGTGGTCGACTCACGCGGGCGACGGTAGCTGTGAAGGGCCCGCCGTTTCCGTGCAACACCAACGGACTGACCCACGATTTACCGACTGTTGACCCGGCGATACGGAATCGGGTTCACCGTCGTATCCGAGGGCGATCGGCGCGCCCCCGACGGATGATTGTTACCGACCGTTTACTGCAACCCGAGCGTGCGCCAATGTTGGTCTCTTACCGTTGACATCGTGCATGTGATCGCCCGCCACGAGCCGCTCGACCAGATGGACACAGAGGCGAGAACGCACCCGACCCGCCCCGGTCTGGCGCGGCTCGCGATCCGTTGGTTCGCAATGCTCTGTCTGCCCGCGATCCTTGCTGCAAGTTGCTCGTACCTCGTCGCGCTGCGGGGCGGCGGAAATACGAGCATGGTCGAGAGGTCTGTCGAGTGGCTCCGCGGGCACCACTACGGCGATGCGGTGTCACGGATCGAGAACATCTACTACTCCCACAACCAACCTTCGTCCGGCGGGACGCTCGCAGGTGGTGTCCCGGCGGCGGCGTCGAACGGGACAGCGGTGACCCGTCCGGAATCAACGCCCGCAGTTGCGGACGGCATCCCGCCGCTCGCGACACAACCGCTGCCGAACGAAGGTGTGTGGCAACCGCTCGGCGACTCCGTACAGGGAGCCACCGCGATGCAGGTCGCGTACCTGCGACCGGACGACATCCACGGCAGCGTCCTCGCCGCAGTCGTGCGCATCGACCAGAACCGCGCCGCGTTCCAGATCGTTCCCGGCAGCGACGAACCTGGGCACGGACCGTGGACCGGCGGCAGCTCGGTGCCGGCAGCGGACATGACGAACCTCATCGCCGCGTTCAACTCCGGCTTTCGAATCGGCGACGCCCGGGGTGGTTTCATGAAGGCCGGCAAGACCGTCGGCACCCTGCGCGACGGTGGCGCGTCGCTGGTGCTGTCGGCCGACGGCCATCTCGGCATCGGTGCTTGGGGCGGTGATGTGACCCCGGCCGACCATCCACTCGTCGTGCGACAGAACCTCGACCTCATCGTCGACGGCTCACAACCCGTGCCCGGGCTCGACGACAACACCGCGAACCGATGGGGCCACACCGTCGGCAACAAGCTGTACGTGTGGCGATCAGGCATCGGCATCGACAGCGCCGGACGCATCCTCTACGTCGCTTCGGCCGGACTCAGCGTTCAGTCGCTCGCCGCGCTGCTGCAACACGCAGGTGCCGTCCGAGGGATGGAGCTCGACATCAACCACGCATGGGTCAGCTTCAACACCTTTCATCACGACGTGACCGGCGCGGCCCAGGGCACGAAGCTGTTGAACGGCATGTCGAAGTCGTCGTCTCGCTACCTGACACCCGACACGCGCGATTTCGTCGCCGTCATCTCGCGCCAACCCGTGTCGGCATGAAACGGGTCGGGCCCGTGCTCGAGGCACTCGTGGCCGCGCTCGGCATCACCGCGATCCTCGGTATGGGCGGCAGCTGGATCCTGATCGGTGCACTCGTCGTCGCAGCCATCTCGATCGCCTTGCTTCGGAATCGTCGAACCACACCGCACGAACCTTCGACATTCGAGTCACATCTCAGCGCGAACGCCGGCGATCGTCATCGATCAGATTCCTGATCAAGCGTCTCTTCGGCGCAGCAGGACTGCCGCCGCCAACAGCGACGCGACGGCGTAGGCGCAGAACACGATGAAGCCACGCCACGGCGACAGTGATGTGTTGTCGGAGCTGACCGACATCAACGCCTGTCCGGCATTGCTCGGCAGCCACTTGTTGATCCTGTCGCCCCACGTCTGCGGCAGCGCGCTGGCAATCACCGGGAGCACGAGAATGACACCGACGAACACGCCGATCCCGCCGGCGACGTTCCGCACGATCGCACCGATGCCCATTGCGAGCACGGCCACAACCGTCAGGTAGAGACCGACACCGATGACGATGCGGGGCACGTTGGGCGTCGACCACGTCGTCGCGATGTGACGCGTCGCCAACAGGTGCTCGCTCGCAAAGAACGTCACGACTGCGGCCGGCACCATCGTGACCAACGTCAGACTTGCCAGCACACCGACCTTGGCCCACAGCACGGGGAGACGTCGAGGAACGGCGGCAAACGTCGCCCGGATCATGCCGGCCGAGTATTCACCCGCTGTCAACAGGACAGCCAGCACGCCAACCGCCAACTGCGCCAGGTTGAAGCCCGACAGCGGATCACCGAGCGGATCGAAGTGAAGCTTTTCGCGCGGCCGCATGTTGGGCCAGTCGTTGGCCGTCGACCACGCGATCGCGATTCCGATCCCGGGGACGGACGCGATCGCAAGCGCCATCGTCAGCCATGACGACCGGAGCGTTCGCAACTTGAGCCACTCCGACCGGATCACCCGTCTGCCGGTGACCTCGATGTCCGCCTTGTCGGCTTCGCTGAGCGACGGCACCGTTGGTCGTGGAGCTTCATCGAGCACGGTCACGCCGTCACCACCTCGGTGGGTCGGTACTCGACAGAATCGCGGGTGAGCGTCATGAACGCGTCCTCGAGCGATGCCTGGTGCGGCACGAGTTCGTGGAGCCGGATGCCGTTCGCTGCCGCAACGTCACCGATCTCGTCGCTGGTCAATCCGATCACTTCGAGTCGACCCGGTGACACGGCCGTGACGTGAACCGAAGGCCCGACGAGCAATTCGCGAAGGCGCTCGCCGTCGGGAGTCCTCACATGGACGAGATCGGTCGACGCTTGCGCGATGAAGTCCGCGACCGTCACATCCGCGATCAGCCGGCCTCTGCCGATGACGAGGAGATGATCTGCCGTCAGTGCCATCTCCGACATGAGATGTGACGAGACCAGAACGGTGCGGCCCTGGGCCGCGAGATCACGGAGCAGATGACGAATCCACAAGATGCCATCCGGATCGAGGCCATTGACCGGCTCGTCGAGGATGAGCGTCGCGGGATCACCCAACAATGCGGCTGCGATGCCGAGACGCTGTCCCATGCCCAACGAAAATCCGCCAACGCGTTTCGACCCGACCTCGCTCAAACCCACCAAGCCCAGCAATTCGTCAACGCGGCGCGCCGATACCCCGCATGTGGCCGCGAGCACCAGCAGATGGTTGCGCGCCGATCGACCATTGTGGACGGCCTTCGCTTCGAGGAGCGCCCCAACCTCGTGCAACGGCGCACGATGGTCCACGTATCGCCGGCCGTTCACCGTCACGACCCCTTCGGTCGGCGCATCCAATCCGATGATCATCCGCATCGTCGTCGACTTCCCTGCACCGTTCGGCCCCAGGAAACCCGTCACGAGTCCGGGACGTACCGAGAACGAGAGATCCTCAACGGCGACCTTGTCGCCGTAGCACTTCACCAAACCGGTGGCCTCGATCACGACACATCTCCCTCGTCGAGCCGCAACATAAACCCGTTTGGTTGCCCGCCGAGTTCGGCACGGCAGCGATTTACCTGCCCTTTACCCGTCGAGATTCCGTCTCGTTGTGATCGGACGATTTACGGACAGTTGACCCGAATCGTCCCGGAGGTTTGGATGCCCTCCTCCATACTCGGTCGGGAACGCCGAACGACAGGAACCACCGTGCCAAAGACGTCCTCATTGCTGCATCCGTCAGCAGACACCCGCGACCTTCTCAGCAAGGTTCCAGAAGTCACCATCTTCTTCTGGATCATCAAAGTGCTGTGCACCACGGTGGGCGAGACCTTCGCAGACTTCATCAACGGCAAGCTCGGCGACAACCTCAACACGACGACGGCCGTGATGGGCTCGTTGTTGATCGTTGCTCTGGTGGTTCAGTTCCGCGTGCCGGCCTATGTCCCGGCGGTCTACTGGGTGGCCGTGGTGTTGCTCAGCGTCGTCGGCACGCTCATCACCGACAACATGGTCGAGCACTTCGGTGTCTCGCTCACCACCAGCACGATCGTGTTCGCGGTGTTGATGTTGGCCACGTTCGGCATCTGGCAGATCAGCGAGAAGACGTTGTCGATCCACTCGATCCACACCGTCAAGCGTGAAGCGTTCTACTGGACCGCGATTCTGTTCACGTTCGCGCTCGGCACCGCTGCAGGCGACTTGATTGCCGAGAAGTACGACCTCGGTTACGGCAAGTCGGTCGCGTTGTTCGCTGGACTGATCGCCCTGATCACGATTGCGCACCTCGTGTTCCACCTGAACGCGATCCTCTCCTTCTGGATGGCATACGTGCTCACACGTCCGCTCGGCGCGTCGATCGGCGACCTCATGTCTCAGCCGCGACACATCGCGGCAGACGCTGACCCTGGCACCGGCAAGGGCTTCGGGCTGGGAACGACCGGAACCAGCATCATCTTCCTCGTTCTGATCCTGGCTGTCGTGATCATCATGACCCAGCAACAACGTCGCAAGCCCGTGCTCATCGACGACGCCGAGCCGGCGCAAAGCCCGGCCTAGCCCGACCCGCGGCGCGGCGACGGTCTCGGAGATCAGCAAGGATGACCGTGGAATGGGAAGAGCCACTCCGAAGAGTGGCTCTGTCTCGACGTTCGATTGGCAGCCCCAACGGGATTCGAACCCGTGCGTCCACCTTGAGAGGGTCGTGAGGCCAGTACGCACAGTGCTGGTCCGTCCAATCTGCCCAGGTCACGGTGTTGGTTTGTCCATTCGATGTTGCTTGATGATGAGCTGTATCGCCAGGTTGGGTGTAAATCGGGTGTAACGGGCGATGTCAAAACCAGGCGGCGGCGACAGGCCGCCGCTCCTCCCGACGGCCGATGTTGCAGCGGGCACGAGGCGCACGACGCGGTCAGTAAAACTGCCCGCGAGTGGCCATCAGAACTGCCCACTTTGGCAATCGGCGATCGGCGTTCGTTGTTCTGCACTCGTGATCGTGCTTGCGTTGGCGCGCCGGAGCGACGCAATCTGGCGCGATGCGTGGGTGCTTAACAGGTCTGGTTGCAGCTGTGCTGTGTACAGCGTTGGGCGTCTCCTGCGGATCGTCAGCTCCCCAGACAGCATCGAACGCGGCGTTCTCTGATTCCGGACAAGCTTCTCAACGCGGGCTCTTTAGCCTCTGATGGAAGTGGGGTCGTGGAGACGCTCCGCGCACTCGACATGTCTGGTCTTCCGGGTATCCGTGGCCGGGGCTCGCAAGGCCAGGCAGCCCATGCGTACGTGAAAGAATTCGAGTGTTGAGCGACAGCATCGGGGGTCGGGCGGCGATGGTATTGGTATGAACGGGAATCGCGTCGGGGTGCCGCCGATGCTCAATGCGGATGCAGTTGCCGCGATGGTGCGTGGCGCGGTCCCGGATCTGTATCGATACGCTGATGGCGCTCATCGAAATTCCCCAGGTGTGTTCATCGAATTTCCCCACCTGTGAGGCGGGTTGAGTGTAGGTCAGTCGAGCACGGTTGGGGTGCGGTTGGTGGTGGTCTTGCCGGCGTAGCGTTGCCAGGCGCTGGCGC